>NZ_JBSFKD010000001.1:0-635368 GCF_053598395.1 Streptomyces sp. NPDC001135 | reverse complement strand
TTCGGACTCGCTTTCGCTACGGCTTCCCCACCCGGGTTAACCTCGCAACACACCGCAAACTCGCAGGCTCATTCTTCAAAAGGCACGCAGTCACGAGAACGTGCAAGCACGTTCCGACGCTCCCACGGCTTGTAGGCACACGGTTTCAGGTACTATTTCACTCCCCTCCCGGGGTACTTTTCACCATTCCCTCACGGTACTATCCGCTATCGGTCACCAGGGAATATTTAGGCTTAGCGGGTGGTCCCGCCAGATTCACACGGGATTTCTCGGGCCCCGTGCTACTTGGGTGTCTCTCAAACGAGCCGCTGACGTTTCGACTACGGGGGTCTTACCCTCTACGCCGGACCTTTCGCATGTCCTTCGCCTACATCAACGGTTTCTGACTCGTCCTGTCGCCGGCAGACGACAGAAGAGAGATCCCACAACCCCGCATACGCAACCCCTGCCGGGTCTCACACGTATACGGTTTGGCCTCATCCGGTTTCGCTCGCCACTACTCCCGGAATCACGGTTGTTTTCTCTTCCTGAGGGTACTGAGATGTTTCACTTCCCCTCGTTCCCTCCACACTGCCTATGTGTTCAGCAGCGGGTGACAGCCCATGACGACTGCCGGGTTTCCCCATTCGGAAACCCCCGGATCAAAGCCTGGTTGACGACTCCCCGGGGACTATCGCGGCCTCCCACGTCCTTCATCGGTTCCTGGTGCCAAGGCATCCACCGTGCGCCCTTAAAAACTTGGCCACAGATGCTCGCGTCCACTGTGCAGTTCTCAAACAACGACCAGCCACCCATCACCCCGAACCAACAGGTCCGAGTGCACTGGGGCCGGCGACTGAGGAAAGTTCGTTCCCTCAGACACCCAACAGCGTGCCCGACACGATCCGTCCGCCTTCTCTGTGTTCCACGCCGAAGCAGTACTAACAGGAGGCATTCAGACTGTGCCGAATAATCAACGTTCCACCCATGAGCAACCAGCATCGGACGTTCGCCGATGTACTGGCCTCTGACCGAGCGAACCCGGTAAGAAGTGCTCCTTAGAAAGGAGGTGATCCAGCCGCACCTTCCGGTACGGCTACCTTGTTACGACTTCGTCCCAATCGCCAGTCCCACCTTCGACAGCTCCCTCCCACAAGGGGTTGGGCCACCGGCTTCGGGTGTTACCGACTTTCGTGACGTGACGGGCGGTGTGTACAAGGCCCGGGAACGTATTCACCGCAGCAATGCTGATCTGCGATTACTAGCGACTCCGACTTCATGGGGTCGAGTTGCAGACCCCAATCCGAACTGAGACCGGCTTTTTGAGATTCGCTCCACCTCACGGTATCGCAGCTCTTTGTACCGGCCATTGTAGCACGTGTGCAGCCCAAGACATAAGGGGCATGATGACTTGACGTCGTCCCCACCTTCCTCCGAGTTGACCCCGGCGGTCTCCTGTGAGTCCCCATCACCCCGAAGGGCATGCTGGCAACACAGAACAAGGGTTGCGCTCGTTGCGGGACTTAACCCAACATCTCACGACACGAGCTGACGACAGCCATGCACCACCTGTACACCGACCACAAGGGGGACCCTGTCTCCAGGGTTTTCCGGTGTATGTCAAGCCTTGGTAAGGTTCTTCGCGTTGCGTCGAATTAAGCCACATGCTCCGCCGCTTGTGCGGGCCCCCGTCAATTCCTTTGAGTTTTAGCCTTGCGGCCGTACTCCCCAGGCGGGGAACTTAATGCGTTAGCTGCGGCACCGACGACGTGGAATGTCGCCAACACCTAGTTCCCACCGTTTACGGCGTGGACTACCAGGGTATCTAATCCTGTTCGCTCCCCACGCTTTCGCTCCTCAGCGTCAGTAATGGCCCAGAGATCCGCCTTCGCCACCGGTGTTCCTCCTGATATCTGCGCATTTCACCGCTACACCAGGAATTCCGATCTCCCCTACCACACTCTAGCTAGCCCGTATCGACTGCAGACCCGAGGTTAAGCCTCGGGCTTTCACAATCGACGTGACAAGCCGCCTACGAGCTCTTTACGCCCAATAATTCCGGACAACGCTTGCGCCCTACGTATTACCGCGGCTGCTGGCACGTAGTTAGCCGGCGCTTCTTCTGCAGGTACCGTCACTTTCGCTTCTTCCCTGCTGAAAGAGGTTTACAACCCGAAGGCCGTCATCCCTCACGCGGCGTCGCTGCATCAGGCTTTCGCCCATTGTGCAATATTCCCCACTGCTGCCTCCCGTAGGAGTCTGGGCCGTGTCTCAGTCCCAGTGTGGCCGGTCGCCCTCTCAGGCCGGCTACCCGTCGTCGCCTTGGTGAGCCGTTACCTCACCAACAAGCTGATAGGCCGCGGGCTCATCCTTCACCGCCGGAGCTTTCCAACCCGAGAGATGCCTCTCAGGCTCGTATCCGGTATTAGACCCCGTTTCCAGGGCTTGTCCCAGAGTGAAGGGCAGATTGCCCACGTGTTACTCACCCGTTCGCCACTAATCCACCCCGAAGGGCTTCATCGTTCGACTTGCATGTGTTAAGCACGCCGCCAGCGTTCGTCCTGAGCCAGGATCAAACTCTCCGTGAATGTTTACCGGTAATCCGGTTGAACACCACGAGAGCGGTGCGAGAGGAGGAATAATCCCCTCGCACACAGCGTCCTCGCTGTGTTTTTCAAAGGAACCTCGTCCCAGCAGATGCTGGAGACGGGGTATCAACATATCTGGCGTTGATTTTTGGCACGCTGTTGAGTTCTCAAGGAACGGTCGCTTCCTTTGTACTCACCCTCTCGGGCTTTCCTCCGGGCTTCCCTTCGGTGTTTCCGACTCTATCAGATCTTTTCTCGATCCGATTTCCTCGGTGCTTTCCAGGTTCCCGCTTCCGCGTTTCCCTTTCCGGCGGTTCCGACTTTATCAGAAGTTCTTGGCCGGTCTGACCGGCCGTTCATTTCCGATTAATCGGGAGGTGCTTCTCGGAGATGTCGGTCTCGACTTTCTCGGGAAGCTCGTAGAGTCTAACGACGACCTGTGAACTTGTCCAGTTCCAGGCAACTGTTTGAATCTACCTCCCCACGCCATCCGTGTCAACGGCTCTTGCGGGGCGAAGAGGAGACTAGCAGCTCACAGGGGTCAAACGCACATCAGGCCGCGGTGGGGACCGAGGCGCTGCGGTCCGCCGCTTCAAGATCGCCGGTCTCACCTGCCCGTACCGCCCTGCCGCCCAGGACGTAGACGTACGTCAGGAATGCCAGCTCGGCCAGGACACCGATTCCGATGCGGGCCCAGGTGGGCAGGCCGGACGGGGTGACGAAGCCTTCGATGGCGCCGGAGACGAAGAGGACCAGGGCGAGGCCGATCGCCATGCCGACGGCCGAGCGTCCTTCTTCCGCGAGAGCGGCGCGCCGGGTGCGGGGGCCGGGGTCTATGAGTGTCCAGCCCAGGCGCAGTCCCGTACCGGCGGCAACGAAGACGGCCGTGAGCTCGAGCAGGCCGTGGGGAAGAACCAGTCCCAGGAACGTGTCGAGGCGGCCGGCCGAGGACATCAGGCCGAAGCCGACACCCAGGTTGAGCATGTTCTCGAAGAGGATCCAGAGGACAGGCAGGCCCAGGAAGACGCCCAGGACCAGGCACATCGCGGCTGCCTGGGCATTGTTCGTCCACACCTGGGCGGCGAAGGCCGCCGCGGGATGGCTGGAGTAGTACGTCTCGTACTCCCCGCCGGGCCGGGTCAGCTCGCGCAGCTGGCTGGACGCGGCGATGGACGACTGTACGTCCGGGTGGGTGCCGATCCACCAGCCCAGAAGGATCGCGATGGCCGTGGAGACCAGTGCCGTGGGTACCCACCAGTGGCGAGCGCGGTAGACCGCGGCAGGAAAGCCCTGCCCCAGAAAGCGTGTGACGTCACGCCACGAGGCGCGGCGCGTGCCGGTGACGGCGCTGCGCGCGCGTGCCACCAGTTGGCTGAGGTGCCCCGTCAGCTGCGGGTCCGGGGCGCTGGACCGGATGAGGGAGAGGTGCGTGGCGGTGCGCTGGTAGAGGGCGACGAGTTCGTCGGCTTCGGCGCCGTTCAGGCGGCGCCGGCGGCGGAGCAGGGCATCCAGGCGGTCCCATTCGGCTCGGTGCACGGAGACGAAGACGTCCAGGTCCATCGGGTCTGCCTGCTCCTCGGCTGGTCGTCGACGGCTAGTCGCGGATGCTCACGATCGCGATCAGCTTGTCGTACTGAGGCGCGATGCGCCCACAGCTTGGCAGACTTGCGCTTCCGGGGGCAGATCAGGGAAGGACGACGGGCGTGAGTGAGCTGGTTACGGGCGAGGCGGTGGCGCTCGAACTGCGGCCGGCCAAGCTGCCGAGCAGGGCGCTGGCCGTGTTGCTCGACCTCGTGGTCGCCATGGTCGCGTACGTCGTCGTCAGCATCGCGGTGGTGCTGTCGACCGCTTCTTTGGACGAGGCCGCGCAGGTGGCGCTGTCGATCGCGACGTTTCTCCTCGTGCTGGTCGGCGGGCCCATAGCGGTGGAGACGCTCAGTCACGGGCGTTCGCTGGGGAAGCTGGCGTTCGGGCTGCGGGTGGTGCGGGACGACGGCGGGCCGATCCGGTTCCGGCACGCGCTGGTGCGAGGCGCGATCGGTGTGGTCGAGATCCTGCTGACGTTCGGTGTGATCGCCTGTGTCGCCTCGTTGGTGTCGGCGCGAGGCCGGCGACTGGGGGACGTGTTCGCAGGCACCCTGGTCGTACGGGAGCGGATACCGGCCGGCCGGGCCGCCTTCGTTCCGCCGCCGCCTCCGTGGCTCGCGGGGCGGTTCGCCGAGTTGGACCTGTCGGCGGTGCCCGACGGGCTGTGGCTTGCGGTTCGGCAGTACCTGACCCGGATGGGTCAGCTCGATCCGCAGGTCTCGCTGGGTATGGCCCAGCGTCTCGCGGCCGATGTCGCGACGTGGACGAGCGCGTCGGTGCCGCAGGATCTGCCGGCAGCCGTGTTCCTGGCGGCGGTGATGCACGAGCGGCAGTCGCGTGAGGCCCGGCAGGCGTTCGGCGCCGCTGGATCCGCTCCGCCCGGGGCCCAGCCTGGCGCGGCGGCCGCGTATCAGCCGCCCGCTTCCGCGGCGGCCCGGTCGCCGCAGGATCCCGGTCGGCCCGATCAGCCGCAGGACTGGGCCCTGCATCCGCAGGCTCCGGTCGTGCCGTCGGCCGAACCTGCGCGGAACGCGCCTCAGGCCGACCGGCCGGCCACCGGTTTCGCACCGCCGGCGTAGCACGAGGCCCGCTCAGCCGCCGTTGCGGTGGTCTCGTCTCCGCCGTCGTTCGGGAAGGTTTCCGCCCCGGTGTACGCGGGCCCGTCGGTCTCGGCGGTCCGGCGTCTCAGTCGAACGTCGACGGCGGTGACTGGAGGTCCTCCAGCTCGATCCCGGGCGCGGCCAGAACGACGTCGCCGGCGAGGTGGACGGTGTGCCGTTCGCCCGTGTCCAGGGCTGTGACCTGGTATTCGTCCACGGTCAGGGGGCCGTTGTCAGTGGCGTGTGCTTCGCTGTTCACCAAGGCCCAGGACTGGTCCACGGTGCGGGGGGCGAGGACCGGGTCCGTGAAGGCGACCAGGCGCACGCGGGTCGCGTCGGACGAGGGGGTGAGGCGCAGGAGACGGGCGGTGGCGACGAGGAACGCGGGGGACGTGCCGGTGAAGGCGTGGGCGCGCACATTGCCTTCGGTGGCATGGGTTCCGGTGGGGTCGGTGCGAACCCAGGTGACACCGTCCAGGGCGGCGCCGCGCACCTGCCATCCTCCCGCGTGGAGTTCCAGGCGGATGGGGCGGCCGAGGTCGTCCAGGGCGAGGTCGACCGAGCCGCGGTGATCGCCGGCGGGGCTGGTCACCCGGGAGACATAGCGCCAGCCGGACGGTCCGGGGGCGCACTGGAAGTGTTCTTCGGCGAGGGGGGTGTGATCGTGCGGATCGTGGAGCGAATAGCGGCCGCGGGGCATGGGGGTCCTGGGGTCTTGACGGGCTGACGGGCAGGACCGGTCACGGGCAGGACCAGTCAAAGGGGCAGGCCCCCGGCACGGGGGTGCGGGGGCCTGTCTCGTCAGGGCCTGCTGCCGGGGAGCGCGGCGGTGCACCGGTGTGCTCCCCGGCGGGCGGGACTGCGCGGTCGCCGGCTCAGTAGCGGTAGTGGTCCGACTTGAACGGGCCGTCGACCTCCACGCCGATGTACGCGGCCTGCTCCGGGCGCAGCTTGGTGAGCTTGACGCCGAGTGAGTCCAGGTGGAGGCGGGCGACCTTCTCGTCGAGGTGCTTGGGCAGCACGTAGACGCCGGTCGGGTACTCGTCGGGCTTGGTGAACAGCTCGATCTGGGCCAGGGTCTGGTCCGCGAACGAGTTGGACATCACGAACGAGGGGTGGCCGGTGGCGTTGCCCAGGTTCAGCAGGCGGCCCTCGGACAGCACGATGATCTTCTTGCCGTCCGGGAAGGTCCAGGTGTGGACCTGCGGCTTGACCTCGTCCTTGACGATGCCGGGGATCTTGGCGAGGCCGGCCATGTCGATCTCGTTGTCGAAGTGGCCGATGTTGCCGACGATCGCCTGGTGCTTCATCTTGGCCATGTCCGAGGCCATGATGATGTCCTTGTTGCCGGTCGTGGTGATGAAGATGTCGGCCTTGTCGATGACCTCGTCGAGGGTCGTGACCTGGTAGCCGTCCATCGCCGCCTGCAGGGCGCAGATCGGGTCGATCTCGGTGACGATCACGCGGGCGCCCTGGCCGCGCAGGGACTCCGCGCAGCCCTTGCCGACATCGCCGTAGCCGCACACGACCGCGGTCTTGCCGCCGATCAGGACGTCGGTGGCGCGGTTGATGCCGTCGACCAGGGAGTGGCGGCAGCCGTACTTGTTGTCGAACTTCGACTTGGTGACGGCGTCGTTGACGTTGATCGCCGGGAAGAGGAGGACGCCGTCGCGCTGCATCTCGTACAGACGGTGGACGCCGGTCGTGGTCTCCTCCGTGACGCCACGGATCTCGGAGGCCAGCTGGGTCCACTTCTGCGAACCGTCCGTGATCGTGCGGTGCAGGAGTTCCAGGATGACGCGGTGCTCGTCGGACTCGGCGGTGTCGACGGAGGGGACCTTGCCGTCCTTCTCGTACTCGACGCCCTTGTGGACGAGGAGGGTGGCGTCACCGCCGTCGTCCAGGATCATGTTGGGGCCGCCGGTGGGGCTGTCCGGCCAGGTCAGCGCCTGCTCGGTGCACCACCAGTACTCCTCCAGGGTCTCGCCCTTCCAGGCGAAGACCGGGACGCCCTGCGGGTCGTCGGGAGTGCCGTTCGGACCGACGGCGATCGCGGCCGCGGCGTGGTCCTGGGTGGAGAAGATGTTGCAGGACGCCCAGCGGACCCGGGCGCCGAGGGCGACCAGGGTCTCGATGAGGACGGCGGTCTGCACGGTCATGTGCAGGGAGCCGGTGACACGGGCGCCGGCGAGGGGCTGCGCCTCGGCGTACTCCTTGCGGATCGCCATCAGGCCCGGCATCTCGTGCTCGGCGAGGGAGATCTCCTTGCGGCCGAACTCGGCCAGGGAGAGGTCGGCGACCTTGAAGTCCTGTCGGTTGTCGACAGTCGTCATTGCGAGCTGCTCCTCGGGGTTGGGTCGAGGTGGGTACGGCTGGTCTGCGCGGCGGCGGACACAGAGGTGCCCGAAAGAGGACACAGGCATGCCCACGTACGCGCAGCGCAGTCCGTCGGAGGCCCTCTCTCCCTCGGCCGGCCCGCTGGGGGGCCGCCCGACCGCCATCAGCAGCGACGTCTGGCTCCGTCCCAAGCTACACCGGACGACCCGGTCGGCCCCAGTCCGCCTCCGGCCGGTCCGGACAGCCCGGGAGGCGGTTTCGGGGTGCGGCGCGGGGGCAGGAGCGGGCCGGCGGGGGCGCGGAAACCGTGGAACGGGAGCCCACAGACCGGTATGAACAGGGACTTTCACCTCTTTGGGCCGGGGCGGGGTGGTGCAGGATGCAGGGGAACCGGGGCCGTCCGGTTCCGCTCGCGGGGTGCCCGGAACGGCGCCTCGTGCGACGAAGGCGTTAGGAGATCGACGTGACCAGTCCGGCCGGCCCTCCCTCCACGGATGGCCGCGATGATGCGCGGCGGCAGGTGAAGCTGCTGGCGGTGACCGCCTGCCCGACCGGCATCGCGCACACCTACATGGCGGCGGAGAAGCTCGCACAGGCCGCGGCGAGCCGTGGCGTGGAGATGAAGGTGGAGACCCAGGGATCGATCGGGGCCGAGAACGTCCTCGATGACAACGATGTCAGACGTGCGGACGGCGTCATCGTCGCCGCCGACAAGGACGTCGATCTGAGCCGCTTCGCGGGCAAGCGGGTGCTGATGGTCGGGGTCGCCGAGGGCATCCGCCATCCCGAGCAGCTGATCGAGCGGGTGCGGTCGGCGCCGGTGTACGCGCCGGGCGGGGCCGCGGGCGGTTCGGCCGCCGGGTCCGCCAGTGGCGGTGGCGGTGGCGCTGGTGGCGGCAAGGAACGGGGGCCGGTGTACAAGGCACTGATGAACGGCGTGTCGTACATGATCCCGTTCGTCGTCGTCGGTGGTCTGCTGATCGCAGTCTCGCTGGCCCTCGGCGGGCATGCGACGCCCAAGGGCTATGTGATTCCGGACGGCACGTTCTGGGCGCACGTCAACGCGATCGGCGGGATCGGCTTCCAGCTGATGATCCCGATCCTGTCCGGCTACATCGCCTACGCCATCGCCGACCGGCCCGCGCTGGTGCCGGGCATGATCGCCGGCTGGATCGCCAACACGGGGGCGCTCTACGACTCCAAGGCGGGCGCGGGCTTCATCGGGGCGATCGTGACCGGGTTCCTCGCCGGGTACCTGGTGTTGTGGATCAAGCAGGTCCGGGTGCCGAGGTTCGTGCAGCCGATCATGCCGATCATCGTGATCCCGATCGTGGCCACGACGGCGCTCGGGCTGTTCTTCATCTATGTCATCGGCAAGCCGATCTCGTGGGTGTTCGAGCACCTGACGAGCTGGCTCGGCGCGATGACGGGGACGAGTGCGGTTCTGCTCGGCGCGATTCTGGGGCTGATGATCGCGTTCGACATGGGCGGGCCGGTCAACAAGACGGCGTTCCTGTTCGGTGCGGGGCTCATCGCGAGCGGCAACCAGACGGTGATGGGCATGTGTGCCGCGGCGATTCCGGTGATGCCGCTGGGACAGGGACTGGCCACGTTGATCCGCCGGCGGTTGTACACCGATCAGGAGCGGGAGACGGGGCTGGCGGCGCTGTTCATGGGGTGTTTCGGCATCTCGGAGGGTGCGATTCCGTTCGCGGCGGCGCGGCCGGCGCAGGTGATTCCGGCGAACATGCTCGGTGGTGCGGTGGCCGGTGCGGTGGCGGGGCTGGCCGGGGTGAAGGATGCGGTGCCGCACGGGGGGCCGATCGTGGCGGTGCTGGGCGCGGTGACCGGGGTGCCGATGTTCTTTGTGGCCGTGGTGATCGGGGCGGTGGTCACCGCGTTGGCGACCGTGACGATGGTTGATGTGAGTGGGCGTCGGGGGCGGGGGGTTCCTGCCGGGGAGTCTGCGGGTGCGGGTTCGGAGGTGGCGGGGATCGAGTTCTCGTCCGCACCGTCCGTGCAGGAATCGTCGGCGGGTGGGGGTGGCCCGACCGGTGGGGGGTCCTCGCCGGCGGCGAGTGCGAGTGCGTCGTCGGAGGGTGGGGGTGCCTCACCGGCTGTGGCGGGTACGAGTGCCGCCTCCGCCGGTGCCGGTGCGTCGCCTGCGGGTGCGGGAGCTGGGGTCGTTGTGCCCGGGCAGCGGGGAGAGTCTTCAGGGGGCGGCCCGGGGAGCCCGATGCCTGTCTCGGCGGACCGGGAGAGCGCGGCTGAGGGCAGCCGGGCCGAAGTGTTGTCCGGGTATCTCGATGAGCGGACCGTGCGGGGCGCGCTCGGAGCGGTGGACAAGGACGCCGCGATCCGGGAGATGGCGGAACTGCTGGCCCGGAGCGGGCGGGTCGCCGATGTGGACGAGCTGGTGGCGACCGCGTTGCGGCGCGAGGCGCAGGGGACGACCGGGCTCGGCGAGGAGATCGCGATTCCGCATGCCAAGACGGACGCGGTGACCGCGCCGGTCGTCGGCTTCGCCCGGTCGGCCGAGGGGGTCGAGTGGGGTTCGCTGGACGGTACGAAGGCCCGGCTGGTCTTCATGATCGCCGTACCGGAGGCGGCCGCGGGCGACGAGCATCTGCGGATCCTCGCGTTGCTCTCGCGCAAGCTGGTGGACCCCGGCTTCCGGGAGCGGCTGCTCGCTGCCCCGGACGAGGGGGCGGTGCTCGACGCCCTCGGCGAAGTCCGGTGAGTCCGGCTGTTCCCCTCGGTTCGCTCAGTCGGTGAGTGGTGCGTCCGGTGAAGTGAGCAAACAGGTGCGGGTCCCCCGGCCCAGGAGGCCGGGGGACCCGCACGCTCTGGTCCACGGCCCGCACGCCCTGGTGTGTAGGGCGGTGGAACGTGGTGACCCTGCGGGGTCGGGTCAGTGGTCGGTTGTGTGGGGGTTCGGGCCGCCCGGGGTTGCCTCCGGGTCCGGGCCCTTGGCGGCCTCGGCCTCGCTGTAGATGTCCGGCTCGAGATAGATGACGCGGGCGATGGGGACGGCGGCGCGGATGCGGGCCTCGGCGGCGTTGATGGCGTTCGCGACCTCGGCGGCCGTGTCGTCGTGCTGGACGGCGATCTTGGCGGCGATCAGCAGCTCCTCGGGGCCGAGGTGCAGTGTGCGCATGTGGATGACGCGGGTGACGGTGTCGCCGTCGACGGTCGCCTCCTCGATCTTCCTGATCACATCGAGGCCCGCCGCCTCGCCGAGCAGCAGCGACTTGGTCTCGGCGGCCAGGACCAGAGCGATCAGGACGAGCAGGACGCCGATGCAGACGGTGCCGATGCCGTCCCACAGGCCGTCGCCGGTGAGCACGGCCAGGCCGACGCCGAGGAGGGCGAGGACCAGGCCGATGAGCGCGCCGAAGTCCTCCAGCAGGACGACGGGCAGCTCGGGGGCCTTGGCGCGGCGGATGAACTGCGCCCAGGACAGCCTGCCGCGCAGTTCGTTGGACTCCTTGATGGCCGTGCGGAAGGAGAAGCCCTCGGCGATGACCGCGAAGACCAGGACGCCCACCGGCCAGTACCAGTTCTCCAGTTCGTGCGGGTGGCTGATCTTCTCGTAGCCCTCGTAGATGGCGAACATGCCGCCGATGGAGAACAGGACGATCGAGACCAGGAAGGCGTAGATGAACCGCTCGCGGCCGTAGCCGAAGGGATGCTGCGGGGTCGCCTCGCGCTGGGCCTTCTTGCCGCCGATGAGCAGCAGGAACTGGTTGCCGGAGTCGGCGAGCGAGTGGACGCCCTCGGCGAGCATGGAGGAGGAGCCGCTGAACGCGAACGCCACGAACTTCGACACCGCGATCGCGAGGTTGGCGCCGAGTGCCGCCACGATCGCCTTCGTACCGCCTGACGCGCTCATGTGTCCGCGTTGTCCCTTCGACCTTGTCGTCGCCTCATGGCGTGTTCCGGCTTTGCCCGGCCTTTGCCGGTGGGCCATTCTTGCAGCCCGGCCGGGCCCCGATGCGTCAGGTATCCACAACCCCGGTCATACGATCACAGCGGCGGATATCCATATGCCCGTCAAACGATCACCGTGGCACGGAAGAGCGTGCCCGCGCCCGAGATCTCCGCCTTCTCAGCGGCCGGGACGAAGACCGACTGACCCGGCTGCAGCTCGTGTTCGCCCGCGCGGACCGAACCGGCCGTGCAGAGGAGGATCTGCGGGGTGGCGAGGGTGAGGTCGTGGGCGGTGCCGCCCTCGGGGAGGACGTAGCGGGACAGGCGGAACTCGTCGATCGGCGTCTCGTAGACCTCCTCGCCGTCCGGGGAGGCCTCGGGGCGCAGCACGCCCGGGTCGCCCGCCTCGAAGCGGACCACTCGCAGGAGCTCGGGGACGTCGACGTGCTTGGGGGTCAGGCCGCAGCGCAGGACGTTGTCGGAGTTGGCCATGATCTCGACGCCGAGGCCGCTGATGTACGCGTGCGGGATACCGGCGCCGAGGAACAGGGCCTCGCCCGGCTGCAGGCGGACGTGGTTGAGCAGCATGCCCGCGATGACGCCGGGGTCGCCCGGGAAGTGGTGGGCGAGGACGGCGTAGGGGGCGTAGGCACCGCCGAGGCGGGTGCAGGCGGCGGCGGTCTCGGTGACCGTCCGGGCCATGTCCTCCGGGTCGGCGGTGAGGATCGCGGTGAGGACCTCGCGCAGGGCGGCGTCCTGGGGGTGGGCGTGCAGCAGGTCGACGTACGGCTTGAGGGAGGCGACACCGAGTCCGTCGAGCAGGTCGGCGGCCTGGACCGGGTCGAGGAAGCCGCACAGGCCCTCGAACTCGGTGAGGGCGCAGATCAGTTCGGGCTTGTGGTTGGCGTCCTTGTAGTTGCGGTGCGGGGCGTCGACCGGGATGCCGCGGCGCTCCTCGTCGGCGTAACCCTCCTTGGCCTGCTCCAGGTTGGGGTGCACCTGGAGGGAGAGGGGGGCGCCGGCGGCGAGGATCTTGAAGAGGAAGGGCAGGTGGGGGCCGAACTTCGCCATCGTCTCCGGGCCGAGCTCGCGCTCCGGGTCGGCGTCGATGACGTCGACGAGTGTCCCGCGCGCGGTGCGCGAGGGGGCTCCGGGGTGTGCGCCCATCCACATCTCCGCCTGCGGTTCCCCGGTCGGCTCGACGCCGAGCAGGTGCGGGATGGCGGTGGGGGATCCCCAGGCGTAGGGGCGGACGGTGTTGTCGAGGCGGTCCATGTGTCTTCTCTGTCTCCGTAGTACGCGCTCAGCCGGCGCCTGCGGCCGAGCCGGTTGCCGTGCTGGTGGTGGGCGCGGGTCGGCCGGCCCGGAGCAAAGATCAGGCCCCCGAAGCGAGCGCCAGGTAAACAGCGGCGAAATCCGTGACGGCGATCAGTTCCGCGAGGGCCTCCAGATCGCCACCCTCCTCCGGTTCGAGTTCACTGATCGGCGTGTCGTGGCTGAGGGCCAGGTCGCGGGCGGCGGGCGCGGCGGTGAAGCCGCCGATCGGGCGGTCGCGCAGCAGCACTACGCGCGCGTGCAGCGCGGGCTGTTCCTCGACGCGGTCGCGGAAGAAGTCGTCGGGGTCGGCGCTGGCGGCCAGTGGGCCGGCCAGCAGGGCGCTGTGCGCGGCGAGCGCCTCGGGGAGTTCGGCGACGAGTCCGGGGCGGCCGGCGAGTTCGGCGAGGGCGGCGGCGAAACGGCGCCCGGCGGGGCCCGCCGAGGTCCCTTCCGTCCACACCACGGGGAGCGCGTCGGCGAGTTCGGCGGCGAGTGTCTTGGCCGGGTTGCTGTAGGTGGCGATGGCGGGGCCACAGCGCTCGGCGACGTGGTCCAGGCGGTCGGCGACCTTCTCCAGGGCCTCCGGCGGGGCGCTGAGCAGGCCGACGCGGTCCAGCAGCGCGAGCAGCGGGGTGAGCAGCGCCCAGAAGACGCCCGAGGAGGAGGCGGCGAGCGGTTCCTCCTGGTCGTACGGTGCTGTCGCCATCGGTACGAACAGTCCGTGGGCGCCGGCGACCGCCTCCGCGAGCGGGGTACGGGGCGGAGCCACGGCGACGACCGAGCAGCCGCGGCGGTAGGCCTGGTCGGCGAGGAGGGAGAGGCTGGGTTCGGTGCCGTCCGGGGTGGCGATCAGCAGCAGGTCGACGGAGCCGGCCCAGCCCGGCAGTTCCCAGCGCAGCGCGCCCGCGGCCGGGGCGACGCCGATCGGCGCCAGACGGACCACGGGGCTGCCGACGCCCGCCAGGGTGCCGAGGAGGTCGGCGGTGTGGGTGGCGGCGGCGCCGGGGCCGGCGATGAGGACGGCGCGGGGGCGGCCGTCGGGCTTGAGATCGCCGACGCCGGCCTCGGCGGCGTGCCGGGCGGCGGTACGGACGCGGGCGCCGGCCTCGGCGGCACCGCGCAGCAGGCCCCGGCGGTCGGCCTCGGCGAGGCCCTCCGGGGTGTCGAGCAGCGATTCGTCCAGCATGGGCGGCAGCCTCCGATCGCCGGGGGTCCTGTGCAGGTTGTCTACGACGTCAAGGGCGTCGTCACTCGGGGCGGCGGGCCTCGTCCACGAGCAGGACCGGGATGCCGTCGCGGACGGGGTAGGCGAGGCCGCAGTCCTGGCTCGTGCAGATCAGCTCGGTGTCCTGCTCCGTGAGGGGGGCGTGGCAGGCCGGGCAGGCGAGGATCTCCAGGAGGCCGGCTTCGAGCGGCATGGGGTGTCCCTTCGAGGGTTGGTTCTCTGGCCGGTGGTCAGCGTACCGCTGGTGGGCGGGCTGAGCTGGGCTCACGTGCCGCCCAGGGGGCTCCGCCCCCTGGACCCCGGCTTTTGCCCACCGGCCACCCGCCACCGGGAACTGTCGGCTGGAAGGCCCGGGTATCACCCCCTGATGATCGCCAGGGCCTCGTCCCTGATCTTCGTCATCGTCGCCTCGTCCTTCGCCTCCGCGTTGAGGCGCAGGAGCGGCTCGGTGTTGGAGGGGCGGACGTTGAACCACCAGTCGGCAGCGGCGACGGTGAGGCCGTCGAGGTCGTCGAGGGTGATGTCGGCGCGGCCCTCGTACGCGGTGCGGATCGCGGCGAGGCGGGCGGACTGGTCGGCGACCGTGGAGTTGATCTCGCCGGAGCCGGTGTAGCGGTCGTACTGGGCGACGAGGGAGGACAGGGGCCCGTCCTGGCCGCCGAGGGCCGCGAGGACGTGCAGGGCGGCCAGCATGCCCGTGTCCGCGTTCCAGAAGTCCTTGAAGTAGTAGTGCGCGGAGTGCTCGCCGCCGAAGATGGCGCCGGTGCGGGCCATCTCGGCCTTGATGAAGGAGTGGCCGACGCGGGTGCGGACCGGGGTGCCGCCGCGCTCCTTCACGACCTCCGGGACCGTGCGGGACGTGATCAGGTTGTGGATGATCGTGCCCTTGCCGCCGTTGCGGGCCAGTTCGCGGGCGGCGACCAGCGCGGTGATCGCGGACGGGGAGACCGGGTCGCCGTTCTCGTCCACGACGAAGCAGCGGTCGGCGTCGCCGTCGAAGGCGATGCCCAGGTCGGCGCCCTCCGCGGGGACACGCTTCTGCAGGTCCACGAGGTTGGCCGGGTCGAGCGGGTTGGCCTCGTGGTTGGGGAAGGTGCCGTCCAGTTCGAAGTACATCGGGACGAGGGTCAGGGGCAGGCCGGCGAAGACCGTGGGGACCGTGTGGCCGCCCATGCCGTTGCCGGCGTCGACCACGACCTTCAGGGGGCGGATGGAGGTCAGGTCGACCAGGGAGCAAAGGTGCGCTCCGTACTCGTCCAACGTCTCCCGCGAGGACAGGGTTCCCGGCTGGGCCACCGGTTCCGGTGCGCCCGACTCCAGCCAGTGCTCGACCAGTTCGCGGATCTGCGCGAGGCCGGTGTCCTGGCCGACCGGGGCGGCGCCCGCGCGGCACATCTTGATGCCGTTGTACTGGGCCGGGTTGTGGGAGGCGGTGAACATCGCGCCGGGCAGGTTCAACGCGCCCGAGGCGTAGTACAGCTGGTCCGTCGAGCACAGCCCGATCTCGGTGACGTCCACACCGCGGTCCGCCGCGCCGCGGGCGAAGGCGCGGGACAGCCCCGGGGAGGAGGGCCGCATGTCGTGGCCGACGACGATCGCCGCCGCTCCTGTCACCTCGGCGAAGGCGGCGCCGAACAGTCCGGCCAGTGACTCGTCCCACTGGTCCGGGACCACTCCGCGTACGTCGTACGCCTTCACGATCTGCGACAGATCAGCAGTCACGGCCAACCCTCCTGAAAGTCCTATGGGTGCCCACAAACTACCCGTTGGGGGTAAGGGGGAGGTGTGCGGACACCAGGTGGACGCCCAGTCGTGACCGCGAGGGGGCCCGCGGGGGCGGATGGCGTGGGTGGCTCAGTTGTCCGGGGAGCGCAGGACTCGCAGGTGGCCGCGGCGGGCGACCTCCATGGGGTCGGCCGTACGGGTTCCTCCGCCGCCCGCCTCGGCCGCCCGCTCCTGGGGGCGGGCCGCCTCGCGTACGGCGTTGGCAAGCGCTTCCAGATCGTCTCCGCTGGGCCGCGCGGGAGCGGAGCCGTCGAGGAGGCGTACGACCTCCCAGCCGCGGGGGGCGGTGAGGCGCTCGGAGTGCTCGGCGCACAGGTCGTAACAGTGCGGCTCGGCGTAGGTGGCGAGCGGGCCGAGGACCGCGGTCGAGTCGGCGTAGACGTACGTCAGCGTCGCGACGGCGGGTCGGCCGCAGGCGGTGCGCGAACAGCGACGTACAGGGCTCACGACGTTGGACGGTACCGCACTCTTGAGCGGGCCGCGACGACTCCCCACCACGTCACTCCACTGTGTCGTGGTGTGAAACGTCCCACACACCCCTTCGGGGGGACCTTGTTGACCTGCGAGGACGGGTCCTCGGCGGGTTTGGGGCGGCACTCGGTACGGTCACGGTTTGGCACATATACCGTCAATCGCCTTGAGTTCGCCGGTCTTGGAGGGTCACGGAAACGCGCCATTCGTTGGCTGGAATGGTCAGCCTGCGACACGCGGGTGGATGCAGCCGATCGGAGGGGAATGGGCCGATCGGCGGCGGCTGAACGGCGGCGGGTGCTGGTCGGTCCGGGGGAAGTGGCTGGTTGCCGTGGGGGGGAAGGGAGGGGGCGGGTCGTCGTGGGGGGCGAGCGGGTTGCCGTGTGGGGCCGGGCGGGCGGAGCGTGCGAGGACTACGCTTCCCCAGTGATGGACAACCGTGTACCGCCTCGTGCCACCGGACCCGGGCCCCGTCGCCGTGATCGTCACGGGCGGGGCATGCGGGGGCCGATCGCACCGCCGCAGGTGCCGCTCGCGGCCAGCCGTGCCGATGTGTTCGCGGATCTGGTGCAGGACTCCGTGGACCGTCTTGAGCGGCGGTGGCCGCAGCTGGCCGACATCGACTTCCTCGTCTTGGAGGTGCCCCGGCTGGAGGGGCGGGACGAGCAGGCGTGGAGCGATGAGGCCGTGCCGTTGGGCGGGGTCGTTCCCGCGCGGGACGGGCGGCGGGCGCGGGTGGTGGTGTACCGGCGGCCGGTCGAGATCCGGACGAAGGGGCGGGACGAGCGGGCCGCGCTGGTGCACGAGGTGGTCGTGGAGCAGGTGGCCGAGTTGCTGGGGCTGACTCCGGAGACGGTGGATCCGCGGTACGGAGAGGACTAGGCCCTCTCGTTTGGATCATCCCGGCGTCGCAGGGTCTGCTGGAAGGCCCCCCACCTCGCTGCCGGGTGGGGGGCGGTCCGGTGGCCTGGTTGTTCGGGGCTCCGTGGGGGCCGACAGGCCGGTCCTCACTTCTGCAGGATGGACAAGTCCTCCGTCGTCTTCGGTACCGCCACCATTCCCCGGTCGTACGGCAGGTTCTGGATGGTGAAGCCGGGGATCTGCGCCTCGGTGGCCGTGAGGGTGCGGGAGGCGTAGACCGGGCCGCCGGAGACGGTTTCGACGGTGAGGGCGTAGGTGCCCTGGAGGCCGGCCGGGGCGGGGACCGGGACGTTCTGCGTCGTGCCGGATCTGATCGTGTACGTCTTCGTCGTCGCCGTGCCGCCCTCGCTGCCCGCCGAGGCGGTGACCTTCACCGTGGCTGTGGCGGTGGGCGCCGTCAGGGCGAGGGTCGTGCCCTTGGCGCTGTTGTCGGCCGACGTCGCGCGGGTGCCGACGGGGGCGGTGGCCGGGATGAAGGCCGTCTCCTGTTTTTCGCCCTTGCCCCGCACCACCCGGAGGGCCGCCACCACCGGGATCGACTGGTCCGTGGGGGTCAGGACGAGCGAGCCCGCCTCACCTCTGGTCACGGCGCCGAGGTCGGCCGTGGTCGTCATGCCCGACTTCAGGTGCAGGGTCTCGTTGCCCGCCGGGGTGATCAGGCCGTCCGGTGAGGCCAGGCGGACCTTCAGGTCGGCGTCGTCGCCGCCCGGCGTGAAGGCGATCAGGCGGACGTCGGTGGCGTCCTTCGGGATGCCGGGCAGGACCAGGCTGCCGGCCGGGTCGGCGGCCGCGGCCAGCCAGTCCCCGCCCGCCTTGTCGTCCAGGGCCTGCACGGACGCGCCGACCCGGCCGCTGCGCACGCTGACGTGCACGGTCAGGTCGGCCTGCTGTTCGTCGGTGAGCGTGGAGAGCAGGATCGGCTTGCTCGCGTGCGGCGCAATGGTCTGGTTCTCGCCGAGCGGGGACTTGATCGCGCCGTCCTTGCCGTACAGCTCGATGTCGACGACCGCTGCGGAGTCGTCGGGGTTGGTCAGGTGGACGTAGTCGGTGCGGCTGCCGGCCGTGCTCGCGCCCGGGAACCAGAAGTCGGTGTCGGCGGCCGTGCAGTTGACGCCCTGGAGGCCGCGGCCGGTGCCGGCGGCGACCTCGGTGGTCTCCTGGACGGTCCAGCCGGGCGCGAACTTCCCGTCGGCGGTGCCGATGAGCGCGGGCGCGTCGGCGCCGGAGGTGTCCCCGGTGACCGGTGTGCCCGGTGCCTTGGGGGTGAGCACCGGCTTGTCCGCCGTCTTCTTCCCGCTCTTGGACGCCTTGGAGCCCTTGCCGCCCCGGGAGTTGTCCGTGCCGTCCGTGGTCTGCTCGTCCGCCGCCTGGAGTTGGGCCTTGCCGGTGCTCGGCGTGGACCGGGTGACGGGCGTGAACGACGTGTACGCCGTGTCGGCGATGTCCGAGATGCTCGGCGCCGGGCACAGCAGGCTCGTGCGCTGCACCGGCAGGTTCGCGGCCGGCCTGGGGGCGGCGGCCCCGGACGCGGACGGGCCGTCGAGCGCGGCGAACGCGGTGACGGCGGCCAGCGCGGTGGTGCCGGCGATCAGGGACAGGGTGGTGCGGTTCACTGCTGGCTCCCGTCGGGGCGCTCGCTGCCGGTGCCGTGGGGGTGCTGGGCCGGGTCGTAGCCCTGCTGGGCGGGGTCGTACGCCGGGTCGTAGCCCTGCTGGTAGGCCGTCGGGTCGTACGGCGTCTGGGCGGCCGTGCCGCCGTAGGCGTACGGGTCGTACTGGCCCGTCTGGTACGGGTCGGCGGCCGGGTACGCCTGCTGGTCGTAGCCGGAGGGCTGGTAGGGGGTGCCGGTCTGGTACTGGTCGGTTCCGTAGCCCGCGTATCCGGTGTTCGCGTAGGAGTCCTGGTCCCAGTCGTCGTAGGACTGCTGGTGCGGTACGGCGGCCGGGGGCTCCTGCGGCAGCGGGGGTGCGGCCGGCTGCTCGTCGGCGGCCTGTTCCTCGGCCTGGGCGCGCAGGCGGCGGGCGCGGCGGCCCTCGCCGGCGGTGGCCTGGGCGGGCAGCGGCTCCTCCTCGGGCAGGTCGTCGTCGACGTCGCGGCGGCGGCCGGGCAGGGCGAGGACGACCAGGACGACGGCGAGCGCGCCCTGGGCCCACAGCCAGGCGGTGTGGGTGAGCGGGGCGGTGTAGGTGACGTCCAGCCTGCCGCTGTCGGCGGGCAGTTGGAAGCCCTGGGCCCAGCCGTCGACCGTGGTGCGGGTGAGCGGCTTGCCGTTCAGGGTGGCGGTCCAGCCGTCGGAGGCGGTGTCGGCCAGGCGCAGGACGCGGCTGCCCGAACCGGCGGGGACGGTCGTGTGGATCTCCACCGGTCCCGCGGTGACCGGCTGGGCGGTGCCCGAGCCGCCGGCGGGGACGATGGTGGCGCGGGAGACCTCCCGGTCGACGCGGTACAGGGCGCTGCCGTGCTGCTGGCTGAGCCGGGTCAGGCCGGGGGTGGTGTCCAGCACGCGGGTGATGTCGCGGGGCGCGCCCTTGTGGACGAGGACGTAGCGCACGGCGAAGCCGCCGAGTTCGTCGGCCTGGTCGGCGCCGGAGCCGGCCACGAGGTTGGCGACGACCTTGTCCAGCCGGGTGTCCCCGCCGTCGGCGGCGCTGATCTCGGCGTCGCCCATACGGGCACCGGAACCGCGGACCAGGGAGTAGCGCACGCGCGCGGTGGAGTCGCTGTCCAGGATCAGGGTGCGGGCCCGGTCGCCGGTGGCGGAGTCCTCGGCGACGAACGCGGGCACCTGGGTGGGGTCGCGGCGCTCCACGGGGCCGTCGGCGCCCCGGATCATCCAGCCGGCGGCGACGAGCAGCGGGCCCGCGGCGCAGGCGAAGGCGATCAGGGCGGCGACGGGCTGGCGCCAGCCGAAGCTCTGCTCGGCCACACGCGCGCGTGCGCCGTCGGCGCCGAGGGCGGCGGCGGCCAGCAGGGCCATGCCGTAGACGAGGGTGGCCGGTCCGGCCCAGGCGGACCTGTTGGACAGGACGGCGAAGACGAGGGCCACCAGGGCGACCGCCCAGGCGGCTCGGACGGCCAGCTGCCGCTCGGAGCGCAGCAGCGCGGCGAGGGCGGCGAGGACGACACCGAGGAGCATCAGGCCCTGCACGGTGCCGGGGCCGCCGGGGCTGGCGCCGAGCAGGTCGGACGCGGAGGCCGCGGAAGGGCCGTACGCCAGGCCCGCTTCCTTGAAGAAGCCGGTCGGGAGCAGGGTCAGCGACCAGGGGGCGAGGACCAGCAGCGGGGTTCCGAGCTGGGTGAGGAAGCGCAGGGCGTGGGCGACGATGTCGCCGCGGCGCAGGACGAGCACGCCGATGCCGAGGAGCAGCGCGATGGGCCACACGATCGGCGTGAAGGCGGTGGTGATGGTCAGCAGCAGCGCGTACGCCCAGGTGGCGCGCCAACTGCCGCGCGCGCCGAAGCGGTTGGTGAGGCCGCTCGCGGCGAGGCCGGCGCGCGCGATGAGCGGCAGCAGCACGGCGAGGACGGCGGTGCCGATGCGGCCGCCGGCCAGGGCGCCGGTGGTGGCGGGCAGGAAGGCGTAGGCGATGGCCGCCCAGGCGCGCAGCAGCCGGGAGGTGACGAGCGGCCGGGAGGCGAAGTAGGCGGTGCATCCGGCGAGCGGTACCGAGGCGACCAGCAGGACGGTGACGGCGAGTCCCGTGGAGCCGAACAGGATGCCGGCGAAGGTCGCGAGGACGGCGAGGTAGGGCGGGGCGGACGCGGTGCCGCCCGAGCCGACCGGGTGCCAGGCGTCCGCGAAACGCGCCCACAGGTCGCCGGCGCCGGCGGGGGCGGGCAGCAGGGCGCCGCCCACGAGCGCACCGCCGCTGAGGAGGGCGCGGCAGGCGGTCAGGGAGACGAGCAGGAGTGCGAGGAAGAGCACGGGGCCGGGCTTGCGGGCGATCCGCTTGAGCCGGGCGAACTGCTCGACCTCCAGGAAGTCGGCGTCGTCGCCGCCGGGGCCGGACTCGACGGCGCCGCCGTGCCGGCCCGCCCGGGCGGTGTCGTCGGAGCCGCTGGTGAAGTTGGCGGCGAGCTGTTCCACGGTGGCGCGGACGGTGGCGCCGGGTGGTGGCAGGAGTTGGCGCAGTTCGGCCTTGTCGATCTGCGGGCGTCCGCGGCGGCGCCGGGCGGCGATGATCCGCTCGGGGCGCAGCAGGGTGCTGAGCAGGCCGCGGATCTCGTCGACGGCCTGGCCGGGCACCTTGCCGACGAGATAGGCGATGGTCCGCACGACGGTGCCGAACACGAGCCGCAGCAGCACCCAGGGCAGCGCGGCGCCACGGGTGTTCACGAGCAGGGTGTAGACGGCGCCGGCCTTGTCGACCTTGTGCGGGGAGGCGGCGGTGCGGCCGACGCAGTCGACGGTACGGCGCTCGCGGGAGGCGGCCTCGGCGTGCCGTACGACGGCGTCGGGGGCGATCAGGACGCGGTGGCCGGCGGCGTGCGCGCGCCAGCACAGGTCGACGTCGTCGCGCATCAGGGGCAGTCGGCGGTCGAAGCCGCCGAGCTGTTCGAAGACGTCACGGCGGATGAGCATGCCGGCGGTGGAGACGGACAGCACGGTGCGGACGTGGTCGTGCTGGCCCTGGTCCTGTTCGCGGCGGTCCAGGCCGGTCCAGCGGCGGCCGGAGTTGGCGATGGAGACGCCGACCTCCAGCAGTTGCCGGCGGTCGTACCAGCCGCGCAGTTTGGGGCCGACGACCGCCACGTCGTCGCGGCCCAGCTCCAGTTCGGTGTCGACGACCCGCAGCAGCTGGGCGAGGGCGTCGGGTTCGGGGGCGCAGTCGTCGTGCAGCAGCCAGAGCCACTGGACGGGCTCGCCGTGCGGCAGTTCGGGCAGGTCGTAGGCGTCGTCCCGCCAGGAGCGGGTGACCGGGTCCCAGCCGCTGGGGCGCTTGAGGTACGGCAGCTCTTCCGGGGTGAGGACCGGGGCGGTGCGGCTCGCCTCCTCGACGGCCTGGCCGAAGCCGGTGCGCCGGGCCAGGTGCAGGACGCCCGCGTCGCCGAGGGCGTCGGTGAGCAGCCGGGCGGAGTCGTCCGCGCTGCCGGTGTCGGCGGCCACCGCGTACTGCACGGGGCGCTCCTGGCCGAGCAGCCCGGCGAGGGCGTCGGGCAGCCAGCGGGCACCGTCGTGGGCGACGAGGACCGCGGTCACCACGTGACGCGGGAACTCGGGCGGGCGGGCCGGGTCAAAGGCTGCGGTGGCAGCGGTGTCTTGCTGGGCTGCCGTATGGCTGTGCACGGACATCGAGGTACGGGCCCCGGTTCGATGGACTGCGGTGGACGCCCGCGCCCTCTCGGGGGCCGAGGGGACAGCGGGGCGTCTCGGACGAGCGACCACACTATCGGCTGGCCATGACGACGGCCCGCCGCCTGTGGATAACCCACGGGCGACGGGCCGTTCGTGACGTTTTGGGTTGGTTGTCCGGTCAGACGGCGGCCTTCTTCAACCGGCGGCGCTCCCGCTCGGACAGGCCGCCCCAGATGCCGAATCGCTCGTCGTTGGCGAGGGCGTACTCGAGGCATTCGGAGCGGACCTCGCAGGCGAGGCAGACCTTCTTCGCCTCTCTGGTGGAGCCGCCCTTCTCGGGGAAGAAGGACTCGGGGTCGGTCTGGGCGCACAGCGCGCGCTCCTGCCAGCCGAGTTCCTCGTCCGCGTCGTCGACCAGCAGTTGCTGCACCAGCTCGGTCATGTGCGCCCCTCGTCTGTCTTTCGCGTCCCCGTGTTGCCGTTACCGGTTTCGGCTGAACGACACGAGTGAAATTACAAGTGTGCTGCTCCGGGCGAGTCAAGCCGAGATCTGCTATTGAGCCCGTTATTCACTCTGCGGAACCAAGGCCATGCGGAAAGTGTTCAAATCGGCATAAACCTTGCCACGCAGGCGAGGGACCGAGGAGGCGGTCGAACTCCGTACAGCCCTCTGTACGGAGAAGGACGTCCCCGTGTTCGATCGCGTTGCACGAGGCTTGAGCGCACGGATGTGCCCCATGTGTCCCGGGATCCAGGTGAACAAACCTTTCACCTGACAGATGAACCGGATGAGGTGAAACGTGTCCCACATACCGGGCGTCGAGTTGACAGCCCAGGTGTGAGCCGCTGTCCTAGTGGGCATGCTCGCGAACTTGGCACTCACCTCGACCCGCACCGCCGGGTCCCACGGTGCTGCCCGGGGTCGCTGTAGCTGTTGTTGCTGTTCCAGCTGTTGAGCCACGCCCTGCTCCAGCTGTGGTCCGAGTCACCCGCGACTCGGTGTTCATCCCCCTCTGCCCTTCCTTCACCGAGGAACCACCGCACCCATGAACAGCGACAACGACCTCCAGATCGCCGGCGACATCCTCGAAGTCCCGCACCTGCTCCAGCCACCGCGCGAGCACCCGGCCACCGTCGCCGAGTTCGTGGGCCTGGCCCGCTCGATCGCCGCCGACCGCTCCCAGTGGGCCCACCTCGTCCGCTACGACGCGACCACCCGCTGGTACCACCGGCTGCGCACCGGCCCCGGCTACGAGGTGTGGCTGCTGTCCTGGGTGCCCGGGCAGGGCAGCGGACTGCACGACCACGGCCGCTCCTCCGGCGTCCTGACCGTCCTGGAGGGAACGCTGACCGAGCGCACCGAGCGGGGCACGCGCGCGTTGGCGGCGGGGGCGCAGCGGGTGTTCGCTCCGGGCTACGTCCACGAGGTCGTCAACGACGCGCTGGAGCCGGCGGTCAGCCTGCACGTCTACTACCCGGGCCTGACGGAGATGCCGATGCACACGGCCCCGCACTGCGAGGCTCGTCCGGTGACTGCCTGACGCGTTGTCGTACCCGCCTGCAAGACTTGGCGCATGCGCATTGTGGTTCTGGCAGGCGGCATCGGTGGTGCCCGTTTCCTTCGCGGTCTGAAGCGGGCCGTGCCGGACGCGGACGTCACGGTGATCGGCAACACCGGCGACGACATCCACCTCTTCGGGCTGAAGGTCTGCCCCGACCTGGACACGGTGATGTACACGCTGGGCGGCGGCATCAACGAGGAACAGGGCTGGGGGCGGGCCGACGAGACCTTCCACCTCAAGGAGGAACTGGCGGCCTACGGGGTCGGACCCGAGTGGTTCGGCCTCGGCGACCGGGACTTCGCGACGCACATCGTGCGCACGCAGATGCTCGGCGCGGGCTATCCGCTCAGCGCCGTCACCGAGGCGCTGTGCGACCGCTGGAAGCCGGGTGTGAAGCTGATCCCGATGACCGACGACCGCGTCGAGACACACGTGGCCGTGCGGGTCGACGGTGAGCACAAGGCCGTCCACTTCCAGGAGTACTGGGTGCGGCTGCGCGCGTCGGTCCCCGCGGAGGCCGTCGTGCCCGTGGGCGCGGAGCGGGCCAAGCCGGCACCCGGTGTGCTGGAGGCGATCGCCGAGGCGGACGTGATCCTGTTCCCACCGTCCAACCCGATCGTGTCCATCGGCACGATCCTCGCCGTGCCCGGCGTCCGGGAGGCGATCGCGGACGCGGGGGTGCCCGTGATCGGCCTGTCCCCCATCGTCGGGGACGCGCCGGTGCGCGGCATGGCCGACAAGGTGCTCGCCGCGGTCGGCGTCCAGTCCACGGCCGCCGCCGTCGCCGAGCACTACGGCTCCGGCCTGCTGGACGGCTGGCTGGTCGACACCGTGGACGCGGCCACGGTCGAGCGGGTCGAGGCGGACGGCATCCGCTGCCGCGCCGTACCGCTGATGATGACCGACGTCGACGCCGCCGCCCAGATGGCGCGCGAGGCGCTGGCGCTGGCCGAGGAGGTGCGGGGAGCGTGAGCGAGGAGCACCCGCAGTACACGGTCCGGGCCCTGTCGGGCATCCCCGAGGTGCAGCCGGGCGACGACCTCGCCAAGCTGATCGCCGCCGCCGAGCCGGGCCTGGCCGACGGGGACGTGCTGCTCGTCACCTCCAAGATCGTCTCCAAGGCGGAGGGCCGGGTCGTACAGGCCACCGACCGGGAGGCGGCGATCGACGCCGAGACCGTCCGGGTCGTGGCCCGGCGCGGCGCGCTGCGCATCGTGGAGAACCGGCAGGGCCTGGTCATGGCCGCCGCCGGGGTCGACGCCTCCAACACCCCCGCCGGTACGGTGCTGTTGCTGCCCGAGGACCCGGACGCGTCCGCGCGGGCGATCCGCACGGGCCTGCGCGAGGCCCTAGGCGTCGACGTGGGTGTCGTCGTCACCGACACCTTCGGGCGCCCCTGGCGCGCGGGGCTCACGGACGTGGCGATCGGCGCCGCCGGGGTGCGCGTACTGGACGATCTGCGCGGGGGCACGGACGGGCACGGCAATCCGCTCAGCGCGACCGTCGTCGCCACCGCGGACGAGCTGGCCGCCGCGGGCGACCTGGTCAAGGGCAAGGCGACGGGCCGGCCGGTGGCCGTGGTGCGCGGGCTGCCGCATGTCGTGGGCGGCGGGGACGACGAGGGCGCGCGGGCGCTGGTGCGGACCGCGCGGGACGACATGTTCCGGCTCGGCACGTCCGAGGCGGTCCGGGAGGCGGTGACCCAGCGGCGTACGGTCCGGGCCTTCACGGACGAGCCGGTGGACCCCGGCGCGGTACGGCGCGCGGTGGCGGCGGCGGTCACGGCACCGGCCCCGCACCACACCACACCGTGGCGGTTCGTGCTGCTGGAGTCGGCGGAGTCCCGGACCCGGCTGCTGGACGCGATGCGAAACGCGTGGATCGCCGACCTGCGCCGGGACGGCAGGAGCGAGGAGTCCATCGCGAAACGGGTGCGCCGCGGGGACCTGCTCCGCAACGCGCCGTATCTGGTCGTGCCGTGCCTCGTCATGGACGGCTCGCACCACTACGGGGACGCGCGGCGGGACGGCGCCGAGCGGGAGATGTTCGTCGTCGCGATGGGCGCGGGCGTGCAGAACCTGCTGGTCGCGCTGGCCGGGGAGCGGCTGGGCTCGGCGTGGGTGTCCTCCACGATGTTCTGCCGGGACGTGGTGCGCGAGGTGCTCGCACTGCCCGCGGACTGGGAACCGATGGGCGCGGTGGCGGTCGGGCATCCGGCCGAGGAGCCGAGACCACGGCCCGAGCGGGACGCGAGCGGGTTCCTCGAAGTGCGGTGAAGTGCGGTGGCACGGCCTGGGCAGCGCCTAGGCTCATAGGACGGCACCGGCTCCTCCAGGACCTCTTCGTCTAGGACCCCCTTCGTGGCAGGACGTTTCCCCCAGCGACCCACGCGTACGACCGTGCGCGGCGGCCATGTCGGCGTGCCCGCGGGTGCCGGTGCCGGGATACCGCGGCAGGTGACGGGGCCGGCGCGGGTACGGCGGTGGGTGCCGGAGGGGCCGCTCGATCTCGGGCTGGTGCTCGGACCGCTGCGGCGCGGACCCGCCGACCCCACGTTCCGGGCCACCGCGGACGGATCCGTGTGGCGGGCCTGCCGTACACCCGCCGGGCCGGGCACGCTGCGGGTGCGCGCGTACGGCGGTGAGGTGCTCGGCGAGGCGTGGGGGCCGGGGTCGGAGTGGCTGCTGGACCGGTTGCCCGAGTGGCTCGGCGCGGCCGATGAGCCGGAGGCGTTCGTGCCCCGGCACCGGGTGGTGGCGCTGGCGCGGCATCGGCGGCCGGGGCTGCGGCTGACGCGGACGGGGCTGGTACTGGAGTCCCTCATCCCGTCGGTGCTGGAGCAGAAGGTCACGACGGATGAGGCGTACCGGGCGTGGCGGCTGCTCGTGCGGCGGTTCGGGGAGCGGGCGCCGGGGCCGGCGGGTGCCGGGGAGCGGCCGATGTCCGTGATGCCGGAGCCGCGGACCTGGGCACTGATTCCCTCCTGGGAGTGGCACCGGGCCGGGGTCGACGACAAGCGGGCGTCCACGATCCTGCGGGCCGTACGGGTCGCCGCGCGGCTGGAGCAGGCGGTGGGGATGCCGGCGGCTGAGGCGCAGGCGCGGCTGGAGGTCGTGCCGGGGGTGGGACCGTGGACGTCGGCGGAGGTGGTGCAGCGCAGTCATGGGGCCGCGGACGCGGTGACGGTGGGGGACCTGCATCTGCCGGGGATCGTGGGGTGGGCGTTGGCGGGGGACCGGGATGCCGACGATGCGGAGATGCTGCGCTTGCTGGAGCCGTATGCCGGGCAGCGGCACCGGGCGGTTCGGTTGATCTTGTTGAGCGGGCGGGTGCCCGGGCGCAGGGCGCCGAAGATGCCCCGGGTGGACATCGGGCTGCTTTGAGGTGAGCGGTGCCGTCCGGTCCGGCAGGTTTGCGGGCTGCGGCGCGTCGGCGCATCCGGCGAGCGGGAAGGTGCCGGCGGTCACCTCTGCCTCCGGGGTGCCGGCCGTCGATCCCGCCACGGTGATCGAGGACGCGGAGGCGTTCAGCGCGGGGTCACCCAGTCCGGCACCCAGGTCCCGGTGGTGTCGTGGCCGTCGGAGGTGGCGGCGAGGTGGGCGCGGAGGGTGGTCAGCGCCGGGTGGGGGTTGTCGCGGTGCCACAGGAGTGAGTGCGGGTAGACGGGTGTCGGGTCGGTCACCGGGATGCGGCGCAGGCCGTGGCCGGCGGGCCAGACGATGGGGGCACCTCCCAGCGGTAGCTGGGGGAGGGTGTGCTCGCCCATGAAGGTGGCCAGGGCCGGGGTGTCGGCGACGGTGTCCAGGAGCGCGTCGGAGCCGAAGTTGGGGCCGGTCGCCTCGATGGTGAGGCCGAACTCGGCGACGAGGTCGTCGTAGTAGGCGGCCCACTCGGTGCCGGGGACGATGCCGGGCATCCAGATCCGGTGCCCGGCGAGCTGGGCGACGGTCACCGACCGGGCGCCCGCCAGCGCGTGGGCGGGACCGGTGAGGAGCTGGAGCGGCTCGTCGAGCACCCGGACGGACTCGATGTCCTCGGGCAGGGACCGGCCGGGCGCGGCGACGGCGCGGAAGGACGCGTCGATCGCACCGGAGCGGATGGCGGCGACGGCCGTCTCGACGTCGAACAGCATCACCACGTCGAGGTCGATCTCGGGGTGCGCGCGGTGGAAGCCGCGCATCAGGCCCGACGGTGCGACGCGCGAGGCGATCACGTCGACGCGCAGCGGACGGCGGCCGGTGCGCACGGACGCGACCGCGCGCTCGGCGACGCGCAGCACCTCCCGTGCGTGGGGCAGGAACGCCTGCCCGTCGATGGTGAGCTCGGCGCCGCGCGGAGTGCGGGTGAACAGCCGCACCCCGAGGTCGCGCTCCAGCGCGGCGATGCGCTTGGAGACCGCCTGCTGGGTGATCGACAGGTCGGCGGCGGCCTTCTGGAACTGGCCCGCCTCCGCGACGGTGACGAAGGTGCGCACTGCTTCGAACTCCACGCCGCGTCACCCTAGTGAACAACGGATGGTTGTGGACAGTCGGCAAGGAAGTTGTTTGACCCGTTGCTGTGCCGCTCGCTTAGCTCTCACCGGTCAACGTCGGTTTGTTCGGGTGGGACATCAAGGGGCGTGCTGAGCGTGGTGGGCAGGAGCCGGTTGGGCCGGCAGTTCGGCTGGCTGTGGGCGGCATACGCCGTGAGCGCCTACGGGTCCGGGCTCGGGTTCGGGGCGTTCCCGCTGATCGCCGTGCTGGCGTTGCACGCCGGCCCCGCAGAGGTGTCCGCGCTGTCCGCGGTGGGGCCCGCGGTGGGCGCGCTGATCGCGGTGCCGCTCGCGCCGTGGGTGGAGTTCCGGCGCAAGCGCCCGGTGATGATCGCGATGGACCTGACCCGGTGTGCGGCCATGGCGACGATCCCGGTCGCCTACGCCTTCGGGTGGCTCGGTTTCGTCCAGCTGCTCGGGGTCTCGGCCGTGGTCGCTGCGGCCAAGATCGCCTTCAACGCGGCCGGCGGCGCCTACCTCAAGGCCCTCGTCCGGCCGGACGACCTACTCGTGGCCAACGCCCGGTTCGAGTCCACGAACTGGAGCTCCATCGCGGTCGGCCCGCCGCTGGGCGGGGCGGCGATCGGTCTGTGCGGGCCGGTCACCACCGTGGTGGCCGACGCGCTCAGCTACCTGTTCTCCGCGCTGGGCATCACCGCGATCCGCGGCCGAGAGGAAGCACCCCGAAGAACCGGCGAAAGCCCGGTCCGGATGGGCGCACTGCTCGACGGCTGGCGACACATCATGGGCCATCCCGGCTTGCGGGCGCTCTACCTGAACAACATGCTCGTCGCCGGTCTGATCATGGCCACCGAGCCGCTGCTGGCCGTGCTCCTGCTCCGCCGGCTCGGGTTCCCGCCCTGGCAGTACGGCCTCGCCTTCGCCGCCCCCTGTGTCGGCGGACTCATCGGCTCCCGGCTGGCCCGCCGTGTCGTGGCCCGCTACGGCCGGCACAGGGTCTTCCGGACCGTCGGCACCCTGCGCGCCGTCTGGCTGATCGGCCTGGCCTTCGTCCGTCCCGGTGTCGTCGGCCTCGTGACCGTGATGGCCGTCGAGCTGGCGATCATCATCAACATGAGCCTGTACACCCCGGTGCTCGCCACCTACCGGCTCGAACACACCCCCAGGCATCTCGTGGCCCGCACCCTGTCGGCCTGGTCGATCGGCCAGCAGGCGTCCATCGCCCTCCTCACCGCGCTCGGCGGGCTGCTCGCCGACGTCACCGGCCCACGCACCGCTCTCACGGTGACGGGACTGCTCATCCTGGCCACCCCGCTCCTGCTTCCCCGAGACGACCACGCGCCGCAGCGCGAGCCGGAGCCGGCCCGTAGCGACTCATGACGCACAGCCGGTGGCCGTCGGCCGGCCCGGTTCGCGGCCCGGGAACGCGGTTGCCGACCGGTTCACTCCGTTACAGGCAGGCACTCGGCGAGCAGGTCGACGATGTCGCGCCAGGCTCGCCGCGCGTGCCGTGGGTGGTAGCCGACGCCGGGGACTGTGGGATGGTCGACCGGCGGGTGGTGGAAGGCGTGCAGGGCGCCGCCGTAGACCGCGAGGCGCCAGTCGACGCCCGCGGCCTGCATCTCGGCCGTGAACGCTTCCCGTTGCGCGGGCGGCATGATCGGGTCCTCCGAACCGACCCCGGCCCACACCGGGCACCGGATGCGCGCCGCCTCGCCCGGCCGGCCCGTGGTCAGTGCGTTGACCGTCCCGATCGCGCGCAGATCGACGCCGTCGCGACCGAGTTCCAGCGCGATGGCGCCGCCGGTGCCGTAGCCGACGGCGGCGATCCGGTCGGGGTCGGTCCGCGGTTCGGCGCGCAGCACGTCGAGCGCCGCGTGTCCGATGCCCCGCATCCGGTCGGGGTCGGCGAGCAGCGGCATGCAACGGGCCAGCATCTCCTCGGGGTCGCCCACATAGCGCCCGCCGTGGAGGTCGAAGGCCAACGCCACGTAGCCCAACTCGGCGAGCGCATCCGACCGTCGGCGCTCGACGTCGCTGAGCCCCATCCCCTCGGGCCCGACCAGGACCGCGGGCCGGCGGTCGACACCGGCCGGGAGAGCGAGGTGCCCGATCATCGTCAAGCCGTCGGCCGCGTATGCGACCGTGCGCGTGGTAACCGTCGTCATGAGACCGGAAGGTAGTGATCACCGAGCCCGGCCGGGCCGGTTTTCACCGCGGGCAGAACAACTCCCGCGCTCCGGCCCGGGCATCGGCTTCGCGGCGGTGCGGGCCTACGGCCGGGGCTCAGCCGTTGCGCGTCACCGCGTCGGCTATGCGCAGCGTCATCCGCGTCTGGGTCTGGTCGCGGTGCGTGGGGTTGAAGGAGTACACCACCCGGCGCCGCTGGTCGCGGGTGGAGAACATGCCGGAGTTGTAGCCGTAGCGCTCACCGGTCTTGCCCCACAGGGTCATGCCGTTCACCGTGGCCGTCTGCAGGCCCATGCTGTAGCGGGCCGGGCTGCCGTCCACCATGCGGACGTCGCCGGAGGGCAGCGTGAACATCTTGTCCAGGGTGGCTCGCGGCAGCAGGTCCCCTGAGAAGAGCGCGGTCATGAACCGCTCCAGATCCCGGCTGTTGGAGATCATCTCGCCCTCGCCCCACGCTTCCGACTGGTTGTAGACGGTGGCGTCGCTCAGCGTGCCGTCGGCCAGCGCCAGATAGCCGTGGACGTGCGGGCCGTGTATGCGGGGGTCGTTGCCCGGGAGCGACGTGGCGTGGAGGCCCAGGGGGCGCAGGATGCGCTTGCTGATCTCCGTGCCGTAGGAGTGGCCCGTCACCTTCTCGACGAGCAGGGCGGCCAGCACGTAGTTGATGCCGCGGTACTCCTGCCGGGTGCCCGGTGCGAACTTCATGGGGCCGTGGCTGACCGCGGCCACCAACCGCTGCGGGGTCCACTGGTCGTAGCGGTGCTGGAGCACCTTCTCGGGCGTGCTCATGTCCGGCAGGTCCGGGCCGCTCTCGTCGGGCAGTCCGCTGGTGTGGTCGAGGAGCTGTCCCACGGTGATCGGCGGGTACTCGGCGGGCAGGACACCGGGCAGGTAGCGCTGCACCGGCGCGTTCAGGTCCACTCTGCCCTGGGCCGACAGCTGCAGCACGACCGTGGCGACGAAGACCTTGGTGATGCTGCCGATGCGGAAGGTGTCGTCGGCGCTCACCTTGCGGCCCGTGCGCAGGTCGGCCACGCCGGAGGTGCCGTACCAGCGGCCCGCGGCACCGCTGACGCGGATCTGCGCCGCGGTGGCCTGCGGGTCGTCGAGGTCGGCGACGGCGGCCCGCAGGGCCTGGATGTCCAGCTTGGGGGCCGTCTCCCGGCCGGCGTGGGCAGGCGCGGGTGCCGCCACGGCGGCACCGGTCGGCAGGGCACCCGTCACGAGGAGTGCCCCGGCCAGGGCTCCGCCGAGCAGGGCCCGGCGGGACGGGGCGAGCACACGGCGCGGCGCGGCGGGGGCCGAGGACGCGAAGGAATCCGGCGCGCAGGAGGCTGAGTTGGCTGACTTGGCGGAGAGGAACGTCATGCGGACCATGCTTCCGGCCCGGCCGCCCCCGGCCATCAGGGAGGAGCCCCACCCAGCCCTGACCCGACCCTGATTCCCTGTCAGGGGCGGCCGAGGGCCGTCGTCGGCTCCGCCCCTCGGCCTTGAAGGTGCCCCCGGGTGACCCGCGTTGCGGCCACTGGCCGGGCCCCGGGCGACCCACACCGCGACCACTGCCGGCCCCCTCGGCGACCACGCCGCAGCCACTGTCGGCCCCCGGCGACCCACGCCGCAGCCACTGGTCGGGCCCCGGGCAACCCGCGCCACGGCCACTGGTCGGGCCCGGGCGATCCACGCCGCGACCACTGCCGGCCCCCTCGGCGACCACGCCGCAGCCACTGTCGGCCCCCGGCGACCGGCGCCACGGCCATTGTTCGGGCCCCCGGCGACCCACGCCGAGACCACTGCCGGCCCCCGGCCACCCACGCCACGGCCACTGCCGGCCCCCGGGTGATCCGCCCCGCCGCTACTGGTCCGAAGAGAAGCGGACCGCTCCCGCTGGGATGCGGGCGTCGCACCACACGCGTACGCCCTCGCGGAGCTCGTTGTCGGGGCCGACGATCGCGCCATCGCCGACGACCGTGCCGGTCAGGACGGTGCGTTCGCCCACCCGGGCCCGGGTACCGATGAGGGAGTCGGTGATGACCGCGCCGGGTTCGATGACGGCGCCGGGGAGGATGGTGGAGCCGAAGACACGGGCGCCCTCGGCGACGAACGCGCCCTCGCCGACCACCGTGCCGCCGGTCAGCTTCGCGCCCGGCGCCACCGTGGCCGTCGGCAGGACCAGGCGGTCGCCGCAGCGGCCGGGGACCGCCGGGGAGGGTGCGCGGCCCAGGACCAGGTCGGCCGAGCCGCGGACGAAGGCCGCCGGGGTGCCGAGGTCCAGCCAGTACGTGGAGTCGACCATGCCCTGGAGATGGGCGCCCGCCGAGAGGAGACCGGGGAACGTCTCGCGTTCCACCGAGACGGGGCGGCCCAGCGGAATCGTGTCGATGACCGAGCGGCGGAAGACGTACGCCCCCGCGTTGATCTGGTCGGTGACGATCTCCTCCGGCGTCTGCGGCTTCTCCAGGAAGGCCAGCACCCGGCCGGAGGGGTCCGTGGGGACCAGGCCGTAGGCCCTCGGGTCCGTCACCTTCGTCAGGTGCAGGGAGACGTCGGCGGACGTGGACTCGTGCGTGTCCACCAGGGCCTTGATGTCCAGGCCCGTCAGGATGTCGCCGTTGAAGATCAGCACCGGGTCGTCGGGGCCGGAGTGCAGGCGGGAGGCGACGTTGCGGATGGCGCCGCCCGTGCCGAGGGGTTCCTCCTCGGTCACGTACTCGATGTGCAGACCGAGCGCGGAGCCGTCGCCGAAGTACGGCTCGAAGACCTCGGCCAGATAGCTGGTGGCGAGGACGATGTGGTCCACGCCCGCCGCCTTGGCGCGCGCCAGCTGGTGCGTGAGGAACGGCACCCCGGCGGCCGGGACCATGGGCTTGGGCGTGTGCACCGTGAGCGGACGCAGCCGGGTGCCTTTGCCGCCGACCAGGAGGATCGCTTCTGTCACCTGTCGTCTCTGCTTCCTGCCGGGACCGGCCGAACTGCTCGTTCTACTCGTTTCGGCCGGTCAGTGTATGCAGACCGTAGCGGCGGCGCCCTTGACGACCACGCGTTTCCCCCCGAGATCGGTATGAGAACGGTGTGAGACCGGCGGGCCCCCCGAGACGGCACCGAACATGCTCCCCGGCCGCGTCAGCGCCCCTGGTAGTGCGCCGCGCCGGACCGGGCCTTGCCGAGCTTGGCATACAGTCGCTTGCCGGGGCACTCGGTGGCGTATCCGTCCCGATGACCGGAGATCACGTTCAGTCGTACCTTCTTACCTTTGGGGTAGAGGTTGCCACCGGCCGACGTGAGATATGTCGTGCCACGCGGATTGGCCCCGTAGAGCCCGAGTTTCCACGCGGTGAGCCGGGCGACGGCCGTCACCGCGGCCTTCGACGGCTTCGTGGAGCCGTACGTGCCGATCACGCCGATGCCCATGGTGTCGGTGTTGAAGCCGGCGGTGTGCGCGCCGAGGACCGCCTTCGCCGCGCCGCCGGCCCGGCCCTCGTAGAGGGTTCCGCACTTGTCGACGAGGAAGTTGTAGCCCATGTCGCGCCAGCCCATGCTCGTGACGTGGTAGCGGTAGATACTGCGGACGACGGAGGGGGCCTGGGAGCAGGTGTACTTGTTGCCCGAGGCCGTGTGGTGCACGAAGGCCGCCTTGACCTTCTTGGCGTAGACGAACCCGCGTTGGCGCAGTGACTCGTCCGCGCCCCAGCCGCGGCGTGTGACGATCCGCGGGCGTGGCCCGATGTGCGGCTTGCCCCCCACCGGCCCCGTCAGGCGGGTGAGTTCCCGCTCGGTGGCCTGCCTGCTCAGTGCCGGGATCTGCAGGGCGCCGAAGCCGGTGAGGTCGGTGTTGGCGGCCGAGGCCTCCCGCGCCGCGGCCGTGTGCAGGCTGGTGTGCGGCGCGTCGGCCGGCGTCCCGGCGGACGGTGCCTCGTCGCCGGGGTCGACGAGTTCCAGACGCAGCCCCGCCGGCAGCGGCGGCCGCGGCAGACGCGGCTCACCCGTACGGCCGCCCCGCGTGCCCGTGCCGTCGGCGCGGACCCGTACGTCCACGCCGTCCGCTTCCCCGACCCACAGCGGTGCGGTCGCCCCGCGCACCCGCCGGGCGTCCCGTTCCGCTGTGCCCGGGTCGGCGCCGTGCTCGGTGGTGTGCGTCTCGAGGTCCTGCCAGCCGGACCACTCCCCCGCCGCGGCCGACCGGGTCCGCACCTGGACCCGGCCGCGCAGTTCGCTGCCCGGGTCGCGCCAGACGACCCCGACGAGCGAGAAGTGCTCTCCTTCGGGCCGGTACAGCCCCTGCTCCGGGGCGGCGCCGAGGACACGCTCGGCGGAGAGCGGGACGAGCGGCAGTGAGCGGGTGCTTCCGGGGACCGCGGGATCGGCGGCGCTCGGGGGGACGACAGCGGGTGCGGGCGCGGCGGACGCGGGCGGGGGCAGCGCGAGCGCGAGGGCCGCGGCGCAGGGCACACCGATCGAGCAGACGGCGATCGCCGGTGCGCCGGCGGACGGCGCGCCGATGGACGAGGTCAGGAATCCACGCATGTGCATGATCCTGGACATAGTCATACAAATATGTCCAACGGTGAACTGACGGTCCGTCGGCGACCGTTCCGCCGAACCGGTGCCCCACCGCACGCCGCGCGGGTCCGCCCGCGCGTACCCTTTCCCGGGTGAACGCCACCGATCGCACCCCTGCCGACCTGCTGGCTTCCGCGCTCGCCGCGGACCCCGGCCGCCCGCTGGTGACCTTCTACGACGACGCCACGGGCGAACGCGTCGAACTGTCCGTGGCCACCTTCGCCAATTGGGTGGCCAAGACCGCGAATCTCCTGCAGGGCGATCTCTCCGCCGGCCCCGGTGACCGCGTCGCGCTGCTGCTGCCCGCGCACTGGCAGACGGCGGTGTGGCTGCTGGCCTGTTCGTCGGTGGGTGCGGTCGCGGACCTCGGCGGGGATCCGGCCGCCGCGGATGTCGTCGTCAGCGGGCCGGACACGCTGGACGCGGCGCGGGCGTGCCGCGGGGAGCGGGTGGCGCTCGCGCTGCGGCCGCTGGGCGGGCGGTTCCCGCAGCCTCCCGCGGGGTTCGTCGACTACGCCGTGGAAGTGCCGGGGCAGGGCGACCGGTTCGTGCCGTTCGCCCCGGTGGACGCGGAGGAGGCCGCGCTGATCGTCGCCGGGCGGGAGTTCAGCGGGGCGGAGGTCGTCGAGCAGGCCCTGGCCCAGGCGCCCGCGCTGGATCTGACGGGTCCGGGGTCGAGGTTGCTGTCGGGGCTGTCGTACGACACCTGGGAGGGTGTCGGTGCGGGGCTGTACTCACCGCTGGCCGTCGGGGGGTCCGTGGTGTTGTGCCGGCATCTGGAGCGGCTGGACGAGGACGCGCTCGCCCAGCGGATCGAGAGCGAGCGGGTGACCGCGGTACGCCGCTGAGCGGCGGCGCCGCGGCCGTACGGCGGGTGCGGGCGGGGGACTCGCCCACGCGGCGAAGCCGCGCACCGGCACAGCCCCGCGCAGCTCAGCGGTCCCGCCGTCCCCCGACCGGAGTAGCACAGGGCGCTTCCCTCCCCCTTCCCCGCCATCGTCGTAGGAGCAGGACATGACGCTCGTACGCCATGAGGGGGTGCCCCGGCCGTGACCGACTCCGCTCGCAGGGCTCCCGGGCGCGGTCCGGGCGCCCCGGCCGCCGGGGACGGGGTGCGGCGGCGTCGGCGGTGGGCGAAGGGGGCGGCGCTCGGGCTGGGGCTGCTCGTCGTGGCCGCCGCGGGGACCGGCTGGGCCCTCTACGCCAAGCTCAGTGCGAACATCACCCCGGACGAGGCGGCCGCCCGCGAACTGGCCCGCTACGAGCGGGAGCGGCCCACGGAGCTGGTGCGGGGCGCCCAGAACATCCTGCTGATCGGGTCCGACACGCGGGCCGGGGACGGGAACTCCGCGTACGGGCGGGACCTGGGCAGCGAGCGGTCGGACACGACGATCCTGCTGCACCTGGCCGCCGACCGGCGCAGCGCCACCGCCGTGTCGCTGCCGAGGGACCTGATGGTGGACATCCCCGGCTGCCGGCAGGCGGACGGCAGCCGCAGCCTGCCGGTGTTCGCGATGTTCAACCACGCCTTCCAGGTGGGGGGTTCGGCGTGCACGATCCGGACCGTCGAGAAGCTGACGGACATCCGGATCGACCATCACATGGTCGTGGACTTCCGCGGGTTCAAGGAGATGGTGGACGCCGTCGACGGGGTGCAGGTCTGCCTGAGGGAGCCCATCGACGACAAGGCGGCCAAGCTGAGGCTGCCGGCGGGGAAGGTGGTCCTCGACGGGGAGCAGGCGCTCGGGTACGTGCGGGCCCGCAAATCGCTCGGTGACGGCAGCGACACCGAGCGGATGGAACGCCAGCAACGGTTCCTCGGCGCGCTCGTCGACAAGGTGCAGAGCAACGACGTCCTGCTGAACCCGGTGAAGCTGTATCCGGTGCTGGACGCGGCGACCTCCTCGCTGACCACCGACCCTGAACTGGCCAGTCTGCGCGGCTTGTACCAGTTGGTACGCGGACTGCGCGACATCCCCACCGAACGGGTGCAGTTCCTGACCGTACCGAGGGAGTCGTACGTCTACGACGCCAACCGTGACCAACTCGTGGAGCCGGAAGCCGAGAAGCTGTTCGCGCGGCTGCGGTCCGACCAGCCCGTGGCGGTGGCCCGGAACACGCCCCGGGACGCCTCGGGGCCGGACGGCGGAAGCGGCCCCTCGCCCGCGCCCACGTTTCAGGGGAACACCGCCGCCGAACACACCTGCGAGTAATGCGCACATCAAGACACCGAACCTCCATCCAGGAAATGAGCCGGATTGCCCAGTTGTAGGAAGGTGGAATTTGTCACCGGCGTCGCTCCACGCTGAACTGGGCGGATAGGGTGAGCGACCCGGTGCACCCGGCCGCGAGGTCCGTCCTGGGGTCGTGCACTGTTTCACCGAGACCCGAGCGCCTTTGGGGGGAAGGCGCCGCGTGGCCCCGACGGAGGATTCGGACAACCGTGGACGCGCAAGGCCGTGGGCGGGCGGACAACATCGACCCCGCAGACCAGTGGGTGCTCAATCCGAACACCGGCGAATACGAACTGCGACTGAGCCCTTCCGCACCGCAGTCGTCGGTTCCCGGTCCCCGCAGACCCGCTCCCGGTGACAACGCGCGTGCGCCGCGCCGCCGTCATGACGCGGCGCCCGGCGCGCCCCGTGAGACGCGCCAGGCGCGCGGCGGCGACGTACCGCCGCCCCGCTCGGCCCGGCGCCGGGGCGGCGAGCCGGAGACGCCGCAGGGACGGCGGGCGGCCCGGCGGCCGGTGAAGAAGAAGTCCAAGGCGAAGAAGGTGCTGGCGTGGACCGCCGGCAGCACGGCGTTCGTACTGGTCGCCGTCTGCACCGCCGGCTACCTGTATCTCAAGCACCTCGAGGGCAACGTCACCACGACGGACGTCGGCAGCGCGGCCAAGAACGGCTTCAGCAAGGACGACGCCTTCAACATCCTGATCATCGGCACCGACAAACGCACCGGCAAGGGCAACGAGGGCTACGGCGACAAGGGCAGCGTCGGGCACGCCGACACCAACATCCTGCTGCACGTCTCCAAGGACCGGACGAACGCGACCGCGCTCAGCATTCCGCGCGACCTGATCGTGAACGTGCCGGACTGCCCCACCAAGCAGCCCGACGACTCGGTCAAGGTCATCCCCGGCACGGACGGCGCGCGCTTCAACACCAGCCTGGGCCAGGACGGCCGCGACCCCGGCTGCACCATGCGCACCGTGCAGGCGGTCACCGGGATCGTGCCGGACCACTTCATGATGGTGGACTTCAACGCGGTGAAGACGCTGACGACGGCGGTCGGCGGCGTGGACGTGTGCCTCGCCCACGCGGTGAACGACAAGGACTCGCACCTGAACCTGCCCGCCGGCGAGCACAAGATCGAGGGCGAGCAGGCCCTGGCCTTCGTCCGGACCCGGCACAGCTGGGGCAACCAGGGCGACCTGGACCGCATCAAGGTGCAGCAGCAGTTCATGGCCTCGCTGATGCGCAAGATGTCCTCCAGCGACACGCTGACCAACCCGGCCAAGCTCCTCGACCTCGCCGAGGCCGCCACGAAGGCGCTGACCGTCGACAAGGGCATCGGCACCGTGAGCACGCTCAAGGACATCGCGCTGGAGCTGAAGAAGGTGCCGACGAAGAACATCTCGTTCGTGACGGTGCCGGTGGTCGACAACCCGGCCGACGGTGTCGTCCACAAGACCGTCATCGTCAACCAGACCACCGCTCCCCAGGTGTTCGACGCGATCAAGAACGACGTCTCCTTCACCGAGGTGAAGAAGAAGCAGAAGGCGGAGAAGGACGCGGAGGCCGCACGCCTCAAGGGCAGCCGGTCCGCGCCCTCCGACGTCCGGGTGCGGATCCTCAACGGCGGCGCCGTCGGCGGCAGCGCGCAGGAGACCCTGTCCTGGCTGCAGACCACGGAGGGTGTGCTCAAGTCCGAGAACGCGGGCAACGCACCGGCACCGCTGGGCAGGACCACCCTTGAGTACGCGCCCGGCCAGGCCGCACAGGCAAGGGAGTTGGCCCACCTCATGGGCCTGCCCGGTGCCGCGCTCAAGCCCGGCAGGAGCGTGACCAACTCCCAGGGGCTGCCGGCGATGACGCTGACCCTGGGCAAGGACTTCAAGGGTGCGGGGGTCTCCCTCAGCGCTCCGTCGAAGGCGCCGGACGTCGACAAGTCCACGGCAGACAAGGTGAAGTGCGCCTCGTAGGTAACCCAACGGGTCCGTCGTGCGTCTAACTGGACGCGGGACGGACCCGTTGCAGGGCGCAAGGGTGGGGAGGGCAGGAAGTTTGGCGCAGAGCGATGTGCGCGGGCAGGATCCTGCGGTCGACGACACGATGTCGCTCGCACCGCAGACCCGGCAGACAGCCGAGGGATCCGGCCGGCACGGCGGGGGACGGCGCAGAGGCGATTCCAGGCCCGAGCGGCCACGGCGCAGACGGCGCGCCCTGCGCTGGTCGGCGACCGTGCTGGCGGTGGTGATACTCGGGACCGCGGGCGCCGGCTATCTGTACTACCAGCATCTGAACGCCAACATCCGGAAGGGTCAGCGCAGCAGCGGCGACGACTCCAAGGCGCTCAAGACGCCGGCGAACGCGGCGGGGCAGACCCCGGTGAACATCCTGCTGATCGGCTCGGACAGCCGTAACTCCGCGGCGAACGTGAAGCTCGGCGGCAGCAGGGACCAGGCCGGCAGCCCGCCACTGGCCGACGTACAGATGCTCATCCACCTGTCCGCGGACCGCAAGAGCGCCGCCATGGTGAGCATCCCCCGGGACACCCGCGTCGACATCCCGAAGTGCACGGACCCGAAGTCCGGCAAGGTCTTCCCGGCGACCAACGACATCATCAACACCTCCCTCGCCCGGGGCGGAGCCGGCTGCACGCTGGCCACCTGGGAGAACCTCACCGGGGTCTACATCGACCACTGGATGATGATCGACTTCGCGGGCGTGGTGAGCATGGCGGACGCCATCGGCGGCGTCGACGTCTGTGTGAAGCAGAACGTCTGGGACCACTCGACGCCGGCCCAGCGCGGCGGCTCCGGGCTGAAGCTGACGCAGGGGACGCACAAGGTCAAGGGAGTGCAGGCCCTGCAGTGGCTGCGCACCCGGCACGCCTGGGGCAGCGACCTGATGCGGGCCCGCGCCCAGCACATGTACCTGAACTCGATGATCCGCACGCTGAAGGGCCAGAACGTCTTCACCGACAGCGGCCGGCTGATGGACCTGGCCGAGGCGGCCACCAAGTCGCTCCAGGTCTCCGAGGAGATCGGCACGGTCAAGAAGCTGTACGACCTGGCCATGGAGCTGAAGTCGGTGCCGACGAACCGCATCACGTCGATGACGATGCCGCACATCGACGACGCGCAGAACCGCGAACACGTCGTGCCGGACAAGGCCAACGCCGACAAGATGTGGCAGATGCTCCGCGACGACGTGCCCTTCGACAAGAACGGCAAGCCGTCGGGCACGCAGCAGGTCGCGAACAAGACCCCGGCCGCCAAGACGCCCTCCACGGACCCCGGCCGGCTGGGGGTGCTGGTGCGCAACGCCACCCGGACCTCCACACAGGCACCGGTCGGCGGCCGGGCGAACGACATCAGTCAGGTGCTGGCGCAGAAGGGCTACACCCGCGCGACGGCCGACACCTCGGGGACGCTGTCCGAGGAGAGCACGGTCGTGCAGTACCCGAGCGCGGATCTGCAGGGTGACGCGCAGGCGGTGGCGAAGGCCCTCGGCATCCCGATGAGCGCGGTGAAGCAGTCGACCGACGTGTCCGGTGTCACGGTCGTCGTCGGCTCGGACTGGCGCACCGGTACCGGCTATCCCAAGCAGTCCACGCCGAAGGCCGGCGACCTGCCCGACGGCTCCGACGCCATCAACGGCTCGGACTCCACCCCGTGCATGCCCGTGTACAAGCCCTACCAGTGGTGATCGGCCGGCGCGTGACCGGATGGATGTGAGGAGGGGCCCGCTGCCTGAGCAGCGGGCCCTCCTCACACCGTTCCCCGACGGACGGGGCACCGGGTTCAGCGCACGGCGGGAACCGCCGGCCGCCGTGCCGCGATGACCTTCCTGGCCAGCGACTTCGGACTGGTCAGAAAGCCCCAGCCCCACGACATGTGCATGGTGGCCAGGGCCACCGGGATCTGCAGCCGGGCCTTCAGGGGCAGCCCCTTGCCGGCCGGGACCGAGCCCGCGGCGATCGCCGCCAGATAGCCGGCGGGGACGACGAAGCCCCACGGGGTGAGCGCCGCGCCGGCCACAACCCCCGCGGCGATCGCGCACACCGCCGCCGGCGGGGCCAGATAGCGCAGGTTGATCGAGCCCGAGTGGTAGCGGGCGACGACGTGCCGCCAGCGGCCGTAGTCCTTGTACTGCTTGGCGAGAGCACGCACGCTCGGACGGGGCCGGTACGACACCTTCAGCTCGGGCGAGAACCAGATCAGTCCGCCCGCCTCACGGATGCGGAAGTTCAGCTCCCAGTCCTGGGCGCGGATGAACTCCTCGTTGTATCCGCCCTGCTGTTCCAGGGCCTCGCGGCGGAAGACGCCGAGGTAGACGGTCTCGGCGGGGGCCGCCTCACCGCCGGTGTGGAAGGCGGCGTTGCCGACACCGATCCGGGAGGTCATCGCGGCGGCGACCGCGTGCTCCCAGTCGTTCTCGCCCTCGGCGTGCATGATGCCGCCGACGTTCTGCGCGCCGGTCTCCTCCAGGAGCCGCACGGCGGTGGCGATGTAGTCCGGCGAGAGCATGCCGTGGCCGTCGACACGCACCACGATCGGATGCCGGGAGGCCTTGATCGCCGCGTTCAGCGCGGCGGGGGTGCGGCCGGTCGGGTTCGGGACGGTGTGCACGCGCTTGCTGGGGCTGGACGCGGTTTCGGCGACCAGCTCGGCGGCGATCTCGTCCGTGCGGTCCGTGGACGGACCGAGGGCGATGACGACCTCCATCTCGCCGGCGTACTCCTGCGCGAGGATCGCCTGGACGGCCGCGCGCAGATGCCGCTCCTCGTTGAGGACGGGCATGATCACGGAAACAGCGGGGAGCTGCACGTCGGGCTTGTCGTTCATAGGGGCCTCACGTTACCGCGAACGGGGGACACCGGTGCGCGCCGCAGGGGCGTAAGACCGGGCTGGAGATCGTATCGGCCTACGGTGCTCACGGATCCCACGTACGGCCTCGTCCGGAGGTGTCCCCTTTGGCCAGCCCGCCCCGGTCCCCTGCGCGTCCGCAGCGCCGACCGCAGCCGTCCCGCCGTGTGCCGCGTCCGCCCGAGCGGCCCGTGCGGTCCGTCCGGCCGCCCCGGCCCCGGCCCCGCTGGGCCATGCGGGCGGTGACCACGCTGTCGGTCGTGGTGCTCGCCTCCGCCGGGATCGGGCACGCGGTCATGAGCAGCCTGGACGCGGGCATCGCCCGGGTCGACGCCTTCAAGGACATGAAGAACCGGCCGCGCGCGGGCCACGGCACGAACGTGCTGCTGGTCGGCACCGACGGCCGCGACCGGATCACCGAGCGGGACCGGCGGGCGTACCGGCTGGGCGGGGCGCCCTGCCACTGCACCGACACGATGATGATCGTGCACATCTCGGAGAACCGGGACCGGGCCACCGTGGTGAGCCTGCCCCGCGACTCCTACGCCGAGGTGCCCGCGCACACCGACCCGGCCACCGGCCTGCAGCACGGCCCGCACCCGATCAGGCTCAACGCGGCCTACGCCGAGGGCGGCCCCCAGCTGACCGTGCGCACCGTGGAGAACATGACCCATGTGAAGATCGACCACTATCTGGAGGTCGACTTCGCCAGCTTCATGAAGACCGTGGACGTCCTCGGCGGGGTGCCCGTGTGTACCACCACACCGCTGAGGGACTCCTACACCGGCCTCGACCTCGCCCCCGGAACCCACACCCTCATGGGCGGTCAGGCCCTGCAGTACGTGCGGGCCCGGCACATCGACGGGGCGAGCGACCTGGGCCGGATGAAGCGGCAGCAGCAGTTCCTGGCCGAGCTGATCGACCGGGCCACCTCCTCCGGGGTGCTGCTGAACCCGATGCGGTTCAGGGACGTGACCCGGGCGGTGCTCGGCTCGGTCCGCGCCGACGTGGGCTTCGGCACCGACGAACTGCTCGACCTCGGCCGGGCCATGCGGAACTTCTCCCCGTCCTCCTCCGAGTTCACGACCGTGCCCATCGGGCAGCTGAACTACCCGGTCAAGGGCATCGGCTCGACCCTGAAGTGGGACGAGTCCCGGACGGCCCAGCTCTTCGCGGCCCTGCGCGACGACAAGCCGCTCACCGCGGACCGCCCGCGGCACGGCTCGGCACCGGCCACACCGGTGGAGGTGGACCCGCGGCAGATCCGGGTCCTGGTGGCGAACGGCACCGGCACGGCCGGCCTGGCGAAACGGGCCGACGCGGCGCTCGCGGAGACCGGCTTCGCCACGACCCACCAGCCGGTGGACGCCCCCGCCCACGTGCCGCGCACGGTCATCGCCTACGACCCCCGCTGGGACCGCTCCGCCCGCTCCCTGGCCGCCGCCCTGCCCGACGCCGAGCTGCGCTCCGTACCGGGCCAGGGGCCGCTGCTGAAGGTGACCGTCGGGGCCGGCTTCAAGGACGTGCGCAAGGTCCGCTTCGACGACCCGCAGCAGCCGCAGCAGAACGTGGTGCGCGGCAACGAGGTGGTGTGCTCCGGCGGCTAGGCCCTGACCCTGCGACGCCGGGATGTTCCGAACGAGAGGGCCCAGGGGGTGCGCACCTGAGCCGGCCGGCTCAGGAGGCGCACTTGACCTGGTCGGCCGTCCGCTGCGGGACGGCCGGGGCCTTGACCGGGCCGGTGACGGGGATGCCCGCGCCCCGGAAGTCGGCGCCGAGCCGCAGCACCATCGCCGGGAGCCCCTGGTCGTTGGTCTCGCTCCTGCCCTGCTTCAGCGCGGCGGCGGTAAGCCCCATGAGGTCGGCCAGCTCACGCGCCTGGGCGGCCTGGCCGGGGGCGTACTCCAGGGTGGTGTTCGGCTGGTGTGCGCCCTTGTTGCCGAGCTGGCTGGCCTTGGTGACCCCCTTCTGCGTCTGCAGCCAGGACAGGGCCGCCTGGGCGGAGCCGCCGGGGGCGCCCGCGTTGTAGATGTCGACGCGGACGTCGCCGGCCGCCGAACGCGGGCCCTTGAGCTTCGCGGCCTCGGTCGCCTTCTGCTTCTGCTTCACCTCGGTGAAGGAGACGTCGTCCCTGAGCGCGGAGAAGATCTGCCGGGCGGCCTCCGGCTGCACGAGGACGGTCTTGTGGACCGGTCCGTCGGCGGGGTTGTCGCGCACCGGCAGGGTGAGGAAGGAGATGTTCTTCGGCGGCACCTTCTTCAGCTCCAGGGCCACGTCCTTGAGCGTGGTGATGTGCCCGATGCCCTTGTCGACCGTGAGGGCCTTGGTGGCCGTCTCCGCCAGGTCCAGCAGCCGGCCGGGGCTGGTGAGGGTGGAGTCGGACTTCATCTTGCGGAACAGGGCCCCGAGGAACTGCTGCTGGACCTTGATGCGGTCGAGGTCCCCGTGGTTGCCCCAGCTGTAGCGGGTGCGGACGAAGGCCAGGGCCTGCTCACCCTCGATCTTCGACGGCCCGGCGGGCAGGTCCAGGTGCGACTTCTCGTCCTTCACGGCGTGCGCGAGGCACACGTCGACCCCGCCGACGGCCGACGTCAGCGTCTTCACGGCGTTGAAGTCGGCCATCATGAAGTGGTCGACCTTCATGCCTCCGGCGAGCTGCTCCACGGTACGGACCGTGCAGCCGGGGTCGCGGCCGAGCTGGCCGAGGCTCTGGTTGAACCGGACACCCTTCGTCCCCGTGATGACCTTGGTCGAGTCGTCGGGCTGCTTGGTCGGGCAGTCCGGTATGTCGGTGACCAGGTCCCGGGGGATGCTGAGCGCGGTCGCGTTCGTCCGGTCCTGGGAGACGTGCAGCAGGATGTTGGTGTCGGCGTGCCCGACGCTGTTGGCGTCGCCGTAGCCGGAGTCACCCTTGCCCTGGCGCTTGTCGGTGCCGATCACCAGGATGTTGAACGCCTTGTCCTTGCTGAAGGAGTCGCTGGTGGCGCCCGCGGTGTCCGTGGTGGTGATGTTGTCGTCGAGGTGCTTCAGATAGAGGTAGCCGGTGACGGCACCGGCGACGACCACGAAGGCCAGGGTGCCGCTGGTCCACAGCAGAATCCTTTTTCCGGTGGACTTCCTCCCGCCTGTGGCGCCGCCGGCCTTCCTCCTGGCCGCCTTGCGCTGCGGGCGGCCCGTGGACGGCCGGCGGCGCTCTCGGCCCGGCGCGGGCTGCGCCGCTGTCTCCGGCCCGGACTCCGGTGCGGAGCGGGGCCCGGGCACGGTGGGTTGCCCGGCGGGCGGATCCGGCCGCAGCTCGTACTCGCCGGTGCGCTCGTTACGCACCCACTGGTCCGCGGGGTCGATGTCGTCGCCCCACTCACGGCCCGGCCCGTCCACGCCTCAGCACCCCCCGCAGGGGCCTCCGTGCCAAGCGCCCCGTCACGTTCCGTCGATAGACGGCGGGCGGGCACACAGCCACCCACCGGCCGCACACACTATCCGCACGGATCATCGACAGACGGCCGGAGTGATACTTGCCACTCCCGTACAACCCCCCGGCCACTCAAGGGAGTTCGTCAGTCCTCGAACCCCTCCGCGGCCCTCTTCTCGCGCAGCTCGCGGATCGCGCGCCGGCGGGCCAGACGGTGGGTGCGGCGGATCTGGGCCTCCTGGTAGCGGCGGCGGTCACGGTCGGTCTCCGGGAGCACCGGCGGCACCCGGCGCGGCTTGCCGTCGGCGTCGACGGCGGCGAAGACCAGATAGGCGGAGCCGACCTGGGTGGGCGGGGTCGACTCGTTCCAGCGCTCGGCGAGGACGCGCACACCGACCTCCATGGAGGTCCGGCCGGTCCAGTTCACCTGGGCCTTCACATGGACCAGATCACCGACGCGGACCGGCTCCAGGAAGGCCATCTCGTCCATGGACGCGGTGACGGCGGGGCCGCCGGAGTGCCGGCCGGCCACGGCGCCCGCCGCGTCGTCGACCAACTTCATGATCACACCGCCGTGCACCGTCCCCAGCAGATTGGTGTCGCCGTGGGTCATGATGTGGCTGAGCGTGGTGCGCGAGGCGGAGGTCGGCTTGCCGGGGATGCCCGGTTCGATGTCCGGAACCGCGTCCGTGGCCTGGTCTGTCATGCCCTCCACCTTATGCCGAAGCGACATTCGCGGAATTTGTGTCAGCTTCGCAACAGCGCCGCTCTTATTTTCCGACAGCCCTTGTACGGCCCATGGCAGCGCCCTGCACACTGGGGCGCATGAATGACTGGCCCGAGGCATGGTCCGACGACAACCGCGGCCCGCGGTACGGACGCGGCAGTGGCGGCGCGCAGCCGGAGAGCGCCCGCGTGATGCGTCAGGTGCGGCGCGGCCCGGGGGTACCGCCCGGGCAGCGCTCGTACGGCGACCCCGGCCCGTCGGCGCCGCCGTACGGGGCCGGTGTCCCGCAGCAGCCGTCGTACGTGGACGGCCGGGGATACGGCGAGGGCGCCGGCGACGGTGACTACGACAGCGGTTACAACACGGGCCAGGTCTACGGCGGCGGGCGCCGCGGCGGCGGCTTCGTGCCCAACGACAACGACCCGGACCCGGAGCTCGGCCGGTACCGGCCGCGCCCGAACTGGCGCCGCCGGATCAAGTGGACCACGATCACCCTGGCGACCGTACTGGTCGTCACCTCGGTCGCGACCTACTTCTGGGCCGACTCCAAGCTGCGCCGCGAGGTCGACCTGTCCACGGTCATCGACCGGCCCGCCTCGGGCTCCGGCACGAACTACCTGATCGTCGGCTCGGACAGCCGTGAGGGCATGTCCAAGGCGGACGAGAAGAAGCTGCACACGGGCGGCGCCGAGGGCAAGCGCACCGACTCGATGATGATCCTGCACGTCGGCGACAACGGCGACACGCTGATCTCGCTGCCCCGCGACTCGAACGTGACCGTCCCGTCGTTCAAGGGGACGTCCGGGAAGACCTACCCGGCCACGGGCCGGCAGGAGAAGCTCAACGCGACCTACGCCGAGGACGGCCCGACCCTGCTGGTCCGCACGATCGAGGCCAACACCGGCCTGCACATCGACCACTACGTGGAGATCGGCTTCCAGGGCTTCGCCAACATCGTGGACGCGGTGGGCGGTGTCGAGATCGACATCGACAAGGGCTTCAAGGACAAGTGGTCCGGCGCCGACTTCCAGGCCGGCAAGCAGACCCTGAACGGCCAGCAGGCCCTCGCCTTCGTCCGCACCCGGCACGCCTTCGCCACCTCCGACCTGCAGCGCACCAAGAACCAGCAGAAGTTCCTGTCGGCGCTCGCCCACCAGGTGGCCACACCGTCCACGGTGCTCAACCCCTTCACGTTCTACCCGGTCATGGGCGCGGGCCTGGACTCCCTGATCGTCGACAAGGACATGTCCCTGTGGGACCTGGCCTCCATGTTCTGGGCCATGAAGGGCGTCCAGGGCGGTGACGGCACGTCGTTGAACATGCCGATCTCCGGTTCCGTCGGCGGCAACCTCGTCTGGGACAAGGCGAAGGTGAAGACGCTGGTGGACGAACTGAACAACGACCAGAAGATCACCGTCTCCGGCAACTGACGGTCATCGCCGTACGACGGTCGGGGGCACCCGCGCGGTGCCCCCGACCGCGTTCAGGCGGGCGTCACATCTTGGCGCCCGCCATCGCGCGACACATCTCCGCCGCGCGGCGACACGCCTCCGCACAGCGCATCATCTGCGGGTCGTCCGGCATCGCCATACACGCCTCGGCGCACATCTCGCACGCCTTGGCGCACATCGCGCACATGTCGCCCGACATGGGCGAGCGGCGCATCATCATGTCGGCGCACATACGGGTGGTCTCGGAGCAGTCCATGAGCGCGCGCATGATCTGCATCTGGGCCTGGCCGCCCATCTGCATGCAGGAGCTCATGCTCTCCTCGCACAGGGTGTGTGCGGCCATGCAGGCGTTGACGCAGTCCTGCATCTGCTGGGTCATGGGCGTCATCGTTCCGGGCTGGGTCATGGCTCCTCCTCGGAGGCGGGGACCCGGGACGGGTCCCGTGTGCTTCCGTCCTACGTCCCCATGACCCGCCCCGCATGTGACCGACCGGTCGGCAGGTGTGTCCGAGCAGCGGAAAGGCGCCCCGTAGGGCGCCTTTCGCAGAGATCCGGAAGGTCCGTACTCCCGGGCCGTTACGGCAGGTTCCGGGCCATGACGATCCGCTGGACCTGGTTCGTGCCCTCGTAGATCTGCGTGATCTTGGCGTCGCGCATCATGCGCTCCACCGGGTAGTCCCGGGTGTAGCCGTAGCCGCCGAGCAACTGGACGGCGTCCGTGGTGACCTCCATGGCCACGTCCGAGGCGAAGCACTTGGCGGCTGCGCCCAGGTAGGTGAGGTCGGCGTCGCCGCGCTCGGAGGCGGCGGCGGCCTGGTAGGTGAGGGCGCGGGCCGCCGAGATCTTCATCGACATGTCGGCGAGCATGAACTGGATGCCCTGGAAGTCGGCGATCGCCTTGCCGAACTGCTTGCGCTCCTGGACGTAGCCCTTGGCGTAGTCCAGGGCGCCCTGGGCGACACCGAGGGCCTGGGCGGCGATGGTGATGCGGGTGTGGTCCAGGGTCTTCATCGCGGTCGCGAAACCGGTGCCCTCCTCGCCGATCATGCGGTCGGCGGGGATGCGGACGTTGTCGAAGTAGACCTCGCGGGTCGGGGAGCCCTTGATGCCGAGCTTCTTCTCCGGGGCACCGAAGGAGACGCCCGGGTCGGACTTCTCGACGACGAAGGCGGAGATGCCCTTGGTGCGCTTCTCCGGGTCGGTCACGGCCATGACCGTGTAGTACTCGGAGACGCCCGCGTTGGTGATCCAGCGCTTGACGCCGTTGAGGACCCAGTGGTCGCCGTCGCGGACCGCCTTGGTCTTCATGCCGCCCGCGTCCGAGCCCGCCTCCGGCTCGGAGAGGCAGTACGAGAACATCGCGTCGCCCTTGGCGAGCGGGCCCAGGTACTTCTTCTTCAGCTCCTCGCCGCCGGAGAGGATCACCGGGAGGGAGCCCAGCTTGTTCACCGCGGGGATCAGGGAGGAGGACACGCAGGCGCGGGCCACCTCCTCGATCACGATGACCGTGGCGAGCGCGTCGGCGCCGGCGCCGCCGTACTCCTCGGGGACGTGCACCGCGTGCAGGTCGTTGGCGACGAGGGCGTCGAGGGCCTCCTGCGGGAAGCGGGCCTCCTCGTCCACCGCCGCGGCGAACGGCGCGATCTTCGCCTCGACCAGGGAACGAACGGCGTCCCGGAGCATGTCGTGCTCCTCGGACGGGCGGTACAGGTCGAAGTCAGCCGATCCGGCCACGGTCTCTCACGCTCCAAAGACGCAGTGATACTGACGCTAATTACCGTTAAGTAACTCAAATTTTAGAGGGCGGCCCGTGGGACGCCTACGTGAGCTTGGCGACAGCGGGGAAATTGCCCGGTGCACGGCCCGACTATGCTCGGCTCCGCATCACCGACGTACCCGATCTGGAGCACATCCATGAGCCTGAAGATCACCGTGATCGGCACCGGCTACCTCGGCGCCACGCACGCCGCGGCCATGGCCGAGCTGGGATTCGAGGTGCTGGGGCTCGATGTCGTACCCGAGAAGATCGCGATGCTGGAGCGCGGCGAGACCCCGATGTACGAGCCGGGGCTCGAGGAGCTGCTGCGCAAGCACGTGGCGGGCTTCGAGGGGTCCACCGGGCGGCTGCGGTTCACCACGGACTGGGCCGAGGTCGGCGCCTTTGGTGACGTCCACTTCGTGTGCGTGAACACACCGCAGAAGCATGGCGAGTACGCCTGCGACATGAGTTACGTGGAGGCCGCGATCTCCTCGCTCGCCCCGCATCTGCACGGCCCGGCCCTGGTCGTCGGCAAGTCGACCGTGCCGGTGGGCTCCGCCGACCGGCTGGCCGGCTACCTCGCCGAGCACGCCCCGGCGGGCGGTGACGCCGAGCTGGCCTGGAACCCGGAGTTCCTGCGCGAGGGATTCGCCGTGCAGGACACCCTGCACCCGGACCGGATCGTGGCGGGCGTGCGCAGCGAGCGCGCCGAGAAGCTGCTGCGGGAGGTGTACGCGACGCCGGTCGGCGAGGGCACGCCGTTCGTGGTGACCGACTTCCCGACCGCCGAGCTGGTGAAGACGGCCGCGAACTCCTTCCTCGCGACCAAGATCTCCTTCATCAACGCGATGGCGGAGGTGTGTGAGGCCGGCGGCGGTGACGTGGCGAAGCTGGCGGAGGCCATCGGGCACGACGACCGGATCGGGGCCAAGTTCCTGCGCGCCGGGATCGGCTTCGGCGGCGGCTGTCTGCCGAAGGACATCCGGGCGTTCATGGCGCGGGCGGGTGAGCTGGGCGCGGACCAGGCGCTGACCTTCCTGCGCGAGATCGACTCCATCAACATGCGCCGGCGCGGCCAGATGGTGGAGATGACCCGGGAGGCGCTCGGCGGCGGCTCCTTCCTCGGCAAGCGGGTCGCGGTGCTCGGCGCCACGTTCAAGCCCGACTCGGACGACGTCCGCGACTCGCCGGCGCTGAACGTGGCCGGCCAGATCCACCTGCAGGGCGGCCAGGTCACCGTGTACGACCCGAAGGGCATGGAGAACGCCCGCCGGGTCTTCCCGACCCTCGGGTACGCCGACTCGGCGCTGGACTCCGTCCGGGGCGCCGATGTCGTCCTGCACCTCACGGAGTGGCGGGAGTTCCGCGAGCTGGACCCGGCGGCGCTCGGCGACGTGGCAGCGGACCGGGTGATCCTGGACGGGCGCAACGCGCTCGACCCGGAGCTGTGGCGTCGGGCGGGCTGGACGTACCGGGCGATGGGACGCCCGACGGCATAGGAGCAGCTACGGGTGACGCCGGTTCGGCCGAGGCTCAGTCGGCCGAACCGGCGTCTTCCCGCATTCTGCCCCAAGACCCTGTGCGCCACGGCCCCTTCGCCCGGTACTCGCGCGTTTCGCGCGGGAGGTCGCGGGGGAACAGGGGGCCGACGGCGGGGCGGGGATCGGGGGCGGACGTTCCCGTGTGAGCGCCGGCCCGGCGGGGCACCCGTTCTCTCCGCGCGCCCGCTCAACCGTGCGCGCGCCTGCTGAGCCGTCCCGAGGAGGACCTCATGGCGTCCGTCGCCCGGTTCCGTTCCGTCGTGCTCGACTGCCCCGATCCGCATGCGCTGGCCGCCTTCTACGCGGCGGTGGCCGGAGGCACCCCGTGGGCCGAGGACGACGACTGGGTCGTGCTGGAGGTCCCGGACGGGCCGCGGCTGGCGTTCCAGCGGGCCGAGGGGCACACCCCGCCCCAGTGGCCGCGCGCGGACCGCGACGGCCAGCAGTTCCACCTCGACTTCGACGCCGGCCGGACGTGGGCGGAGGTCGACGCGGCCCATGAGCGGGTGCTCGCGCTGGGCGCCCGGCCGCTGGACCTGGAGGACCGCGAGAAGAAGGACTTCCAGGTGTACGCCGACCCGGCCGGCCACCCCTTCTGCCTGTGCCGGATCGAGTGAGGCGTGCGGGCTGGTCCGCTCAGGTCTCGCGGGCCGTGCGGATCACCTCGTCCAGGGTTTCGCGGGAGCGCCGCAGGTCGGCGATCATGCGGTCGATGCGGTCGCGTTCGGCGGTGAGGTCGGCGACCAGCTTCGGGGTGGCGATCGCGGAGGGACCGCCGTCCCGGTCGCGCATGCAGGGCAGCAGTTGCCGGATCTTCTCGCTGTGCAGGCCGGCCGCGTACAGCTCCTGGATGCGGATGACCCGGTCGACGGCCGCGTCGGGGTAGTCGCGGTGGCCGCCGGGGGTGCGCTCGGCGAGGAGCAGCCCCTGGGTCTCGTAGTAGCGCAGCGACCGCTCGCTCACGCCGGTGCGCCGAGCCAGTTCACCGATCCGCATCCGCCGCCTCCCCGGAAGAGGGCTTGAACCTGACATCAGTGTCAAGTTCTACCGTGCCGGCATGACGCAGACAACGGACTTCCTGGCCCCGGCCCGCCTCGGCCGGCTCGAACTCCCGAACCACCTGGTGATGGCCCCGCTGACCCGCAACCGCGCGGAGGCCGACGGCACTCCGACCGCGCTCGTGGCCACCCACTACGCCCAGCGCGCCTCAGCCGGGCTGATCGTCGCGGAGGGCACGACGCCGAACGCGGTCGGGCAGACGTACCCGGACATCACCGCGATCCACACCGACCGGCACACGGCCGGCTGGCGGCAGGTCACCGACGCGGTGCGGGCGGCCGGCGGGCGGATGTTCCTCCAGCTCCAGCACGGCGGCCGGGTCAGCCACCCGGCGACCACCGGCCTGACCCCCGTGGCACCCTCGCCCGTCCCCCTGCCGGAGACGATCTTCACCCCGCGGGGCCACCGGCCGGCCGCGGTCCCGCGCGGGATGACGGCGGACGACATCCGCGCCACGATCGCCGACTTCGCCGCCGCGGCCCGCCGGGCCGTCGAGGCGGGCTTCGAGGGGGTGGAGGTGCACTCGGCCAACGGGATGCTGCTGCACCAGTTCCTCGCCGACAGCACCAACCGCCGCACCGACGGCTACGGCGGCTCGGCCCGGCGGCGGGTGCGGTTCGCGGCGGAGGTGACCGAGGCGGTGGCCGACGCGGTCGGCGCGGACCGGGTGGGCATCCGCATCTCCCCCGCGAGCAGCGTCAACGGCATTCGCGAGGACGACACCGACGGTCTGTACGCCGCACTCCTGGACCGCCTGAAGGGGCTGGACCTCGCCTATCTGCACCTGGTGCGCTCCGACCCGGCCACCGGCTGGTACCGGCGGATCCGCGCCGGCTGGCCCGGCGTCCTGATCGGCAACCCGGACCTGCCCGACCTGTCCACCGAGGCCGTCACCCGGGCCGCGCGGGAGATGCTGGCGGCCGGTGCCGACCTGGTGGCGCTCGGCCGGCCGTTCCTCGCCAACCCGGACCTGGTCGAGCGGCTGCGCCTCGGCGCACCCCTCAACCCGGTCCGGGACCGGTACTTCATGTATGTGGGCGGGGCGGAGGGCTACAACGACTACCCCGCCCTGGGCGATCAGGCGGCGGCGTCGAGTGACTCGATGGTGGCGTGGGACGGCGCCCGGGTCGCCTGAAGGTCGCGGGCCACGTCCTCGGCCGCGCCCAGCACCCGCACCGCGTTCTGCCAGGTCAGCTTGGCCAGGTCGGTCCTGGACCAGCCGCGGTCCAGCAGCTCGGCGACCAGGTTCGGGTAGCCGGAGACGTCGTTCAGGCCGTCCGGGGTGAACGCGGTGCCGTCGTAGTCGCCGCCGATGCCCAGGTGGTCGATGCCGGCCACCTCGCGCATGTGGTCCAGGTGGTCCGCGATCGTGGCCACCGTGGCGACCGGGCGGGGGGTGCGCTCCTCGAAGGCGCGGTGCAGCTTCATCGCCTCGGCGCCGGTGTCGAGGTGGTGCAGGCCGTGGGCGCGCAGGTTCTCGTCGGCCGCGGCCGTCCAGTCGACGGCCGCCTGGAGCACGAACTTCGGCACGAACGTCACCATCGCCACCCCGCCGTTGGCGGGCAGCCGCTCCAGGACGTCGTCGGGGATGTTGCGCGGGTGGTCGCACACCGCGCGGGCGGAGGAGTGCGAGAAGACCACCGGCGCCGAGGACGCGTCCAGGGCGTCGCGCATGGTCGTCGCCGCCACGTGCGAGAGGTCGACCAGCATGCCGAGCCGGTTCATCTCGCGGACGACCTCGCGGCCGAACGCGGTCAGGCCGCCGGCCTTCGGCTCGTCGGTCGCGGAGTCCGCCCAGTCCACGTTGGAGTTGTGGGTGAGCGTCATGTAGCGCACGCCGAGCGCGTACAGGCCGCGCAGGGCGCCGAGCGAGTTGGCGATGGAGTGGCCGCCCTCGGCGCCCATCAGCGAGGCGATACGGCCGTCCCGGCGCGCCGCCTCCATGTCGGCGGCGGTCAGCGCGGGCGCCAGGTCCGCCGGGTAGCGGGCCAGCAGCTGCTGTACGCAGTCGATCTGCTCCAGCGTCGCCGCCACCGGCGCGGGCTGCTCGGCGGGCACGTACACCGACCAGTACTGCGCGCCGACGCCGCCCTCGCGCAGCCGCGGCAGGTCGGTGTGCAGGTCCGCGTTCTGGGGTGCGGCGATGTCCAGCTTGTCGAGGTCGTAGCCGGCCTTCTTGCGCAGCGCCCACGGCAGGTCGTTGTGGCCGTCGACGACCGGGAAGTCACGCAGCAGCGCGCGGGCCTCGTCCAGGGAGGTCATCCGCGTCACTTCCCGAAGCCGAAGTGGCCCTGGCCCTCGACCTTGGTGCGCAGCCGCTTGCCCTTCTCGGTGGCCTGGTCGTTGAGGTCCTGCTGGAAGTCGCGCATCTTGTGCAGCAGGTCCTCGTCGTACGCGGCGAGCATGCGGGCCGCGAGGAGACCGGCGTTGCGGGCGCCGGCGACGGAGACCGTGGCGACCGGGACACCGGCCGGCATCTGCACGATGGACAGCAGCGAGTCCATGCCGTCCAGGTACTTCAGCGGCACCGGCACGCCGATGACCGGCAGCGGGGTGACGGAGGCGAGCATGCCCGGCAGGTGGGCGGCGCCCCCGGCCCCGGCGATGATGACCTTCAGACCGCGGTCGGCGGCCTGCTCGCCGTACGTGATCATCTCGCGCGGCATGCGGTGCGCGGAGACGACGTCGACCTCGTAGGCGATCTCGAACTCGTCCAGGGCCTTGGCGGCGGCCTCCATGACGGGCCAGTCGGAGTCCGACCCCATGACGATGCCAACAACAGGGCTCATTCGGTGATCGTGCCTCTCAGGTATCCGGCTGCGTGACGGGCGCGCTCCAGCACGTCGTCCAGGTCGTCGCCGTAGGTGTTGACGTGTCCGACCTTGCGGCCGGGCTTCACGTCCTTGCCGTACATGTGGATCTTGAGCTTGGGGTCGCGGGCCATGCAGTGCAAGTACGCGGAGTACATGTCCGGGTAGTCGCCGCCGAGGACGTTGACCATCACGGTCCACGGGGCGCGCGGGCGCGGGTCGCCGAGCGGGAGGTCGAGGACGGCGCGGACGTGGTTGGCGAACTGCGAGGTGATCGCGCCGTCCTGGGTCCAGTGGCCGGAGTTGTGCGGGCGCATCGCCAGCTCGTTGACGAGGATGCGGCCGTCGCGGGTCTGGAACAGCTCCACGGCGAGGTGCCCGACGACGTCCAGCTCCTTGGCGATGGTCAGCGCCATCCGCTCGGCCTGCAGCGCGAGCGACTCGTCCAGGTCGGGGGCGGGGGCTATGACCGTGTCGCAGACCCCCTTGACCTGCTGCGACTCCACCACGGGGTAGGCGACGGCCTGGCCGTGCGGGGAGCGTACGACGTTGGCGGCGAGCTCGCGGACGTAGTCGACCTTCTCCTCGGCGAGGACCGGGACGCCGGCCCGGAACGGGTCGGAGGCCTCCTCGGCGGTCTCCACGACCCACACGCCCTTGCCGTCGTAGCCGCCGCGGACGGTCTTCAGGACGACCGGGAAGCCGTCCCCCTCTGCCGCGAACCGGACCACGTCCTCAGGATCGGCCACGATCCGGTGCCGCGGGCACGGGACGCCGATCGCGTCGAGCTTCGCGCGCATCACACCCTTGTCCTGGGCGTGCACCAGCGCGTCGGGTCCCGGGCGCACGGGGATGCCGTCCGCCTCCAGGGCCCGAAGGTGCTCGGTGGGTACATGTTCGTGATCGAAGGTGATCACATCGCAACCGCGCGCGAACTCACGCAGCGTGTCCAGGTCGCGATAGTCGCCGATGACGACATCGCTCACGACCTGCGCCGCCGAGTCCTGAGGGGTGTCACTGAGAAGCTTGAACCTGATGCCCAACGGGATGCCCGCCTCGTGCGTCATACGCGCGAGCTGCCCCCCGCCGACCATGCCGACTACCGGGAACGTCACACCCCTAGCGTATCGGCCACGCCGGGGCGGCCGGATCGCGCGCCTCTCACGGTCTCTTACCGGTAGCTTTCCGCCCTCTTTCCGACCTGTTTCCGAGCTGTGGCCCCGTGCGGAGGCATCGGTGAGCCCGCCTGGATAGCATGGCGGGGCTGACGAAACCTACCGACGGGAGCTGCACAGCCATGGAACCTTGTTCCTCGGGGCTGCAACGGCTCGTACGCGAGGTGGCCAAGTTCGGCACCGTCGGCGTTGCGGGCATCTTCGTCAATCTCGGCGTCTTCAACCTGGTCCGGCACGTCTCCGACCTGCCGGTGGTGCGCGCCAGCGTCATCGCGACAGCGGTCGCGATCGCGTTCAACTACGTCGGTTTCCGTTACTGGACGTACCGGGACCGCGACAAGAGCGGGCGCACCAAGGAACTCACGCTGTTCCTGCTGTTCAGCGCGATCGGCGCGGTGATCGAGAACGGCGTGCTGTACGCGGCGACCTACGGGTTCGGCTGGGACAGCCCGCTGCAGAACAACGTCTTCAAGTTCGTCGGCATCGGCGTCGCGACCCTGTTCCGCTTCTGGTCGTACCGCACGTGGGTGTTCCGTGTGCAGCCGACGCAGGAGGCGGAGTCGATCCTGGTGGCCGAGTCGAAGAGGCCCCACCCCGAGCCCGAGGCGAAGTCCCAGCGGGTGCCGTAGGCGCCCCGAAGCGGCGCGCTAGCGCACGGTCGGCAGGTCCTCGTCCGCCTTGCGGGCCGGCGGCGTACGCGACAGGAACAGCCCGAAGACCGGCGGCTGCGCCTGGAGCAACTCCAGGCGCCCCCCGTCGGCCTCCGCCAGGTCGCGGGCGACGGCCAGGCCGATCCCCGTGGAGTTGCGTCCGCTGATCGTCCGCTCGAAGATGCGCGCGCCGAGGTCGGCCGGGACGCCGGGGCCCTCGTCCGTGACCTCGACCACGGCCTGGTTGCCGGTGACCCGCGTGCGCAGCGCGACCGTGCCGCCGCCGTGCATGAGGGAGTTCTCGATCAGCGCGGCCAGCACCTGGGCGACCGCACCGGGCGTGCCGACGGCCTGCAGATGCCGCTTGCCGGAGCTGACGATGGCCCGGCCGGCGCTGCGGTAGGCGGGCCGCCACTCGGCGAGCTGCTGCTGGATGACCTCGTCCAGGTCGAAGGTGACGGCGGAGCCGGTGCGCGGGTCGCGGGAGTTGGTCAGCAGCCGCTCGACCACGTCCGTGAGCCGCTCGACCTGGGTGAGCGCGACGTTCGCCTCCTCCTTCACGGTGTCCGGGTCGTCGGTGAGGGTGATCTCCTCCAGGCGCATGGACAGCGCGGTCAGCGGGGTGCGCAGCTGGTGGGAGGCGTCGGCCGCGAGACGCCGCTCGGCGGTCAGCATGCGCCCGATCCGCTCGGCGGAGGAGTCCAGGACATCGGCGACCCGGTCCAGCTCGGGCACGCCGTACCGCTTGTGCCTCGGGCGCGGGTCGCCGGAGCCGAGCCGTTCGGCGGTCTCGGCGAGGTCGGTCAGCGGGGAGGCGAGCCGGTTGGCCTGCCGTACGGCGAGCAGGACGGCGGCGACGACCGCGAGCAGCGCCACCAGCGCGATGATCAGCAGGGTCCGGCCGACCTCACGGGTCACCGCGGAGCGGGGCTCCTGCACGGTGACCCGCTCGCCCTCCTCGCCCGTCTGCGAGGCGCTGATGACATCGCCCCGCGGCTGGGTGCCGATCTCTATCGGCGGCCTGCCGGGCATGCGGATCACCGCGTACTGGTCCTTGCTGACCGGGTTGCGCAGCACGTCCGCGTTGACGTTCTCGGCGGCGAGGATCCGGCTGTCCACGATGCTGGCCAGCCGCACCGCCTCGGACTCCACCCGCTCCTGGGCGCTGTTGCTGATCGTCCGGGTCTCGACGATCACCAGGGAGATGCCGAAGACGGCGATCACCACGAGGACGACGGCGAGGGTGGACTGGATGAGACGTCGGCGCATGTTCCGTTACCTGAGGTGATCGCTGGGTCCCGGCAGGGGCTCAGCTCTTCTCGAAGCGGAAGCCCACGCCTCGTACGGTGGCGATGTAGCGCGGGTTCGCCGCGTCGTCGCCGAGCTTCTTGCGCAGCCAGGAGATGTGCATGTCCAGGGTCTTGGTGGACGACCACCACGTGGTGTCCCAGACCTCGCGCATCAGCTGGTCGCGGGTGACGACCCGGCCGGCATCCCGCACCAGCACCCGCAGCAGGTCGAACTCCTTGGCGGTGAGCTGCAGTTCCTCGTCGCCCATCCACGCCCGGTGCGACTCGACGTCGATCCGCACCCCGTGCGTGGCCGGCGGCTGCTGCGGCTCGGCGGCACCGCGCCGCAGGAGCGCCCGTACCCGGGCGAGCAGTTCGGCGAGCCGGAAGGGCTTGGTGACGTAGTCGTCGGCGCCCGCGTCCAGGCCGACGACGGTGTCCACCTCGTCGGCCCGCGCGGTCAGGATGAGGATCGGCACGGTGTGGCCGTCGGCCCGCAGCCGGCGGGCGACCTCCAGGCCGTCCATGCCCGGCAGGCCCAGGTCCAGTACGACCAGGTCGACACCGCCCTGCATTCCGGCGTCGAGTGCGGTGGGTCCGTCCTCGCGCACCTCGACCTCGTAACCTTCGCGGCGCAGGGCGCGGGCCAGCGGCTCCGAGATGGACGCGTCGTCCTCGGCGAGCAGTACACGGGTCATGCAGTGATGGTAGACCGCCCGCGCACGGTGCTGGGGTGTGATCGCTTCCGCGGACTCTTACCTTCGTGCGCCGCTGGTACGAACCATTGGTCCGGGGATGCGATCGTAGGAGAGACCTTCGAATCCCGGAGTGCGGTTCCCCCGACACCTGTGATCCCGGTCTCAAGTCCTTCCATATCCGGCAGTGTCCTGCCGTATGGTGACCTGAACGCCTGTAGTACACCGGGGACCTTTGGCGAGCACATGACGCTGAGGGTCTCTTTTGTGTGCGGGCTGATCAAGATCAGCCTTGAAAGGAATGACCTCTGGCCGGGCTCCGGACGCATCGTCGCGTCGGGGCGTGGATCCCGGTGGTCGCCGTCCGCCGCTTCCGCGATCCGGGAACGGGCTCCCCCTGGGCGTTGGGGGTGGACGACCGACCCGGCCGGTGCCGGCCGCACCCCCACCGGGCGCGCAACGCTCCAGAAAGCGCGTCCCGACCAGCAAGGAACGACCATGGCGTCCAGCCTGACGAAGGACTCGGTCCGCCCGGGCACCCCCGGTTCCGAGAAGACCTTCTTCGGCCACCCCCGCGGCCTGGCCACTCTCTTCATGACCGAGATGTGGGAGCGGTTCTCCTACTACGGCATGAGGGCCCTGCTCCCGCTGTACCTGGTGGCCCCGGGTGGCCTGCACCTGAACGCGGGCACGGCGACCGCGATCTACTCGGTGTACGTGTCGCTCGTGTACCTGCTCGCCCTCCCCGGCGGCTGGTTCGCCGACCGCGTGCTCGGCCCCCGCAAGACGGTCGCCGTCGCGGGCCTGATCATCATGCTCGGCCACCTGTGCCTCGCGCTGCCCGTGGCCGCCAGCTTCTTCGTCGGCCTGGGCCTCGTCGCCATCGGTTCGGGTCTGCTGAAGGCCAACATCTCCACGATGGTCGGCCACCTCTACAAGGGTCCGGAGGACCCGCGCCGCGACGGTGGCTTCACGCTCTTCTACATCGGCATCAACGCCGGTGCCTTCGTCGCGCCGCTGGTCATCGGCACCGTCGGTGAGAACGTCAACTGGCACCTGGGCTTCGCCCTCGCCGCGCTCGGCATGGCGCTGGGTCTGGCCCAGTACCTGCTGGGCGGCCGCCACCTGAGCGCGAAGAGCAGCGAGGTCCCCACCCCGCTGACGGCCGACGAGAAGTCCGTCACCCTGCGCAAGGGCCTGATCTGGCTGGCCGTCGCCGCGGTCTTCTACGGCGTCGTCGGCGGCACCGGTCACTTCACCCTGAACTGGGCGCTGATCCCGCTGACCATCGTCGGTCTGATCGTGCCCATCCTGGTCATCGCCCGGATGCTGCGCGACAAGGACCTGAACTCGGCCGAGAAGTCGAAGGTCCGGGCGTACATCTGGTTCTTCGTCGCCGCCGCGGTGTTCTGGATGATCTACGACCAGGGTGGTTCGACCCTGTCGCTGTTCGCCGAGAAGAGCGCCAAGAACTCCATCTTCGGCTGGGAGTTCCCGGTCTCCTGGTACCAGTCGGTCAACCCCGTCATGATCATGGCTCTGGCGCCCGTCTTCGCCTGGCTGTGGCTGTGGCTGAACCGGCGCGGCCAGGAGCCCAGCACGATCGTGAAGTTCGCCTCCGGCCTCGTGCTGATCGGTGTGTCCTTCTTCGTCTTCCTCGCCCCGCTGTCGATCGCCGAGGGCGGTCACAAGGCCGCGGCGATGTGGCTGGTCGCGATCTACTTCGTGCAGACCATCGGTGAGCTGACGCTGTCTCCGGTGGGCCTGTCCGTGACGACGAAGATGGCGCCGGCGAAGTACGCCTCGCAGATGATGGGCGTCTGGTTCCTCGCCGTCACCGCGGGCGACTCGCTCACCGCGCTGATGTCGAACCCGGCCGTCGGCGGGGTCAACCTCGACAAGATGGGCTACGTCGGCCTGGAGGCGGTGCTCGCCGTGATCGCCGGTCTGGCGGTGTGGATGTACCGCAAGAAGGTCAACAAGCTGATGGGCGACGTCCACTGACGTAACCCGCCGAAGAGGGCCACCGCGTCTTTGGACGCGGTGGCCCTCTCGCGTACGCCCGGAACTAGCGTGTCCTGCGTCCCGGCAGGAACGTGAAGACCGCACCGCCCAGGAGGATCGCGGTGCCCGCCACCAGGCCCAGCGCCTTCAGGGCGCCGTGGTCGCTCGCGCCGGTCTCGGCGAGGCCGCCGGAGCCGCTGCCGCTGCCGCTGCTCGCGCCGGTCGAGCCGCCGGAGGTGGACGTGCCGCCGGACGAGCCCCCCGGCTGCCGGCTCGTGTCCAGGGTGAGCGAGACCTCCGTCCTGGTCGGGGTGCACGTCGTGGTCGTGCCGAGTGCCTTGACCGTCAGGACACCCGGGGACAGCGTCGAACTGCCGCTCGCGCCGGGCTTGTAGGTGCCGGTGAGGTCGGGGATGTCGATCGGCTGGCCGGACCTGATGGGGGCCGCGTTGGCCGGCCCCTCCACATGCACGGTGCCCTTGTCGGCGCCGCCCAGCACCACCTCCATGGACGGCTTCACGGAGTCCTTCGGGATGTCGGCGGGGCTGTTCATCACCGACTTCTTGAACTGCACGGTGAGGTCGAAGTTCCCGCCGTTCCGCTTCGCGTTGATCTGCACCGGCGAGGTCGCGTTCTTGTCGCCGATCGGTGTCTTGCAGGCGTAGGGGACCTGCACCTCCTTGCCGGTGAAGTCGCTCTGTCCGCTGCCGCCGGTCGCGGTGGCCGTGGGGGTGGCCGAGCGGGTGGGGGTGCTCGACCGCGTCGGTGTCGTCGACTGGGTCGGCGTGGTGCCGGACGTGCCGCCGCCCGTCACCTGGATCGTCGCCGCCTTCTGCACGGTCTCCTTCGGCGTGCACGTGGTGTCCGTCGACATCGCGTTGACGGTGTACGCGTCCGGCGTCAGCGTCACCGCGCCGGCCGACGTCAGCTTCAGACGGCCCTTCATGTCGGACAGCACCATGTCGCCGCCCTTGGGGATCGCGGGGTTCGTGCGCGTCCCCTGCATCGCGAGGTCGGCGGTCTGCGCGCCGGCCGCCTTGAGCACGCCGGACGGCTGGACCGAGTTGGCGGGCAGGTCGATGATGTCGGGGTTCTTGGACGCGGCCTGGACGAACTTCCAGACGACGTCCACGGTGTCACCGACCTTCGCCGTGGCCGGCGCGGTGATCTCGACCTTCGTGGTGCCGTCGACGGGGCTGATGCCCGCCGGCGGCACACAGTGAGTGGCGTAGGCCACCTCGGCCGCCTGCGCGGGGCTCGCGGCGAGGCCCAACAGGACGCCCGCACCGCTCAGCGCCAGCGCGGCGCCCGCGGCCGTACCTCTCCTTCGGATGCTCACGTGGGTCCTTTCGTGGTGGGAGTCGTAGGACTCGACGGGCTGTCGGAGTGCGGTGCGGAGAGCCGGCCGGCCGGGTCGCCCGGGACGGAGCCCGGGGTGAACCACGGCAGGGCCGGGTTCGTGGGGGGCGGTTCGGGGGTGCGGGAGCGCGGCAGCCGCAGGGCGGGCCGGGACAGCAGCCGGTGGCCGCCGCGGCGGGAACCGCCCGGACGGCGCGGCCGTACCCGGTCCACCACGGCCATGCCGATGCGGAACAGGGCGGCCGGGACCACCAGGCTGAGCAGGATCCAGAACAGCGTCACGCCCCAGGGGCGGCCCACGCCCCACGGCTGTTCGGCGAGGACCTTGCCGTCGTACTTCAGGGACACGGTGTAGTCGCCGTGCGCCCCGGCGGACAGCTCGACCGGCAGCCTGACCTCGGCGCGTTCGCCGGGCTCCAGGGTGCCCTGCCACTGCCGGTCGTCCCACTGCGGGGCGAAGACGCCGTGCGCGGAACCGACCTGGAAGACGGGGTCCTTGACCGCGCTCGTGCCGGTGTTGCCGACGGTGAGGACCAGGGTGCGGCTCGGCGGTGCCCCGAACCAGGTGAGCGGTCCGCTCGACCCCGTCAGCCGGGTGTCGGACAGGATCGCCAGCCGGCCCCCGGACGGTTCGGCGGGCAGCGGGGCGACGGGGTGCCCGGCGACCCGCAGGACGGCGTCCGCCTGCGCCCCGGTGCCGGTGACGGTGGCCACGTGCACCACACAGGGGCAGGGCACGGGCGGTTCGGCGACCGGGAGTCCCCGGCTGAAGGCGCCCCGGGCGTCGGTGGTCACGGCGCGGCCGTCGCCGTTGGCGCAGGAGTTGGTACCGCCGATGACACCCCGGGACGGTGTGGCCCGCCCGCACACCAGCAGCATCAGCAACGTGTGCGACCGCCAGCCGCTGCCGCTGACGGTGACCGCTCCCCCGGCACCCCCCTGCGACGCCGACAGCTTCACCACCGGCCCGTCCGCCGCGACCGCCGCCCGCCCGGAGAACGGCACCACGAACAGCGCGAGCACCACCGCCCACACCGACAGCCGCAGAGCCCGTGCGTTCCCGCTCACTTCCCCACCCCTTCCGCCGGCACACCACCGCGAGGCCCGCCCCCGCCGACCGGCTCACCGCCGCCCCTCGCGGCCACCGGGGCACCGGTTGCCGGGTGGTCCGGGCCGCCGGACGGCGCACGGCGTCGGTGCCGGTGTGCGGCGAGCAGTACGGCCGTGGTCAGCAGCAGGGCGCCGCCCGTGGCCGCCGGCGCCGGCCACGGCACGAAGCGTGCGGTCGCGGTCGCCGTGTCGTGGGCGCCGCCCGGGGCCGTGACCGTCAGCCGTACGTCGACGGCGTCCAGCGTGGGCCGGTCGGGCCAGAGCTCGGTGAGCCTCAGGCGCGCACCCGGGCGCAGGCGGACGGGGAGCGTGCGGGGTGCGCGGTCCAGGACCCGGCCGAGGACGCCGTCGGCACGCACGGCGACCCTCGGCACGAGGACGGTCGTACCACGGTTGACCAGCTCGTACGTGATGCGGTCGGCGCGTACGGCCAGGTGCTCGACGGTCAGCGCGGCGAGCGCGGGGCCGCCCACGCGCAGCCGGACCGGGACGGTCGCCGTACGCCCCCGCGTGTCCCGCGCGACGACGGCACCGGAGCGGTCGCCGGGCGCCGCCCCGGCCGGCACGGTCACCGTGAACGGCACCTCGGCGCGGGTGCGGGCCGGAACGCGGATCCCTGTCCCGGCCTTCGCGGCGAAGACGGTCCGCAGGCCGGTGCCGGACAGCCGTACGACGACCGGCACCCGTCCGCGATTGATGACGGACACCGTGTCCTGCAGGACCGTCCCCGGCGTGCCCTCGGCGTAGAAGGACGGGCGGCCACCGCCCCCGGGCCCGACGGACCAGCCCCCGGCGGCCGGGGCCCGGGGCGCGGCACCCAGACACAGGGCCGCGGGCAGGACGGCGCAGGCCTGGAGCAGGGCGCGGGCCCGGGACAGGCGCCGGTGGCGGTTCAGGGCGCGGGCGGCGGACGGCATGGGCGGCTCCAGCGGGCCCAGGATGCGGTGGGTCCTCGGGTCGAATGGGACCTCGGTCCAACGGGGCGTGCGCTCGGCGGCTCCGGGTACGGGGGTCCAGGTTCGGCAGGGCAGGGTTCAACAGGGCGGGGTTCGGCGGGGCGGGTTCGGCAGGGCGTGCGCTCGACGGGGCCAGGTACGGCGGGGCGGGGTTCGGCGGGGCGGGTTCGGCGGGTCCGGGTTCGGCGGGGCGGGTTCGGCAGGGCGTGCGCTCGACGGGGCCGGGTTCGGCAGGGCGTGGGCTCGGCGGGGCGGGGTTCGGCGGGGCGTGCGCTCAGCGGGGCTTGGTTCAGGGGTCGTGCTTCGGCGGGCGGGACCCGGCGCGGCTCGGACGCAGCGGCTCTCGGTTCAGCGGGCCCGGATTCGGCGGGCGTGGGTTCCGTGGGGCTCGGCGGGGCCGGGGGCGGCGAGGCCCGGCTCCGGCGTCGTCGGGCCGAAGGTCACGCCGTACCCACCGTCGGTCCCGAAGCCGCCCCGGCCGCCCCATGGCGTCGGCCCCGCACATCAACGCCGTACGGTCTGCCCCCGCCGGGTCAGCCAGAGCGCGCCCGCCGTGCCGGCGAGGAGCACCGTGCCGCCGAGTGTGCCGAGGGCGACGGCCGAGTCCCCGGGGCCGGTCTGCGGGAGCTGTCCGCCGGAGGAGGAGCCACCGGAAGCCGAGGACGAAGACGAAGACGAGGACGAGGAGCCGCCGGCTGCGGTCACGTCCAGGGTCAGGCCCGGTCCGGGGCTGTTGGTCGGCGTGCAGGTCGTCGTCGTACCGAGCGCCTTGATGACGAGCGTGCCCGGCGTGAAGGTGACCTTGCCGGTCTTCTTCGGCGTGTACGTCCCGCTCAAGTCACTGATCCTGATGGGTGTGTTGGCGGGGATCGCGGCCGCGTTCGGGGGCCCGCTGACCGCGAGGGTGCCGGTGTCGGCGCCGCCCACCCCGATGGTGGCGCTCGGGCTCATCGCGCCCTTGCCCAGCTCGACCGGACTGGAGGAGACACCCTTCTGCCAGGTCATGGTGATCCTGTATCCGCTGCCGCTCCTGACGCCCGTGATGTCGATGGGCGAGACGGCGCTCTTGACGCCGATCGGGGTGTGACAGCGGTAGTCGACGTCGACCACGTCGGCGTGGGCGGCCGGCGCGGACAGCAGCACCGCCGAGCCGGCCAGGGCCGCGGCGGACGCGAGCGCGGCGGTTCGTTTCGGGTACGACACGGTCGGTCCACCCCATTCATTCCCGATGATTCCCGATGACGGTTCCGGACAGCGTTCCTGACGACACATCAGATTCGGCCGTCAAGGTACGCCCGGCGTCGTGAGGAGGGAAGACGCATCACACGCCGGAGTTGTGGCGATCCGGCGTGTGTGACGGGTGGCTGGAGTGGAGGGTGGGCCCGGACCTCACGGCCTTCCGGGCCCTTGCCCTCACGGCCGGCGCAGCACCTCCGGCAGGCCCCAGCGCCGCAGCACCTCGGGCACGGCGACGGTGCCGTCGGGCCGCTGGTGCTGTTCCAGCAGGGCCGGCACCAGACGGCTGGTGGCCAGGCCCGAGGCGTTCAGGGTGTGGACGTACGCCGCTTTGCCGCCGCCGGCCGGGCGGTACCGGATGCCGCCGCGCCGGGCCTGGTAGTCGCGGGCGTTCGACACCGAGCTGACCTCCGCGTAGGCGCCCAGGCTGGGCAGCCAGACCTCGACGTCGTACGTGCCGGCCTGGGCGGCGCTGGTGTCCCCGGCGGCGAGCCGGGTGACGCGGTAGTGCAGGCCCAGACCGGCGACCGCCTCCTCCGCGCGGGCGAGCAGTTCGCGCTGGGCCGCGTCCGAGTCGGCGGGCCGGGTGAGCTGGAACAGTTCGACCTTGTTGAACTGGTGGCCGCGCAGGGTGCCCCGCTCGGCGGTGCGGTAGCCGCCGGCCTCCTTGCGGTAACAGGGCGTGTAGGCCACGTACTTGAGGGGCAGCTCGCGCTCGTCCAGGGTCTCGCCGTGGTGCAGGGCGGCGAGCGCCGTCTCGGCGGTGGGCAGCAGGAACCGCTCGGGACGGCCGTCGGGCGCGTGGTCCGTGACGAAGACGTCGTCGGCGAACTTGGGGAACTGGCCCGCCGTGTAGCCGGCCTGCCAGGTCAGCAGGTGGGGCGGCAGCACGAAGGTGTAGCCCGCCCGGCGGTGGCCGTCCAGGAAGTGGTTGAGCAGAGCCCATTCCAGGGCGGCGCCCTCGCCCCGGTAGACCCAGTGCCCGCTGCCGGCGAGCGCGGCGCCGCGCCGGTGGTCGACCAGGCCGAGGTCCTGGGTGAGCCGCACGTGGTCCAGGGGCGGGAAGCCGAACTCGGGGCGGGTGCCCTCGGTGCGGACGACCTCGTTGTGTTCCTTGCCGCCCGCGGGCACGTCCGGGTCGGGGAGGTTCGGCAGGCCGTCGAGGAACGCGCGGTGTTCGGCGTCCAGCCGGCCGTGCGCGGCGGTCGCCTCCGCGACCCGGTCGGCCAGTTCCGCGGCCCGGGCGAGCGGTTCGTCCGCCGGCTCGCCCGCCCGGCGCCGGGCCGCGACGTCCGCCGAGACGCGGCGCCGTTCGCCGCGCAGCCGCTCCAGGGCCGTACGGGCCTCGCGCAGCCGTTCGTCGAGGGCGAGGAAGGTGTCGAGGTCCACGTCCAGGCCGCGTTTGACCAGGCCTTCGCGGACGCGTTCGGGGTGCTGCCGGATGAGGGTGATGTCAAGCATGGCGCTGCCCAACTGTGCGGCGGGGCGGCACGGTCCGCCCCGGGTCGGTTCCCTCGGGGCGTGGGCGAGAGGGTGCTCGCGGTGCCACCACGCCTTCACCGTCCTGCGACGGCCTCGTCGGGCCCGATGACGGGGGCCGGCCGGCGGGGCATTTCCTCCCCGCACTCGGGAGGGGATTCACTCCGGGGTGCGAGGCCGCCTTCACAGCGGGTGGCGGCTCTCTCGGCTCGCCGGCCCCGGGCTACTCGTCTCCGTCAGCGCGTTGCGCCCAGCGTAGGCGGTGCCGTACCCGGCGGAAACCGAATTTCCACGCGCCCCGTGCGCACGGGACCCGACGGCCTACGCCGGTGCGCCCAGCTCCGCCCACACCGTCTTGCCCGGCCGGCCCGCCGCGCGGACGACACCCCAGTCCAGGCACAGCCGCTGCACGATGAACATGCCGTGGCCGCCGGGGCGGCCGGCGCGGTGCGGGGTGCGGGGTGCCGGCTGGCCGGTGCCGCGGTCCGAGACCTCCACCCGGATCACCTTGTTGTCGCAGGCCAACAGCACTTCGTCGGGCCCCTCGGCATGCAGGCAGGCGTTGGTGACCAGTTCGGAGACGACGAGCAGCACGTCCTCGGCGGCGGCCCGCTGGTCGGCGCCGGCGGCGGGCAGCCAGCCCCACGCGTACAGCGCCTGGCGGGCGAAGTCGCGGGCGAGCGGGACGACCCCGCTCTCGCCGCGCAGGCCGAGTCTGCGGACCTGTGGCCCGCCGGTGGCCCGAGTGCCGCCGGCGGTTCCGGGCGGCGCGGCTGCCCCCGTGGGCACGCCTGTGGTCGGCGCACCCTCCTCGGACGCCCCGGAAGCGCCGCTGGGCTCCGGGCCGCGGTCGCCCGGCGAGTAAGGCCGGGTGGTGCTCATCAGCGCTTCACCTCACCGATTCACCAGTTCACGATTCAAAAGGCCGGCACCAGTCCGTGCCGGCCGGTCCGTACGTCGTCCGCCCGTCATCCGCCCGGCGTCCGCTCGCGGGGTCCTGCTCACCCGTTCGTCGCACGTGCGTCCCGTTCAGTCGTTTCGCCGGTCCCTGGGCGGTCCGGGGGCCGGCGGTCGTCGGGGGTCTCCCGCTTCTCCTGCCCACTCCTGCCCGGCCGATCCGGCGCGACACCCCCGTCTTCGGCGTGGCGAACGCAACGCCCGGGGGCCGGCGGACACGGGAGGGCGGGGACGGCGGGCTCAGCCGGCGCCGTCGACCAGGGCCGCCTCCACGGAGTCGTGCACGGTGAAGACCGCCTCGGCCCCGGTGATCTCGAACACCCGGGCGACCACCGGCTGCATCCCGGCCAGATGGACCCCGCCACCGGCGGCCTCCGCCTTCAGCCGGGCGCCGAGCAGGACGTTCAGGCCCGTGGAGTCGCAGAACTCCAGGCGTGTGCAGTCCACGACGAGGCGCGAGAAGCCCTTGTCCAGGAGGTCGTCGAGGGGCTCACGCAGAAGATCGGCGGTGTGGTGATCGAGCTCACCCGCCGGTGTCACAACGGCGCTGGAGCCCTCTTCCCGCACCTCCACCAGAAGCCGGCCCGACTGTGCGCTGCCGACCGTCCCGTGGTCCATGCCGTCTCTCTCCCGAGGTCGTGGACGCTGACTGCTGTCGAACATTACGCCTTCCCTGCACACTCCGGCACCCGAAGAACCTCACAGAATCGGACATACCTGAACAGAACGCACTTGCGATCGCCTCGGTGAAGCGGGTAGGGCTAGTAGGACACCTACCGCTACAGCCGGCTTTGGAGGCGCCGCACACCGCTGTGCACGCACTGGCTTCGGCAGCCATATGCCGAGAACGATGGAGGACACCATGTCACCCCGGCTCGACGCATCGCATACCCCGGTCGCGACGTCGACACCCCCACCGGAACAACTGGATCATCCCATCGACGCCCTCGACACCTTCGAGGGACTCCCGGAGATCCCCCCGTACGACGAGATCGGCCCGGTCGACGCGCGGGCCCTGTCCAAGACCCTCTTCGAGCGCCTCGAGTCGCTGGAGGAAGGGACGCACGAGTACGCGTACGTCCGCAACACCCTCGTCGAGCTGAACCTCGCGCTCGTCAAGTTCGCCGCCTCCCGCTTCCGCTCCCGCAGCGAGCCGATGGAGGACATCATCCAGGTCGGCACCATCGGCCTGATCAAGGCGATCGACCGCTTCGAACTGGCCCGCGGGGTGGAGTTCCCCACCTTCGCGATGCCGACCATCATCGGCGAGATCAAGCGTTTCTTCCGCGACACCTCGTGGTCCGTGCGCGTGCCGCGCAGACTGCAGGAGCTGCGCCTGGACCTGGCCAAGGCCGGGGACGAACTGGCGCAGCGGCTGGACCGCGCGCCGACGGTCGCGGAACTGGCCGAGCAGCTCGGCATCTCCACCGACCAGGTCGTCGAGGGCATGGCCGCCTCGAACGCCTACACCGCCTCCTCGCTGGACGCCCAGCCCGAGGAGGACGATACGGAGGGCGCGCTCGCGGACCGCATCGGGTACGAGGACCACGGCCTCGAGGGCATCGAGTACATCGAGTCGCTCAAGCCGCTGATCGCCGGGCTCCCGCAACGGGACCGGAAGATCCTCTCCCTGCGTTTCGTCGCGAACATGACCCAGTCGGAGATCGGTGAGGAGCTCGGCATCTCCCAGATGCACGTCTCCCGGCTGCTGTCGCGCACGCTGGTACGGCTGCGCAAGGGGCTGACGCTCGAGGAGTGACCGGCCCCCGGCCGCGGTGACACCACCGGAGCGGCCCGGCCGTCGGTGCCGGGCCGCTTCCGCGTGTGTGCCGTGGCCCACCTCGCCGGGTGCGCGGGTATCCACGGTCCGTGCGGCCATTCCCGGATTTCCGCCCCCCTTGGGGGCCAACTCGCCCCGGCGTCCCAACCGTTATGCGGTTACCCGCGGAAACCTCTTTTCCCGGCCGTCCCCCTCGACCACTATGGCCCCCCATGCCGGCCCGGTAGGCCGGACCGGGGCCGTAACGGCGCGGCCGCCCGGTGGTGCGAGGAGGCGGGACGATGGCTCAGGGGGACGGGGCCGCAACGGACGGGACCGACGCGGGCGGGACCGAGGCGGGCGGGGAGTACGAGCACGTACCCGACGCCCGGCTGACCGAACTGCTGCGCTCCCCCGCCGCGACGGCGTACCCCGCGCTGCAGGAACTGCGCCGCCGGCACCACCCGGCGGTGCTGGCCTACGCCCGGCTGTGCGCCGCGAGCGAGTCCGCCGCCCGCCGGCTGGCGGCCGAGGCCGTCACCGCGGCGGCCCGGGAGACGGCCCGAGGGGTCGAGCCGGCCGTTCCGCTGCGCCACCGGCTCCTGCTGCTGGCCGCCGGGCTGGCGGCCGGCTGGGCCCGCGACGAGCGCTCCGCCGGCGTCGACCCCGGACTGCTGCTCGTCCTGAACACGTCCGGCCTCCCCGACGGCCCCACCCCGTCCCTCCTCCCCGCCTTCCAGTCGCTGCCGTCCCGCACCCAGGGCCTGATCTGGTACGGCGTACTGGAGGAGGAGCCGCAGGAGCGGACCGCCGCCCTGCTCGGGCTGAACCGCGCGGACGTGGCCTACGGCAGCCCGCAGGCCCTCAAGGCCCTGTCCCAGGCCTGCCTGCGCCGACGCCTCGCCGCCTCCGACGACCCGCGCTGCGCCGACTTCCGGCGGCTGATCGAGGAGGCGGTACGGCCGGACGGGCCGCGCCACAGCGCCGACCTGGACGCCCACATGGCCCGCTGTCCGCACTGCACCGCCGCGTTCGAGGAGCTGCGGGCCCTGCGGGACGCGCCCCGGCAGACCCTGGCGGAGGGCCTGCTGCCGTTCCGCGGAACGGCGTACCTGCGCGCCGAGGAGCCGCCGGCCGTCCCCGGTCCGCCTGCCGTACGGGCGGCCTGGCCGCCTGGGCGCCGTGCCCTGCTGGCCTCGGCGGCCCTGGGTGTGGCCCTGACCCCGCTGCTGGTGTTCCTGCTCACCCCGGCGCACGGCGACGCCCAGCAGCCGACGGCCGCCACCCCCACGCCTCCCCCGGTGACGGTGACGGCGACGGTCTCCCTCACCCCGTCCCCGACGGCCTCCCCCACGAAGCCCCCGTCGAAGTCTCCCTCGAAGTCCCCTTCCGCGACGCGGAGTACGGTCCGCCCGGCGACCACACCCCCGCCGCCCCGGCACACCACCACCCCCCGGCCGACCCCCTCCTTCGCACCCCCCGGCACCTCCTTCGCCCAGGTGGTGAACCTGGCGACGGGCCGCTGCCTGGACATCCGCGACGGCGACCTGTCCGAGGGCAACGACGTCGTCACCGCCCCCTGCTCCTCCGCCGGCACCCAGCGCTGGCGCTTCGACCCCTACCTGGGCGTGCTGCGCTCGGGAGCCGACGACCACTTCTGCCTGGACAGCCGGGGCTCGGTGGACCGGGGCGTCGGCATCTGGGAGTGCGACGCGGTCTACGGCGACAACGGCGACAACCTGCGCTTCACCATCGACCCCGACGGCACGGTCCGCCCGGACATCGCCATCGAGACGGCGGTGACCCCGGCCCGCCGGTACGGGGTGGTGCTGCAGCCGCTGGACGGCAGCGGCGACCAGCGGTGGCGGGCCGGGGCGAGGTGAACGACGGACCGCCCCTCACACCACCCGCACCCCGCGCCGCCACACCCCGGTCACCAGCGGGACACCCGGGCGGTACGCCAGGTGGACGTGGCTCGGGGCGTCCAGGAGCGTGAGGTCCGCGTAGGCGCCGGGGGTGAGGTGGCCGACGTCGGTGCGGCGCAGGGCCGCCGCGCCGCCCGCCGTGGCCGACCAGACCGCCTCGTCGGGCGTCATCCGCATGTCGCGGACGGCCAGCGCGATGCAGAAGGGCACGGAGGAGGTGAAGGAGGAGCCGGGGTTGCAGTCCGTGGACAGGGCGACCGTGACGCCCGCGTCCAGCAGGCGGCGCGCGTCCGGCCACTGGGCACGGGTGGAGAACTCGGCGCCGGGCAGGAGCGTGGCCACCGTGCTGCCGTTCGCCAGGGCGTCCACGTCCGCGTCCGTGAGGTGGGTGCAGTGGTCGGCGCTGGCCGCGTCCAGCTCGACGGCCAGCTGGACGCCGGGGCCGTAGGAGAGCTGGTTGGCGTGGACGCGCGGGTGCAGGCCCTTGGCCTTGCCGGCGGTCAGGATCGCGCGGGCCTGGTCTCCGTCGAAGGCGCCCTTCTCGCAGAACACGTCGATCCAGCGGGCGTGCGGCGCGCAGGCGTCCAGCATCTCGCCGGTGACCAGGGCGACGTAGGCGGCCGGGTCGTCGGCGTAGTCGGGGGAGACGATGTGCGCGCCGAGGTAGGTCACCTCGTCGGTGTGCTGCGCGGCGATGCGCAGGGCGCGGGACTCGTCCTCGACGGTCAGGCCGTAGCCCGACTTGGTCTCGAACGTCGTCGTGCCCTGGCGCAGGGCCTCGTCGAGGTAACGGGTGAGGTTCGCCTCCAGTTCCGCGTCCGTCGCGGCGCGGGTGGCCGCGACCGTGGTGCGGATGCCGCCGGCCGTGTACGAGCGGCCGGACATGCGGGCGTTGAACTCCTGCGTGCGGTCCCCGGCGAAGACCAGGTGCGAGTGCGAGTCCACGAAGCCCGGCAGCACCGCCCGGCCGCCCGCGTCGACCCGGTTGTCAGTGGCGGGTGCTTTGCTGGATTCACCGGTCCACGCGACGCGGTCGCCGTCGATGACGACGGCCGCGTCCTGGATCAGACCGAGAGGGGAGCCGTCACCCAGGGAGGGGTCGTTGGTGACCAGCGTGGCGATGTTGGTGATGACGGTGCTGCTGCTCATGGTGTCGTCCTCGTGGGGGTCGGCGGTCCTCAGCCGCGCAGGGCTTCGACGGCGGCGGCCAGGGCCCGCGGCACGTCCGGTACGAGCGTGTGCGCTCCGTCGCGTACGACGTGCCGGCCGCCCACGACCGTATGCCGTACGTCCGCCGCGCCCGCCGCGAATACGGCCGTCTCGGCGCCGAGGCGCGGCACCGGTCCCGCTGTTCTGACGGAGTCGAGGGCGACGGTCGTGAAGTCGGCCAGCGCCCCCGTCTCCAGGGCGCCCGCCTCGTCCCAGCCCAGGGCCGCGTGACCGTCCGCCGAGGCCGCGCGCAGCAGGGCCGCGGCCGTCCAGTGCCCCCGGGTGCGGGTGCGCAGCCGCTCGTTCAGCTCCATCGCGCGCGCCTCTTCGAGCAGGTCGATGACGGCGTGGCTGTCGGAGCCGAGGGACAGCGGTGAGCCGGCCCGCTGCAGGGCGACGGCCGGGCCGATGCCGTCGGCGAGGTCCCGCTCGGTCGTCGGGCACATGCAGGTGCCGGTGCCGGAGCGGCCGAGCAGGGCGATGTCCTCGTCGGTGAGGTGGGTGTTGTGCACACCGGTGGTGCGCCCGCCGAGGACACCGTGGTCGGCGAGGAGCCGGGTGGGCGTGCAGCCGTGCGCGGCGAGGCAGGCGTCGTTCTCGGCGGTCTGCTCCGACAGGTGCACGTGCAGCGGCGCCCGCCGCTCCTCGGCCCACCCGGCGACGGTCGCCAACTGGCCGGCCGGTACGGCCCGTACGGAGTGGATCGCCGCCCCGATCCGCGCGTGGTCCCGTTCCTTGAGGACCGCACAGCGTTCGGCCCAGGCCTCCGCGCTGCCGTCGGAGAACCGCAGCTGGTGGGTGTTGGGCGGCTCGCCGAAGCCGGCCGACACATAACAGGTGTCGAGGAGGGTGATGCGGATGCCGGCCTCGGCGGCGGCGTCGATCAGCGCCTCCCCCATGGCGTTGGGGTCGGCGTAGGGGGTGCCGCCGGGCGCGTGGTGCACGTAGTGGAACTCGCCGACACCGGTGATGCCGGCCAGGGCCATCTCGGCGTACACCGCGCGCGCCAGGGCGTGGTAGGTGTCCGGGGTCAGCCGGTCGGCGACGGAGTACATCACCTCGCGCCAGGTCCAGAAGGTGCCGGAGCCGACCTGGACGGTGCCGCGCAGGGCCCGGTGGAAGGCGTGGCTGTGGGCGTTGGCGAGCCCCGGCAGGGTGAGCCCGCGCAGTGCCTCGGCGCCGGGCGGCGGGGTGGCGACGCCGGTGCGGACGGCGCTGATCCGCCCGTCCGCGACCTCGAGCACGACCCCCGGCTCGACGTTCGCGCCGAGCCAGGCGTGCTCCAACCAGTAGGTCCGCTCGGTCACCTGCAGGCCAGCCCTTCCAGTACGTCGGCGAGCGCGTGCACCCCGGCCACACAGTCGTCCTCGGCGGCGAACTCGGCCGGGGAGTGCGAGACACCGGTGGGGTTGCGCACGAACAGCATGGCGGTCGGAATGGTGCCGGAGAGGATTCCGGCGTCGTGTCCGGCCCCGGTCCCCAGGACGGGTACCTTCAGGCCGGTGTCCTTGCCGAGGATGCGGCCGAGTTCGTCGCGCAGCGCGTGGTCGAACTCCACGACCGGGGTGAAGGACTCGCGCACGACGTCCAGGTCGATGCCGTGGGCGTCGGCGTAGGCGCGTGCGGCCTTCTCCACGCCCCCGACCACCGTGTCCAGGGTCTCCTGGTCGGCGGCGCGGGAGTCGAGCCAGCCGCGCACGAGGGAGGGAATCGCGTTGACCCCGTTGGGCTCCACCGCGATCTTCCCGAAGGTGGCGACGGCACCGGCGAGTTCGGCCTCGCGGCGGGCGGCGAGCACGGTCTCGGCGTAGGAGAGCATCGGGTCGCGCCGGTCGGCCAGCCGGGTGGTGCCGGCGTGGTTGGCCTCGCCCCGGAAGTCGAACCGCCAGCGGCCGTGCGGCCAGATGGCACTGGCGATGCCCACCCGGTCCCCGGACAGGTCCAGGGCCCGTCCCTGCTCCACGTGCAGTTCGACGAAGGCTCCGATCCGGGCCAGCCGCTCCGGGTCGGCCCCGATCCCCTCGGGGTCGTATCCGGCGGCCTCCATGGCCTGCGGGAGGCTGACCCCGTCCCCGTCGGTGAGCCGGTGCGCCTGCTCGACGCTCAACTGCCCGGCGGTGAGCCGGGACCCGACACAGGCGAGCCCGAACCGGGCCCCCTCCTCGTCGCCGAAGTTGACGATGGCCAGGGGCCTCGCGAACCGCACTGCCCTGCCGCGCAGCTCGTCCAGCGCGGCGAAGGAGGACACGACCCCGAGGGGCCCGTCGAAGGCCCCGCCGTCCGGGACGGAGTCCAGGTGCGACCCGGTGACCACCGCGTCCCCGGCCGCCGGGTCCCCGAGCCAGGCCCACTGGTTCCCGTTCCGGTCCAGCTCGTACGTCAGCCCACGGGCTTCGGCCTGCTCCTTGAACCAGGCCCGGCAGTCGGCGTCGGCCCCGGTCCAGGCGTAGCGGCGGTAGCCGCCGGAGTCGGGGTGCCGGCCGATCGGGAGCAGCTCGCGCCACATCTCGTGGAAGGAGGCACCGGCCCGAGCGGCGGACGGCGACGAGAGCCCGGCCCCCACCGGACCGCTGCCGCTCGGCTCAGCAGAGCGCTGGGTCACGCCTCGTCACCCTCACGCATCGGCACCCGCACCCCGCGCTCGGCGGCGACCGACTCCGCGATGTCGTACCCCGCGTCCACGTGCCGGATGACACCCATGCCCGGGTCGTTGGTGAGCACCCGGCGGATCTTCTCGCCGGCCAGCTTCGTCCCGTCGGCCACGGAGACCTGGCCGGCGTGGATGGAGCGCCCCATCCCCACGCCGCCACCGTGGTGGAGGGAGACCCACGACGCACCGGAGGCCACGTTGACCATCGCGTTCAGCAGCGGCCAGTCGGCGATCGCGTCGGACCCGTCGAGCATCGCCTCGGTCTCGCGGTACGGCGACGCCACCGACCCGCAGTCCAGGTGGTCGCGGCCGATCGCCAGCGGAGCCGCCAGCTCACCGGAGGCCACCATGTCGTTGAAGCGCTCGCCGGCCTTGTCGCGCTCGCCGTAGCCGAGCCAGCAGATGCGCGCGGGCAGACCCTGGAAGTGGACGCGCTCGCCGGCCATCTTGATCCAGCGGGCCAGGGACTCGTTCTCCGGGAACAGCTCCAGGATCGCCTTGTCGGTCTTGGCGATGTCGGCGGGGTCGCCGGACAGGGCGGCCCAGCGGAACGGGCCCTTGCCCTCGCAGAAGAGCGGGCGGATGTAGGCGGGCACGAAACCGGGGAAGGCGAACGCCCGGCCGTACCCCGCCAGCTGGGCCTCGCCACGGATGGAGTTGCCGTAGTCGAAGACCTCGGCACCGGCGTCCATGAAGCCGACCATGGCCTCCACATGACGCGCCATGGACTCCCGCGCACGCGTGGTGAAGCCGGCCGGGTCCTTCGCGGCGGCGTCGGCCATGTCCTCGAAGGCCACGCCGACCGGCAGGTAGGACAGCGGGTCGTGGGCGGAGGTCTGGTCGGTGACGATGTCGATGGGGGCGTTCATCGCGAGGAGCTGCGGGACCAGCTCGGCGGCGTTGCCGAGGACGCCGATGGACAGCGGGCGGCGGGCGTCACGGGCCTCGGTGGCCAGCTGCAGCGCGTGGTCGAGGGAGTCGGCCTTCACGTCCAGGTAGCGGTGCTCGATGCGGCGCTCGATGGCGCGGGGGTCGCAGTCGATGCAGAGGGCGACGCCGTCGTTCATCGTCACGGCGAGGGGCTGGGCGCCGCCCATGCCGCCGAGGCCGGCCGTGAGGGTGATGGTCCCGGCGAGGGTGCCGTTGAACTTCTTCGCGGCGACGGCGGCGAAGGTCTCGTAGGTGCCCTGGAGGATGCCCTGGGTGCCGATGTAGATCCAGGAGCCGGCGGTCATCTGGCCGTACATGGTCAGGCCGAGGGCCTCCAGACGGCGGAACTCCTCCCAGTTGGCCCAGTCGCCGACCAGGTTGGAGTTGGCGATGAGGACACGCGGGGCCCACTCGTGGGTCTGCATCACGCCGACCGGGCGGCCGGACTGGACCAGCATGGTCTCGTCCTGCTTGAGGGTCCTCAGCGTGCGCACCATGGCGTCGAAGGAGCGCCAGTCACGGGCGGCCTTGCCGGTGCCGCCGTAGACGACGAGCTTGTCGGGGTGCTCGGCGACCTCGGGGTCGAGGTTGTTCTGCAGCATGCGCAGGGCGGCTTCCTGCTGCCATCCCAGGGCGCTGAGTTCCGTGCCGCGCGGTGCTCGTACGGGGCGGGGTCCCGACATCGTCTGCCTCCTCCTGTTACTACATCTATTCACATCCTGCATTCCTGAATAGAACTAGTCAATACATCGGGGCGCACCCGTCCGCGCGCCGCCGGTGTTTGGCTGGATGTACGCGAGGACGGGCACGACGGGACACGAGGGGAGAGGCCGTGGAGCAGGACATCCGGACGCGGGCCGCCGAGGCACGGGAGCGCGCCGCCCGGCGGGACATGGCGGTGCGGGCCGCCGTCGAGCAGGGGCTGCTGGGACCGGACGCCGCCGTCGTGGGACTGCTGGACGTGACCGGGATCCGGGAGTCGGCGGCGGCTCTGCGGGCGGCGTTCGACGCGGTCCTGCCGCCCGGGACGCCGGTGCTGCACGCCTTCGCGGTGAAGGCGACCCCGCTGGTGCCCGTGCTGCGGCTGCTGCACGAGGCGGGCATCGGCGCGGAGGTGGCCAGCCCGGGCGAGCTGGCGCTGGCCCGCGCGGCCGGGGTGCCGACCGGCCGGACCGTGCTGGACTCGCCCGCCAAGACCCCGGCGGAGCTGCGCGAGGCGCTGGCGCTGGGGATCGCGGTGAACGCCGACAATCCGCAGGAGCTGGACCGCCTGGACACCCTCGTCCGGGCCGCGCCCAGCCGCTCCCCGCTCGGCATCCGGGTGAACCCGCAGATCGGCGGCGGCACGATCGGGGCGACCTCGACGGCGACCGGGACCTCGAAGTTCGGGGTGGCGCTGCGCGACGAGGGGGCGCGCGAATGGGTCGTGCGGGCGTACCTGGACCGGCCGTGGCTGACCCGGCTGCACGCGCACACCGGCTCGCAGGGCATCCCGCTGCCGCTGCTGGCGCGGGGCGCGGCGGAGGCGTACGCGCTCGCGGAGGAGATCAACGAGAGGGCCGGGCGGCGGCAGATCGACACGCTCGACATCGGCGGCGGACTGCCGGTGAACTTCGCGGCGGAGGCGACGGCGCCGTCGTACGCGCAGTACGCCCGGCTGCTGGCCGGACAGGTGCCGGGGCTGTTCGACGGGCGGTACGGGCTGGTGACCGAGTTCGGGCGGTCGCTGCTGGCCAAGCACGGCACGGTGGTGGCCCGGGTGGAGTACGCCAAGAGCGCGGGCGGGCGGCGGATCGCGGTGACGCACGCGGGCGTGCAGGTGGCGACGCGGACCGTGTACGCGCCGGGGGTGTGGCCGCTCAGGATCGGCGCGTACGACGCCAAGGGACGGCCGAAGCCGGGTCCGGAGGTGGTGCAGGACGTGGCCGGGCCGGCCTGCTTCTCGGGCGACCTGCTGGCGGAGGGCCGCGCGCTGCCACTGCTGGAGCAGGGCGACTACGCGGCGGCGCTGGACACGGGCGCGTACTACTTCGCCCACCACTACGCCTACAACTCCCTCGCCCGGCCCGGCATCTACGGCTTCGCGCCGGACGGTTCGGGAGGGGTCGCCTTCGCCACCGTACGGGAGCCGCAGACGGTCGCCGAGGTGGTGGCGGAATCCGGCGGGGCGCACGCGCCCGCGCTCACCACCCTCAGGGCGCCCGGGAGCCGTTGACCCACCCCCGGCACCTTCGAACAAATGGGTCAACACGTCTGAGGGCACACGTCAGTTGACCCACACTAGTACGCCGGACGCATGTTCCACCGGAAATTGCCAAAGGCTCCCACTTCCGCGCGCACGGTGCGTAGTGTCACTGTCACTCAGCCGGAGGCCCAGGCGGGAGGGAACCCACGGTGCCCGGAATCGACGAGTGCCTGCTGGAAGCGATGCGGTTGCCCGGTGCGCGGGGAGCGGCACTGGTGGACTGGACGAGCGGACTGGCGCTCGGCACGGTCGGGGAGGCGCCCGGCGGCGATCACGAGACGACCGCCGCCGAGGCCGCCGAACTGGCCCGGATGGCCGCCGAGCACGGAGCCTTCGCGGCCCACGGGGACGGGCACCCGCCCGTCGAGGACGTGCTCGTCAGCAACCACGACAGCTACCACCTGCTGCGGTTCGTGGACACGTCCTTCGACAGCAGCGTCTTCCTGCACCTGTGGCTCGGCCGCGAGGAGGGCAATCTCGCGCTCGCCCGGATCCGGCTCGGCGAGATGGCTGCCCGGCTGGTGCTGGGATGACCGTGGTGCAGACACCTCCGCCGCCGCTGCCCGTGCGGGACAAGTCGGCCCCCCGGGCGCTGTCGCCGATGCTGACCCGGCTCGCCGAGGAGCGGGCCACCGGCGTCCTGGTGCGCGAGCACGGCACCCTGCACCTCGCCGAGGGCCGGGTGGTGCACGCCGAGAGCCCCCTCGCCCCCGGCCTCGACGTGCTCCTCACGGCCCACGGCACCCTCGCGACCGCCGCCTGGCAGCGGGCCGCCGACCGGGCCGCCGGCCCGCTGCAGGCCGCCGAACTCCTCCTGGAGTCCGGGCTGTTACCGTCCGGCGCGCTGGAGCTGTGCCATCTGGACGCGCTGTACGACGCCGGGTACTTCACACTGGCCCCGAGCAGCACCCCGGGACACTTCCGGTACGACAACGCGCCCCGCATCGGCCCGCTGCCCTCGGTCCCGGTCGTTGCCCTGGAACGGGAGACGCTGCGCCGCCGCCTGATGCTGCACCGGATGTGGCCGGACCCGGCCGCCGACAGCGCCCCGCTGATCCGCGCGGACCCGGCCGCCACCGCACCCGTCACCCCCCGGCAGCGGGCCGTCCTGGACCGTGTGGACGGCGTCCGCACGGCCACCGCGATCGCCCGGAACCTGGGCCGGCAGGCCTTCCACACGCTGGTGGACGTACGCCGGCTCGCGGCGGCCGGCCAGGTCACCCCCCTGGCGCCCGTCGTCATGGAACCCGTCCCGCCGCCCCTGACACCACCCCCGGTCACCGACCCCGACATCGCGCTGCTGAAGAGGCTCAGGGATGCGCTGGAGGCGCTTTGAACGGCACCGCCCCGCCGAGAGGAGAGAGCTGATGGTGTCCGAGGAGGACCTCCAGGCCGTCCTGGACGAGCTGCACCGGCTGCGCACCCGGGTGCCGCAGCTCACCGGCGCCCTGGCGGCCGGCGTCGACGGACTCGTCGTCGCCCACGACACCCCCGGAGTCGACCCGGAGGGCCTGTCCGCGCTCACCGCGGCCTCCCTCGGCGTCGCCGTGCGGGTCGCCGACGCCACCGGCAACGGCGGCCTGCGGGAACTGCTGGTGCGCGGCGAGCGCGGCTACGTCGCCACGTACACGGCCGGCCGCACGGCCGTACTGACCCTGCTCGCCGAAGGCCGGGTCAACGTGGGCCGGCTGCACCTGGAGGGCCGCCGGGCCGGCGCCCGCATCGGGGAGCTGCTGGACGCCGCCGAGGCCGCCGCCCGGGAGACCCGCCGGCCCACCCGGCCGCTGGGCGCCGTCAGCACCCCGCCCCCGACCCGTACCCGCACCGCCCGCGCGCCCCGCACCACGGCCGCCGAGGCGCGCACCGCGACCGACAGCTGATTCGAACCCTTCCGTTCCGAAAGGATCACCATGGCCAACACCGAGACCGCCCTGAAGGAAGCCCTCACCTCCATCGAGGGCGCCACCGGCGTCGCACTCGTCGACTACACCAGCGGAATGGCGCTGGGCACGATGGGCGGCAGCAAGGCCTTCGACCTGAACGTGGCCGCGGCGGGCAACACCGACGTGATCCGCGCCAAGATGCGCACGATGGAGATGCTGGGCCTCAAGGGAGAGATCGAGGACGTCCTGATCACGCTGTCGGACCAGTACCACCTGATCCGCCTGCTCAAGAGCCGCGGCGGCAACGGCCTGTTCCTCTACCTGGTCCTCGACTCGTCCCGGGCCAACCTGGCGATGGCCCGGCACCAGCTGAAGAAGATCGAGGAGGAGCTGGAGGTCTAGTCAGACGACGGCCGCGGTACGGCGGCGGGCCCCGCCCGGGGCCGCGTCGCCGGCCGCGATGCCCGTACCGCGCAGGCCCTTCACGGACCTGCCCGCCGGGCCCCCGCCGCGCCGGTCGAGCCAGTCGACGCGCACCCACAGCAGCGTCTCCCCGGCCCGCTCCCGCCGCCCGATCCAGGCGGCCTTGAGCCGCAGCCCGGTGCCGAGGCCGGCCAGCAGCATGCCGCCGGCCGCGGGCACGGCGAAGGCCGAGCCGAGCGCGGCGGCACAGGCCAGCAGCAGCCACCAGCGGTGCCCCCGGCGCCAGGTGCGCACGGTCACCGCACGGTCCTGCAGCACGTCGTACTTGCCCGCGCGGGTCGCACCGCGAGCCAGGGCGCCGTACCGCCGGCGTCGTACGAGCGCCATGGCGGCCGCTGCCACGAGGAACAGCGCGGCCCCGGCGAGCACCCCGATCCGGCGCCCGGTCACCCCCTGGGGCAGCACACCGATCCCGGTGGCGAACACCCCGGACCACCACAGCGGTGCGGCCCCCGCCCGTACGACGACGGCCACCCGGGCCAGTCCCTGTCCTCCGCGCGCCACGTCAGCCTCCCGTGTCACGTGCCCGCAAACAAAGCCTCGCCGGGAACCTAGTGGCAGAACGTGAGACGAATCTGAGAGCACACGCGGAAGACGGCCGGTCACTCCACGAACAGACCCCGGGCCGCCGCCTTCGCGTCGAACTCCTCCAGCCGGGCCTGCGCCTGCGGCAGGTCGTCGCAGACCGCCTCCAGCAGCACCCGCCCGAGCAGCATCGGCGCGCACGCGGTGTCGAAGGCGAGCCCGGTGCCGACGGCGGCGGGCAGCAGCAGATCGGAGTACTTGGCGACCGGGGCGAACGCGGAGTCGGCGACCGTGACGGTCGTCAGGCCCATGTCCTTGGCGTAGGCGAGGGTGTCGACGACCTCGCGCGGATGCCGGGGCAGCGCGAAGCACAGCAGCGCGGAGGCGCCGGCGCGGACGGCCGCGTCGATCCGGTCCTGGATCATCGTGCCGCCCTCGTTGAGCAGCCGGACGTCCGGGTGCACCTTGGCGGCGAAGTAGGCGAAGCCGTACGCCTGGGAGGCGGCGGCGCGCAGGCCGAGCACCGGCAGCGGACGCGATGCGGCCAGGATCCGGCCGGCCCTCTGCACCGGGCGCGGGTCGGCCAGCAGGTCGGCGAGGTGCCTCAGGTTCTCGATCTCGGCCTCGACGGCCTGCTGGTACTCGTTGAAGGCGCCCGCCCCGGCGGCCGGTTCGGCCGGTACGACCTCGCGCAGGTGCTTGCGCAGCGCCGGATAGCCGTCGAAGCCGAGCGCGACGGCGAACCGGGTCACCGACGGCTGGCTGACCCCGGCCAGTTCGGCCAGCTCCACGCTGGACAGGAAGGGCACGTCGGCGGCCCGCCGCACCATGCTGTGCGCGATCCGGCGCTGGGTCGGCGTGAGCCGGTGCCCTTCGAAGAGCGCCTGCAGCCGGTTGGCGGGGCTGTCCGTCATGCCCGTCGCCCCGGTACTCCTGTCCACGCTCATGACGCGCTCCCCCTCCAGATGTCCGTGAACCGGTCGAGCAGTGCGGCCGCCGCCGTCACGTCGTCCGTGAGCGGCCGGTCGGCCGGATCGTGACGGTACGCACCGCACGCGCGCGGGGTCTGCCGCGCGGCGTTCCGGTGGGCGCCGACGCCGGTGGAGCGGCCGTGGACGCGCCGGGTGGCGGCGGTCGGCCGGGCGGCGTTCCAGGAGTGCTCCGCGGGCCGCGGCGCGTCGGCCCCGGGGACCGGGTGCGCGGCACCGTCGGCGAGCCGTACGGCGTCCTCGACGCCGAGCCCGTCCCCGTCGACCACGCCCGTCGCGGCCCGCAGGGGCGGCACGGACTCCGGCGCGTCCATGATGCGAGACGACATCAAGCCCAAACTCCCCTCACCCCGACATCCGATCCTGCTCTGTGACCACCGAAGCCTATTCAGTCGCCCTATTCAGTCACCAAGAACTCTGCATGACGTTATACAGCCAGGCAAGCGGCGGCGGCCCGGCGCGAAGAGGGGGGCTGTCCCCAGTGCGGGGGGAAGCGACCGCTCCGTAGGCTCGGGCCCATGAGCACACTGGACTCGCCGGACGCGAGCCTGAAGAAGGACGCGGACCTGCGGAAGGAACTCGACGCCACCGTGCGGGCCCGCACGGACCTCGGTGACGACTACGACTCCGCGCTGGCCGACTCCTTCCTGGAGAAGGTCGAGCAGCGGATCGACGACGCGGTGGACCGCCGGGTACGGCGGCACCTGGCCGAGCAGCGGATGGAGACGGCGCGCGGCGCCCGGCGCCCGAAGGACGCCGACACCTGGACGGAGCGCTTCGGGTTCGCCGTCGTCTCGCTGGTCCTGGCGATCCCGCTGACCGCCGTCGGCGGCGGCATCGCGGGGACGGCCGGGACGCTGGCGACCTGGGCCGGCATCGTCGGCGTCAACTTCGCCCAGGCGGTGCGCACCAACCCGGACCTGCTCACCGGGCGGCGGCGCACGTCGTCCGAGGACTGACCGCCCTCACGCCTGCCGGGCCGGCAGCACCATGACCCGGCGGAGGTCGACGTGCCGGGGCCGGCTGGTGGCGCGGGCGACGACGTCCGCGACCCCGACGACCCCGGCGGGCCCCGGGCAGACGATCGTGGCGTACACCCCGGAACCGGGGGCCGGAGACCGCGGAGCGCCTTGTCCTGCTGGGGAGTTGGGGGCCCGGCACCGCACGCCGAGGCCCACGGGGACCCGCGGAAGAGGCTTTCGCGGGGACCGCCGCACCCCCGTTGCCGGGGGGCGGGACGACGGCGGTCCCCGCGAGGGACGCGGGCCGGGTCAGGCCGGGCCCCGCGTCCGTGGCGTCCATGGAGGTCCGGGAGCCGCTCCGGAGGTCCTAGGCGCCGTTCTGCGCCGGCCCGGACGGGAGCCCGCCCCCGCGCTCAACGCCTGGGAGGAACCCCGCCGTCCTGCCGACACCCACCAATGTGCCGGACCCGTGTTAAGCGGGTGCTGCGCGCACGTGACACTTCCGGTACGGCTTCGGACGGCCCGGGTCACCGCATGTTCGCCCGGGACACGGGCCGTTCACCAGGGGGCCGTCACCTGTTCCCGCCGATCCGGCCACGATCAGACCCGGTCGCTCTTCGGCGGCGGTCCGGATCCCTGCCCACGGCTCCGCAGAGGTGCCGGGCCCAACGGCGGGATCACGCCGCCGGGTTCGCGAGGAAGGCCAGGAGGTCCTGGCGGGTGACGATCCCGGCGGGCTTTCCGTCCACCAGGACCACCGCAGCGTCACGGCCTTCAAGGGCGGACATCAGGCGCTCCACCGGCTCACCGGAACCGACGACCGGCAGCGGCTCGGACATGTACTTCTCCAGCGGAGCGTCCGAGGGGGCGTGGTCGGCCACCAGGGCGTGCAGCAACACCCGCTCCTCCACGGCGCCGATCACCTCTCCCGCCATCACGTCGGGATGTCCCGCACCGGGGGCCACCACCGGCATCTGGGACACGCCGTACTCGCGCAGCACGCTGATCGCCTCCCCCACGGTCTCCGTGGGGTGCATGTGCACGAAGTTCGGGATGCCCTCTTCCACGTCCGCCTTCTGCGCGAGCACCGCCCCGGCCGTCTGCCCGGTGGTGGTCTGCTCGCTGAACCCGTGCTGGCTGATCCACTCGTCGTTGAAGATCTTCGACAGGTACCCACGGCCGCTGTCCGGGAGCAGTACGACCACGACGTCGTCCGGGCCGAGCCGCTCGGCGACCCGCAGCGCGGCGACGACGGCCATGCCGCAGGAGCCGCCGACGAGCAGGCCCTCCTCCTTGGCCAGGCGGCGGGTCATCTGGAAGGCGTCCTTGTCGGACACGGCGACGATCTCGTCGGCGACGGTGCGGTCGTAGGCGGTCGGCCAGAAGTCCTCACCGACGCCCTCGATCAGGTACGGCCGCCCGGAGCCGCCGGAGTACACCGAGCCCTCGGGGTCGGCGCCGATCACCTGGACCTTGCCGTCGCTGGTGTCCTTCAGGTAGCGGCCGGTACCGGAGATGGTCCCGCCCGTACCCACGCCCGCCACGAAGTGGGTGATCCTCCCCTCGGTCTGCTCCCACAGCTCCGGACCGGTCGAGTGGTAGTGCGACAGCGGGTTGTTGGGGTTGGAGTACTGGTCGGGCTTCCAGGCCCCCGGGGTCTCCCGGACGAGCCGGTCGGAGACGTTGTAGTAGGAGTCCGGGTGCTCCGGCGCCACGGCGGTCGGGCAGACGACCACTTCCGCGCCGTACGCGCGCAGCACGTTGATCTTGTCGGTGGAGACCTTGTCAGGGCAGACGAAGATGCACTTGTAGCCCTTCTGCTGGGCGACGATCGCCAGTCCCACACCGGTGTTGCCACTGGTCGGCTCGACGATGGTGCCGCCCGGCTTCAGCTCCCCGCTCTCCTCGGCGGCCTCGATCATGCGCAGGGCGATGCGGTCCTTCACGGAGCCGCCCGGGTTGAAGTACTCCACCTTGGCCAGGACGGTGGCCTGGATGCCCTTGGTCACGTTGTTGAGCCGCACCAGCGGGGTGTTGCCGACGAGGCTGATCATCGAGTCGTGGAATCGCACCGTTGTCTCCGGTCGCTGCAAAAGAAGTGTTCGTAGTGGTGTCGCCAGCCTAAGGCCAGCTGTGTGGCCGTGGCGGTCGTTCACTCCCCGTTGAGATTGGCACACGGTCTGTACGGGGCAAGGAGTGGATGTACGGCTATGAGGAGGTGGCGGCGACGCATGACGAGCATGTCGAGGGCGAGGGTGGCCCGCCGCATCGCGGCCGGAGCGGCGTACGGCGGTGGCGGGGTCGGACTGATCGGCGCGGCCGCGGTCGGTGTGCTGCTGGCGGAGGTCCGTCTGGCGCGGCGCCATGTGGGCAACGGCAGCGGCGGCCGGGTCCCGGTGGCCGACGGTGTGTACGGCCACGCGTACGACGTCCCGGGAGAACCGCCCCTCCGTCTGACCATGCTCGGCGACTCCACGGCGGCCGGGCAGGGTGTGCACCGGTCGGGACAGACACCGGGCGCGCTGCTGGCCTCGGGCCTGGCTGCGGTGGCGGAACGCCCCGTGGAACTGCGCAACGTCGCCCTGCCGGGCGCCCAGTCCGACGACCTGGACCGCCAGGTGGCCCTGGTCCTGTCGTCCTCGGCTCCCGTCCCGGACATCTGCGTGATCATGATCGGCGCGAACGACGTGACGCACCGGATGCCGCCGACCCGTTCGGTACGTCACCTGTCGGCGGCGGTACGACGGCTGCGCACGGCCGGCGCGGAGGTGGTGGTCGGCACGTGCCCGGACCTCGGCACCATCGAGCCGGTGCAGCAGCCGCTGCGCTGGCTGGCCCGGCGGGCCTCCCGGCAGCTGGCGGCGGCACAGACGATCGGGGTGGTGGAGCAGGGGGGCCGGACCGTGTCCCTGGGCGACCTGCTGGGCCCGGAGTTCGAGGCGAACCCGCGGGAGCTGTTCGGCCCGGACAACTACCACCCCTCGGCCGAGGGGTACGCGACGGCGGCGATGGCCGTGCTGCCGACGGTGTGCGCGGCGCTGGGCCTGTGGCCGGCGGAGGAGGAACGGCCGGACGTGTCGCGGCGCGAGGGCTTCCTGCCGGTGGCACGGGCCGCCGCGGAAGCCGCTTCCGAGGCGGGCACGGAGGTCACGGCGGCGATGCCCACCGGGCCGCGGGGGCCGTGGGCGCTGCTCAAGCGGAGGCGGCGGCGCCGGGTACCGGAAGCGGAGCCCGCACGTCCCTCGGTGTGACCCCCTGCGGGCTCCGCCCCGGTGGGCACGGGCCGGGGATCCGGGGGCGGAGTCCCCGGGTGGCCCGCCATGGCCAAGCAAGCGCTTAGTAAATTGCGGTACGGGTCACACGGCAACACCCGTGACCTGGGCCATACGGAGCGGTAACTTCCCAACCGGCCCTGCCCGATAAGCACACCCCGTTCAGATGGAGCCGTGATGCCCGAAGCCGTCATCGTCTCGACCGCCCGCTCCCCCATCGGCCGCGCAGGCAAGGGCTCCCTGAAGGACCTGCGCCCCGACGACCTGACCGCCACGATCATCCAGGCCGCGCTCGCCAAGATCCCCGAGCTGGACCCCCGGGACATCGACGACCTGATGCTCGGCTGCGGCCTCCCCGGCGGCGAGCAGGGCCACAACCTCGGCCGCATCGTCGCCGTGCAGATGGGCATGGACCACCTGCCGGGCTGCACGATCACCCGCTACTGCTCCTCGTCCCTGCAGACCTCCCGCATGGCCCTGCACGCCATCAAGGCCGGCGAGGGCGACGTCTTCATCTCGGCCGGCGTCGAGACGGTCTCCCGTTTCGTCAAGGGCAGCTCCGACGGCCTGCCGGACACCCACAACCCGCTGTTCGCCGAGGCCGAGGCCCGCACCGCGGCGGTCGCGCAGCAGGAGGGCACGACCTGGCACGACCCGCGCGAGGACGGCCTGCTGCCCGACCCGTACATCGCGATGGGCCAGACCGCCGAGAACCTGGCCCGCGCCAAGGGCGTCACCCGCCAGGACATGGACGAGTTCGGCGTCCGCTCGCAGAACCTCGCCGAGCAGGCCATCAAGAACGGCTTCTGGGAGCGCGAGATCACCCCGGTCACGCTTCCCGACGGCACGGTCGTCAGCAAGGACGACGGGCCCCGCCCCGGCGTCACCCTGGAGGGCGTCGCCGGCCTGAAGCCGGTCTTCCGCCCGGACGGGCTCGTCACCGCCGGCAACTGCTGCCCGCTCAACGACGGTGCCGCGGCCGTCGTCATCATGTCCGACACCAAGGCCCGCGAGCTGGGCCTGACCCCGCTGGCCCGGATCGTGTCCACCGGCGTCTCCGGCCTCTCCCCCGAGATCATGGGCCTCGGCCCGGTCGAGGCGAGCAAGCAGGCCCTGCGGCGCGCCGGCCTGACCATCGACGACATCGACCTGGTCGAGATCAACGAGGCCTTCGCCGCCCAGGTGATCCCCTCCTACCGGGACCTCGGCATCGACCTCGACAAGCTGAACGTCAACGGCGGCGCCATCGCCGTCGGACACCCCTTCGGCATGACCGGCGCCCGGATCACCGGCACGCTCATCAACTCCCTGCAGTGGCACGACAAGCAGTTCGGCCTGGAGACGATGTGCGTCGGCGGCGGCCAGGGCATGGCGATGGTCATCGAGCGCCTCAGCTGACACACCGTCCGTAGCGGAGCAGGCACGTCACGTCAGGAAACGGCCCGGAACCGAGGAAACCCCAAGGTTCTGGGCCTTTCCGTGATCCAATCTCGCCCAGGATGTGACCTATCTCGCTCGCCGCCCCCATCGGTGCAGGTCAGCGCAGGTCAGCGCGGTACACAGCCCCGGCGCGAACTCAAAGTCCCGTCCGTTTCGTGACGTTACGCACTGACAGTTGGATAGTCCGCCCTTCAAGCTGATGTAGGAAGTCGGGGGTCGACTTTGAACCGGGAGTACGTCAGTGAGCGCCATGCCGATCGCCCTGCTGCTCACCACGGCCGCCACCTGCGCCGTGGGCGTCGCCGTCCTGCGCACCGTTCTGAAGCTGCGCCGCCAGCTCGGGGAGCTGCAGGCCCAGCTCGCGGAGAACCAGTCAGCCGCCATGCGCGCGCTGGTGCCGAACGCCCGCAGCCACTCCGACGCCGACCACATACGCGCCGCCGTGGCCGAGGCGCTCGCCGAGGAGCGGGAGCGGGAGCTGGCCGAGGCGCGCGCCTTCTGGGCCGCGCAGGAGGCCCGTGACGCCTCCGACACCCCCACGCTGCTCGGCCTGCCCGACGCCGACCTGTTCCTGCCCCGGCCGACCGACTTCGCCGGCCTGGAGCCGGTGTCCGAGCCGACCGCCGAGGCCGACGAGTTCGCCGGGGAGTCCCCGGAGCTGGCCGCGGCCCGCCGCCGCCACCCCTCGCACCCCGACTTCGTCCCGGTGCAGTCGCCGGCGGTGAACGACCACGAGCGCACGGTGACCACGCTGGAGCAGCTGGCCGCCCAGCGCGTCGAGCTCTCCGACGTCCGGCCGGGCCCGCTCGGCACCCTCGACGTCTACGTCTTCGCCGACGGCACCACCCTGTGCATGACCCCGGGCCACCGCGAGACCGCCGAACGCCTGGCGGCGGCCGTGGGCGCGGGCGAGGCCCCGTACCTGCTGGGCGGCTCGGGCATCTCCGGCGCCTACACCCTGACCTTCGCCTGCGGCGAGGACATGGTCTACATCCTGGCCGACCGGGTCATAGCGTCGCTGTGAGACACCGGCGGGGCCCGGCACCCCGCCGGGGGCGCGGGCACCGCGGGACCGGCCACCAGACCGCCGGTCGCGAAACCCCCTAGACGCCCGCCCTCTGCCGCGCCTCCTCGACCATCCGGACCGATTCGGCGACCTCGTCCTCGGTCCGCAGCACCAGCGCCAAATCGTGCGCGGCCACGAGGATTTGATCAGCCGCCGCGAACATCCCCGCATCCGGCATCTCCCGGGCCTCGCTCCCCGGCTCCTCCACAGCCTGCGCCCGCCGGGCCAACTCCCTGGCCAGTGCCAGTGCCTCCGCGGCGGCGCCCCGCTGAAGGCGGCTCTGCGGCGCCGCGCGCAACCGGTCGGCGAAGTGATCCACTGCTTGGGTCAAGGGCGTCGTATCAACCACGCGCCGAGCGTAACGTGCCGCACTGTTGCCAATACGCGAACGCTCAGGCACGGTGACGTGAAGGACCGGCTTACATCCCCTTTGCGTTCGGAGGCGCCGATGTCCCAACTCTTCTCCGAGGAGACCCACCGCAACCTGCTCGCCCGCATCCCCCATTGCACCGGTCGTGAAGTCTCCGACTGGCTGCGCACCGTAGAAGAAGGCCCCGCCCTGTTCCGCTTCGAGGAGAAGGTCAGCTGGCTCCGGCACGAGTACGACCTCGCGTACGGTCACGCGAAGGCGATCGTCCACGAGTACGACCTGAGGAGGGCAGCCCGCAAGCTGCTCTAGACGGCGAAGGGCCCCGGGTCGCGACCCGGGGCCCTTGCTCATGACCGGCGCACGCGCCGCTCGCGCTAGTCGTTGTTGGTGAAGATCGCCACCAGCCGGAGCATCTCGACGTAGATCCACACCAGGGTCATGGTGAGGCCGAACGCGGCCAGCCAGGACTCGTTGCGCGGGGCGCCGTAGGCGATGCCGTCCTCGATCTGCTTGAAGTCGAGGGTCAGGAAGAACGCGCCGAGCAGGATCGCGATGATGCCGACGAGCGCGCCGAGCGGACCGAAGCTGCGCAGACCGCCGTCCTCGGCGACGCCGAACGCGACCAGCAGCAGGTTGACCGCCATGACCACCAGGAACGCCATGGCGATGGCGATACCGATGCGGGCGTAGCGGGCGGTGACGCGGATCCAGCCGGCCTTGTAGACCAGCAGGGTCGCCGCCGTGACCGCCATGGTGCCGAGCACCGCCTGGAACGGGGCGCCGCTCCAGCGGCTGTTGTACATCTCGCTGATGACCCCGAGGAAGACGCCCTCGAAGGCGGCGTACCCGAGGATCAGCGCGGGGGACGGGGTGCGCTTGAAGCTCTGGACCATCGCGAGGACGAACGCGACGATCGCGGAACCGACGGCCAGGCCGTAGCTGGTCGCCGTGACCGGCAGCAGCGCCCAGGCGAGGACGGCGCCGACGGCGACGGTGCCGAGTGTGATGGCCGAGCGGACGACGACGTCGTCCATGGTCATCCGGTCGGTGGTGACGGGGGCCTGCGGCGGGGCGCCGTGCTGAACCCCCGGCTGGGCGTACGGGTTCTGGGCGTAGGGGTTCTGCGCGTACGGGTTGCCCTGTGCGTACCCGGCCTGCGGTGCGGTGTTGAAGCCGGCGTAGCCGTTGTCGCGGCTGAACCCCCGTCGCGAGAAGACCGGGTTACTGCTCCTCATTTCACTCCTCCATGGCTGCCGTGCGCAGCCTTGGCTCAAGAGTAATGGATTGGCAAAGGACCGACCATGATACTTGAGGAGGATCTTTCCTCTGCCCTGCTGCCTCACACGCTACGTGGACCGGTGATTCCCGGCCACGGTTGATCGCATTCCCTGACGAACCTGCGACCTAACCGAAAGGAAACCCGGTGTACGCCTCGGCCAGGTCGGTCGCGGCCGCGCGGGAGGAGGCGATGCGTTCGAGCCGGGCCCGCTGGAGGCGGGCGTCGAACGGGGTGCCGCCCGGGGCCGGATGGAGCATCGTCGTCATGTCGCAGGAGAACCGCTCGGCCTGCCACACGCGGCGCAGACACGTCGCGGAGTAGGCGTCGAGGAGGTCCGGGGAGCCGGTCTCCTTCTCGTGGGCGAGGGCGCGGGCGAGGGTGACGGCGTCACCGACGGCGAGGTTCAGCCCCTTGGCCCCGGTGGGCGGGACGATGTGGGCGGCGTCGCCGGCGAGGAAGAGCCGGCCGTGGCGCATCGGCTCGTGCACGAAGGAGCGCATGGGGGTGACCGACTTGTGGGTGAGGGGGCCGCGTTCGAGCCGCCAGTCGTCGTCCGTCTCCGAGCGCCGCTCCAGCTCCGACCAGATCTCGTCGTCGGTCCACTCCTCGGCCCGTGTTCCGGCGGGCACCTGGAGGTAGAGGCGGGACACGAAGGAGGGGGCAGGGAGCGCGGCGACCTGCCCAAAAGCCTGCCCGGCAGGGTGGTGGCCGGTGACGGGCGGGCGCATCGACAGCAGGGCGAAGCCGCGCTCGTGGCGGGCGTAGACGAGTTCGTCGTGCGAGGGCGGGACGTCGGCGAGGACGCCGAGCCAGGCGTAGGGGTACGTCCGCTCGAACACGCGGGACAGGGCGGCCGGGAACGCCCCCCGGGCCACGCCCCGGAAGCCGTCGCAGCCGACCGCGTAGTCGCACTCCAGCACGTCCTCGCGGCCCTGGTGCCGGAACGGGATGCGCGGCCGGTCGCCGTCCGCGCCCTCCACCGCCAGCGCCCGCGCCTCGAACAGCAGCGGTCCGCCCTCCTTGAGCTGAAGGGCGATCAGGTCCTTGCAGACCTCGGTCTGGGCGTACGCCACGACCGACCGACCGCCGGTCAGGGCGGGGAAGTCGACGCGGTGGCGGCGGCGGTCGAAACGCAGTTCGATACCGTCGTGCCGCAGGCCCTCCCGGTCCATCCGCTCCCCGGCGCCGGCGGCGCGCAGCACGTCGGCCGTGCCCTGCTCCAGGATCCCGGCGCGCTGGCGCCGCTCGACGTAGGCGCGGTCGCGGCTCTCCAGGACCACGCAGTCGATGCCGGCGCGGTGCAGCAGCCGCGCGAGCAGCAGTCCGGCCGGCCCCGCTCCGATGATCCCGACGGTGGTGCGCATCGGCCCTGCCCCTTCCCGTGGCGCCCTCGCCCAGACGGCGACACAACCGACCCGCTGTCCGCGCTGTTCGCCTGATGAACTTTCCTCCACCGGCCGCGGAGGCGATTCCGCGCCGGTGACCATCCGGTGTCAGTGGGGGGTGGGAGCCGCGCGCTGAACCCTGTCCCAGGGGCGCGGGTGGTGCCCGGAGCCGGACTTGAACCGGCACGCCCGCGAAGGGGCAGCGAGGTTTAAGCTCGCCGTGTCTGCATTCCACCATCCGGGCAGGCCATGGGCTCCGCTTCGAGGTTCGAGCCTATCGGGACGCATCCCCCGAACAGCGGAAGGGCGGACCGATGTTGTCTTATTTTATTGACGTCTGAGGGTGCATCAGCCCGCGGAACGGGCCATCCGCACTTGCCAACAGCGTGACGTGACGGGGGTACGGACGTACGTGGAATGACGGAATTTCACCGTCCCAACGAGGGTGTTCCACCCGTTCTCGACATCGTTCGACACCGGTTCGACATCCGGTTCGACCGCCCCCCTGTCAGGGTCGGCCGTCCTCCCCAGGTATGACACCGGGGCCCGCCCGTCCGACCCGAGTCGCCCTACGGAACCGGAACAGCGGCTGACTACACGCGCTCCTGGCACCGAGACGATGGAACGGTCCCCATGGAACACACGTCGTCCCGACAGGAGCACCGTCCCGTGACCACCACACCCACCGCCGGCCGGACCACCGCCGTGGCCGCACGCGCCTCGGAGCTGTCGAAGACCTACGGGCAGGGTGAGACCCGGGTGGTCGCCCTGGACCGGGTCTCCGTCGACTTCCGGCAGGCCGAGTTCACCGCGATCATGGGCCCGTCCGGCTCGGGCAAGTCCACGCTGATGCACTGCGTGGCCGGCCTCGACACCTTCTCCTCCGGCTCGGTGCGCATCGGCGACACCGAGCTGGGCTCCCTGAAGGACAAGCAGCTCACCAAACTCCGCAGGGACAAGATCGGCTTCATCTTCCAGGCGTTCAACCTGCTGCCGACGCTGACCGCCCTGGAGAACATCACCCTGCCGATGGACATCGCCGGACGGAAGCCGGACAGGGCCTGGCTGGACCAGGTGATCTCGATGGTCGGCCTGTCCGGGCGGCTCAGCCACCGGCCCGCGCAGCTCTCCGGCGGTCAGCAGCAGCGCGTGGCCGTCGCCCGTGCCCTCGCTTCCAGGCCCGACATCATCTTCGGTGACGAGCCGACCGGAAACCTCGACTCGCGCTCCGGCGCCGAGGTGCTCGGCTTCCTGCGCAACTCCGTGCGCGAACTGGGCCAGACCGTCGTCATGGTGACCCACGACCCGGTCGCCGCCGCCTACGCCGACCGCGTCGTCTTCCTCGCGGACGGCCGGATCGTCGACGAGATGTTCGCGCCCACGGCCGACTCCGTCCTCGACCTCATGAAGCAGTTCGACGCGAAGGGCCGTACCAGCTGATGTTCCGCACCGCCCTGCGCAACGTCCTCGCGCACAAGGCCCGGCTGATGATGACCGTGCTCGCCGTCATGCTCGGCGTGGCCTTCGTCTCCGGGACCCTCGTCTTCACCAACACCATCTCCGACGCCTACCAGAGGAGTTCCGCCAAGGGCTTCGACCAGGTCGACGTCGCCGTACAGCCCAAGTACCAGGACTCCAAGGGGGACGAGGTCGGCCGGACGGCCGACCTGACCCGGGCCCTGCTGGACCAGGCCGGCAAGGTCCCCGGCGCCGCCTCCGCTACCGGTGTCGTCAGCGGCTTCACCGCCGTCGCCGACCAGGACGGCAAGCTGGCCGGCGGCGACTGGCAGTCCGCCGGCGGCAACTACTGGGGCGCCAAGGACGCCCGGTACCCGCTGGTCAGCGGCCACGCCCCGCACGGCGGGGACGAGGTGCTGCTCGACTCCAAGACCGCGAAGCGCGCCGGCTACGAGGTCGGTGACACCGTGCGCCTGTCGGTGAACGGCCCGGTCCTGAAGCCGACCCTCGCCGGCATCTTCACCACCGACGACGGCAACGTGTCCGCCGGCGGCAGCCTCGCCCTGTTCGACACGCCGACGGCGCAGAAGCTCTTCGGCAAGAAGGGCACGTACGACGAGATCGACGTCAAGGCCGCGCCCGGCACCAGCCAGGCCGCGCTCAAGGCCGAGCTGGACAAGGCCCTGCCGTCCCACCTGGTGGAGACCACCACCGGCAAGCAGCTCGCCGACGACCAGGCGAAGCAGATCGCCGACTCGATGAGCAGCCTGAAGCAGAGCCTGCTGGTGTTCGCCGGCATCGCGCTGTTCGTCGGCACGTTCATCATCGCCAACACCTTCACCATGCTGGTCGCCCAGCGCACCCGGGAGCTGGCCCTGCTGCGCGCGGTCGGCGCCTCCCGCCGCCAGGTGACCCGCTCGGTGCTCATCGAGGCGTTCGCGGTCGGCGCGGTCGCCGGTGTGACCGGTCTGGCCGCCGGTATAGGCATCGGCGCGGGCCTGCGCTCCCTGCTGGGCTCCTTCGGCGGCAGCGTGCCCGACGGGCCGCTGGTGATCAGCCCCGGCACCGTGGTGGCCGCCCTCGCGGTCGGCATCCTCATCACCATGCTGGCCGCCTGGCTGCCCGGCCGCCGCGCCGCGAAGATCCCGCCGGTGGCGGCGATGAGCAGCGTGCACGCCAAGGCGACGACCAAGTCGCTGGTGCTGCGCAACACGCTCGGCGCGCTGTTCGCGGCGGCCGGTGTCGCGGTGGTCCTCGCGGCCACGTCGATGGACGCCGACTCCGCGCAGGGCCCGATGGGCATCGGTGCCGTGCTGCTGATCACCGGTGTGTTCATCCTGACCCCGCTGCTGTCCCGGCCGCTGATCGCGGCCACCGGCCCGCTCATGCGCGCCTTCGGTGTCTCGGGCAAGCTGGCCCGCCAGAACTCGGTGCGCAACCCGCGCCGTACGGCGGCCACCGCCTCGGCTCTGATGATCGGCCTGACCCTGATCACCGGCATGACGGTGATGGCGGGCAGCCTGCAGACGGCGATCGACAAGATGGCCAGCTCGTCGCTGCGCGCGGACTACGTCGTCTCGATGACCAGCGGCGACCCGCTCTCCCCCGACGTGGCGCGGAAGCTCGCCGCGACCGACGGCGTGACCGCCATCAGCCCCGTGCGCCGGGCCGTCTCCCGGATCGACGGCTCCAGCGAGGTGCTGACCGGCGTCAACGGCTCCGCGATCGGCGCGCTGACCCATCTGGAGACGAAGCAGGGCACCTTCGAGGTGGGCGGCTCCCGGGTCGCCGTGGACGAGGACACCGCCAAGGCGCACGGCTGGAAGGCCGGGTCGGTCTTCACCGTGCACTACGAGGACGGCAAGCGGCAGAAGCTGACGGTGGCCGGTGTCTACCAGGGCAACGAGATGTTCAAGGAGATCCTGGTCGACAACGCGGCGGTCACTCCGCACCTGACCCACCCGGCCGACAGCGACGTCATGGTCAAGACCGCGGGCGGCGCCTCCAGCGCCACCAAGGACAAGCTGGTCAAGGCCCTCGACTCCAACCCGGCCATCAGGATCCAGGACAAGCAGGACATCTCCAACGCCATCGCGAAGATGTTCACGCTGATGCTGAACATGCTCTACGGCCTGCTCGGCATGGCGGTGATCGTCGCGGTCCTCGGGGTGATCAACACCCTGGCCATGTCGGTCTTCGAGCGCTCCCAGGAGATCGGCATGCTCCGCGCGATCGGCCTGGACCGCAGGGCGGTCAAGCGGATGGTCCGCCTGGAGTCCCTGGTCATCTCCCTGTTCGGCGGGGTGCTCGGCATCGGTCTGGGCGTGTTCTTCGGCTGGGCGGCCGGTGAGCTGCTGGGCACGAGGATGCCGACGTACGAACTGGTCCTGCCCTGGGGCCGGATGGCGGTCTTCCTGCTGCTGGCGGGCCTGGTCGGGGTCCTGGCCGCCCTGTGGCCGGCCCGGCGCGCGGCCCGGCTGAACATGCTGGCGGCGATCAAGGCCGAGTAGCCGTACGGCATCCGAGGGGGCCCCGTTCCGTCACCGGAGCGGGGCCCCTCGCGCCGTACCGCCGGTCAGCCGTTCCAGGTGCGGGTGCGCAGCGGCAGGCCGGAGGCGCCGGACTCCGGGGTGCGGACCGCCAGGACCTGGTTGACGCCGATCCGGTTGCGTTCGAAGGCGAGTGCGCAGGCAGCCATGTACAGCAGCCAGACGCGGGCGCGGCCGGGGCTGGCGAGCCGGACGGCGCGCTCCCAGTCCGCCTCCAGGTTGGCGACCCAGCGGCGCAGGGTGCGGGCGTAGTGCTCGCGGATGGACTCCACGTCCCGCACCTCGAACCCGGCGCGCTCCAGCTGGGTGACGGTGGTGCCGAGGGGGGCGAGTTCACCGTCGGGGAAGACGTACGCGTCGATGAACTCGTCCACCTCGTACGCCGATTCGTCGTACTGCGGGCGGCGGGCGATCTGGTGGTTGAGCAGCCGCCCGCCGGGCTTCAGCAGACCGTACAGCTGCTGGGCGTACTCCAGATAGCGTTCGGCGCCGACGTGCTCGGCCATGCCGATGGAGGAGATCGCGTCGAAGGGGCCGTCCCTGACGTCCCGGTAGTCCTGGACCCGGATGTCCACCCGGTCGGTCAGCCCCTCGTCGGCGACGCGCTTACGGGCGTACGCCGCCTGCTCCTGCGACAGCGTGACCCCGACGACGTCCACGCCGTGCTCGCGGGCCGCGTGGACGGCCATCGAACCCCAGCCGCAGCCGACGTCCAGCAACCGCTGCCCCGGTGTCAGGCCGAGCTTGGCGCTGATGAGTTCCAGCTTGTCGCGCTGGGCGCTCTCCAGCGTGCCGCCGTCCTCCCAGTAGGCGCAGGAGTACACCATGGACGGGCCGAGGACCAGCTCGTAGAAGTCGTTGCCGACGTCGTAGTGGTGGCTGATGGCCCGCCTGTCGGTGCGCCGGGTGTGCAGCTTCCGGCGCGGTCTGCGGGCCTCCTCGCGCGGCGGGGCGGGCGGGACCGGCGGCCCCGCCAGCTTCAGCAGCTCACGGACGGCGGCCCGTACGGCGGGGTCGCGTGCGCACTCGAGCAGACCGCGGGCGTCCTCCCCGCGCTCCCACACCAGACCCGCCATCGCGTCCAGCGCGGTGTACAGGTCCCCCTCGATCCCCAGGTCGCCGGAGACCCAGGCGCGGGCGAGGCCCAGCTCGCCCGGCTTGAACAGCATGCGCCGCAGGGCGCGGCGGTTGCGCACGACGAGCGCCGGCGCGCCCGGCGGCCCGGCCTGCGAACCGTCCCAGGCCCGCAGCCGGACCGGGAGCGGGGCTCCCAGCAGTTGCTCGGCAAGACTCCACAGCCGCGACGCGGCGTCGGCCATGACGCACACCTCCAAGACGACGATCCCGGATGCCGGTAACCACGTAAACACCGTCAGCCACCGAAGGTAGTCCCGCAGGCCGTCTTTTCCGGGCAAAACCGAAGGACCTCCCGCACCACGGATGGCAGGAGGTCCTTCGGGTCGGTCGTCGACCGGTGGGGGTCAGGAGGCCTTGGCCTTCTCCCCGGTCTTGTCGGCCGTGCTCGCGGCGGCGACCGGCGCGGGCTTGGCGGCCTCGTAGAACTCCTCGCGCGGGTTCTCCATGGCGCCCAGGGAGACGACCTCGCGCTTGAGGAACATGCCGAGCGTCCAGTCGGCGAAGACGCGGATCTTGCGGTTCCAGGTCGGCATCGCCATGCCGTGGTAGCCACGGTGCATGTACCAGGCGAGGCGGCCCTTGAGCTTGATCTTCATCTTGCCCATGACGATCATCGCCACGCCCTTGTGGAGGCCGAGACCGGCCACCGCACCCTTGTTGGCGTGCTCGTAGTCCTTCTGCGGGAAGCCCCGCATGCCGGAGACCACGTTGTCGCCGAGGACCCGCGCCTGGCGCAGCGCGTGCTGGGCGTTCGGCGGGCACCAGGCGTTCTCGTTGCCCGCCTTGCGGCCGACGAGGTCCGGGACCTGGGCGTTGTCACCGGCGGCCCAGATGTAGTCCGTGCCCTTGACCTGGAGCGTGGGCTCGCAGTCGACGTGGCCGCGGGGGCCGAGCGGCAGGCCGAAGCGGGACAGGGCCGGGTTCGGCTTCACACCGGCGGTCCACACGATCGTGTTGGAGTCGACCTCGAGGCCGTTCTTCAGCACGACGTGGCCGTCGACGCAGGAGTCCATGGAGGTGGAGAGGTAGATCTCCACACCGCGGCTCTCCAGGTGCTCCTTGCCGTACTGGCCGAGCTTGGGGCCGACCTCCGGCAGGATCTTGTCGGCGGCGTCGACGAGGATGAAGCGCATGTCCTCACGGGACACGTTCTTGTAGTACTTGGCCGCGTCCCGGGCCATGTCCTCGACCTCGCCGATGGTCTCCGCACCCGCGAAGCCACCGCCGATGAAGACGAAGGTGAGCGCCTTGCGGCGGATCTCCTCGTCGTTGGTCGAGTCGGCCTTGTCGAGCTGCTCGAGGACGTGGTTGCGCAGGCCGATGGACTCCTCGATGCCCTTCATGCCGATGCCCTGCTCGGCGAGGCCGGGGATCGGGAAGGTGCGGGAGACCGCGCCCATCGCGATGACCAGGTAGTCGAAGGGCAGCTCGTACGCCTCGCCCACCAGCGGGGCGATCGTGGCGACCTTGCGGTCCTGGTCGATGGTGGTGACCCGACCGGTAAGGACCTCCGCCTTCGGCAGCACGCGTCGCAGTGGCACGACGACGTGGCGAGGGGAGATGTTGCCGGCGGCGGCTTCGGGGAGGAAGGGCTGGTAGGTCATGTACGACCGGGGGTCGACGACCGTGACGGTCGCCTCTCCGTAGCGCATCTTCTTGAGGATGCGCCGAGCTGCGTACAGGCCTACGTACCCACCGCCTACTACGAGGATCCTGGGACGCTCCGTGGTGCTCATGCCATCGAGTATCCACCCGCCTCGGAGGGGTCGCTCGTGCGCCCCTTCACAAGGTCCGACAGGCCCTGTGCTACACTCCGCGGCTCGCGTGACGCAGATCATGGCGGCCGAGGGGAACCGCAGCATCCTCGGAGCCGTTGTCAATGCCGCGTGAGCTGCCTCTCTCGGCGGCGAGCGCGGGTGTGAGCCGTTCGCAACACCCCCGCCGGAACGCAATCCGAAGGTGTCGCACGACCCCCATCTGAACATGTTCAAGGACGTCTTGGGCACCCGAAAGGGTCAGCGGACACCCTTCCGTGCCCCGACCGGGCCGAATTCCTTGTGAAGAACTTCACGAAGTTTTCCGGCGCCGCACCGCCGGGGGCGCCCGGGAGGGCCCTTTCGGTGCCGCTCAAACGTTATCCGACCTGCTCAGCCGGAGGCTACTCACCAGTAACACCGGGTCTGGCCGCGCACCGCGCGACGACGACCGTGTCCGCCGAGGCCGTGCGGTGTCCCCCTCCGCAACGCCGGTGACGGTCCGACCGCGCTGCCGAAGCGACGGCCCTGGTTCCTCCCGGGGGGAACCAGGGCCGCTCCGCGTCACCGGGGCCGGCCACCGCCTCGGCCGGCCGCCTCTTCCGCCTCTTCCGCCTCTTCCGCCACCTTGAAGGCGATGCCGTCGAGGATGTCGTGCTCGCTGACGACGACCTCCTCGGCGCCGATCCGCTCCATGATCGCCAGCAGGACCAGGGAGCCCGCGCCGATGACGTCGACCCGGCCCGGGTGCATGGACGGGATCGCGGCGCGCTCGGCGTGCGTGGAGCGCAGCAGCCACCCGGTGATCTCGCGGACGCGGTCGTGGGAGATCCGGGAGTGGTGGATGCGCGCGGAGTCGTACTCGGGCAGTTCCTGGGCGATCGCGGAGACGGTGGTGACCGAGCCGGCCAGGCCCACCAGGGTGTGCGCCTCGCGCAGCGGGACCGTCCGCTCCGCGAGGTCCAGGGCGGCCTCGATGTCGGCCCTTATGGCGGCGATCTGCTCCTCGGTGGGCGGGTCGGAGACCTTGCCGCCCCGCACCAGGTGACGTTCCGTCATGCGCACGCAGCCGACGTCCACCGACCGCGCCGCCCGGACGTGGTCGTCGCCGACGACGAACTCGGTGGAGCCGCCGCCGATGTCCACGACGAGGTAGGGCCTGGTGAGGTCCGTACGCCCCGTCAGCTCCTTGGTCGCGCCGGTGAAGGAGAACTCGGCCTCCTGGTCGCCGGTGATGACCTCCGGCTCGACCCCGAGGATGTCCACCACGCCGCGTACGAAGTCGTCCCGGTTCTCGGCGTCGCGGGAGGCGGAGGTGGCCACGAAGCGCAGGCGCTCGGCACCGCGCTCCTTGATCACGGCCGCGTACTCACGGCAGGCCGCGAACGTGCGCTCCAGCGCCTCCGGGGCGAGCCGGCCGGTGCGGTCGACGCCCTGTCCGAGCCGCACGATCGTCATCCGGCGGTCGAGGTCGACGAGTTCACCGGTTCCCGGATGCACGTCGGCGACCAGCAGACGGATGGAGTTCGTACCGCAGTCGACGGCGGCGACCCGCGTCACTTCTCGTCCCCCTCGGTGTGTTCGAGGGTCACACAGGCACCCTTGCTCCACCACTCCGGCAGCATGGCGAGCGCCTCGTCGCCGAGCGGGTTCACGCCGGGGCCGGCGGCCAGCGAGTGGGCCACCAGGACGTGCAGGCACTTGACCCGGTCCGGCATGCCGCCCGCGCTCGGGAAGCCCTTCAGCTCCTCGATCTCGTCGCGGCGCCGGATGTAGTCCTCGTGCGCGGCCCGGTAGGCGGCGGCCAGCTCGGGGTCCGTCTGCAGCCGCTCGGTCATCTCCTTCATCACGCCGTTCGCCTCCAGCGTGCCGATGGCGGAGGACGCCTTCGGGCACGTGAGGTAGTACAGCGTCGGGAAGGGCGTGCCGTCGGGCAGCCGCGGCGCGGTCTCCACGACGTCCGGCTGGCCGCACGGGCAGCGGTGCGCGATGGCCCGCAGGCCCCGCGGCGGGCGGCCGAGCTGCTGCTTGAAGGCCTCCACGTCCGCGTCGGTGGGCTCGGTGCGCGAAGTGGGCGGCGGGGGCGTTTCCATGACTGCTCTTCGAAGCTTTCTGTCGGTTACGGCCGAAGGCCGGCGTTACTGCTCACTGGTCGGAGGCGTCGGACTTGTCGACCCCGTCCCAGACGTTCGCGTACCAGGGCCGGTGGGCGGCCCCGAGGTCGGTGCGCGACTGCTGGGCCGCGCCCGGGTCGACGACCACGTACCCGGTCTCGCCGGGCTTCACGTAGTGCAGCCGGCGCCGGATCTGCTGCTCGGCGTAGGAGTCGTCCTGCCAGCGTGCCTTGAGGTCGCGCAGCTGCTCGACCCGCTTGCGGGCCTGCTCCTGCTGCCGCTGGAGGTCGGCGATCTCCGCGCGCTGGGAGACGTACTGCCGCATCGGGTAGGCGAGCGCGACGATCATCGAGCACAGCACCAGCGCGAGCAGCGCCGCCCGGCCGGTGAGCCGGGAGCGGCGGGCCTGCCGCTTGGTCTGGGAGCGGTAGACCCGGGCCGCCGTCTGCTCGCCGAGCAGCCGCAGCCTGGTCGCGGTGGAGAAACGGTCGCGGTCCTTCACGGCCATGTGGCTCTCCGCCTCCCCTTGCCTTGCGCTTCACACGTGCGTACGTCCCCGGACACGGTACGGGACCGGGTCCGGGGACGTACGTATGACTGGCTAAGACTTAGCCCGGTGGGGGTCAGCCCTTGGCGACGTCGATGTGGCCGCGGAAGCGCGGGAAGGCGCTGCGGCCCGCGTACACGGCGGCGTCGTCGAGGATCTCCTCGATGCGCAGCAGCTGGTTGTACTTGGCGACACGCTCGGAACGGGCCGGGGCGCCGGTCTTGATCTGGCCGCAGTTGGTGGCGACGGCCAGATCGGCGATGGTGACGTCCTCGGTCTCGCCGGAGCGGTGGGACATCATGCACTTGAAGCCGTTGCGCTGGGCCAGCTCGACGGCGTCCAGGGTCTCGGTCAGCGAGCCGATCTGGTTGACCTTGACGAGCAGGGCGTTGGCGGTGCCCTCCTCGATGCCGCGGGCCAGGCGCTCGGGGTTGGTGACGAACAGGTCGTCACCCACCAGCTGGACCTTGTCACCCAGACGGTCGGTGATGACCTTCCAGCCGGCCCAGTCGTCCTCGAACAGCGGGTCCTCGATGGAGACGAGCGGGTAGGCCGCGACGAGCTCCTCGTAGTACTCCGTCATCTCGGCGGCGGAGCGCTCCTTGCCCTCGAAGAGGTACGTGCCGTCCTTGTAGAACTCGGAGGCGGCGACGTCGAGCGCGAGGGCGATCTGCTGGCCGGGGACGTAGCCGGCCTCCTTGATCGCCTCGAGGATGAGGTCGAGGGCCTCGCGGTTGGAGCCGAGGTTCGGGGCGAAGCCGCCCTCGTCGCCGAGGCCGGTGGACAGGCCCTTGCCCTTCAGGACCTTCTTCAGGGTGTGGTAGACCTCGGTGCCCCAGCGCAGGGCCTCGGAGAAGGACTCCGCGCCGATCGGGGCGATCATGAACTCCTGGATGTCCACGTTGGAGTCCGCGTGCGAGCCGCCGTTGAGGATGTTCATCATCGGCACCGGCAGCAGGTGCGCGTTCGGGCCGCCCAGGTAGCGGAAGAGGGGGAGGTCGGAGGCCTCGGAGGCGGCGTGGGCGACGGCGAGGGAGACGCCGAGGATGGCGTTGGCGCCGAGGGAGCCCTTGTTGTCGGTGGCGTCCAGGTCGAACATGGCCTGGTCGATCAAGCGCTGCTCGGTGGCGTCGTAGCCGACCAGCTCCGGGCCGATCTGCTCGATGACGGCGAGGACGGCCTTCTCGACGCCCTTGCCCTGGTAGCGGTTGGGGTCACCGTCGCGCAGCTCGATGGCCTCGAAGGCGCCGGTCGAGGCGCCGGACGGGACGGCGGCACGACCCGTGCTGCCGTCGTCGAGGCCGACCTCGACCTCGACCGTGGGGTTGCCTCGGGAGTCCAGGATTTCCCGGGCTACGACGACGTCGATGGACGGCACGAGCATCTCCTTCTTGGATGTGACGCTGGAAGTGCGGGGCTTGCTGCCTTACGGCTGCGCCTTGCGACTAGAGCCTAACCGTCTCCGGGGGATCGGCCACCGACCGACCGCCCCGTGGACGGGGAGGGACACGCAGACGGTACCCATTGTTCCTGAACGGAACAAAGGGTGGGTGCAGAAGGCACGCACATGACTGCCCGGGGCGCGCACAAAAGACCCCGCCCCGGCGCGTACGGGGGAACACGCGCCGGGGCGGGGAGTCCGTGGGGACGGGGGGCGGGCCGAGGGCCGCTGCCGCTTACTTCAGGTGCAGCTGCTGGCCCGGGTAGATGAGGTTCGCGTCCTCGACGATGTCCTTGTTCAGCTCGAAGAGCTTCTGCCAGCCGCCCTGGACGTGGTGCTTGGCGGCGATGGAGCTGAGGGTGTCACCGGTGACGACCTTGTACTCGCCGTCGCCCTTCTTGACCTTCTTGCCGGTCGGCGTGGTGACCGTCTTGCTCTTCGCCGGGGCCGTGCGCTCGGCGGAGCGGGAGGCGGCCTGCTGGTCGGAGCGCGTGGTGGTGCTGGGCGCGGTCGTCTTCGACGAGGTGGTGTGCGAGGGGGTGCTGGGCGCGGAGCCGTTGTAGGCGGCGCTCGACAGGCCCGTGCCGCAGACCGGCCAGGCACCCTTGCCCTGCGCACCGAGGACCTTCTCGGCGACGGCTATCTGCTGCGCCTTGGTGGCCTGGTTGGCCTGCGGGGCGTAGGCGGTGCCGCCGTACGCGGCCCAGGTGGAGGCGGAGAACTGCAGCCCGCCGTAGAAGCCGTTGCCGGTGTTGATGGACCAGTTGCCGCCCGACTCGCACTGGGCGACCGCGTCCCACTCGGAGGCGGTGGCGGCGGAGGCGTTGCCGGCCGCCATCAGCGGGGCGGCGACGGCGGCGCCGGTGACACCGGCGAGCGCGATGACACGGGTGGCCTTGGACGGACGACGGTGCTTGCCCTTGCCGGTAAACAGCATGGATCGATCCCCTCACCGACGCCTGCGAGGTGAGCTGTCGGGTTCGGGCCGGTTGAGTTGCCCGGCCGCACGCTCGCTCTCGCGAGGCGCGGCTTCACCCCCAGCCGGTTCCGGCGTCAACCGCCGGGCCCGGCACTTACCTTGGGTCCCCCGCTCCTGCCTACGGCGCTTGACGCGACGACTGTTCCCGGGCAACCGCTGGCAGGATTCGGCGTTGCGACTGCCGGGGCTCGTGGTGACGAGCGGCCTCGACCGTAGACACGTGATCGAGGGAATTTCAAAGACGATCAGGGCTTCTGAGACTCATCCCACACTTTCACCGAATCGGACATCAACGGCGAAACGGGGCGTCAACTGCCGCTGTCCTCCGCCCGTTTAGGAACCGACTTCCAGGGTCTGACCGGCGGCGATGTGGTTCGGGTCGGCGCCGATGACGCTCTTGTTCCCGTCGTAGAGCGCATGCCACCCGCCGTCGACACCCAGGGAGTCGGCGATGGAGGCGAGGGTGTCCCCCTCGCGGACCGTGTAGGTGCCGGCCGCACGGTCGGCGTGACGGCCGGAAGCGGGGGCGTTCTGACCGTTTGTCACGGTTTCGTCCGCACTCTCGCCGCGGTGACGTCCGCCACTGCTGAGCGTGCCGGTGTCGACCAGGCTCCAAGAACCGGCGGACTGCTGGTAATTGTCCGATTCGTCGGTACCGGGCGTTGCCGTCGGCGAGCTGTCGCCGCCCTGCGAGCCGCCATTGCCGGTCGAGCCGGACTTGTCGCCCTTGTCGGACTTGGGGGTGCTGGTTCCGGTGGAGCCGCCGGGCGCATCCGGGGTCTTCGTGGCGTGGTGACCCTTCCGCGGAGCCGGCGTGGCACTCGGGTCCGAGGAGGGACCGGAGGCGCCCGGAGCGGAGGAGTCCGGGCCGGAGGAGTCCGACGCGGAGGGGGAGCCCGTGCCGGAACCCGGGTCGGAGTGGGGGCCGGAACCCGGGCCCGAACCGGAGTCCTGCGCGGACGAATCCGGCAGACCGGACGAGTCGGAGGTCCCGGCCGAGCCGGAGGTGCCGGCCGAACCACCGGTGCCGCCCGGGCCGCCGACGCCGGTGTCGACGTCGACCGAAGCGGAGTTGGAGGTCAGACCGGAGAGCAGGGCGCAGGTGGCCCACGGCTTGGTGCCCTGGTCGGCCAGGATCTTCTCGGCGACGGCTATCTGCTGCGAGCGGCTGGCCTGGTCGGCGCTGTCGGCGTACTGCGTACCGCCGTACCTGCCCCAGTCGTCCTGCGAGATCTGCAGGCCGCCGTAGTAGCCGTTCCCGGTGTCCGCGCTCCAGGAACCGCCGCTCTCGCACTCGGCGACCTTGTCCCAGGTGGTGCCGTCGGCCGCGTTGGCGCTCGCGGCACCGAGCAGCGGGATGGCGATGGCGGAGCCGGTCACTCCGGCCGCGACGAGGAGGGCCGGAGCCTGACGGGGGCGACGGTGACGACCGTTCCCGGAGAGCATGCGGAAGCCTTTCGTGCGACAGCAGGAGCGGCGCGGCGCGCTGAAATCCGTCGCCACGCTGATGGGTGAACGTATCCGCAGACGATCACTTGTCACAAGTTAATGCCGCGCAGATCACGTGAAGATCACAAAGTTGAACGCCCTTCACGTTCACCGGCGCCCGGCCGCGCCGGCGGCCGGCGTGAACTCCACGGGCAGGGTGCGCAGGCCGCGCATGATGAGCCCGCCGCGCCAGCGCAACTCGTCCGGATCCACGGCGAGCCGCAGGTCGGGCAGCCGGGTGAGCAGGGTGGCGAGCGCGGTCTGGCCCTCCAGCCGGGCGAGCGGCGCGCCGAGGCAGTAGTGGATGCCGTGGCCGTAGCCGAGGTGCTGGTTGTCGCGGCGGGCGAGGTCCAGCGCGTCCGGGTCGGCGAACCGCTCCGGGTCCCGGTCGGCCGCCGCGAGGACCACGAGCACCGGGTCCCCCGGCGCGATGTCCTGGCCGCCGATGGTGAGCGGCTCGGTGGCGAACCGCCAGGTGGCCAGCTCCACCGGGCCGTCGTAGCGCAGGAGTTCCTCCACCCCGGTCTCCAGCAGGTCCGTTTCCCGCCTGGCCAGGGAGTCCTGGAGCCGCGCGCGCTGCTCGGGGTGGGTGAGCAGGGCGTAGGTGCCGTTGCCGATGAGGTTGACGGTCGTCTCGAAGCCGGCGAACAGCAGGATGAACGCCATCGCCGCGGCCTCGTTCTCGGTGAGGTGCTCGCCGTGGTCGGAGGCCCGGATGAGGCCGGAGATGAGGTCCTCGCCGGGCGCGGGCTCGGCGGGCAGCGCCTCGCGCTTCTTGTGGATCAGCTCGGCGAGGTAGCCGCGCATCTTCTTGACGGACCGGGCGACTCCGCCCCGCGGCCCTCCGCCGTGCCGGATCATCATGCCGGCCCAGTCCCGGAAGTCGTCCTGGTCCTCGCGCGGGACACCGAGCAGGTCGCAGATGGCGTAGATGGGCAGCGGGAAGGCGAACTCGTGGATGAGGTCGGCGGAGCCCCTCTCGGCGAACCGGTCGATGAGGTGGTCGGTCAGCTCCTGCACCCGGGGCGTGAACTCGGCGACCCGGCGCGGGGTGAACGCCTTGCTGACCAGGCGGCGCAGCCGGGTGTGGTCCGGCGGGTCGATGTTCAGCAGATGGGTCATCAGCTCGGCCTTGCGCTCGCCGGGGATGCCGGTCTTGCCCTTGGCGTGCGCGGGCTCGTCGTGATGCGCCGGGTTCTTGCTCAGCCGCTGGTCGGCCAGGGCCTGCCGGGCATCGGCGTACCGGGTGACCAGCCAGGCCTCGACCCCACTGGGCAGCCGCGTCCGGTGCACCGGCGCGTGCTCGCGCAGCCAGGCGTAGGCGGGGTAGGGGTCGGTGGCGAACTCCCAGGTGAACAAGGGGGGAGCGGAGTCCGGGGCGGAGTCGGGGGCGGTCCGGGGGTGGGGCTGGTCGGTCACTCCCCGACCGTATCCGGACTCGGGTGGGCCTCCGCGTCCCGGTGGCCGCCTCGGGCCGCGCGTATCGCTTCCGGCTCGACGCCCTCCGCCTCCCGGACCGCGTCCCGGTACGCCCGCGCCGCCGCCCGCAGGGCCGCCTCCGGGTCCACGCCGTCCGCCTCGGCACGGACCGCCAGCGCGAGCAGTTCGTAGCCGATGCCCTCGCCGCGCGGCAGGCGGACGTCCAGACCCGCCGTGCGGGCGCGGGAGGCGAGCTTGGCGGCGAGGGCCAGTGCGGGCTGGCCGAGCGGGACGCCCTCCGTGACCGAGGTGCGCTGCTTCTCCTCGGCCTTGGTGCGCAGCCAGTGCTCCTTGACGTCCTGTGGTGTCTCGGCCTTCTCGTCACCGAAGACATGCGGGTGCCGGTGGACGAGTTTGGCGACGATGCCGCCGGCCACGTCGTCGACGGAGAACGGCGCGTCCGGGTGCTCCTCGGCGATCCGGGAGTGGAAGACGACCTGGAGCAGGACGTCGCCCAGCTCCTCGCGCAGCTCCTCCCGGTCGCCGGTCTCGATCGCCTCGACCAGCTCGTACGCCTCCTCGAGGCCGTACTTGGCGAGGCCCTCGTGGGTCTGCCGGGACGACCAGGGGCATTCGGCGCGGATGCGGTCCATGACCTGCACGAGGTCCAGCAGGCGGGCGCCGGGCAGGTCGTAGGAGGCCGGCAGCAGCTCCAGCTCCGGCATGGAGACACGGCCGGAGCCGGCCAGCCGGGCCAGGCCGTCGGTGAGCGCGGGCTCCCCCTCGCCGGTGGCCACGACCACCACGGTCCGCCCGCCGGCGCAGGCGTCGACCAGCTCCTGCGCGGTGGGGGACGCCTCCTCCACGGCTGTCCCGGCCTCGCGCAGATACGGCAGCTGCGGATGCGTGCCGTCCGCGCACAGCACGGCGTCGGCGGCGCGCAGGGCCTGCCAGGCGGGCCAGGACAGCAGGCCCGGGGCGACACGGTGGCTGGTGGTGAGCAGGACGATGCGACCGGGGTCGGCCGGGGCGGCGAGGTCGGGGCTGGATGCGTTCACGGTCCGAACGTAACCCACGGCGGGAGGGAGCGGATTCGGTTGTCCACAGGGCAGGGACGATCGTGTGATCGTATGACCGACGCAGGGTGCCCGAACGTCCTCGGCCGGCGGCGTCCGGCCCCGCCGCGCTAGGGCCTGTCGTCAGACTCCCGTCGTCGCCCGGAGGGCGGCCCTGCGGCGTCAGGTGCGTGCTCTCGCCGTGCCGGGCGCCGACCCTCGTACTGGATGTCCTTGGGTCCGCGCCCGGTGCGGCGAGTGGGGGCACCTCCCACGCCCTTGAGGCAGCGGGGGAGCGTGCATGGCGCCGCCGGGCAGACGGGAGTCTGACGACAGGGCCTAGGCCGTGACCGGCTGCCCGCCGTCCGCCGTCGTGACCTCCCGCACCCACGGCGTGCTGGCGTCCACGCGACTGCTCTTCTGCACGTCCCAGGAGCCGTAGCGCGGGTTCAGGGCGACGCGGAGCTCCCGGGACGCCTTGGACAGGGCCTTCCAGAAGTCGGGCCGGCTGGTGTCGGTACCGAGCTTCCCGGCCAGCTTCTGCGCCTCCAGCTGGAGGCTGAGGTTCTCGTCGAGGTGGGCCGGGGCGATGCCGTACTTCTCCAGCCAGGCGGCCTGCAGCCCCTTGGCGCCGCCGGCCTGCTCCTCCAGGCCGGCACGCATCCGCTGGACCTCCTTGCGGGTCACCGTGACGCCCGCGTCCTGCGCGGCGCGGTGCAGCACCCGGTCGAGGACCATGTTGTGCAGGGTGTCCCGGGTGAGGCTGCTGGTGGAGGCGAGGACCTGCTGGTACTGGGTCTCGTCCGGCACCGCGGCCCGCTGTGCCCTGCGGACCTCGTCGACCCGGCTCTCCAGTTGGGCGACGGTGATCCGCTGCCCTCCGACGACGGCCGCGGCGCCCGGGTGCGCGTCGTTCCCGCAGGCGGTCAGCAAGGGTGCCGCGGCGGCGATCGCGGCGGTGAGGACGAGCGCGGTGCGACGGCGGCGGTGCAAGGGAACCTCCAAGGGGAGATTGTGCGACGGTGCACAAAGTCTTGCGGTGATCGATGGTAGGCAGTGGGCGGGCCGGGGCCAACCCATTCGACCAACGATTCGCACGCACTTGGGGCACCGCTGCGTCCGCCGCACCCACCGCTTCGGCTCAGCCGGTGCCGTCCGCCTCGTCCGTGACGTCGTACCCGCTAACCGCGCACCTGGCCGAGCCACTGCAGGGTGCGCCGGATCTCCAGGGCCATCGGGTGACCGGGGCCCCGCAGCCGCTCCACGTCCATCAGCAGCCGGGCCAGGGTGTCGTGGGCGGACGGCCGGTCACCCAGGGCGAGCAGCAGATGGCCGATGCGCCGGCGCACCTCGTGGGCGAGCTGCGGGTCGCCGGAGACGTACTGGTTCTCGTAGTACGGCAGCAGCGCACGGTACTCGGTGAGCGCCGCCGCCGGTTCGCCCAGCTGCTCCAGGCACTGCGCGGCCTCGTAGCGGTAGCGCAGGGACTGCGGGTCGGCGTGGCCGGCCTCGGCGGCGCGTTCGTCGGCGAGCCGGCGCAGTTCGGGCAGCGCGCGCCGGTACTGGCCGTCGTCCATGAGCGTCGCCGCGTACTGCTTGCGCAGCGTGCGCACCACCGGGGAGTGCTCGCCGTGCTGCTCGGCGGCGGCGGGCAGGATGGCGCCCAGGATGTCCACGGCCTGGGTGATGCGCCCCTCCCCCAGCAGGCGCTTGACCTCGTCGACGGCCGCGGCGACATCGGGCTTCTCGGCCACCGGCGGCGCCGGCGTCACGGGGGCGGGCTGGGGCGCGGGGGTACGCGCACGGTCCGGCCAGGGAGCGTGCGGGCGCAGGAAGGGGCGCGTGGGGTCCAGGGGCGCCCCTGTGGGCGTCCCACGCGCGGGCAGGAGCAGAGCCAGGTCCTCGTACACCTCCTGCGCGGAGCCCGGCCGGTGCTGCGGGTCCTTGGCGAGCAGCCGCAGGACGAGGGCCTCCAGCGCCTCGGGGACCTCGGGGCGGGTCCGGCGCACGGGCACCGGGGGCTCGTACAGGTGCCGGTGCAGCACACCGAGGGCCGTGGAGCCCGCGAACGGCACGTCACCGCTGAGCAGTTCGTGCATCAGCACGCCGAGCGCGTACAGGTCGGTGTACGGGCCGACCGCGCCGCCCATCGCCTGCTCCGGCGCCATGTAGGCGGGCGAGCCGATCGGGGAGCCGGTGTGGGTGAGACGGGTGGTGTCGGTGTCCATGACGGACGCCACGCCGAGGTCGAGCACGGTCACCGTGCCGTCCTGCTTCACCATCACGTTGCGCGGCTTGAGGTCGCGGTGGACGATCGGCACGGCGTGCACGGCGCTCAGCACCGCGCACAGTTGCGCGGCCACCGCGACCGCCCACGGCCACGGGTACGGATCGTGCTCGGCGAGATGGTCGGACAGGTCGGCGCCGTCGACGTACTGCATGACGAGGAACAGTTCCTCGCCCTCGCTGCCCGCGTCGTGCACGGTCACCAGACCGGGGTGGTCCACCTGCGCGGTCACCCGGCACTCGCGCAGGAACCGGCGGCGCAGCTCGTCCGCCTCCTGGCCCGCCACCTTGTCGGGCCGCAGCAGCTTCACCGCCACGCGCCGGTCGAGCCGCCGGTCGTACGCCGTCCACACCTGGCCCATGCCGCCCTGTCCGATGAGCGTGGACAGTTCGTACCGGCCGGCGACGACTCGTCCTGCCGCCACGCTCACCTTCCGCCCTCGTGGCCGTCGTGCCCGGCGTCATGCTTGCGCAGGTAGTCGCTCAGCTCGTCCAGTTCGGCGCGCACCTGCTCGATGTGGGTGGGCGCCGGGCGCCGCGGCGGCGGGGGCACGGGCGTGCGCGGCATCGGGGGCGGCGTGTGCGGGACGGCCGGGGCCGGGGGAAACGGCGTGTCGTGGCCCGCTCGGCCGATCGGCGTCGCCGGGGCGGGCGCCGCCGTGTACGGGTGCGCGGGGCCGGGGTAGCCGTACCCGGCCTGCGCCGGCCGCTGTGCCGCGTACGACTGCTGCCGCAGCATGAAGTGACGGATGTCCGCGGCGAGGTAGTACGCGATCGCGGCCACCAGCGTGCCGAGCAACAGGAACATGCCGAAGTAGCCGCCCGGGGTGTGCACATCGTCACCGGACTCGGTACCTATCAGCACCAGACTGAGGATGTCGGCGAACAGCGCGGCGACGAACAGGCCCCAGTCCAGCGACCGTCGCGTCACGATCGCCAGCCGCAACAGCATCACCCAGGCCAGCAGGCCGACGCTGAAAAACCCGGTCGCCACGAACAGCACACGCAGCAGAACCAGCCACGCGGTGTGCGGCGGCCGCTTCACCGGCTGTCCGTAGCCGAGGCCTTGCATGACTGCTCCTGATGCCTGATTTGGGCGTACGTGTCCGCCCGGCGCGTTCCGTCGGGCGGAGAACGCCGGTCGTGCGATTGTCGCTTCGAGCATATGACCCGACACGGACAAGGACACGGACAAGCGTCCCGGTTGTACCGAACCGTTGTCCTGCGCACTCCGTCGGCGGGCGGTCAGTCGGGCGCCACCGTACCGTCGGTGAGGCCGTCGTACATCCCGCGCACGAGCTGCTCGCCGAGCCGGCTCGTGTGGCGCAGCGCCCGCTCGAACTCGTCGAGTGCGCGGAAGCGCGCGCCGTAGCGCCGTTGTTCGTCCAGCGGGAGCCGGGGCAGCTGCAGGCGGCGCACGTCCAGGCGGGTCGCGGTGGAGGCGTAGCTGCTGGCCTGCCGGTTGTTCGCAGTGCCGCGCAGGAAGCCGGCGAGGAACCACGGATCGAGCGCCGTGCGATCGGGGCGCAGGAGCACGAGGTTGCGCCCCAGGGCGGCGCCCCCGGTCGCCTCGTCGATCACGCGCGCCACCGAGCCACCGCCCACCACCGGTACGACGACGTCACCCGGCTCGGTCAGTACGGCCTCCTCCTCGCTCTCGGGCAGCGTCCCGGAGGGTGCCGAGCCGGCGAGGACGTCGTGGTCGGTGAGCACGGGCACGCGCGCGTGGCCGCCGTTTCCGCCGGTGCGCATCATCAGCGCGCCCCCGCGCGCGAGTTCGCCGACGGTGGTGAGCGGCCAGCGCGCGCCCGGCGCCGGCGCGGCGGGCGGCGGGGTGAGGCCGGCGGTCAGGCGCAGGGTGGCACCGAGGCGCTCGCGCACCGCCGTGAGCGCCTCCGCGCCGTCGGCCACGGCGGCCGGCGGCAGATGACGGGCGGGAGCGAGGTCCACGTCGTCGTCGAGGAGTTCGATGACCGGCACGGACCGGGCGAGTCCGGGCCGCTCCTCCAGCCGCCCCGCGCGCTCGAAGGCGCGCCAGGCCTCCAGGACGGCCTCCCGCACCGCCGCCCAGTCCGGCCCGCCGCGCCCCTCCCCGGCGAACCTCCCCGTGTCCACGAGCAGCACCTCGGGCGCCGCCGGTGTCCGGTCGGGCCGGCGCAGCACCCACACGTGCAGCGGGATGTTGTACGGCGGTGCCGCCCCGACCGGCAGCGCGACCACGGCCCTGAGGGCGCCCCGGCGCAGCAGGTCGGCGCGGATCCGGCGCCCGGAACGGCGGGAGGCGGCGGCCGGCGGCATGAGCAGCACGGCGAGGCCGCCGTCGGCCAGCCGGGCCAGCGCGTGCTGCACCCAGGCGAGCTCGGACTCGGTGCGGGCCGGGAAGCCGTACTCCCAGCGGGGGTCGTAGGCGAGTTCGTCGTGGCCCCAGTTGCGCTCGTTGAACGGCGGATGGCACAGCACGGCGTCCGCGCGCAGCCCGGGGTGGGCGTCGGCGCGCAGGGTGTCACCGACGGCGCCGCGCACGGTGGCCCGGGAGTGCAGCGCGAGCCGCAACGCGGTGAGCGCGGCCAGGTCGGGCGCGCTGTCCTGGGCGTACAGCTCCTGGTCGGGGCGGGGACCGACGGCCCGCAACAGGGCGCCGGTGCCGCAGGCGGGATCCACGACGCGACGGGCGGGCCCGGCGAGGTCCGCCATGAGGCCGGCGAGTTCGGCCGGGGTGAGCGTGTACTGACGGGGGTTGGCGTCCAGGTGCCGCCCCAGCAGGAATTCGAAGGCCTGGCGCGCCCCCAGCTCGGCGGCCAGCTCGGCCGCGCCGCGCAGGAGCGGGGCGGAGAGGAGGAGCTGGGGGCCGGAGGGGGTGCGGAGCGCGGGGGTGGGGCCGGCGGTGGCGGAGGCGGAGGTGTTCACACCGGGCGCCGGGGAGGCTGGGTTCATACCGGGCGCCGGGGAGGCTGGGTTCACGTCAGGTGCCGCGTGACCCGGGTTCACACGTGACCCTGAGAGCCCGGCGTTCACGGCAGATGCCGCATGGCCGGGGTTCACATCCGGCGGCGTGTGACCCGCGTTCACACCAAGTGCCGTAGCACCCTCGTTCACAGCGGGGGTATCCGGCGCGACGTTCACACCTTCCGCGTCACCGGCCCCGTTCACCCCCTCCGCGCCACCGGACGCGTTCACAGCCGGACCCCCGCCCACGGCTCGCCCGCCGCGCGCCGCGCCGCCCGGTACACCGCCGAAGCGCGGCGCCATCACCTGCTCCAGCGCGCCCGGCAGCATCGCGGCCAGGCGCGCGTCGGAGCCGGCGCTCGCGTCGAGCCAGACGGTGGGGCGCTCGTGGATCAGCAGTAGGACGCATCCCGCGTGCACCAGGGCGGCCAGGGGGCCCTCGGGGTGTCCGACGAGTTGCTGCCAGACGCGTTCCCGCAGCGGGACCTCGGCGAGTTTGCCCTGCTTGCGCAGCCAGGACTCGACCTCGGCGAGCGCGAAGGACGGGCTGGTCTCGGTGCCGCCGACCGGCCTGGGGAAGTCGGCGTGCCGGCGCCGCCAGTTGCTCACGGCGGCTCGGCCCACCCCGGCGAGCCGGGCGATTCCGGCCGCGGTCACCTCTGTCGCGTTGTCCTGCACCGGCCCCGCTCCCCTCGTTCCGCCTGTGCACCGAGCATACCGGCGTACACAAGATCCAGGATTTCACGACCGTGTACTCACACAACTCTGTGAATCGTGTTGACTCGGTTCACAGCCTCTGTTCTTATTGACCCAGCGAACGAGCGGCCACCGGAGGGGGAGGCCGCCGCTCTGGGAGGGGATGCGCCATGGGTATGAAGGCCAAGGTCGCGCTGGGCGCCGTCGTGGGAGTCGTCGTCATCGGTGCCGTGTCCGCGAACGCCGGCAGCGGAGGTGGCGGCAAGGACGGCGGCTCGGACGCCAGCGGCAAGGGCTCGTCCGCCTCCGCCGGGCACACGCCCGGCGGCACCAAGGGCAAGAAGGGCACGGGGGACGCGCGGACGGCCGGGAAGCAGAAGGCCGCCCTCGCCGGCGACGGCGAGTACCAGGTCGGCTCGGACGTGCGGCCGGGCACGTACCGCACGCGGGGCAACAGCGACGACATGTGCTACTGGGAGCGCGCCAAGGACGCCAAGGGTGAGACGGACTCGCTGCTGGCCAACGACAACGTCAGCGGCACGAGTTACGTGACCGTCAAGGCCACCGACAAGATCTTCAAGTCCAGCGGCTGCAAGGACTGGGAGGCCGTCGACCCCAAGGCGAAGGGCACGCCCGCCTCGTCGATGGACGGCGACGGAGGCATGTACAAGGTCGGCACGGACATCGCGCCGGGCACGTACAGGTCGACCGGCAACAAGGACGACTCCTGCTACTGGGAGCGCACCAGGGACGCCGAGCACGGGCTGGACTCGGTCATCGCCAACGACAACGTGACCGGCACGGCCGTCGTCACCATCGGCCCGGGCGACGCCTACTTCAAGACCACCGGCTGCGGCGACTGGAAGAAGGCCGCCTGACCCGGCCCCGAGTCACCCCCCACCCCACCCCCCACTCCCCCACCACCGCTCACCTGCCACACCCACTCTTTTCAAGGACTGTCATGCGTCTCTCCCCCCGTCTCTCCCCCCGTGTCACCACGCTGCTCGCCGTCGCGGTGCTCCCGCTGGCCCTCACCGCCTGCTCCTCCGGTTCCTCCTCTCACGACGGGAGCGCGAGCGCCGAGCCGGCCAAGGCGAAGGACCTGAACGCCGGTCTTTCCACCGGTACGCGGCTGAAGAAGGCGATGGCGCCCGCGTCGGCCTTCCCCTCCGGGCTCACCCTCGAGGCCGCCGGTGCCGCGGACAGCGGCGGCGCGTTCCTCGCCCCGTCCGGCCGGAGCGCCGCGAAGCCGGACTGCACCAGGCTGGAGGGCACGTCCTGGATCCAGCTGAGCGGCTTCAAGGGGGGCGTGTCGTTCGCGCAGAACGACTACGCCAACCAGGACAAGACCGAGGAAGTCGCCCAGGAGATCGACCAGTTCCAGGGCACCACGGCGACCGAGGTGATGAAGGACCTGCGGGACGTCGCCACGCGGTGCGCCACGTTCACCGACACCGACACGCACTCCAAGGTGAAGCTCACGGGCAGGTCCACGGCCGGGCTCGGTGACGAGGCCTACACGATGACGCTGACGAGCGGCACGTGGGAGAACGGCACCACGCTGATCGCGGCGCGCTCGGGCAGGTCCGTGGTCACCGTGCTGTCCACGGCGGGCGGCGACAACGGCGCCGCGTCCGCGAAGCAGGTAACGACGAAGGTCCTGACGGCGCTGAAGTAGGAGGCGAAGCCGGGCGGCCGGGCCTGAACACCGGCCGCCCAGCCGCCACCCCGCCCCGTGAAAGATGCCCATGCCTCCGACGTCCCGCCCCGCCGCCAGGACGGCCGCGGAAGAAGCCGCCGCACGAGACCGCGGCCTCCCCGGAACCCCGCTGCGTGCCGCGCTCGCTCTCGGCCTGCTGACCGGGTTCTACCTGCTGGCCCTGCTCCTCCTCGCCGCGCTGGCGGTCCTGGACGTCACCCTGGCCCGGGGCCCGGGCTTCACGGTCGTCACTCTCGAGGGCTGCCTCGGCTCACTGGCGGTCGCCTGGTGCGTGGTGCGGGTCGTCCTTCTCAGCCGTGACCGCGGGGACGGGCGGGACGGGCCCTGCGGCCTGTCGCTGACGCCGCGGGAGCAGCCGGAGCTGTGGCGGCGCGTGCGTGACCTGGCCGAGCGGGTGGGCACCCGGCCGCCCGGGGAGATACGGGTGGTCCCGGGGGCCAATGCCATGGTGCGGGAGGACGCCCGGTGGCTCGGGCTGTTCGGGGGCGAACGGCGCCTCTTCCTCGGCGTGGCACTGCTGATCGGCCTGCCGGAGGACGAGCTGGACGCCGTACTCGCGCACGAGCTGGGGCATTACGCGCATGACGACACCCGGCTGGCCGGCCTGGTCTGGGCGCTGCGCGCCAGGTTGCTGCGTACCGTGCTCGCGTTGCAGCACCGGGCCGCACGTCAGGAGGCCGAGGAGAAGGCGGCATTCGCCGCGCGGGCCGTACGGCGCCGGGCGGCCGGCAAGCCGCCACCGGTGAGGCGGGAGCCCACGCGGGGCCCGGACCGCTGTCTGGCCATCGTCTTCTCCGCGTACGCGTGGCTGTGCCTCCGCCTGACCGAGGCGGTAAGCCGTCGGCAGGAGTACGCGGCCGATCTGACGGCCGCCCGGATCGCCGGACGGGACACCACGGCCGCCGCGCTGCGCCGCGTCCCCGCGCTCGAAGCCGCGGACGGCCTCTATCTGAACGCTTACGCGCGGATGGGGTGGGAGGCCGGCCTGCTGCCGCCGGAAGGACAGTTCTACGGCGGGCTCGCCCTTCTGCTCGCCGACGGCGCCCGCCGGGCGGAACTGGAGGCTCTGGCCGGGGAGCCGCTCCCGCAGGAGAGGTCCCAGGAGAGGTCTCCCTACGACAGTCACCCGCCCACGGCCGACCGCGTCGCGGCGCTGGAGGCGCTCCCCGACGACGGACGCGCCGCCCCGCGCGTACGGCGCCCGGCGTCCGCGGTGCTCCGGGCACCGGACAGTGTCCTGGCCGGGCTGGAGCGGGTCGTGCTGAGTCCGGAGGCGCTGTCCATGCGCCGGGTGCCCTGGGCCGAACTGCCGTCGCGGACCCGGCGCGAGAGGTGCGCGCGGGGCGCGGAACCGCTGCTGCAGGCCATGGCCCGGGCGGACGGCGCGCGAGGCGTCGCCACCCCCGAAGTCACCATCCCCGAAGTCGCCATCCCCGAAGTCACCCCGCCCGCAGTCACCCCGCCGCCGGTCACCGCCCTCGAAGTCCCCCCGCCCGGAGCCGTCCCGCCCGCGGTCACGCACCTCGGCCGTCTCCTGCACCTGATCGACCACGGCCTGCTGTACGACATCGCCGGCCGGCTGCCCAGATCGGAGCAGGCCGGCCGGAGCAGTGGCCGTGCGGCGCGCGAGTTCGCCAGGACGGCCTTCCGCTCAACCCTGCGCCACCTGGTCCTGCTCGCCGCGCTGGACGCGGGGCTGTACCGGTGGGAGCTGTGCTGGGCGGGGCCCCCGGCGCGGCAGGTGGCGTCCGACCGGCTCACCGAGGCGCTGGAGGGGGCCTTGGACCACGCGGTCGCCGATCCCCCGGACACGGCACCCCTGCGCGCGCTGCTGTCCGGCGGGGACCGTGTTCCGGTGGGCGGCACGGCACTCCCGCCCCCCGTCCTGCCCTGACCCCCTCCCGCTCTCTCTTCCCCCTCGCAGCATCTCCGGTCACCTCTTCAGGCGGCCCGACTCGGAAAGACCCGGTATGAACGTCCTGATCGACATAGCCGGTGCCGGCGCCCTCGTCTACGCGGCCGTCACCATCCCGCGCAACGCCCGAAAGGCGCGTGCGCTGCGGGCCGAGGCGAAGGCCAAGACGCCGGTCAACATCGACCCCGCCGCGTACGGCCTGGTGCCCGCCGCGCAGCTCGACACCCGTGCCGCGGGTCCCGATCCGGAGGCCGACGCGGTCGCGGCGGCCGCGCTCGCCGGTGACTGGCGGCGGGCCGCCGCCTACCTTGCCGGGGCGGGCCGTGACTGGGACCTGCGGTGGTACCGGCTCGGCATCCTCACGGACGCCGCCGCCGAGGACGACACCTGGCTCAAGGCATGGCGGACCGAGTACCCCGACGACCCGTCCGCCGCGCTGGTGCACGCCGACGCGCTCGTCACGCTCGCCGGCCGGGTCCGCGGTGCGAAGGGGGCGAAGCACACCACGGCGGAGCAGTTCGAGGGCTTCCACCGGCTGCTGGCCCAGGCGCTGCCGGCCTGCCAGGAGGCCGCGCGGATGGCACCCGACGACCCCAGCCCCTGGATCGCGCAGATCACCGTCGCTCTGGGTCTCGGCTGGTCGCACGACGAGTTCCGGGCGCTGTGGGCCGAGGTCACCGCACGCGACCCCCACCACTTCACGGCCCACGTCAACGCCTTGCAGTACTGGTGCGCCAAGTGGCGTGGTTCACACGAGCTGATGTACGCGTTCGCCGAGCAGGCCGCCGCCTCGGCTCCGCCGGGAAGCCTGCTGCCCGTCCTGCGCCTGTACGCGCTGCTGGAGCACGGGACCCGGGAGCCCAACGAGCCGGTGTACCACCAGCCGTTCGTCCAGGGGGCCGTGGACGCCACGCTGGACGCCGTGGACCGGGTGCCGGCCGGGCACCACCGGCTGCCGGTGGTGCGGCACCTGCTGGCGGACACGCTGTTCCTGACGAAGCGGTACGCGGAGGCCGTCGAGCAGTTCCGGGCGGTCGGCGGACACATCGGCAGCGTGCCGTGGACGTACTCCGGCAACCCGGTCAAGGCCTTCGTCTACGCCCGCACCAACACCTTCGTCTTCTGGGAGAAGGCCGGCCGCCCCGCCCCCGCGCCCCGCGGCCACGCCGCCGGGAGCTGACGGGCACCGGGGCCGCGGCGGCTACAGCGGGTGCCGCATCCACACGTTGGGCTCGACGTAGACGGCGTACCCGCGCTCCGGTTCGCAGCGGACGGGGACCAGTGCACCGGGCACCTCGACGTCCTCGGCGGTGTCGAACGGCAGCCCCGTCCAGCGGCGCCATTCCTCCAGTGAGGCGCCCACGGTCATGGAGGCGGGTGCGAGGGAGTCGATGCGCGCGCCGGCACGCGCGTGGACGCGCAGCCAGGGATCCTCGGGCAGGCCGTCGGGGCGGACCCGGTGGGCGTACTCGCTCATCGGGGTGCGCGGTTCGCGGTGCTTGGCGCTGGGGCGGACGGGGGCGACGACCTCACGGAAGCCGTGGGCGCGTGCACGGTCGCGCATCGCCGAGAGCATGACGGCGGACAGCCCGCGGCCCTGGGCGCGCGGGGCGACGGTGATGGAGATGGCACTCACCGTGTCGGGGCGGGTGCCGCGGCGCAGGTCGGCGAAGGCCCACAGCAGGACCTGGTCCCAGCCGCGCGCGGGCAGGGTGCGCCGGCCGTCGGTGCCGAGGGCGAAGGGCACGCTGAAGGCGTGGGCGACGATCTCGCCGTGCTCGTCCTCCGCGAACAGCGCGTACTCCGGCAGTTCGGTGGGGATACGGCCGTAATGGGCGGTGCCCACGGGATCGTTGGTCACGAACTCGGGCCAGGTGTCGGCCATCTCGAACAACGCCGGCAGCCGGTCGGGCCGCTCGGCGATGCTGCTCACCTTGACGTCCATGACGCTCACGGTAGGCGCCCGTGTCCGGCTCCGGAAAGGAATTTCGCCGGCTGCCGGAGAGGCGGGCTCCGGCTCACCGCGCCCGGAAACGGTCCGGTGCGTGGGTGGGGTTGCCGCCCGTGGGGAGTTTCTGGCCGGGGCAGCCGGTGAGGACCTTCTTCATGGCGGCCTTCTCGGCGGCGGTGACCCACAGGCCGTACTTCTTCTTCACCGCGACCTGGGCGGCCACATAGGTGCAGCGGTACTTCGGGTTCGGCGGCAGCCAGGTGGCCGCGTCGCCGTCTCCCTTGCCGCGGTTGGCGCTCGCGTCGACGGCGATGAGGTTGAGGGGGTCGTTGGCCAGCGCTATGCGTTTGCTCGGGTCCCAGTACTTGGCGCCCTTCTGCCAGGCGTCGGAGAGGGCGACGACATGGTCGATGTCGACCAGGCTGCGGCCGCGCCGGTAGGTGATGTCCTTGCCGGAGTAGGGGTCGGGTTCGAGCAGGCCGTAGGAGACCTTGCAGGCGCCGCCGGTGAACTTCACGTCCTTCAGGTCGCGTTTGAGTATGTCGTCGCGGGTGTCGCAGGAGTTGGAGTCGGTGTCCGCCCAGGCGGTGCCGAAGCGGGCCCGGGAGTACCCGGTCTTCGGGGCGCGTCCCTTGACGGTCAGCGAGTCGGCGGCGGCCAGGACCGCTTGCCCGCCCCCGGTCCTCACGGGTCCGGAGGATCCCTTGGTCTGCTCGCTCTTGCAGCCGGCCACGGTGACCGTCATGACGACCACCGCGGTGACCGCCCCGCCCCTCAGACGCGTCACGGTACGTCCCCCTTGCTCGCCGTTGTCCGCCCTGGTGGGCGGGCGGATCGTTCCTGTGCCCACGGTAACGGACCCCCGGCTTCCGCCCGATGGGACCAAATGGGTGCCATCAGGTGCAATACGGGCCCGACTTGGGGCATGGAGGGGCTTGGCCGGGTAGCCCGCGGGGTGCGGCCGTGCGCCCGCTCACCCCTCGCCTCCGCCCGGCCTGCTTGACCTTGCCGCCGGCGTCAGGGTTCGAGGATCCCGGCATGAGCGAAGACACCCGCACCCCAAGTCCCCGTGTCGTCGTCGTCACCGGTGCCGGCACCGGTATCGGCCGGGCCACCGCGCGCGCGTTCGCCGCCGAGGGCGCGCGGGTCGTCGCGGTCGGCCGCCGGGCGGCCCCCCTGGCCGAGACGGCCGACGGGCACCCCGGGATCACGCCGCTGGCCGCCGACGTCACCGCGCAGGACGGTCCGCGGGCCGTCGTACGGGCCGCACTCGAACGACACGGCCGTATCGACGTCCTGGTCAACAACGCGGCCGTCGTCGACACCCAGTCGCTGCGGACCTACACGCGCGCGTCCGTGGCGCCCCAGCTCGCCACGAACCTCCTCGCCCCCGTGCTGCTCACCCAGGCCGCGCTGCCGGCGCTGGAGGAGAGCCGGGGGGTGGTGGTGAACGTGACGACGTCGGTGGGTCAGCGGGGGTGGCCCGGCAACTCCCTCTACGCGGCGGGCAAGGCGGCGCTGGAGGTGCTGACCCGCAGCTGGGCGGTCGAACTGGCGGCGCACGGCATCCGGGTCGTCGCCGTGGCTCCGGGGGCGATCGAGACACCGATCGCCGACCACTCCGGCTACACGCCCGAGGAGCGCGCCGCCATCCGTGAGTGGCAGCTCGCCCACACCCCGCTCGGCAGGATCGGCCGCCCCGAGGAGGTCGCCTGGGCGATCACCCGGCTCGCCTCACCGCAGGCGTCGTTCGTGACGGGGGTGGTGCTGCCCGTGGACGGCGGAGCGGTCGTCGCCTGACCGGGCCCGCCCCCTCACGGACCCGCGTCCCCCGCCTCCCGCAGCGCCGCCGCCAGCCGGTCCCGTACCGCCGTCTGCGCCGCGATCCGCGCGTCCAGCACGGCCAGCCGGTTCCGGGCGACGTCGAGGCCCTTGGCGGGGACGGGGCCGGCGGTGACGTCCCCGTCCAGGCAGGGCAGGAACACGCGGACGTCGTCCAGGGTGAGGCCCGCCTCCAGCAGGTGCCGGATGTTGCGGACGCGCACGACGGCACCGGGGTCGTACTCGCGGTAGCCGTTGGCGGCACGGTCGGAGGTGATCAGGCCCTGCTGTTCGTAGTGGCGCAGGGCGCGCGGCGTCGCCCCGGTCGTCGCCGCCAGGTCACCGATCCGCACACGCGCCCCCCGTGGCCCGCACCGGACTGCCTACGATCCCAGGACCGAGGCGAGGAACTCCCCGACCCAGCCCAGCAGTTCACGGCCGACCAGCGGCTTGCCGCCGACCTTCGCGGTCTTCGGGCGCGGGACCAGCACCTGGTGCGCGGCGGGCTTGATGACCGTGCCCGGGTACAGGCGTTTGACCCGCAGTTCCTGCGACTCGCGCAACTCCACCGGCGCGAAGCGGATGTTGGTGCCCTGCAGGACGATCTCGCCGACGCCGCACGCACGCGCCAGCATCCGCAGCCCGGCCACCAGCAGCAGGTTCTCCACCGGTTCGGGCAGCTTGCCGTAGCGGTCGGTGAGTTCCTCGCGGACGGCCTTGATGTCGTCCTCCGAGGTGGCGGAGGCGATGGCGCGGTACGCCTGCAGGCGCAGGCGCTCGCCGGGGGCGTAGTCGTGCGGGACGTGCGCGTCGACGGGCAGCTCGATCTTGACCTCGAGCGGCGCCTCCTCCTCGATCTCACCGGTCTCCAGCTGGCGCCGGTAGTCCGCGACGGCCTCGCCGACCATACGGACGTACAGGTCGAAGCCGACGCCCGCGATGTGACCGGACTGCTCGCCGCCGAGGAGGTTGCCGGCGCCGCGGATCTCCAGGTCCTTCATCGCCACGTACATGCCCGCGCCCATCTCGGTGTGCTGGGCGATGGTGGCCAGGCGCTCGTGCGCGGTCTCCGTGAGCGGCTTCTCCGGCGGGTACAGGAAGTAGGCGTAGCCGCGCTCGCGGCCCCGGCCGACCCGGCCGCGCAGCTGGTGCAGCTGGGACAGGCCGAAGGTGTCGCCGCGCTCCACGATCAGCGTGTTGGCGTTGGAGATGTCGATGCCGGACTCGACGATCGTCGTCGACACCAGGACGTCGAACTTCTTCTCCCAGAAGTCGACGACGACCTGCTCCAGCGTCGATTCCGACATCTGGCCGTGGGCCGTGGCGATGCGCGCCTCGGGGACGATCTCGCGCAGCCTGGCGGCGGCGCGGTCGATGGACTCGACCCGGTTGTGGATGTAGAAGACCTGGCCCTCGCGCAGCAGTTCGCGGCGGATGGCCGCGCCGATCTGCTTCTCCTCGTACGGCCCGACGAAGGTGAGCACCGGGTGGCGCTCCTCCGGGGGCGTGGTGATCGTGGACATCTCGCGGATGCCGGTGACCGCCATCTCCAGGGTGCGCGGGATGGGCGTGGCGGACATGGTCAGCACGTCCACGTTCGCGCGGAGCTTCTTCAGCTGCTCCTTGTGCTCGACGCCGAAACGCTGCTCCTCGTCGACGATGACCAGGCCCAGGTCCTTGAACTTCGTCTCGGAGGAGAACAGGCGGTGGGTGCCGATGACGACGTCCACCGCGCCCTCCTTCAGGCCTTCCAGGACGGCCTTGGCCTCGGTGTCGGTCTGGAAGCGGGACAGCGCCCTCACACTCACCGGGAACTGCGCGTACCGCTCCGAGAACGTCCCGAAGTGCTGCTGCACCAGCAGGGTCGTGGGCACGAGCACGGCCACCTGCTTGCCGTCCTGTACGGCCTTGAAGGCGGCCCGCACCGCGATCTCGGTCTTGCCGTAGCCGACGTCGCCGCAGATCAGGCGGTCCATGGGGACGGACTTCTCCATGTCCTCCTTGACCTCGGCGATGGTGGTGAGCTGGTCCGGGGTCTCGGCGTAGGGGAAGGCGTCCTCCAGTTCGCGCTGCCAGGGCGTGTCGGCGCCGAAGGTGTGGCCGGGGGCGGCCATGCGCGCGCTGTAGAGCTTGATCAGGTCGGCGGCGATCTCCTTGACGGCCTTCTTCGCGCGTGCCTTGGTCTTCGTCCAGTCGGCGCCGCCGAGCCGGTGCAGGGTGGGTGCCTCGCCGCCGACGTACTTGGTGATCTGCTCCAGCTGGTCGGTCGGGATGTAGAGGCGGTCGCCGGGCTGGCCGCGCTTGGCGGGCGCGTACTCCACGACCAGGTACTCGCGGGTGGCGCCCTGCACGGTGCGCTGCACCATCTCGATGTAGCGGCCGACGCCGTGCTGTTCGTGGACGATGTAGTCGCCCGGCTCCAGGGTGAGCGGGTCGATGGTCTTGCGGCGGCGGGCCGGCATCCGGGCGCCCTCGCGGCCGGTGGCGCGCTGGCCGGACAGGTCGGTCTCGGTGAGCACGGCGAGTTTCAGCGCCGGGTCGACGAGGCCGTACTCGATCGAGCCGCAGCAGACGTGCACCACCGACGGGCTCAGCTCGCCGAGGTCGGCGTCGAGCCGTGCGGCGATCCCCTCGCCGCCGAGCACCTCGACCGTGCGGGCGGCCGGGCCGTGGCCCTCGGTGACGAACACCGTGCGCCAGCCGTCGGCGAGCCAGCCCTTGGTGTCGGCGAGGGCCCGCGCGGTGTCACCGCGGTAGGTCTCGGGTGCGTGCATGCCGAGCTTGAGGGTGTCCGCGTCGAGCTCTTCGTCGGCCGCGAAGGGGGACACCGACCACCACATCATGTCCCGCTCGCGCGCGCGGTCGCGGACGTCGGCGATGGACCACAGGGAGGCGGCACCGACGTCGATGGGCGCCTCGCCGCCGCCGGCGGTGGCCGCCCAGGAGGCCTGCAGGAACTCCTGGCTGGTCGCGACGAGATCGGCCGCACGCGTGCGTACCCGCTCCGGGTCGCAGACCACGGCCATGGCGCCCTTGGGCAGCACGTCGAGCAGCAGTTCCATGTCGTCCACGAGGACGGGGGCGAGGGACTCCATGCCCTCGACCGCGATGCCCTCGGCGATCCTGTTCAGGAGTTCACCGAGCTCCGGGTGCTCCTCGGCGAGGGCACGGGCGCGTGCGCGTACGTCGTCGGTGAGGAGCAGCTCGCGGCACGGCGGCGCCCACAGGCCGTGCTCGGCGACCTCCAGGGAGCGCTGGTCGGCGACCTTGAAGTAGCGGATCTCCTCGACGTCGTCGCCCCAGAACTCGACGCGCAGGGGGTGTTCCTCGGTGGGCGGGAAGACGTCCAGGATGCCGCCGCGCACGGCGAACTCGCCGCGCTTCTCCACCAGCTCCACGCGCGCGTAGGCGGCGGCCGCGAGGGCCTCCACGACGTCGTTCAGGTCGGCGCTCAGGCCCGGCTTCAGGGACACCGGCTCCAGGTCGCCGAGGCCCTTGACCTGCGGCTGCAGCACGGAGCGCACGGGCGCCACGACGACGGAGACGGGGCCGGTCCCGGGGTCGTCCGGGCTGGGGTGGGCGAGGCGCCGCAGGACGGCGAGACGGCGGCCGACGGTGTCGCTGCGCGGGCTGAGCCGCTCGTGCGGGAGGGTCTCCCAGGACGGGTACTCCACGACGCCCTCCGGGGGGAGGAGGGAGCGCAGGGCCGCCGCCAGGTCCTCGGCCTCGCGGCCCGTCGCCGTGACCGCGAGGACGGGGCGGCCGGCCTCGCGGGCGAGGGCGGCGACCGCGAAGGGGCGGGCCGCCGGGGGGCCGACGAGGTCGACGTGCATGCGGTTGCCGTCCGCGGCCGCCGTGATCGCTTCCGCGAGGGCGGGGTCCTTGACGACGGCGTCGAGCAGACCGTGCAGGCTCATGGGGGCTTTCCGTCCGGGGTGGGCAACGCAAGTAGCCCGGCGCGGGTGGCAGCCGGGGCTGTCCAGCCTACGACGCCGGCGGCGTCGCCGTCGGGGGCTGTGGACAACCCCGGGGAAGTGCACCGGCAGAACAACCCGGTGCCGGGGAGCCCTGGCGGCTCCCCGGCACCGGGTCTTTCCCCCGCAACCCCCGTATGCGGTGGTCGTCGGCCGGCTCGCGCGGCTAGTCCGTCGCGATGGCGTTCAGGACGTTCATCCGGCCGGCTCGGAACGCCGGGACCAGCGCGGCGAACAGGCCCACGAAGGCCGAGGCGGCGAAGACCGTGATGATCGTCGGCCAGGGGATGTCCAGGACGTTCAGGCCGTCCAGGGCCAGGAGCTTCTGGGCGGTCGCCCCCCAGCCCATGCCGAGGCCCAGGCCGAGCAGGGCGCCGAAGACGGCGATCACCACGGACTCCAGGCGGATCATGCGGCGCAGCTGGCGGCGGGAGAGGCCGATGGCCCGCATGAGGCCGATCTCCCGGGTCCGCTCGACCACCGACAGCGCCAGGGTGTTCACGACACCCAGGACCGCCACGATGATCGCGAGTGCCAGCAGGCCGTAGATCATGTTCAGCAGCTGGCCGATCTGGTCCTTCAGTGCCTTCTTGTAGTCGGTCTGGTCGCGCACGGTCACGTCGGGGTTGTCGTGCAGGGCCGACTTCAGCGCCTTGTAGGCGGCTGCCTGCTGACCGTCCTCCGCCGTGGCGAAGAGGAATTCGTCCTGCGGCATCCGGTCTGCGGGGACGTACTTGGCCATCGTCCGGATGGACGTGTACTTCGCGCCCGCGTCGATGAGACCGTCACTGCTGGTGATGGCCCGTACGGTCAGGTGGCCCGTGGAGCCGTCGGCGAAGGCCACGGCGATCCTGGAGCCGAGCCGGATGCCGTGCTCCTTGGCGAACTTGTCGGGTACCGACATCGAGTCGGGCCGGTAGGCGTCCTTCAGCTCGCCGGCGACCGTCTTGGTGCGCACGTCGCTCGCGTAGGTCGGGTCGGCGGCCATGATCGTGGTCTTCTTGAGGCTCGTGCCGTCCGGCAGGGTGAAGTCCGCGTCGGTCCACTTGTACTCGGTGACCCGCTTGAGGCCCGCCGTCCCCTTGACGGCCTTGACCGCCTGCGGGTTGAGGAGCCCGCCCTGGTTGCCGCTCTGGACGATGAAGTCCGCGCCGACGGTCTTGTCGAGCTGGTCGGTGGCCGAGGCGACCATGGAGGAGCCGACCACCGACAGACAGGCCACCAGGGCCAGGCCGATCATCAGGGCCGCGCCGGTGGCGCCGGTGCGGCGCGGGTTGCGCAGCGCGTTGCGCTCGGCCATCCGGCCCACGGGGCCGAAGATCCGCAGCATGACCGCGCCGAGGACCCGGACCAGTCCGCCGGCGAGCAGCGGGCCGATGACGACGAAGCCGATCAGCGTGGCCACCACGCCCAGGCCCAGCCATCCCGAGCCCGCCTTGGCCTTGTCGGCGGTGGCGGCGACGTACAGGCTCCAGCCTCCGGCGGCGGTGAGGACCAGGCCGATCACGGCCCGGACGGTGCCGGCCCTGGCGTCGGCCGGGGCGCCCGCGTCGCGCAGCGCGGCCATCGGGGAGACCTTGCCGGCGCGCCGGGCGGGCAGGTAGGCGGCCAGGACGGTGACCAGGACGCCGAGGAGCAGGCCTACGGCGGGGGTCGTCCAGGCGACGGTCAGGTCGTCGGTGGACAGGTGCATGCCCATCTGGCCCATGAGCTTCATCAGGCCCACGGCGATGCCGACGCCCGCGCCGACGCCGAGCAGGGACCCGAGCACGCCGAGCAGCAGCGCCTCGATCAGCACCGACCGGTTGACCTGCTTGCGGGAGGAGCCGATGGCGCGCATCAGGCCGATCTCACGGGTGCGCTGGGCGACCAGCATGGAGAAGGTGTTGATGATCAGGAAGATGCCGACGAGGAGGGCGATGCCGGCGAAGCCGAGCATCGCGTACTTCATGACGTTCAGGAAGCTCTTGAGGCTCTTCTGGTTGGCGTCGGCGACCTCCTTGGCCGTCTGCACCTTGTAGGCGTGGCCGAGGGCCGCGGTCACGTTCTTCTTCAGCTGCGCGTCGGTCACGCCCCGGGCGGCGGTGACGTTGACGTTGGTGTAGACGCCGGTCTGTCCGACCAGGGTCTGCTGGGCGGTCCTCGTGTCCAGGTAGAAGATCGCCGCACCCGGGTTGGTGACCTTGAAGGCGGCGATGCCGGACACGCGCGCGTGGTACGTGCCCACGACCGAGATCATGCCGATCTCGTCACCGAGCTTCAGGTGGTGCTTGTCGGCGGTGTCCTCGTCGACCATCACCTGGCCGGGGCCCTGGGGCGCCCTTCCGGTGGTGATCTTCATGGTGCGGGCGTCGTTGCCGTTCCAGCTGCCGACGATGGTGGGCGCGCCGCTGCTGGGCGACAGCTTGTCCTTCTTGGCGTCGACGACGGTCACCGAGGTGGAGAACACCGTCCCCTCGGCCGACTTCACGCCCCGCGCCCCGCGGACCTCGCCGAGCACGGCGGCCGGCACGACCGGCGGCTTGCCGGTGCGGGAGGTCGTCTCACCGGTGTCGGAGGCGCCCTTCGCGCTGACCGTCACGTCCGAGGCCGTGGCCTGGAAGAGTTTGTCGAAGGTGGTGTTCATCGTGTCGGTGAACACCAGCGTGCCGCACACGAACGCCACCGACAGCAGGACCGCGACCGCCGAGAGCGCCATACGGCCCTTGTGCGCGAAGAAGTTGCGCATCGAGGTCTTCAGGACGGTCATGACGTACGCCCCCGGGCGTCGAAGTCCTTCATGCGGTCCAGGACCTGATCGGCCGTCGGCTGGTACATCTCGTCGACGATCCGGCCGTCGGCGAGGTAGAGCACACGGTCCGCGTAGGAGGCGGCCACCGGGTCGTGGGTGACCATGACGATGGTCTGGCCGAGTTCGTCCACCGAGCGGCGCAGGAAGCCGAGCACCTCGGCACCCGCACGCGAGTCGAGGTTTCCGGTCGGCTCGTCCCCGAAGATGATCTCGGGGCGGGCGGCGAGCGCACGGGCCACGGCGACACGCTGCTGCTGGCCGCCGGAGAGCTGGGTCGGCCGGTGCTTGAGCCGCCCGGCGAGCCCGACGGTCTCCACCACGCGGTCCAGCCACGCCCGGTCCGGCTTGCGCCCCGCGATGTCCATGGGCAGCGTGATGTTCTCGAGCGCGTTCAGCGTCGGCAGCAGGTTGAACGCCTGGAAGATGAACCCGATCCGGTCCCGGCGCAGCTGGGTGAGCTTCTTGTCCTTCAGGCCGGTGATCTCGGTCTCGTCCAGGTAGATCTGACCGCCGGTGACGGTGTCGAGCCCGGCGAGGCAGTGCATCAGCGTGGACTTGCCGGACCCCGAGGGGCCCATGATCGCGGTGAACTGGCCGCGCATGATGTCCACGTCCACGTGATCGAGGGCGACGACACGGGTCTCACCGGACCCGTACGCCTTCACGACCTGCCGCGCCCGCGCGGCAACGGCCGTACGCCCTCCAGTGCCCCCGTGCCTGGGAATGGTCACAGCCGATGTCACGGTATGTCTCCTAAGTCGGTCATGCTGCTCAGCAGGTCTGCGGATGGTGCCCCGGCGTGCCGGGGAGTCGTCCTGGGATCGTCGATGAGTCTCGCCTTCGGCGGGGGCGCCGCGCGCTGGTGCGAAGCCCCCTCTTGCCGTGGGGAAAACCCCACCCCCGCCGGTTCCGGCAGCCGCCCCCCAGCGGCGTAAAGCCAGGTTAAGGACGGCACCGGGAGCATCTCGTCCTCCGGGGGTACGAACGCTCCCCGAGCCGTAGTACGGAGATACCCCTAGGGGTGCTCCACCGCGGGGTGGAGACGCTCTCGGGGTCGGCTCCACCCTTGGTCGCGAACAGCCTGCACCCTCCCGTCGCGTGAGGGTCAATGGGAAGCTGGCCCACCGGAGATGGATGCAAGGGGCACGGAGAGGGGACGGCCGGTGGGAGGCACGACACCCGCGATACGCAAGGGAGCCGCACAGGGCACCGGGACCCGCCGGCGGGGCGCGGTGGTCGCCGCGCTGATGCTGGCGATGGCGCTGGCCGCGCTGGACGCCACCATCGTCTCCACGGCCGTACCGCAGATCGTCGGCGACCTCGGCGGGTTCTCCGTCTTCTCCTGGCTCTTCTCCGGCTATCTGCTCGCCGTGACCGTCACGCTCCCCGTCTACGGCAAGCTCTCCGACACCTTCGGCCGCAAGCCGGTGCTGGTGGCCGGCGCGGCGGTGTTCCTGCTGGGCTCGCTGCTGTGCGCGGGCGCCTGGAACATGGCGGCGCTGATCGCGTTCCGGATCGTGCAGGGCCTGGGCGGCGGGGCCCTGCAGGGCACGGTGCAGACGCTGGCCGCCGATCTGTATCCACTGGCGGAGCGCCCGAGGATCCAGTCCAGGCTGTCCACGGTGTGGGCGGTGTCGGCGGTGGCCGGACCGGGCCTCGGCGGGGCGTTCGCCGCATACGCCGACTGGCGCTGGATCTTCCTGGTCAACCTGCCGATCGGCGCCGCCGCCCTCTGGCTGATCGTCCGTCATCTGCACGAGCCGGAGCGGGAGGAGCCGCAGGACGCGGACGGCACGGCACGCGCGCGTGTGGACTGGGCCGGCGCGCTCGCGGTGTTCGCGTGCGGCGGGGTACTGCTGACCGCGCTGGTGCAGGGCGGGGTCGCCTGGCCGTGGCTGTCGGCGCCGTCGCTGACCCTCTTCGGCACGGGCCTGGCGCTGGCCGGTGGAGTGGTCCTGGTGGAGCGGCGGGCCGCGCAGCCGATCATCCCCGGGTGGGTGTGGCGGCGCCGGACCATCGCGGCCGTCAATCTGGCGCTCGGCGCGCTGGGCCTGCTGATGGTGGCGCCGAGCGTGTTCCTGCCGACGTACGCGCAGTCGGTGCTCGGACTGGCGCCCGTGGCCGCCGGGTTCGTGCTGTCGGTGTGGACGCTCAGCTGGCCGGTGTCGGCGGCGTTCAGCCAGCACGTCTACCGGCGCATCGGCTTCCGGGACACCGCGCTGCTCGGCATCGGCCTGGCCGCGCTGATCCTGTGCGCGTTCCCGTTCCTGCCCTACCCCGGCTCGTGGTGGCAGCCGGCGCTGCTGATGCTGCTGCTCGGCGGTGCGCTCGGGCTGTTCCAGCTGCCGCTGATCGTCGGGGTGCAGTCGACGGTGGGCTGGTCCGAGCGGGGCACCACGACCGCGTCGGTGCTGTTCTGCCGGCAGACCGGACAGACCGTGGGCGCGTCACTGTTCGGCGCCGTCGCCAACGGGGTGCTGGCCGCCCGGCTGGGCGGCGCGGGCGACCTGGACTCCGTCACGCGCGCGTTGGACGCCGGAACGGCCCCGGAGGCGACCCGGCGGGCGATCGCCGACGCGGTGCACGCGGTGTACCTCGGCGCGGCGGGCGCGGCGGCCCTGGCCTTCCTGGTACTGCTGCTGGTGGCGCCGCGGCGGTTCCCGGTCCGCGAGGAGTGAGCGGGCCGGCCGGCGGCTCACCCGGGCGGTACGCCCAGGTCGGACACGTCTTCGCGTAGTAAGCGCATACCGACCGGCCAGTTCGGTGAAAACGCCGCGCCGCCCGGAACGCACGAGTAGCGTGCGTGACCCCACGCCCCCCACCTCCCTGCGGTCCGCCGCCACGGACCCGAGCCACGCAAGGAGCCCCGGGATGTCCTACGACCCGCCGCACCCGCCGTACGCCCGGCCCCAGCCGCCGTACACCCAGCCGCCACCGCCGTTCGCCCAGCCGCCGTACGCGCAACCCCAGCCGTCGTACGCCCCCTCCGAGCCGTCGTACACCCCCTCCCGGCCGTCGTACACCTACCCCTGGCAGCCCGCGGCGCCCGAGCCGTCCCGCCCGGGGCACCGGCCGCCCCGCGAACCCCTCGGCCACCACAGCGACCTGCGGGTGCTGCGCAGCGCCTACCGCTGGCAGCGGCGCACCGCCACACTCACCGCGCTGGGGTACTTCACGCTGTTCCTGGTCCTGTCCGCGTGCGCGCCCGACGTCATGACGCGCACGCTCGCCGACGGCATCCCCGCCGGCCTGCTGCTCGCCCTGGTCCAACTCCCCGTCACCTGGCTGGCGATCGCCCTGTACGAACACACCGCGCGCCGGCACGTCGATCCGCTCGCGGACCGCATCCGCAAGGAGACCGAGCTGGACGCACGCCGAGGAGCGACCCGATGACCGGCGCCGCCGGCTCCCCCGCCGTGGGAGGCTTCACCGGCTTCAGCGGCTCGGGCCAGGCCATGTCCCTGGTCGCCTTCTCCACCGTCGCCACGGTGACCCTGCTGCTGTGCGTGATGACCGGCCCCGACCGGGACGACCTCGACGAGTTCTACACCGGCTACGGCTCCCTGTCGCCGCTGCGCAACGGCCTCGCCATCGCCGGCGACTACATCTCCGCGGCCACCGTCCTCGGCACCGGCGGAGTGATCGCCCTGTGCGGCTACGACGGCGTCGTCCTCGCCCTCAGTACCGCGCTGTCGCTGATGCTGCTGATGTTCCTGCTGGCCGAACCGCTGCGCAACGCCGGCCGGTTCACCATGGGCGACGCGCTGGCCCGCCGGCTGCCGGGCCGCAGTGTCCGCATCACGGCCTGCGCGGTGACGATCGCCGCCCTGCTGCCGCTGATGCTGGTCCAACTCGCCGGAACCGGGCAGCTGATGGCGTTCATCCTGGGCTTCACCAACGAGTCGCTGAAGACCGGATGCGTCGTGGGACTCGGCGCCCTGATGATCGCCTACGCGGCGATCGGCGGCATGAAGGGCACCGCGCTCATCCAGATCCTGAAGATCGTGATGCTGGTCGGTTCGGGCGCCGTGGTCGCCGTACTGGTCCTGCACCGCTTCGACTGGGACCCGGGCGCCCTGTTCACCGCGGCCTCGCGGCAGAGCGGCGCCGGACCGGCCTTCCTGCACTCGGGGCTGCAGTTCGGCGCCTCGGGCAGGTCCCGCCTCGACATGATCGCCTCGGAGCTGACGGTCGTGCTCGGCGGCGGCGTCCTGCCGCACATCACCATGCGCATGTACACCGCCTCCAGTGCCCGCCAGGTACGCCGCTCGATGTCCTGGGCGGTGTCGGTCGTCGCCCTGTTCGTGCTGATCATCACGGTGGTGGGGTTCGGCGCCACGGCCCTGGTCGGCCGTGCCGTGATCGCGGGGGCCGACCCGCAGGGCAACACGGCCTATCTGCTGGGCTCGCGGGCGGTGTTCGGCGCGGACGTGTCGACGGCGGAGACCTTCCTGTTCACCATGGTCACGACGGCGATCTTCCTGACCCTGCTCGCGTCGGTGGCCGGGATGATCCTCGCCTGCGCCAACTCCCTCGCCCACGACGTGTTCGCGGCCCGCGTGCAGGAGATGCCGGCCCGGCGCGAGATGGCCCTGGCCCGCTTCTCCGCGCTCGCCATAGGCGCTCCGACGATCCTGCTGGCCACCCTGGTGCAGCACCACAGCCTGCAGCCCCTCGTGACGCTCTCCTTCTGCCTGGGCGCCTCGGCCATCGCACCCGCCCTGGTCTACGGGCTCTTCTGGCGCCGCTACACCCGCAGCGGGCTGCTGAGCACGCTGATCGGCGGCTCACTGACCGTGCTGCTGCTGATGCCGGGCACCAACCTGGTCTCCGGCTCACCCGTCTCGGCCTTCCCGCACGCCGACTTCAACTGGTTCCCGTTCACCACCACCGGCATCGTCTCCATCCCGGCCGGCTTCTTCTTCGGCTGGCTCGGCACGGTGCTCTCCGACCGCACCGAGGCGGAACAGCAACGCCACCAGTACGAGGCGGTGGAGGGCCGAATCCTGGCGGGGGCGGTGCGGGAGGGGGGCTGACGGGGCGGCGAGCGGGGTGCCGGCCGGGGCGCGCCGGAGGGCACGCCCGACCCCGGCGCCGGCCGCGGGGACGGTGGGCGGGGTCGCTATTCCAGGGACGTTCTCCCCGTCAGCGAGATCAGGTTGCTGCGGGCCTCGTCCATGTGGGCCCGTACGTCGTCCCAGGCGTCGCCGTGCTCACGCAGCACCCGTTCCGTCTCCCGGGCGATGCGTTCCTCGTGCAGGCGCGCCTCGGCGATGAGGTCGGCGGCACGCGCGCACGCCTCCTCCTGGCTGCGGCGCGCGACCTCCTCGGCCTCGCCGAGGACCCGCTCGGCGTCGGCCAGTGCGGCCTCGGCCCGGCTCATCCGCTCGGCGTACCGGGCATCCAGGGCGGCGATCCGCTCGGCCTCCTCGCGCTCGACCTCGGCCCACCGCTCGGCCTGCTCCCGGGACAGCTGGGCGGCCAACCCGGTCGTGCGCTGCCGCATCTCGCGCAACGCGGCGAGCATCTCTCCGCGCCCTTTCCTCACCTCGCGCCGCGTCCTGACACGAATGCCGTCGGCCTCGGCGCGCGCGGCGATGAGCCGCCGGCGGGCGTGTTCGTCCGCTTGCGTGCGCAGCGCGTCCGCCGCTTCGTGCGCCTTCCGGCGCGCGCTGTCGGCGCGTGTTTCGGCCTGCGCGACCTGCCGCTCTGCTTCACGCCGCGTGCGCTCGCGGAGGTCTGCCGCCTCCTCCTGCACGAGCTGGAACAAGCGCCGTGCGCGCCCTCCCAGCACCTCGTACGTCTGCGGCGGGAGCTGGGCGACGACCTCGCGCATCCGCGCGGCCTCCGCCTCCATGTCCTTGGCGAGCACGGTCAGCCGCGCGGCACGTTCCCACGCGGCGTCGCGGTCGTACGACAACGCCTCCATGTAGGCGTCGACCTGGTCGGTGCGGTAGCCGCGCCCCCGGACGGTCACAAAGCCGTGCGGCGACTTCGATGCACTGCTCACCCTGGGAACCCCTCTCCACCGGACATACACGACAGAATGATTTCGCGCATATCTTGATGGATCGGACGTAACCGTTCATAACGCGACACTCCGCGGTCACGTCCCGCTCGCCCTCGCGCCATTCACGCGCGGGGTGCAGTGAATCCGCCGCACCGGGACGGCGCGAGAGAACGGCGGCCCCCACCCGTTCGGCCCACGGACACGACCAGAAACGCGTCGTGCCCCTCACGCACGCGTGAAGGGCACGATCAGCGCTTGCGCCGGGCCGGCGTCCCTACAGCAGCCCGTCCCACATCTGCTCCAGCAGCACCGACCACCAGCTCTCCGGCGAACCCAGCGCCGCCGGGTCGAGGGCGGCCAGCTGCGCCTGGAAGTCGACGGTCCAGCGGCCCGCCTGCTCCTGGTTCAGTCCGTACCTCAGCCGCCACATCCGGCCCAGCAGAGCCAGGCAGCGCGCGAACTCCGGCAGCCCGCTGTTCACGAACTGCGGCGGCACCGGAGCCCCGCCCGGCCCCGCCTCGACCGGCACGGCCACGATGTTCGCCGTCCCGTACTGCACACAGATCGCCTTGCCGAAGTCGGTGCCCATGACGAGGTACGAGCCCGCGTCCGCCGCCGGCTGCACCCCGCGCTCGGCCGCCAGCTCCGCCAGCGTGGGCACCGGGCGGCCCGGCTGGGCCTGCGCCCAGAAGAACGGGCCCATGTCCATCGGCAGACCGGCCACCACCAGCGTGTGCGCCACGACCGGCGGCACCCCCTGCCGGGACACCGCCTGCTGCTCGAACCGGAAGACCCCCGGCCCGAACACCGCCGCCAGTTCCTGCCCGATGCCCTCCGGCGGGATCGCCGGGACGGCCTGCACCGGCGTCAGCGGCGCCCGCACCGGCGCCGGCCGCGCGGGACCGTCCGCCACCTGGTGCAGCTCACCCTGGTGCGCCAGCAACTGCTGCATACCCTGCTGCCTGCTCGCATGGTCCGTGCCGTACGGCGCGATGCTGGTGATCCGCGCCTGCGGCCACTGCTCCCGGATCATCCGCGCACAGTAGGCGCCCGGCAGCGCGCACGACTCCAGCTCCGTGTGCAGCTCCAGCACCTGGTCCGGCGGCACGTTCATCGCACGCAGCTCGTGGAAGATCTGCCACTCGGGGTGCGGGGTGCCCGGCGCCGAACGCCGGATCAGCTGCTGCTCCGAACCGTCCTGCGCGCGGTAGCGCAGCACCGCCTGGTAGCCGGGCCCGACCGTCGGCTGCCCCTGCTGCGGATACCCGTACGCGGGCGGCTGCCCCGCAACCGGCCCGCCCGGAGGCGGCACCGCACCCGGCGGCATCGGCTGCGGCGCCCCCGGAGGCATGCCGGGAGCTCCCGGCGCACCGGGTGCGCCGGGAGCCTGCGGCGGCGGGGGCGCGCCCGGACCTGCCACGGGCGGCGCCGCCAGCACCGTCTCCGCATGGTGCACGGCCCCACGCCCGCCCCCCGGAGCGCCGGGCGCGCTCGGCGGCTGCGGTGCGCCGGGGGCGCCGGGACCCGCAGGGGCTCCCGGAGGGTGCGGCGCGCCAGGCGCGGGCGGCACGCCAGGGGCGCCCGGAGCCGCAGGAGCGCCGGGCGGATTGGGCATGCCCGGAGCGCCGGGAGCACCCTGCGCGCCCGGCGTACCCGGGACACCCGGAGCACCCGGCGGCTGGGGCGCGCCCCCGCCCAACTGGCTGGGGTCGGCCAGCATCGTGGCCGCATGGTGCACGCTGCCCGGAGGGGCGGCAGGCGGATTGGGTGCGCCCGGAGCATTAGGCGCGCCCGGCACCTGCGCCCCTTCCGCGCCACCCGGACCGGCCGGCACGCCCCCCTGGCCCTCGGGCCCCTCCGGCCCGAGGGCCGACACCAGTTGCGTCGGGATATACGCACCGGCAGGCGCACCCGGCGCGGGCGGCGTCGCCGCACTCCCCGGGCGCGCGCCCGGCGTGCCAGGAGCACCCGGCGGCGGAGGGGGCGTGCCCACTCCGCCGCGCGCCTTCTTCGGCGGCGGCGCGGCCTTGCTCGTCGCGGCATCCGCGATGTCCCCGGCGTTCGGCGCGAAATGCCGCGCGGACGCACCGGCGTCGGCCGGAGCCTGCGGCGCGCCCGCCGCACCACCCGGCGCCTGCGGGTAGCCGTAACCAGGAGCAGCCTGCGGGGCTCCGGGACCCTGCGGATAGCCGTACGTCGGGGCGCCCGGGGGCGGTGGCGGGGGCGTGTTGCCCTGCAAGGCGCCCGGCGCACCAGGAGCGGCAGGGGGCGGGAGCGGCGTGCCGGGCGCCTGCGGGTACGCGGGTACGCCCGGCGCAGGCGTCCCGGGAGCCGCCGGCGGCTGCGGATGACCGTACGGCGGTGTGCCGGGCGGCGGCGGGGGCGTACTGCCCTGCGGAACGCCCGGCGCACCGGGAACAGCGGGCGCCCCGGGTGCACCAGGCGCGCCCGGCGTGTGCACGATGCCAGGCGCGCCGGGCCCACCGGCAGGGGCGGAGGGTCCACCCTGCGCGCCCGGCGGGAAGCCCTGCGCGCCCGGCGGGAAGCCCTGCGCGCCCGGCGTGTTCGAAGGGTCGAGCGCCGGGGCGACCGCCGTCGGCGGCAGCTGGCTGCCCCCCGACATGAGCGCCGTCTTCGCATCCGGTGCGCTCACCGGCGGCCGGGGAGCCTCGGCGCCGGGGTCGCTCAGCGGCGGCGCGAACACCGTCGCGGGCAACGGCACCGAGCGGTCGTCCTCACCGGGGTCCGCGTTCGTGTCGGTACCGGCCCAGGGCGTGGCCCCCACCGGCACCTCCGCAGGAGGCGCGGCGTGCGGAGCAGGCGCCCCGGGCACACCGGACGCGCCCGGCGCACCCGGCCCGCCCTGCGCCCCATCAGGCGCCCCGGACACCCCGGAAGCCCCCGCCGGCACCCCGGCCTGCGTCTGCGCCAGCCCCGCCCCACCGGACGAAGCCCCGCCACCGGCACCGGACGCCTCCGAACCGGCACCGGCACCCGCACCCGCACCCGCACCCGCACCCGAGGCACCGGACGCCGCGGCAGCCCCGGCCCCGGCCTCAGCCCCCCGATCCCCCAGCCCCAGCTTGTCCGCCGCCTCCTGCAGCCACTCCGGAGGAGTCAGCAGGAACGACGTCTGATTGAGGTCCACCCGGGCAGCCGCCGGCGCCGGAACCGCGTCCCGCGGCTCATCGGCACGGCCGTACTCCTCCTCGTACCGGCGGATCACCTCACCCACCGGCAGCGCCGGCCACAACGTGGCCTCCCCGCTGTCCCGGGCGATCACCAGCCGCTGCGCACCCGCGTCCGACCGCGGCCCCTCCGCCCGGTCCTCGCCCCACACCACGAAACCCAGTTCGAACTCCCGCACCCGCACCTCACGATGCTGGTACGCGGGCACGTCACCGTTGATCCACTCCTCGGCGCGCTCCTGCGCCTGCGCGTAGGTCACCATCGCCTGGAACTCACTCTCCCACCGGGCCGGACGACGCCGCACCGGAGGACACCGGAACGACACGGGCGAAACCGCCGTCGACCATCAGATTCGCCACCGTCTCCAACTCGGGCGGACTGCCCGCCAGCCGCGACAGGAAGGCATCGAAATCGTCACCGCACGGCAGCAGCAGACGCTCCACCCGCTCCGCCGGCGACCACGACGGATCCACATCACGCACGTCGTCGTACGCGCAGAACCACACCGAACCGGGCCGCTCGCCCTTCACCTTCACCGCGAGCAACCCACCCTGCACGAACGCCACCCCGAGGTAATCCTTCGTCAGATGGTCGCGCAGGCACTTGTTCATGTACACCAGGTCGTTGACCGCCGCCTCGTCCCGCACCGTGAAGAACGGCTGGTCCAGCAGCAGGCCCAACTCGGCGTCCAGCGCCGTACCCACCGGCGCGCACCCGCCGGCCGCCTTCAAGAACGAGCGGTACGCGCCCGGAAGCCGGTACCCGAGGTCCTCCTCGACGCCCTGCACCTGCGCCTCCGCCACCGCCACACCCGACTTCGGCAGCCCGAAGTGCGCCGGCCGCGTCTCCTGCAACGGCCGCGTCCCCCGCTTACCGTGATCCACCGACGCCGTCGCCACCCCACCGTGATGCCGCAACAACGCCTTCACCTCGACCGGAACCAGCTCCAGCCGCCGCGTCCCCACCACGTGATGCCACGTCCAGCCGTGCGGCGTCGCCACATCAGGCACCGTGTCCCACAACTCGTGCCGCTCCGCCGCCAGCGCCGCGTTCGCCGACACATAGTCCGTCAGCCGCAACTCGTCGACGCCGAAACCCTCCGGCGGCTCGGCGATCTCCACCGCCACACGCGCGTACGGAGCGAAATCCGGGTAACCACGCTCATCGACCCGTACCCCTCTCGGGTGACGCGCCGCCCGCACCGGATCCGGGAAATGCACGACCTGTCCGGCGTAGGCCGCGTTCGGCGGCACGGCTTGTCCCCCGGCCTGGCCGCTGGGCGGTGTCCCCAGCCCGAGCCGACCTGTCGTCATGGCGGTAGCCCCCTGCGGCGTTCTCTCTGGCCTCAATCGGCGGTGTCGATCGCGAACGGCGACAGCCTATGCGGTACACGAACCCCGGTCACCGGCCCACCGCGTCCCCGGGGAAACCGGCCCTCCCGCTTCCGTGACCAGCCGTCACCCCACCGTGACCACCCACGCCCGGCCCGGGCGTGTCGCGCCGCCCCAGCTTCCGCACCCGCCACGGCATTTGGCACCCTGTGTCCTTCGGGGGAAGCCGGGGCACACCCGGGGAGGGGAAAACGATCATGAACACCTTGCGCACCGGAGGTACCGACGTGCGGGCCGGCGACCCACGCATCGACTGGAGCGGCACCGACACACCCCCCGCCCCCACCCTCCGCCACCGCCGCGACGGCATCCTGCCCACCGTCGCCGCCGCCCTCTCCGTCCGCGGCGCCACCCTCACCGGCACCGCCGCCCGCAGCGACCAGCCCCCCGCCCTGCACCCCCTCGTCCAGGACTTCCTCGACGCCCTCACCAGCAGTGAACGCGACCGCTTCACCGGCCGCTGCGCCGAGACCATCCTCATCTCCCGGCACATCACCGCCGCCGACGCCACCCGCAGCAAACGCGCCGCCCGCAAACCCATGACCAACAGCGAAGCGCGCAAAGCACTCAAACACGCCAAACTCACCGCCCGCCGCATACGCGAGGACGGCGACCCCCTCCACGGCAGCTTCGCCACCCCCTGCCGCGCCTGCACCGCCCTCAGCGCCCACTTCGGCGTCCGCATCGTCGACCCCACGGCAACCGACGGCTGACCACCACCGTCAACCCCAGTACCACCACACCCCACCGCCGACACGACGCACCCCGCACAACGCGGGACGCGGAACGCACGACGCACGACGCACGAGACGACTGAAGGGCAGATGCACCCCGAACACGCCACCACCCCCAAGCCCGCCACCCGCCACGAGCACGGCACCACCCCGGCCCGCTTCCCCGTACTCGTCGACGCCGCCCTGCGCGCCGCCGGCTGGCAACCCGGACGCTGGGACATAAAGCAGGCCGAGATCTGGGCCGACGCCCTCCGTGACCACACCTCGCCCGCCGGACACCGGCACACCGTCTTCCCCGCCGCCGTCGAAGCCTGGGCCGAATTCGGCGGACTCACCATCACCCCCAACGGCCCCGGCCGCCAGATCGCCCCCGCCACCCTCCACCTCGACCCCCTCCACGGCCTCCACCACGCCCGCACCCTCGGCGACCTCGGCCGCGCCCTCGGCACCGAACTCTGCCCCCTCGGCGAAGAAACCGACACCGCCGCCACCCTCGCCATCGACACCGAAGGCCGCGTCTACACCCTCGACCACACCGGCGACTGGTACGTCGGCCCCGACATCGACCACGCCCTCGCCACCCTCGTCACCGGCATCGAACCGGTACGCCTCACCGCCGGCTGAGCCACCGGACCCCCACCGCCGCGGTACTCACACCGCCGGAATCACCGCCGACACCCGGAAGCCCCCCGCATCCGTCGGCCCCGACACAAACACCCCGCCCAGCGCCACGACCCGCTCCCGCATCCCCACCAGACCGTTCCCGCCCGACGGCAACCCCGCCGCCGACGCCGACCCCGGCTCCGGCGGCGGCTCGTTCTCCACCTGCATCGCGATCTCCGACACCCGATGCGCCAGCCGCACATGCGTCTTCGCGCCCCCCGCATGCTTGTGGACGTTGGTCAACGCCTCCTGCACCACCCGGTACGCCGTCTGCTCCACCTGAGCCGCATACGACCGCACCGCCCCCTCCACCGACAGGTCCACGACCATCCCCGCCGCCGACGACTGCCCGATCAGCTCCTCCAGCTCCGACAGACACGGCCCGTCCTCGACCACCACATCCGAAGCCGCGGCGGCAGCCGCCTCCCCCACCCCCGCCAACGGCACCTCGCGCACCCGTCGGCCCACGTCCTCCCCCGACCGCAACACCCCGAGCATCTCCCGCAACTCCGTCAACGCCTGCCGCCCCATGTCCCCCACCAGCGCCGCGTTCTTCGCGGCCTTCTCGGGATCCTTCCGCGCCACCGCCTGAAGCGCGGCGGCATGCACGACCATGAGGCTCACCCGGTGCGCCACCACGTCATGCATCTCCCGCGCGATCCGCGTCCGCTCCTCGTTCCTGGCCCACTCGGCCCGCTCCCCCGCCCGCTCCGCGAGCAACTGGAGCTCCCGCTCCAGCGAATCCGCCCGCTCCCGCAAGCTCTCCATCAACCGCCGCCGCGCCCCCACGTACAGCCCCAGCAGCACCGGGGGAGCCGTCAGCCCCAAGGCCGTCGTCACCGCCGCGAACGGCACGAACCAGTCACCCAGCGTCAGGTCCCCCCGCGCCATGTCCTGCCGCACCCGTACGAACGTCACGACGGCCGTCCCCACCAGCGACATCCCCGCCAGCGCCCCGATGATCCGCCGCGGCAGCTCACACGCGGCGAGGGTGTACAGGCCGACGACGCCGAGCAGGAACCCCATCTGCGCCGGCGTGATCGCGATGGCGACGAGCACGACCGCAACCGGCCACTTCCGCCGCACGAGCAACACGGACCCGGCGATCACCCCGAAAACGATCCCCACCGCCACCGGGATCCCCGCATCCCGTGCGAACGGAATCCCCTCAGCCGCGCACTCCACGGCCGACACCAGCGCAAGACTCCCGTCGAGCGCCGCACTGCGCCACCTGGCCCACCACCACGGGCCGGTCAGGCCCTTGGCATGCTCTTCCCCCGTCACGGTCATACGTCCAGCCTACGGGCGGCAGCCAGGCCTTTTCCGGTGACTTTCCCTTACCACCACACACCACACTCCGTAACCGAACGACCTCGAGACCCACTGATATCCCGCGAACTGGTGAACCGTTCTCGTTCGACGCCGGAAGGAGTCATTCCGCCCGGACGGTACGGGTATGACACACCCACCGGGCAAGTACGCCGACTTCGAGAGCCCGCGGGACCGGGCGGTCGCCCTGCGCCGGGCGGGCTACAGCCTCCGGCAGATCCGCGACGAGCTGAAGATCTTCAAAACATCCTCAACCAGCTGGTGAAAGGGGAGCCCCCACCGGAGTGGACGAAGCGGCCTCGAGCCAAGGACGACCTGCGGGCGAGGGCACGGGAGCTACGACTCCAGGGCTGGACTTACAGCGAGATCCAGGCGGAACTCGGTTGCTCCAAGAGTTCGGTCTCACTCTGGGTGCGCGATCTACCGCACCCCGAACCCAAGTGCACCCCCGAGGAACAGCGGGCACGCATGAACGCCGGGTTGGCAAGGCTGCGGGCCTCACAGGACCGCGAGCGGACCGCGACCAAGCAGGCAGCGGCAGCAATGATCGGCACCCTCGCGGATCGGGAGCTCTTCATCACGGGCGTCGCCTTGTACTGGGCCGAGGGGACGAAGGACAAGCCGCACGCTCGCCGCGAGAGCGTCGAGTTCGTCAACAGCGACCCAGGGATGATCTCGGTCTTCCTCGCCTGGCTGGACCTGCTGGACGTGGGACGCGAGCGCCTGCACTGCCGGGTCATGATCCATGAAACCGCAGATGTCGACGCCGCCGAGCGCTACTGGGCCGACCTGGTCGGCATCGACAGGGCGCTGCTCGGCAAGACCATCCTCAAGAAACACAACCCCGCGACCGTGCGCAAGAACACCGGCGCCACCTATCGGGGGTGCCTCGGAATCAAAGTGCGACAGGGAGCGGATCTGTACCGTCGCATCGAAGGCTGATGGTGCGGCATAGTAGGTGCCGCGACCTCAGCGGGCTGATCAAATGTCCGTTTAGGACGCATATGCACTCCCCTGTGGTGTAATCGGCAACACGGGTCACTTTGGATGATTTGTTCCAGGTTCGAGTCCTGGCAGGGGAGCCACAGCACACAAACCCTGAGTTCGGGTCCTGCCCGGCGAAAGCCCGTCAGGGCCCGCTCTCATGTCCGCCACATGTCCCCCCGGTATCCTGCGGCTGTCACCCCCACTCACCCACAGCCGAAGGGCAACCCCGTGAGCGCCATTCGCCCGGCAGCCGTCGTCGTTCTCGCAGCGGGTGAGGGCACCCGTATGAAGTCGGCCACACCGAAGGTCCTGCACGAGATCTGCGGCCGTTCCCTCGTGGGCCATGTGCTGGCCGCCGCCCGTGAGTTGGACCCGCAGAATCTCGTGGTCGTCGTGGGGCATGCCCGTGAGCAGGTCACCGCGCATCTGAACGAGATCGACCCGGCCACCCGGACCGCCGTACAGGCGGAGCAGAACGGGACCGGGCACGCCGTGCGCATGGGTCTGGAGGAGCTGGGCGGGGCCGTCGACGGGACCGTGGTGGTCGTCTGCGGGGACACGCCGCTGCTCACCGCCGACACGCTCAAGCAGCTCGCCGGGGCGCACGCCGCCGACGGCAACGCGGTGACCGTGCTGACGGCCGAGGTGCCGGACGCGACCGGGTACGGCCGGATCGTGCGGGACGAGGCGACCGGTGCCGTGACGGCCATCGTGGAGCACAAGGACGCGACCGACGTCCAGCGGGTGATCCGGGAGATCAACAGCGGGGTGTTCGCGTTCGACGGGCAGTTGCTGGCGGACGCGCTGAAGAAGGTCCGCAAGGACAACAGCCAGGGTGAGGAGTACCTGACCGACGTCCTCGGCATCCTCCGCGAGGCCGGTCACCGCGTCGGCGCCTGTGTGGCGGCCGATCACCGGGAGATCGCCGGGATCAACAACCGGGTGCAGCTGGCCGAGGCGCGCCGGATCCTCAACGACCGGTTGCTGACCGCCGCGATGCTGGACGGGGTCACCGTGGTCGATCCCGCCTCGACCTGGGTGGAGGTGACCGTGACCTTCGAGCGGGACGCCGTGGTCCTTCCCAACACGCTGCTGTCCGGGTCGACGCATGTGGGTGAGGGTGCCGAGGTGGGACCGAACAGCCGGCTGAAGGACACGCAGGTCGGTGCGGGGGCGCGGGTGGACAACACGGTGTCCGACGGGGCTGTCGTGGGGCCGGAGGCGAGTGTGGGGCCGTACGCGTATCTGCGGCCGGGCACGCGTCTGGGCGCCAAGGGCAAGATCGGGACCTACGTCGAGACGAAGAACGCCAGGATCGGTGAGGGCACCAAGGTGCCGCATCTGTCGTATGTCGGTGACGCGACGATCGGGGAGTACTCGAACATCGGCGCGGCGAGTGTGTTCGTGAACTACGACGGTGAGAGCAAGCACCACACGACCGTCGGGTCGCACTGCAAGACGGGGTCGGACAACATGTTTGTGGCTCCTGTCACGGTCGGGGACGGTGCCTACACCGCTGCCGGGTCCGTGATCACGAAGGATGTGCCGCCCGGTTCGCTGGCCGTGGCCCGTGGTCAGCAGCGGAATATCGAGGGTTGGGTGGCGCGGAAGCGTCCGGGGAGCGCGGCGGCGAAGGCGGCCGAGGCGGCGTCCCGGGCGGGCGAGGGCGAGGGCTGACGGGAAACGGGTGCGGCAAAGTCGGCGTACCGTGATAAGTGCACATCCGCACGCGTGCACCCGCACCCTTACCAGCTGATACGGCCTCTCATGCCCAGCCGAGAGGTCGCCGAGCAGCCGGCTGGCTGAGACAACCTCTGAGGAGACAGTGCTGTGACCGGGATCAAGACGACCGGCGAGAAGAAGTTGATGTTCTTCTCCGGCCGCGCCCACCCCGAGCTTGCGGAGGAGGTCGCCCAGCAGCTGGGTGTCGGGGTCGTCCCGACGAAGGCCTTCGACTTCGCGAACGGTGAGATCTACGTCCGTTACCAGGAGTCGGCGCGTGGTGCGGACTGCTTCGTGATCCAGAGCCACACGGCTCCGATCAACCAGTGGATCATGGAGCAGCTGATCATGATCGACGCGCTGAAGCGTGCGTCGGCCCGTTCCATCACGGTGATCGTGCCGTTCTACGGTTACGCGCGGCAGGACAAGAAGCACCGGGGTCGTGAACCCATTTCGGCGCGTCTGATCGCTGATCTGATGAAGACGGCGGGTGCGGACCGGCTCCTGACGGTGGATCTGCACACGGACCAGATCCAGGGCTTCTTCGACGGTCCGGTGGATCACCTGTTCGCACTGCCGCTGCTGGCGGACTACGTGGGCGACAAGGTGGACCGGAACAAGCTGACGGTCGTGTCGCCGGACGCGGGCCGGGTGCGGGTGGCGGACCGGTGGTGCGACCGGCTCGGTGCGCCGCTGGCGATCGTGCACAAGCGGCGTGACAAGGACGTGGCGAACCAGGTGACGGTCCACGAGGTCGTGGGTGAGGTCAAGGGCCGGGTGTGCGTCCTGGTCGACGACATGATCGACACGGGTGGGACGATCTGCGCGGCTGCCGACGCGCTGTTCGCGCACGGGGCCGAGGACGTGATCGTGACGGCGACGCACGGTGTGCTGTCGGGTCCGGCCGCGGACCGGCTGAAGAACTCGCGGGTGAGTGAGTTCGTGTTCACCAACACGCTGCCGACGCCGGCGGAGCTGGGCCGGGACCTGGACAAGATCACGGTGTTGTCGATCGCTCCGACGATCGCGAGTGCGGTGCGTGAGGTGTTCGAGGACGGATCGGTGACCAGCCTCTTCGACGAGCAGTGAGGTTTCTGCACGTCCGTCGCCGGCGTTAGCCGTTGATCCTTTTGGGTGTGGCCTCCCCCTCCGAGTAGACTGCTCGAGTTGCTCGGCGAGGGAGGCCGTACTCGTTCTTCGGGACGGGGCCGGCGGTCCGTTATCGACGCGCTCTTCGTAGCAGGCCGTTCGTGGCCGGGTGACCACGTCCGTTCCGAGTTCTACGAGGAGTGATCCCTATGTCCGAGGTGAAGCTCGCCGCTGAGACCCGTACCGAGTTCGGCAAGGGTGCGGCCCGTCGCATCCGCCGTGACAACAAGGTTCCGGTCGTTCTGTACGGCCACGGCACCGAGCCGGTGCACCTGACCCTGCCGGGTCACGACCTGCTGCTGGCGCTGCGTACGCCGAACGTCCTGATCTCCCTGGACATCGACGGCAAGACCAACGAGCTGGCGATCCCGAAGGCCGTGCAGCGCGACCCGCTGAAGGGCTTCCTGGAGCACGTCGACCTGCTGCTGGTCAAGCGTGGCGAGAAGGTCACGGTCGAGGTTCCGGTGCACGCCGAGGGCGAGCTGGCCCCGGGTGGCAACCTGCTGGAGCACGTCCTGAACGCGCTGCCGGTCGAGGCCGAGGCCACGCACATCCCCGAGGCCGTCACGGTCTCCGTCGAGGGCCTGGAGGCCGGTGCCTCCGTCCACGCCAAGGACATCACCCTGCCCAGCGGTGTGACCCTGGCCGTCGAGGAGGACGCGGTCGTCCTGCAGGTCCTGGCCGCGCAGGCCGAGGAGACCGAGGGTGAGGCCGCCGCGGGCGAGGAGGCGGCCGAGGCCTGATCCTCGCCGTCGTCATCATCTGTTCAGCCGCTGCTTCCCTCGCCGGGAGCAGCGGCTGGCGCGTATCAAGGAGACATGGACGTGACCACCCCCGCCAGTACTGATCCCTGGCTGATCGTCGGGCTCGGGAATCCCGGGCCGGAGTACGCCATGAACCGGCACAATGTCGGGTTCATGGTGGTGGACCTGCTCGCGGAGCGGATCGGGGGGAAGTTCAAGCGGGCGGGCAAGGCGCAGGCGCAGGTGCTGGAGGGGCGGATCGGTCCGGCGGGTCCGGCGAGCCGGCGGGTGGTCCTGGCCAAGCCGATGTCGTACATGAATCTGTCCGGTGGTCCGGTGAACGCGTTGAAGGACTTCTACAAGGTGCCGGTGGCGAACGTCGTGGCGGTGCACGACGAGCTGGACATCGACTACGGGGTGCTGCGGCTGAAGCTGGGCGGCGGTGACAACGGGCACAACGGTCTGAAGTCGATGACGAAGGCGATGGGGCCGGACTATCACCGGGTGCGGTTCGGGATCGGGCGTCCGCCGGGTCGTATGCAGGTGGCGGACTTCGTGCTGAAGGACTTCGCGTCGGCGGAGCGCAAGGAGCTGGACTACTTCGTGGACCGTGCGGCGGACGCGGTGGAGTGTCTGGTGGCGGAGGGGCTGGAGCGGGCGCAGAGCGCGTACAACTCCTGACGTGCGGCGCGCACAACTTCGGACGTGCGGCGCGCACAACTCCGGACTTGTACGGCTTTGCCTCCCGGGCGAGTTGACCGGTCGCAGGGGGATGGCCAATGATCCCGGCCATGCCTGCCACTGCCACCACCGCTCGCCAGGCGTCCGTGACCGCGTTGCGGTTCGGGCGGGTCGCGGCGATGGGTACGCTCGCCGCGCTGATCCTTTTCTGCGGGGTGTGGGGTTCCTGGGGGACCGCGCAGCACGTGATGCTGACCAAGGGGCGTGAGGCCGGCACGGTGCGGGTGACGCGGTGTGCGGAGGACGTCTGCACGGGGCCGTTCACACCGGGGTCGCAGGGGGCGCGGGCACGCGCGCGTGTGGAGCTCGGGCAGTCGGTGGCGGTGCGCAAGGGGCGGACGTACGACGTGGTCCTGAAGCCGGGTACGACGGACGCGGTGCGCTCGGGTCCGGCGGGGATCCTTTATGCGTGGGTGCCGCTCGGCGGGGCGTTGCTGCTGGCCTCGGTGGTGGTGGCGGGCGGGATGCGGCTGACCCGGGCCGCGTGGGTGCTGGCGGGGTCGGGGATCGCGCTGCTGACGGCGGCGTTCGTGACCCTCTGATGCGTGCCCCTCTGATCCGTGACCCTGTGAGGGGTTGGGGCGTTCTTCACGTCTGTGGGGGGGGTCTGTTCGTTGCCTGTTCGTGCTTGATCGGCGTCAGGCGTGGGCTGGAAGCTGTACCGCCCCCTCCACATCTTCCCCGTTCACCACTCGAAGATGGATCAGTCCCATGCGTACCCTCATTCGCGCCGGCGCGCTGAGCGCCGGTGTCGCGGCGGCGCTCGTGTGCGCCCCGGCCGCCCACGCAAGTGCCCCCGGTGACAACGGCACCGTCAAGATCCACGACGCTCGGACCGGCGAGGAGCTGCGCCGCAACGAGCCGCATGTGTGCACGTTCTATCTGGACGCCTTCGGCTTCGACGGTGGCCAGCGGGTCGACTGGCACATCGAGGCCTGGGCGCCGACGGCCGCCACGAAGGGCGCGACCGTGAAGACCGGGGCGATCACTCTGGGCACGGACGGCCACGGCCGTACGGCGGACCTGTCGCTGCCCGACGGGCACTACAAGCTGTTCTGGAACTTCGAGGGCGAGAAGGGCGCGGCCAAGCACAAGGTGTTCTGGACGGACTGCAAGGGCTCCGCGGGGGGTGGCGGGAAGCCGTCCGGCTCGGCGTCGTCGTCCACTTCGGCGCCCTCTTCGTCGTCTTCGTCGCCGTCTTCGTCGTCCGGTGCGGCCCCGGGTGCGTCGGCGTCCGCTTCGCCCGCCGCCGCGGCCCCGTCCTCGTCGCCGTCCGCCCGGAGCGCCGGCGACGGTCTCGCCGAGACCGGCAACGGCGCTCCGGTGGGTCTGCTGTCGGCCGGTGCCGCGGCGCTGGTCGCCGTGGGCGGCTGTCTGGTGGCCCGGCGCCGGAGGACCCAGCAGGGCTGAGGCCGGTGTGCACATACGGGTGCCCCCGGGGTCGTACGACTCCGGGGGCACCCGTGTGTGGGGTGGCCGTCAGCCGGTGTTGCGCAGGCCGGCCGCCACGCCGTTGACGGTGAGGAGCAGGGCGCGGGAGAGCAGCGGGTCGGGGTCGGTGCCCGCGGCTGCCGCGTCGCGCTGGCGCTTGAGCAGGGTGACCTGGAGGTAGGAGATGGGGTCCAGGTAGGCGTCGCGGATGCTGAAGGTCTGCTTCAGGACGGGCTGGGCGTCCAGGAGTTCGCTCTCGCCGGTGACCCGCAGGACCTCGCGGACGGTCAGCTCGTGTTCGGCCTTGATGGTGTCGAAGACGTGCTTGAGCTCGTCGGGGACGAGGGTGTCGACGTAGTGCTGGGCGATGCGCAGGTCGGTCTTCGCGAGGGTCATCTCGACGTTGGAGATGAAGTTGCGGAAGAAGTGCCACTGCTGGTGCATCTCGTCGAGGACGGTGTCCAGGCCGGCCTCGCGCAGGGCCTTGAGGCCGGAGCCGACGCCGAACCAGCCGGGGACGATCTGCCGGGACTGGGTCCAGCCGAAGACCCACGGGATGGCGCGCAGGCCGTCGAGCGAGACGCCGGAGCCGGGGCGGCGGGAGGGCCGGGAGCCCAGGTGCAGGTCGGCGAGCTGGTCCACCGGCGTCGACGCGAGGAAGTACGTCGGCAGGTCCGGGTCCTCGACGAGGGCGCGGTAGGCCGCGTGCGCCGCGTCCGACACCACGTCCATGGCGGCGTCCCAGCGGGCGAGGGCCTCGTCGGACTGGCGGGGGGCGGTGTGCAGGGCGGAGGCCTGCAGGGTGGCCGCGACCGTCAGTTCGAGGTTCTCCCTGGCCAGGGACGGGATGAGGTACTTGTCGGAGATGACCTCGCCCTGTTCGGTGACCTTGATCTCGCCTTCGAGGGTGCCCCAGGGCTGGGCGAGGATGGCGTCGTGGGAGGGGCCGCCGCCGCGGCCGACGGTGCCGCCGCGGCCGTGGAAGAGGCGCAGGCGGACGCCGTAGCGGTGGGCGACGTCGCGCAGGCGGCGCTGGGCGCGGTGGATCTCCCACTGGCTGGTGGTGATGCCGCCGAACTTGGAGGAGTCGGAGTAGCCGAGCATGACCTCCTGGACGTCGCCGCGCAGCGCGACCAGGCGCCGGTAGGACGGGTCGGAGAGCATGTCCTCCAGGATGGTGTCGGCGGCCTTCAGCTCGTCCGTGGTCTCCAGCAGGGGGACGATGCCGATCTTCGCCCAGCCGGCATGCAGGTCCATGAGGCCTGCCTCGCGGGCGAGGACGGCGGCGGCGAAGACGTCGTCGGCGCCCTGGCACATGGAGATGATGTAGGACTCGACGACCTCGGGGCCGAAGACCTCCAGGGCCTTCTTGACGGTCTCGAAGACGCCGAGGGTCTTCCGCCCGGCCGCGTCGACGGGCGCCGGGGTCGGCGCGAGGGGACGTCGGGACCTGAGCTCCTTGGCGAGGAGCTTGGCGCGGTAGTCGCGGGGCATGTCGGCGTAGCGCCAGGACTCCTCGCCGAGGCGGTCGAAGAGCTGGCCGAGGGCGTGGTGGTGGGCGTCGGCGTGTTCGCGGACGTCCATGGTGGCGAGCTGGAGGCCGAAGGCGGCCAGGGTGCGGATGGTGCGGGCGAGGCGGCCGTCGGCGAGGAGGCCGCCGCGGTGCTCGCGCAGGGAGGCCTGGATGATCCGCAGGTCCTTCAGGAGTTCGCCGGTGCCGAGGTAGTCGCGGCCGTCCTCGTGCGGGGTGCCCTTGGCGAGGCGCTGCTTGGTGTTCTCCAGCTTCTGCCGGATGCAGGTGGCCTTGAGCCGGTAGGGCTCCTCGGCGTTGAGGCGCTTGTAGCGGGGGCTGATCTCGGGGAGCACCTCCAGGTCGCGCTTGAGGGACTCCAGCAGCTCCTCGGTCGCTCCGGTGTAGCGGATGGAGTTGGAGAGCAGGCCGCGCAGTTCGTCGATCATCTCCAGGGCGTCGTTGATGCCGTGCTCGTGCTGGAGGATGAGGACGTCCCAGGTGACCTGGGGGGTGACGTTGGGGTTGCCGTCGCGGTCGCCGCCGATCCAGGTGCCGAAGGTGAGCGGGCGGGTGTCGTCGGGGAGTCTGACGCCGACCCGTTCCAGTTCCGCCGTCAGATCCTCCAGGACGTCGCCGACGGCGTTCGCGTGCAGCTCGTCGAGGTAGTAGATGGCGTTGCGGGCCTCGTCGGCGGGCTCGGGGCGTACGACGCGCAGCTCGTCGGTCTGCCACACCAGGTCGATGTTCTCGGCGAGGCGGACGTCGTGGCGGCGGCGGTCGGAGCCCTGGACGGGGGTCTCCAGGAGCGCGGCGATGCGCCGGAGCTTGTTCAGCACCGAGCGGCGCGCGGCCTCGGTGGGGTGTGCGGTGAACACCGGGCGGACGTTCAGGTTCTGGACGGTCTGCTTCAGGTGCTCGGGGTCGGCGTCCTTCAGGCGGTCCGCCGTCCGGGCGAGGAGACCGCCCTCGGCGGCGCGCCGGGCGCGCAGCTCGCGGCCTCGGTGCACCTGTTCGGTGACGTTGGCGAGGTGGAAGTAGGTGGAGAAGGCGCGCACCAGCTTGGCCGCGGTCTCCAGTTCGGTGCCGCGCAGGAGCTCGGCGGCGGCCTCGCCGTCCTCGCGGGTGAGGCGGCGGACCTTCTCGACCAGGTCGAGGAGCTCGGGGCCCTCCTGCCGGACGAGGGTCTCGCCCAGGAGATCACCCAGCCGGCGGATGTCGGCGCGCAGCTCGCTGCTGGTCGTGGTGGTCTGGTCGTCGGCACTGCTCACAGGTGCGGCTCCTTGCAGTGTTGAAGCTCGTCTGGGAGGGAACCCGGCCGGCTGCCGGGCGGCGTGCGCCGCATACGGGCCGGAGTGTCCGGGAAGGAAACTTCAGCGGACCGCGCTGTCCGACCGAGTCCAAGGATAGGTGCCCCTGTGGACGCGCAGGCCGTGGGGCTCTTGCCGCCGCACGACACGCTGCCATACTTACGAAGCCGTAGGTTACGGAACCGTAGGGAAGTACCGTCGAGTCCCGTCCGGTCCCGGCGGCCCGGCACCTGCCTCGACCCTCGAACCCCACAGGGGACGCGCATGACCTCAAGTTCCGATGTGATCGAAGAAGCCCGTAAGGCCGACGACACTCTCCCCCCGTCCGCCACGCTGGGTGGCGAGCAGAAGCGTTCGATCGAGCAGATCACGCTGCTTTTGTTCATCACCGTGCCGTTCCTGGCACTCGTGGCGGCTGTGCCGCTGGCCTGGGGCTGGGGGGTGAGCTGGCTCGATCTGGGCCTGCTGGTGTTCTTCTACTTCCTGGGATGCCACGGCATCACGATCGGTTTCCACCGGTACTTCACCCATGGTTCGTTCAAGGCCAGACGGCCGCTGCGGATCGCGCTGGCGATCATGGGCTCACTGGCGGTCGAGGGCCCGCTGGTGCGCTGGGTGGCCGATCACCGCAAGCACCACAAGTTCTCCGACGCGGAGGGCGACCCGCACTCTCCGTGGCGGTTCGGGGAGACGGTTCCGGCGCTGATGAAGGGCCTGTGGTGGGCGCACATCGCCTGGATGTTCGACGAGGAGCAGACCCCGCAGGACAAGTACGCGCCGGATCTGATCAAGGACCCGGCGCTGCGGGCGATCTCGCGGCAGTTCGTCCTGTGGACGGCCGTGTCGCTGCTGGCGCCGCCGCTGATCGGCGGTCTGGTGACGATGTCCTGGTGGGGCGCGTTCACCGCGTTCTTCTGGGGATCACTCGTACGGGTGGCTCTGCTGCACCATGTGACGTGGTCGATCAACTCGATCTGTCACGCGGTGGGCAAGCGGCCGTTCAAGTCGCGGGACCGCTCGGGCAACGTGTGGTGGCTGGCGGTGCTGTCGTGCGGTGAGTCCTGGCACAACCTGCACCACGCCGACCCGACCTCGGCGCGGCACGGGGTGATGCGCGGCCAGATCGACTCCTCGGCCCGGATCATCCGCATCTTCGAGCTGTTCGGCTGGGCGTACGACGTGCGCTGGCCGTCACGCTCGCGTATCGATTCGCGCCGGAACACCGGCCAGGACGGCTCCCGGCGCCGGAAGGAGACCGCGAAGGCGGCATGATTGACGCCGTGGCGACCGACTCCAGCACCTCCAGCAACGACAAACCCCGGCGGACCCGCCGGACCCGTATGACCGGTGCCGAGCGCCGCCAGCAGCTGCTGGAGATCGGTCGCACCCTCTTCGCGGCGAAGGGTTTCGAGGGCACCTCGGTGGAGGAGATCGCGGCGAAGGCCGGGGTGTCCAAGCCGGTGGTGTACGAGCACTTCGGCGGCAAGGAGGGCCTGTACGCGGTGGTGGTGGACCGCGAGATGCGGCGCCTGCTGGACATGGTGACCGGCTCTCTGACGGCCGGGCATCCCCGCGAGCTGTGCGAGCAGGCGGCGTTCGCGCTGCTGGACTACATCGAGGAGTACACGGACGGCTTCCGCATCCTGGTCCGTGACTCCCCCATCCCCCAGTCGACCGGTTCCTTCGCCTCGCTGATCTCCGACATCGCCACGCAGGTGGAGGACATCCTGGGCCGCGAGTTCAAGAGCCGCGGCTTCGACCCGAAGCTGGCCCCGCTGTACGCGCAGGCGCTGGTCGGCATGGTCGCGCTGACCGGGCAGTGGTGGCTGGACGTGCGCCGCCCGAAGAAGGCGGAGGTCGCGGCGCACCTGGTGAACCTGGCGTGGCACGGCCTGGACGGGCTGGAGCAGAAGCCGCGACTGATAGGGCACCGCAAGTCATAGGCGTTCGGGGCCCCGGCGTACGATCACGCGGTGGCTGGGCAGCGCAGGATCCGTACGAGACGGCAGCAGGCGTGGGGGACGGTCGTGTGCGGTGTCGTCGCCGCGGGCCTGTTCGCTCTCACCGGCTACCTGGCCGGCTCGGCCGTGGGGCATCTGGGGCTGCTGGGGCATCCGCTGGCCCTGCGGGCGACGCACTGCTGGACGACCGGGCCCTCCACCACGTCGCGCGGCGGCTCCACCGGCAGCGACTGGGACTGCACGGGCCTGGCGGCCTCCGGCGGCAGGGCGCACCGGATCACGGCGACCGGCTTCACCTCCTACCCGGTGTTCATGCCCGTCCGGGTGGCCCAGGAGCCCTGGGGGACCTGGGTCCCGGTGGACCAGGGCGGCTGGAACAGGGCGGGCCGCGCGCTCTCACCGCTGATCCCCCTCGCGATCGCGGTGACGTTCGCCCGGTGGACGCTGATCAGCTACCGGGGCTGGAGGAACTCCAGGCGGTTGCCGACGGGGTCCAGCGAGTAGAAGCGCAGATGGCCGGGGAGGTTGTCGTCCCAGGTCACCGGGGCGCCCAGGGACTCCAGCCGGGCCGCGTACGCCTCGATCCCGCTCACGCGCAGCCCCGGATGGGCCTTCTTCGCGGGACGGAAGCCGTCCTCGACGCCCAGGTGGAGCTGGACGGAGCCCGCCTCGAACCAGCAGCCCCCGCGGGCCGCCAGCGCCGGCGGCTTCGGTGTCTCGCTCATCCCGAGAACGCCGGCGTAGTACGCCCGCAGCACGTCCTCAGACCCGGGCGGGGCCGCCAGCTGCACATGGTCCACGGCGACGAGCACGGTCAGGCCTCCTTCACGGCGACGGCGAACAGGCGGCGGAAGGGCAGGACCGTGCCGTACGGCGTGCCGGGGTAGGCCTGCCGCAGCAGATCGCGGTACTCGGCCACGAACGCGTCCCGCGCCTCGGGATCGTCGGCGAGCACGGTCAGGGCGGGCCGCAGTCCGGTTCCCATGACCCAGTCCAGGACCGGGTCCGCACCGGCGAGGACGTGGAAGTACGTCGTCTGCCACACGTCGGTCGCGCAGCCGAGGCGGGCGAGGCGGTCCAGATAGACGCCGGGGGCGTGCACGGAGTCGGTGTGGCGCAGGACGCCGGCGAGGCGGGACTTCCAGCGTGGGCCGCCGGCGAGTTCGCGCATCAGGGCGTGCAGCGGGGCGTCGGTGTTGTCGGGCACCTGGAAGGCGAAGGTGCCACCGGGGCGCAGACCGGCGATCCAGTCGGCGAAGCGCTCGGCGTGCCCCGGCACCCAGTGGAGGGTGGCGTTGGAGACGATCAGGTCGTACGGCTCCTCGGGTGTCCAGGTACGGACGTCGGCGTGGGCGAAGTCCAGCCGGCCGCCTCCCGCGGTGGGGCCCTCGTGGTCGGTGTGGGCCGCGTCGAGCATGGCGGGCGAGTTGTCGTAGCCGGTGACGTGGGCGGCGGGCCAGCGCCGGGTGAGCAGGGCGGTGACGTTGCCGGGGCCGCAGCCGAGATCGGCGATACGGGGCTGCTCGCCGCGCGGGTCCGGGATCCGGGCGAGGAGGTCGGTGAAGGGGCGGGCCCGGTGACCGGCGTGCCGCAGGTACTGGCCGGGGTCCCAGCTGGGAGTCGTCATGCCGGTTACTTTCCCCGCCCACATATCTCGATGTCAAGAGACTCGATCTCAAGAGACTTCATGTCGACACAACCACTACACTGATCTCCATGGAGGACGAGGTCGATCGGCTGGTCGCAGCGTGGCGCCGGGAACGTCCGGACCTCGACGTGGAGCCGCTGGAAGTGCTCAGCCGGGTGAGCAGGCTCGCCCGGCATCTGGACCGTGCGCGCCGGCTCGCCTTCGCCGAGCATCAGCTCGAGCCCTGGGAGTTCGACGTGCTGACCGCGCTGAGGCGCGCGGGCACGCCGTACCAGCTCTCCCCCGGCCAGTTGCTGACCCAGACCCTGGTCACGTCGGGCACGATGACCAACCGCATCGACCGGCTGGCCAAGAAGGGCCTGGTGGAGCGGCTGCCCGACCCGAGCGACCGGCGGGGTGTGCTGGTCCGGCTGACCGACACCGGCCGGGACCGCGCCGACCAGGCTCTCGCGGGCCTGCTGGAACAGGAGCGGGCGATCCTCGCCGAGCTCTCCCGCGCCCAGCGCGCGGAGCTGGCCGGTCTGCTACGCCAGCTGACCGCCCCGTTCGACAACATCCCCGGCTAGGTCGGCCGGTCCGACACCGGCGCGGCGGGCGAGTGCCACGGCGGCCAGCGTGGAGTGGACGCCGAGTTTGCCGAGGACGTTCTGCATGTGGGTGCGCACGGTGTGCGGGGAGAGGAACAGCCGCTCGGCGACGGCCTTCCGGCCCAGCCCCGCGACCATGCAGCGCAGCACCTCCCGCTCGCGCGGGGTGAGGGACTCCACGAGCCGCTCGCTCTCGGTGCGGTGCCGGCGGGCGGCGGTGAGTTCGCGCAGGACGCCCGTGAGCAGGGCGGGCGGCAGATGGGTCTCGTCGCGCAGCACGCCCCGGATCACCGTCAGCAGCCGGGACAGCGAGCAGTCCTTGGCGACCCAGCCCGAAGCCCCGGCCTGCAGCGCGAGCGCCGCCCGCCGGGGGTCGTCCTTCTCGGCGAGCACCACGATCCGCACGGCGGGCTGGGCGGCGCGGACCCCCGCGACCAGGGAGATGCCGTCGACCAGCCCTTCCTCGTCGCCCTCCTGCACGGGTACGGCCGGACGGGTGCCGGGCACGTTGCCGCCGAGGTCGGCGTCGACCAGGAGGACGTCGTAGCGGCGGCCCTCGCCGGCCGCGCGCTCCAGGCAGCGCAGCGCGGCGGGGCCGCTGCCGGCGGCGAAGACGTCGACGTCGGGCTCGGCGGCCAGGGCGGCGGCGAGCGACTCGGCGAAGATGCGGTGGTCGTCCACGACCAGGACTCGGATACGAACCACGAAACCCCCTTCCCCAGGCTCCGCGCGGAGCAGGGGACAACCAAGGTCCGGAAAGGGCCCGGCCGCCATCAGCCGGTCCGCAAGGACCGCAACGGCCCGGAGAACGACGACCCGCGCGGGTACGACACCCCACGGAAAGGACGCGCGCCGCGCGGCCGCCGCCGTCGCGGAAACTGCTACCCCCACCGCGGGTGCCGTACCCGACTGTCTCGCCCCCTGATCAGCACCGGCCCCCACCGGTGCTGTTCCACAGAGTACGGATGGGAGCACGCAGCGGAAGCGGATTTGCAGAACTGACCATCCGATGTGTGAGTCATGTGCCGCATGTTTCGTATGGGACGGAATTCGACAGCGCCGACGTGATCAGGTGGTGCACCCCTCACATGATCGAGGGCCTTCGAGTGGCATGGCCATGACTCACATACGATGTACGGTGGCGTGTTTTCGATCTTGACACAGGAGTGAAACCCTTTGAAGAAGAAGCTCAGCCGCATGCTCACCGTCGGTGCCGCGGCCGTCGGCGCCGTCGCCCTCGCCACGGGCCCCGCCTTCGCCGGCAGTGTCGGCGCGAACGTCTACGGGGCCCAGGGCTCCGGGACCTTCCGCTACGACGGCCACTACATCGCCCCGCAGATCTATCTGACGGTGGCCGACACCAACAAGGACGGGCACTCCGTCGGGATCCGTGTGCAGTCCCTGACGCCGGACCGCAAGGTGACCAGCTACAGCTGGCACAAGGTCTACACCGGCGCCAGCACCGAGCAGACGTGGCCGACCTCCCTGCAGGACAACCGCGGCATCTGGGCCCTGCGCGTCCAGGTCTGCGTCTTCGAGGGCGACAGGACGCTGGGCTGCGACGAGTCCAGCTGGGACGGCAACCCCAACTACTGATCCGTCCCGCCCCCCGGCCCCGTACACGCCCGGCGCGTACGGGGCCGGTCGGGGTGGCGGGGTCAGTTCAGGCGGCGTGCCCCCGCCGACGGCACCGCCTCGAACACCCGGGGGGCGGTGAAGCCCGCCGCGGCGAAGGCCTCTTCGACCGCCTTCGTGAGGGTGTCGACGTCCGTGGCCTGCGCCAGGACGATCGCCGAACCGCCGAAGCCGCCACCGGTCATCCGGGCGCCGAGGGCGCCGTTCGCCAGGGCGGTGTCGACGACCAGGTCCAGCTCCGGGCAGGAGATGCGGAAGTCGTCGCGCAGCGAGGCGTGGCCCGCGGTCAGGACGGGGCCGATGGCGCGGGTGTCGCCGGCGCGGAGGAGGGCCACCGTCCGTTCGACCCGTTCGTTCTCCGTCACGATGTGCCGGACCAGGCGGACGGTCTCCTCCTCGTCGCCGAGCCGGGCCAGCGCCGCGTCCAGGCCGGCGTACGGGACGTCCCGCAGGGCGTCGACACCGAGCAGGGCCGCGCCCTTCTCGCAGCCGGCCCGGCGCTTGCCGTACTCGCCGCCGCTGTGGGCGTGCTTGACCTGGGTGTCCACGACGAGCAGGCGCAGGCCCCCGGCCGCGAGGTCGAAGGGGATCTGCTGCTGGGACAGGTCACGGGTGTCCAGGAAGAGCGCGTGGCCCTGCTCGCAGCAGGCCGACGCCGTCTGGTCCATGATGCCGGTCGGCGCGCCGACGTAGACGTTCTCGGCGCGCTGGCACAGCCGGGCCAGCTTCCAGCCCGGAAGGCCCAGTCCGTAGAGGTCGTTGAGCGCGAGGGCGATCACCACCTCCAGGGCCGCCGAGGAGGAGAGGCCCGCGCCGGTCGGGACCGTCGAGGACAGGTGGACGTCCGCGCCGGTGACCTCGTGGCCCGCCTCGCGCAGCGCCCAGACCACGCCCGCCGGGTACGCCGTCCAGCCGTCGTCGCCCTGCGGGGTCAGCGCGTCCGGCGACAGCTCCACGATCCCGCCCCCGACGTCCGCCGAGTGCAGGCGCAGGACGCCGTCGGTGCGGCGGGAGACGGCTGCGACCGCCCGGTGCGGCAGCGCGAACGGCATGACGAAGCCGTCGTTGTAGTCGGTGTGCTCGCCGATCAGGTTGACCCGGCCCGGCGCCGCCCAGACGCCCTCGGGCTCCGTGCCGTACAGCTCGGTGAAGCGCTCCGCGACCTGCTGTGCACCCACTAGTGCTCCCTCGTGATGCTCTGCGCGAACCGCCACGCGTCCGCGACGATGCCCGCGAGATCCGCGCGGGTCGGGTTCCAGCCCAGTTTCTCGCGGGCGGTGTCCGCCGCGGCGACCAGCACGGCGGGGTCGCCGCCCCGGCGCGGGGCCGCGATCTCGGGGATCGGGTGGCCGGTGACCCGACGGGCGGTCTCGATGACCTGGCGGACGGAGAAACCCTCGCCGTTGCCGAGGTTGCAGATCAGGTGCTCGCCCGGCCGCGCGGCCGTCAGAGCCAGCAGGTGCGCCTCGGCCAGGTCGGCGACGTGGATGTAGTCGCGGACGCAGGTGCCGTCGGGGGTCGCGTAGTCGTCGCCGTAGACCGAGATCGCCTCGCGGCGGCCCTGGGCGACCTGGAGGACCAGCGGGACGAGGTGCGACTCGGGGTCGTGGCGCTCGCCGTAGGCGCCGTAGGCGCCCGCCACGTTGAAGTAGCGCAGGGAGACCGCCGCCAGGCCGTGGGCGTTCGCCTCGCTGGTGATCATGTGGTCGACGGCGAGCTTGGAGGCGCCGTAGGGGCTCGTCGGCCTCGTGGGGGCGCTCTCCACGATGGGGACCTGCTCCGGCTCGCCGTACGTGGCCGCCGTGGAGGAGAAGACCAGCTTGCGGACGTTCGCCTCGCGCATCGCGCCGAGCAGCGCCATGGAGCCGGCGACGTTGTTGTCCCAGTACTTCTCCGGTTTCACCACCGACTCGCCGACCTGCGAGAACGCGGCGAAGTGCAGCACACCGTCGTAGGAGGGGTCGAGCCACTTGGCGGCGTCGCGGATGTCGCCCTCGACGAAGGCGGCACCGGCCGGGACGCCCTCGCGGAAGCCGGTCGAGAGGTTGTCGAGGACGGTGACCTCGTGGCCGGCCTCCAGCAGGTGCTGGGCCACGACACTGCCGACGTAACCCGCGCCACCCGTCACCAGGTACTTCATGAACTCGCTACCTCTCGCAGTCGCTCGGCCGCGCGCTCCGGCGGCACGTCGTTGATGAACACGTTCATGCCGGACTCGGAACCCGCGAGAAACTTCAGCTTGCCGGAAGTGCGGCGGATGGTGAAAAGCTCGAGGTGCAGCGCGAAGTCGTCCCGCGTCACCCCCTCGAACTCCTCCAGCGGGCCGAACGGGGCCTGGTGCCAGGCCGCGACGTACGGCGTCGGAGGCTCACCGGCGCCGAAGATCCGGTCGAAGCGCTTCAAGAGTTCCAGATACACCTGGGGGAATTCTGTGCGCGCGGCCTCGTCCAGGGCGAGCAGGTCGGGCACCCGGCGCTTGGGGTACAGGTGGACCTCGTACGGCCAGTGCGCCGCGTACGGCACGAAGGCCGCCCAGTGTTCACCCTCAAGGACGATCCGCTCACCGGTGAGCTCGCTCTCCAGGACGGCGTCGAAGAGGTTCTCCCCGCCCGTGGCCTCCTTGTGGGCGGCGAGCGAGCGGAGCACGAGGGCGGTGCGAGGGGTGGTGAAGGGGTAGGCGTAGATCTGACCGTGCGGGTGCTGGAGGGTCACGCCGATCTCGGCACCCCGGTTCTCGAAACAGAACACCTGCTCGACTGCGGGCAGGTGCGACAGCTCCGACGTGCGGTCCGTCCACGCGTCGAGCACCAGCCGCGCCTGATCCTCGGAGAGGCCGGCGAAGGAGGCGTCATGGTCGGAGGTGAAGCAGACGACCTCGCAGCGGCCGGAGTCGCCGGCCAGGGAGGGGAACCGGTTCTCGAAGACGACGACGTCGTACGACACGTCTGGGATCTCACTGAGCCGCTCGCCCCGCGTCGGACACAGGGGGCACTCGTCGGCCGGCGGATGGTACGTGCGCCCCTGCCGGTGGGAGGCGACGGCGACCGAGTCGCCGAGCAGTACGTCCCGGCGGATCTCGGAGGTCGTGACCGTGCGGTCCAGGGGGCGGCGGTCGACGGCGTCGCGCACGGTGTCGTCCCGCAGGTCGTAGTAGATCAGCTCACGACCGTCGGCCAGCCGTGTCGAGGTCTTCTTCAACGCCGGACTCCTCTACGTCCCGCACCCAACCGCTCACACAATCAAACATAACAGACCACAACTCCACAGCACCGCTGACCATCACAATCAAACAAAGAACACCATCAGAAGTGTTCAATTAACGAACGCGGCGGCGTAGGTTCCGCTCTGGATCAGTTCGCGCAACGAAGCGAGTACTCATGCAAACCCCCACAGGCAGTCCCCTGTACCTGGCGGCGCAGCTACGGCTCCCCACCAACTGGCTGGACTACACGATCCTGGCGATCTACTTCGTCGTCGTCCTCGGCATCGGCTTCGCGGCCCGCCGCTCGGTGAAGACCAGCCTCGACTTCTTCCTCTCCGGACGCTCGCTGCCCGCCTGGATCACCGGCCTCGCCTTCATCTCGGCGAACCTGGCGGCCACCGAGATCCTGGGCATGGCCGCGAACAGCGCCCAGTACGGCGCCTACACCGTGCACTGGTACTGGATCGGCGCCATCCCGGCCATGGTCTTCCTGGGCCTGGTGATGATGCCCTTCTACTACGGCAGCAAGGTCCGCTCGGTCCCCGAGTTCCTGCTGCTGCGCTTCGACCGGGCCGCCCACCTGCTCAGTTCGATCCTGTTCGCGTTCGCCGCGATCCTGATCGCGGGCGTCAACCTCTACGCCCTCGCGATCGTCGTCGAGGCGCTGCTGGGCTGGCCGCAGTGGGTCGCGATCGTGGTGGCCGGCGCGTTCGTGCTGGCGTACATCACCCTCGGCGGTCTGTCGTCGGCGATCTACAACGAGGTGCTGCAGTTCTTCGTGATCCTGGCCGCCCTCATCCCGATCACCGTCCTCGGCCTGAAGAAGGTCGGCGGCTGGAACGGCCTGACCGACAAGCTCACCGCCACCCACGGCGCGAACTTCACCACCGCCTGGGGCGGGACCGGCATCGGCACCGCCAACCCGCTCGGCGCCAACTGGCTGACCATCGTCCTCGGCCTGGGCTTCGTCCTCTCCTTCGGCTACTGGACGACCAACTTCGCCGAGGTACAGCGCGCCCTGTCCGCGAAGAACCTCTCCGCCGGCCAGCGCACCCCGCTGATCGCCGCCTACCCGAAGATCTTCATCGTCTTCCTGGTGATGATCCCGGGCCTGGTCGCCGCCGCGATCGTCCCGAAGTTCGGCACCGCCGGCTCCGGCTACCAGTACAACGACGCCATCCCGTACCTGATGCAGGAGCTGCTGCCCAACGGCGTCCTCGGCATCGCCGTCACCGGTCTGCTGGCGGCCTTCATGGCGGGCATGGCGGCGAACGTGTCGTCCTTCAACACGGTGTTCACCAACGACATCTGGGCGAAGTACGTGGTGCGCGGCCGCGAGGACGCCTACTACGTCCGCTTCGGCCGTCTGATCACCGCGATCGGCGTCTTCGCGTCGATCGGTACGGCGTTCCTGGCGTCCTCGTTCTCGAACATCATGAGCTACCTGCAGACGCTGTTCTCCTTCTTCAACGTGCCGATGTTCGTCGTCTTCATCGTCGGCATGTTCTGGAAGCGCGCGTCGGCCAAGTCCGGCTTCTGGGGCCTGCTCGCGGGCACCGTGACCGCGATGGTCAACTACTTCGTGTTCTACAAGAAGGGGATCATCTCCATCCCCTCCGACCAGGGCGCCAACTTCGTCTCCGCGATCGCGGGCTTCGTCGCCGGTGCGGTCGTGATGGTCGCGGTGTCCCTGTTCACCAAGCCCAAGCCGGCCCGGGAACTGCAGGGGCTGGTCTACGGCACCCGCTCCCCGGGCATGGCCGAACCGCCCGCCCCCGGTGACGAGGCCTGGTACCGCAAGCCGGCCCTGCTGGGCTGGGGCGCGGTCGTCCTGGCCGCCGCCTGCTACATCCCGTTCTCGTTCTGACGCGGGAGGATCGAGGAAACCATGAGCGAGCACGCGCACTCCGACCGCCACCACGAGCCCTTCCACTACAGCGAGGAGGACGTCCAGCGGGAGGTCACCGAGCTGGAGGGCAAGTCCACGACGGCCGCCCGCATCTTCGACCTGCGCCGCATCATCGGCGGCCTGTTCGTGGTGTACGGCGTCATCGTCACCATCACCGGGATCACCGACCCCCGGTCCGCCATCGACAAGGCCCAGGGCGTCAACATCAACCTCTGGACCGGGATCGGCATGCTCCTGCTGGGCGTCTTCTTCCTGGCCTGGCTGAAGCTGCGGCCCACTCCCCCGCCGCTTCCTCCGCAGGGGTTGCCGGAGGACGGGCAGGGCGACAGGCAGGGGGACTGACCCACCGTTCCCGCCCGCGGGCGCGTGGGGGCCGGTCGCGCCCGCGCGGCGGCAGCCGCACATCGGACACAGCCCCGCACCCGGTACCGGGCGCCTACTGGGGACCGGAGTGCAACGGACCCGCCCGGTCCAGCAGCCCCGTGCGCGCCGCCAGCGCCGCCGCCTCCAGCCGCGATCCCACCCCCAGCTTCATCAGCACGCGCTGCACGTGCGTACGAGCCGTACTGGGCGCGATCCCCATCCCGGCCGCGATCAGCCGCGTGTCCTCCCCGTCGGCCACCCGCACCAGCACCTCCACCTCCCGCGGTGTCAGCACCGACAGCAACCGCTGCGCCTCGTCGTCGGGCTGCGCGGCGGGGTTGAGCAGCTCCCCGAACGCGCCCTGCAGCAACTGCGGAGCCACCGCCGCCTCCCCCGCCCGCGCCTTCATGATGGCCCGCTCGACCCCCTCGATCCGCTCGTCGTGCCGCACGTACCCCGACGCCCCGGCCGCGAACGCCGCCGCGATCCCGCGCGGCGACGGCACCGGGCCGAGCACCAGCACCGCCACCTGGGGCCGCTCCCGCTTGATCTTCACCACCGGGTCGAACACGCCCGGTTCAGCCGGCGCCGCCGTACCCAGCAGGCACACCTCCGGCGCCCGCGCGATCACCAGGTCCGCCGCACCCGCGGCCGGTGCCGCCGCGGCGAGCACCCGGTGCCCGCGCAGCTTGAGCGCCGACGCCAACGCCTCCGCGAGCAGGCGATGGTCGTCGACGACCATGAGCCGCACTCCCATAGAGCAACCCCCCAGTCCCCCCCATGGATGCCCCACTATGGACGCCCACCGGTCCGCGAGGACAGAGGGCCCCCCGGCACCTCCGCCCTCCATATGCCCCCGGAAGCTACACGCTTGTTCGACGTCGCGCTGCCCCTCTTGATGAGAAGTGCCCCGGATCGATGAAATCCGGGGCACTTCTTGGGAAGTCACCCATTCGGGCGAGACCCGCCGAGGCGGCGGCGCGGCGTCAGCCGCCGGTGCCGAAGACCAGCAACAGGTCCTCCTTGCCGATCGACGACGTGCCCTTCCGGCGGGCGAAGACCTGCCCCATGTACAGGCGGCCGTCCTGGAAGAGGATCTCGTCGCTGTCGGGCAGCAGGTTGCTCTCCGTCTCGCGCACGTTCTTCGCGCCGGGGTTCTCCAGCAGCTTGGTCACCTTGAAGCTGCCGCCGTCGATACTGACGACCTGACCACCGGCCTTGTACGTCGGCGGCTTGTAGGCGAGCAGATTGCTCCCGTCCATGCGCAGCGGGTGGAGCGTGGTGTCGTCGCCGGCCTCGGCGCGCTGGCCGGTCGGCTTACCGGTGGTGAGGTCGAAGGAGACGATCTCGTTGGTCTCGCTGAGGGCGTCGGAGCCGTCGTGCTCCGCGGTCGGCAGGTACAGCTTGCCGTTCCCGACGACGATTCCGTGGCAGTCCTCGATGCGGTCGATGCCGTCGCACTTGCCGGCGTAGTTGTCGGACGGCGCGGAGATGTGAGCCAGCAGCCTGCCCGTCTTGTTGTCGATGGAGAAGTAGTCCGAGACCTGGGTGCTGTCGCCCACGGCCGCGGCCACCACCAGCGGGTCGGTGGAGACGACGGAGGCCTCGTCGATGCCCGGGTCCATCTTGTACTCGGAGATCACCTTCCCCGTCTTCGGGTCGAGGGTCTGGATGAGCAGCCGGGGGTTGTCCACGCCTCCGCAACTGCGCACCGCGACCAGCTTGGCGCCACCGCCGTACCCCGCGTCGTAGCAGTCGTCGCCCTGCTTCGGCAGCCACAGCGGCTTGCCGGAGTCGATGTCGAAGGCGGCACCGCCGTCACTGTCACCGACCGCGACGGTCCGCTGACCAACCGTCACGTTCTGGTAGTTGACCGGGTAGTCGCCGGACTTGACCGACTTCGTCCAGAGCTTCTTTCCGGCGTCGAGGTCGATCGCGGCGATCTGCGTGCATCCGGCGAAGTGGTTCTTCGTGTCCCACTTCGGCTGGTAGGTGATCGCGGTCCTGCCGTCGGACGTGACCTGCTTGCTGGCCGCGCAGACCGGACCGGGCAGCTTGATCGTCCACAGCCTGGTTCCCTTGGCCGGGTCGTACCCGACGATCTCGGCGACACCGCTCTTGGCGTACACCTTGTCGGTCAGCCATGAACCCACGGTGCTGGTCGTGTCGTCCGTGGTGGGCAGCGGAACCTCGAACAGCACCTTGGCCGCGGGGTCGGCCGGCACCTTCTCCTTGCCGCCGCCCGAGCCGCCGCTGCCGCCGCCGCTCTTGCCACCACTGGAGGAGGCGGTCTCGTGCTTCTTCGCGTCGCCCCCGGAGGAGTTGGCGTACCAGATGCCGCCGGCGACGATCAGCGCGATGGCGACGACGGCCGCGACGACGATGAACAGCACCGTGTTGTTCCGCCCGCCGCCGCTCTGCCCCGGCTGCGGCTGGACCGGCACGGTCGGCGGCTGGCCCGGATAGCCGTAACCCGGCTGCGCGGGCTGCGAGTACGGGCTCTGCGGCTGGCCGTAGGCCGGGGGCTGCTGGCCGTACGGGTTGTGCTGGGCGCCGGGGTAGCCGTAACCGGGCTGGGCCGGCTGTGGCGCCGGAGCGGCCTGAGGATAGCCGTAGCCGGGCTGCGGCTGGGCGGCCTGCGGATAGCCGTAGCCGGGCTGCGGCTGAGGGGGCTGCGGAGGCTGCTGCGGTGGGCTCGGGGGGCCGAAACCTGGCTGCTGCGGGGGCTGGTTCGGCGGCGGAGGGGGCGGCTGGGTCATGGGGTGGGTACCTCAGTGAGGCTCGAAAGGCCGGACGGCGCAGGGGACTTGGCGAGGACAGGGAAGCCGGGACGGCGGCTCAGTTGCCGAAGGCCATGATCAGCTTCTCCTTCGCCTGGTCGCTGCCGGACAGCCGGCCGGAGGAGATGAAGAACCGCCCGTCGGCCCAGTCCACGACGGAGTCGAAGAAGGTGTCCTCGATCTGGGCCGTGCCCTGCGGGTTCTGCAGCAGCCGGGTGGCCTTGTGGGAGGAGCCGGTGGTCGGGATCGACACCACCTGGCCGCCCGTGTCGTACGACGGCTGCACGTACGCGACGAGCTTGCCGCCCTCGATCCTCATCGGGGACATCGGCTCGTCGGCCGGGGACTTGGTCCGCCACTCGGCCTTGCCGGTGGTGAGGCTGATCGCGACGATCTCGTTGGCGCTGCTCGTGCTGTCCGTCGGCAGGTACAGCGTGTCGGCGTCGGCCACGACGCCCTGGCAGCCCTCCAGATTCCGGTCGAGGAAGCCGCAGCGGGGGGCGAACTTCTCGTCGACCTTCACCTCGGAGCGGAACTTGCCGTCCTTGGTGAACGTGGAGATGTTCCAGGCCTTCTTGTCCGGGTTGGTCAGATACACCACGAGCGGGTCCAGGGAGTAGACCTTGGTCACCTCCCAGCCCTTCTTGACCGGCTGGGTCCACTTGACCTTGCCGGTGGCCGGGTCCAGCTCCTGGATCTCGTCGTGCTCGTTGGGCGCGAACGCGGCACAGGAGGACGCCTGGATCAGCCGGCCGGCGCCACCCGCGTACCCGGACGGAGCGCACGAACCGCCGTCGCCCCCCTTGTCGTACAGCTTCTTGCCGCTGTCGACGTCGTACGCCGTGCCCGCCGACCCCGCGCGGCCCGCTATCAGCGTCTTCCCGCTGATGGTCAGGCTGATCTCGACCTGGATGTCGAACGCCCCGTTCTTGTCGAGCTTGCCGCTCCAGCCCTTCTGGCCGGTGTCCAGGTCGATCTGCTGCAGCTGGTTGCACTCGGCCTTGTCGCCGGGGCCGCTCATGTACGCCACGACGACCTTGTCGTCGTCCGACTTGTGCGGGGTGATCGCGCAGATCTTCTGCGGGAGGGTGACCGGGCTCCAGGCCGCCTTGCCGTCGGCCACGTTGTAGGCGAAGACCTGCTTGTACGCCGCCTTCACCACGGCCTTGTCGGTGACCCACATGCCGGGCGCGTCGGCGCCGGAACGGGGCGCGTCCGGTGCCGACTGGTACCAGAGCACCTTCGCCTCACCGGCCTTGCGGCCCGCGTTGAAGTTCTCCGGGTCGTCACCGCCGCCGCTCGACGGGCTCGGCGTGCCGGAGGCGGAGTGCTTGGGGTCGTCGCTGTGCTGGGCGACGGGCTTCTTCTTGCCGCCGTCGTCGCCGCCGCTCGTGACCGCGTACACCGTGCCGCCGATGACCAGCAGCGCGGCCACCGCGGCACCGATGATCAGCGCGGGCTTCGTCCTGGACGCCGGCTTGCCGCCGGGCACGCCACCGGGCCCGCCCGGGTACGGCGGCTGCTGCGGATGCCCGAAACCGGGCTGCGGCACCGCACCGTAGGGGCCCGGCTGCTGCTGCGGATAGCCGTAGGGGCCCGGGGTCCCGTACGGTCCCGGCTGCTGGGGGTAGCCGTAGCCGGGCTGGGGCTGCTGCGGCGGGGCGGCGGGCGGCTGGGCCGGCGGCGGCGGGGGCGTGGGAGGCACGCCGGGGGCGCCGGGAGTCCCCTGGGGAGCGCCCGGCGTGCTCTGCGGGGCGCCGAAACCGCCCTGTGCCGGTGGCGTCTGCGGCGCACCGAAACCACCGCCCTGCGGCGGCTGCTGCTGCGGCGCTCCGAAACCGCCCTGCGGCGGCTGGTTGGGCGGCTGGTTGGGCGGCTGAGTCATCAGCGCTCTTCCCCCTCGTTCACTGATTTTTAGCCACGCCCTGAGGTTCGTGACGGACCCTGGGTCGTTACTCAGACAGTTCTCAGACGGCCCTTTCTATCACCCGGCACCGACAGCACAGGGGCTCGGATCCGCCGCTGTTCCCAAGGGACGACCGGGCCGTGACGCCCCCGTTATGCGCCTTCACGCCCCCTTCACGCGGCGCACGCAACCGCGGCGCGCGCCGGGAGGGTTGGAGTGTGAGGCGGGCGCGGGCGGTGGCTGGTTCACACCACGGGGCGGGCGGTGACGGTTCGCGCCTTGGGAGCGGGCGCGGGTGCGGACGGGGGAGCGGGCGTGAAGTGGGTTGCGTGCGCCGCCCGTTGGGGAGCGCACGCCGGTGGCGACCGCCGCTGCCGGGGCGTCACACAAGCCCGTACTCGGCGGCGCGCAAGCCCGTACCCGGCGCCGCCCGCCCGGCCCGGGCGCCATCACCGGCAACGCACCGCCCTCGGCCCGGGCGCCGTGCTCGGCGACGCGCACGCCCACGGCTCGCGCGGGCGCGCGCACCCGCAGCCCGCGCCTCCCGCTACGCGTCCTCCGCCAACTCCAGCCAGCGCATTTCCAGTTCCTCGCGCTCCCCGGCGAGGTCGCGCAGCTGGGCGTCCAGGTCGGCGACCTTCGCGAAGTCCGTGGCGTTCTCGGCGATCTGGGCGTGCAGCCTGGTCTCCTTCTCGGAGATCTTGTCCAACTGCCGCTCGATCTTCTGGAGTTCCTTCTTGGCGGCGCGCTGGTCGGCGGCGCTCTTCTCCGCTGTGGCCGGCTTGGGTGCCGCGGCGGCGGCCTGCGCGGCGACCGCCTCCTCCATCCGCTGCCGCCGCTCCAGGTACTCGTCGATGCCGCGCGGCAGCATCCGCAGGGTGCCGTCGCCGAGGAGGGCGAAGACCCGGTCCGTGGTGCGCTCGACGAAGAACCGGTCGTGGGAAATGACGATCATCGAGCCGGGCCAGCCGTCGAGGACGTCCTCCAGCTGGGTGAGGGTCTCGATGTCGAGGTCGTTGGTGGGCTCGTCCAGGAAGAGGACGTTGGGCTCGTCCATGAGGAGCCGCAGCAGCTGCAGCCGGCGGCGCTCACCGCCCGACAGGTCCCCGACCGGCGTCCACTGCTTCTCCTTGGTGAAGCCGAACGTCTCGCACAGCTGCCCGGCGGTCATCTCGCGCCCCTTGCCGAGGTCGACGCGCTCGCGGACCCGCTGCACCGCCTCCAGGACCCGCCAGGCGGGGTCGAGTTCGGCGACCTCCTGGGAGAGGTAGGCGAGCTTGACGGTCCTGCCGACGGAGATGCGGCCACCGGCCGGCTGCTCCTCGCCCCCGGTGCGCGCAGCCGCGGCCATGGCCCGCAGCAGCGAGGTCTTCCCGGCGCCGTTGACGCCGACGAGGCCGATCCGGTCGCCGGGGCCCAGCTGCCAGGTGACGTGCTTGAGCAGCACCTTCGGCCCGGCCTGGACGGTGATGTCCTCGAGGTCGAAGACGGTCTTGCCGAGCCGCGAGGAGGCGAACTTCATCAGCTCGGAGCTGTCCCGGGGCGGCGGCACGTCCGCGATCAGCTCGTTGGCCGCCTCGACCCGGAAGCGCGGCTTGGACGTACGCGCCGGAGCGCCGCGCCGCAGCCAGGCCAGCTCCTTCCTGATCAGGTTCTGCCGCTTGGTCTCCTCGGTGGCGGCGATCCGCTCGCGCTCGGCACGCGCGAAGACGTAGTCGGAGTAGCCGCCCTCGTACTCGTACACGTCGCCGCGCTGCACGTCCCACATGCGGGTGCAGACCTGGTCCAGGAACCACCGGTCGTGGGTCACGCACACGAGGGCCGAGCGCCGGTTCTGCAGGTGCCGGGCGAGCCAGGAGATGCCCTCGACGTCGAGGTGGTTGGTGGGCTCGTCGAGGACGATCAGGTCCTGTTCCTCGATGAGCAGCTTGGCGAGCGCGATACGGCGCCGCTCGCCACCGGACAGCGGCCCGATGACGGTGTCCAGGCCCTTGGGGAAGCCGGGCAGGTCCAGTCCGCCGAACAGCCCGGTCAGTACGTCCCTGACCTTGGCGTTGCCGGCCCACTCGTGGTCGGCCATGTCGCCGATGACCTCGTGGCGGACGGTGGCGGCGGGGTCGAGGGAGTCGTGCTGCGTGAGCACGCCGAGTCGCAGGCCGCCGGACTGGGTGACCCGCCCGGTGTCGGCCTCCTCCAGCTTGGCGAGTATCCGGATGAGGGTGGTCTTGCCGTCGCCGTTGCGTCCGACGACCCCGATCCGGTCCCCTTCCGACACACCGAGCGAGACGCCGTCGAGCAGGGCACGGGTGCCGTACACCTTGCTGACGTTCTCGACATTGACCAGGTTGACGGCCATTTCACTCCTGTGCGCGGGGCTGTGTCGACACGCGGCTCAGCCGCGGGGGTCAGCCTTCTAGCGTAGGGCCTCGGGGGTGAGGGGCGGGGCGCGAGGGGCTTGTCACTCTTTGTGATGACGTGATCGGGAACAGGTCGCTACCGTGGAGGACGGGCAGCAGGATCCCGTCCATGGGGGGAACCATGACCGCCGAGTCCGTAGAGCACCGCGTTCCATGGCCGGTGCCGCCGCTGGACGGATACACCGTGGACGACCTGTTCACGCTGCCGGATCTCCCGCCACACACCGAGCTGATCGACGCCAGCCTGGTCTTCGTGGGTCCGCGGCGCCGATTCCACGGCAACGTGGTCGACTTGCTCGTCTTCGGTCTGCGCAGCAGTGGCCTGCCCGCCGAGTTCAGGGTCAGCCGGGAGATGACCGTGATCCTCGACCGGCGCAACGGCCCCGAACCCGATGTGAGCGTGATCCGGACCGACGCAATCACCGGGCCGGACCAGACGAGCTACCAGGCCGGCGACGTGCTGCTGGCTGTCGAAGTGGTCTCCCCCGAGTCCGAGTCCCGTGACCGCACCACCAAGCCGCAGAAATACGCCGCCGCCGGGATCCCGAACTTCTGGCGCGTCGAGGCGAGCGGGATGAACGGCAGGCCCGTCGTCCACGTCTACGAACTTGACACGCTCACCCGGGCGTATGTCCACATGGGCATGCATCGCGACCGCGTCAAGGTCGACAAGCCGTACCCCATCGACATCGACCTGACGGCGATCGACGAGCTCCGAGGGGATGGCCGTCAGACCACCGTCGCCCCCGCCACCGGCCCCGCCGCCGTCCGCACCGACCTGCACGTGCCGGACGCCCGCAGGGCCTCTGCCACCTTCTGAGCCGACTCGGTGTCCCGGGCGAGGAACGCCGTCGTAGGCCCGGAACCGGAGACCAGCGCGGCGAGTGCACCGGCACCCCGCCCCGCCTCCAGCGTGTCGGCCAGCTCCGGGAACAGGGACAGGGCCGCAGGCTGAAGGTCGTTGGACACGGCCGCGGCCAGCGCCTCCGCGTCCCCCTTCGCCAGCGCCTCCAGCAGTTCGGCCGAAGCCACCGGCTCCGGAACCTCCCGCCCCTGCGCCAGCCGGTCGAACTCGCGGAAGACCGCAGGCGTCGACAGCCCCCGCCCGGCCATCGCGAACACCCAGTGGAAGATGCCACCGACCTCCAGGGCCGTCAGCTGCTCACCACGGCCGACGCCGAGAGCGGCGCCCCCGACCAGGCTGAACGGCACATCGCTGCCCAGCTCGGCGCAGATCGCGAGCAGCTCGGCCCGGGAGGCACCCGCGCCCCACAGGGTGTTGCAGGCCAGCAGCGCGGCCGCGCCGTCCGCGCTGCCGCCCGCCATGCCGCCGGCGACCGGGATGTCCTTGGCGATGTGGAGGTGGACGTTCGGCTCGATGCCCCGGCGCCCGGCGAGCGCGATCGCGGCGCGCGCGGCGAGGTTGGTGCGGTCCAGGGGGACCTGGTCGGCGTCCGGGCCCTCGCAGGTGATTCGGAGTTCGTCCGCGGGGGTCACCGTCACCTCGTCGTAGAGGCCGACGGCGAGGAAGACGTTGGCGAGGTCGTGGAAGCCGTCGGGGCGGGCGGCGCCGACCGCGAGCTGGACGTTGACCTTGGCCGGTACCCGTACCGTGACACTCACGTGCCGCTCTCCTCGTGCTCGGTGGTCCCCGCGCCCTTGTGCTCGGCGATCCGCGCGAACTCCTCCACCGTCAGCGCCTCACCGCGCGCCTGCGGCGAGACACCGGCCGCGACCAGGGCGGCCTCGGCGGCGACGGCGGATCCGGCCCAGCCGGCCAGTGCCGCCCGCAGGGTCTTGCGGCGCTGCGCGAAGGCGGCGTCCACGACCGCGAAGACCTCCTTCTTGGAGGCCGTCGTCTTGAGCGGCTCGGTCCGGCGGACGAGGGAGACCAGCCCGCTGTCCACGTTCGGCGCGGGCCAGAAGACATTGCGGCCGATGGCCCCGGCCCGCTTGACCTCGGCGTACCAGTTGGCCTTCACCGACGGCACGCCGTACACCTTGTTGCCGGGCGCGGCGGCCAGCCGGTCGGCGACCTCGGACTGCACCATGACGAGGGTGCGCTCGATGCTCGGGAAGGTGTCGAGCATGTGCAGCAGGACGGGGACGGCGACGTTGTAGGGGAGGTTCGCCACCAGCGCCGTCGGCGGGGGGCCGGGCAACTCGGTGACGTGCATCGCGTCGGAGTGGACCAGCGCGAACCGGTCGGCGCGCGCCGGCATGCGCGCCCCGATGGTGGTGGGCAGGGCCGCGGCGAGTACGTCGTCGATCTCGACCGCGGTGACCCGGTCGGCGGCCTCCAGCAGCGCGAGGGTGAGGGAGCCGAGCCCCGGGCCGACCTCGACGACCACGTCGTCGGGGCGGACCTCGGCGGTGCGCACGATACGGCGGACCGTGTTGGCGTCGATCACGAAGTTCTGGCCGCGCTGCTTGGTGGGACGGACACCGAGCGCTGCCGCGAGCTCACGGATGTCGGCGGGGCCGAGGAGGGCGTCGGGGGTGGGGCTGCTCACGGGACAAGGGTACGGGGAGGTACGGGGCCGGCGGTGCCAGGTGCCGGTGCGCTGCGGTCCGGGGGGCGCGGGTGCCGCTTCCCCGCGCCGGCGGGGTGCCGCTGCGCCCCCGCCGTGCGCCTCGAAGCCGGCGGCACCGCGGCTCCCCGAGGGGCGCGGGGAACTGCGCGAGCGCCCCGCGCACCCGCATCGCGCGGACGACCCTCAGTGCCGCGGCGCGTCCCCGCATCCCCGCGTCCGCCGGGTCAGCCGTGCAGCCGCGCCCCGCAATGCGGCCAGGGCGTCGCCCCCCGGCGCACATACAGCTTCTTCGCGCGGAGGGTCTGCTCGGCCTCCGGTGCGTCCTGCGGGCGTCCGGTGCCGCCGAGGCTGTGCCATGTGCGCGCGTCGAACTGGTAGAGGCCGCCGTACGTCCCGGACGGGTCGACCGCGTTCGGGCGGCCGCCGGACTCGCAGGTGGCGAGACCGTGCCAGTTCAGGTGGTCGGCGCCGGCCACGGAGGGCGGCAGCGGCTTGGTGCCCACCTTCACGATCTGCTTGCGCGGCTTGCGCACCACCTCGGAGGTCTCCCGGCGCGGCTTCTCCCGGACCCCGTTGACGATGCGCAGCAGGTAGGTGTCGCGCCGCAGGCCGGGCTGCCCCGCCTGTACGACGACCTCGGTGCCCTTGAAGAGGGTGGGGTCCTCGGTGCGCTCGACCGCGAAGGGGATCTGTTCCTCGCGGACCTCCCGGGTGCCGCTGACCCGCAGCACGGTCACCGTCTGCCCGTCGCGCGGGAAGCTGTCGAGCGGCACGGAGGTGATGTCCTCGCCGTGCAGGCCGATCCCGGCCTCCCCGATGACCTCGCGGACGGTGGCGGCGTTGGTGCGGATGGTGCGGGTCCGGCCGTCGGCCATGATCGTGACGGCGCGCTCGGTGCGCACGTCGAGTGTGAGCCCGGCGCGTCCGATGCTCCGGGAGCGCGAGGTGGACAGGTACGCGCCCTCCGCGCGCACCCCCAGCTCGTCGAGCGCTCCTTCCACCGTGTGCGCCGTCGTCCACACCTCGTGCTGCCGGCCGTCCAGGGTGAGCCGGACGGGGCGCCCGTAGCGCACGGCGACCGTGTCACCGCTGGCGAGCGGCGTGCCGGGGGCGGGCGCGATCAGGTCGTGCGCTCCCACGGGTACGCGTTCCTCGGCGAGCAGCTCGCTGACGTCGTCGGCGAAGGTGTGCAGGGTGCGCTGCTTGCCCTCGACGGTCAGCTCGACCGCCTTGTCCTTGGCGACGAACGCGGTGGTGCCGCCGGCGAGGAAGGCCACGACCAGCGCCTGCGGCAGCAGGCGGCGCACGGCGGACTCCGGGCGCTCGGCGCAGCGCCCCTTGCGTCGGCGCGCGGCCCGCCCGCCCACGCCGGCGAGGGTCTCGGGTCCGCTCACCCCCGCGTCGTCCGGCGCGCCGCCCGCCCGCGGCGCGTACCCGGACTTGGGCACGCTCCCGGCCTGCTGTGCGCGCCCGCCCTGCCGGGGCAGCACCGGCTCGGTGACGAAGTACGCCTGGGCCTCGTAAGCGGGCCGGTAGGTGTCCTCGTACAGCCCGTACGGCTGGGTGTCCGCGGTGTACACGGAGGAGGCGCCGGGGCCGTACGGCTCGTACGGCCACCATGTCTCGAACGTCTCGTACTGCGACTTGCTCACGCCGACACGCTCCAGAGGTGCCAGAGGGGTCCGGATCGGGCCCCCAGAACCTAGCGGAGCGACCGTCACTCTCCAAAGCGACGCGACTACGTACTGTTGCCCGCCGAGTGCGTGCTCGCCACCCGGACACGGGAACGTGGCCCGCCGGTCGAACAGGGGGTCAGTAGCCGAAGGCGCGAGCGGTGTTGGCGGCGAGGGCCGTCGCCAGCGCGTCCTCGTCGATGCCGCGCACGGCGGCCATCGCGCGGACCGTGACCGGGACGAGGTACGGGGCGTTGGGCCGGCCCCGGTACGGCGCCGGGGTCAGGAAGGGCGCGTCGGTCTCCACGATGACCAGCTCCAGCGGGGCGACGGCGAGGGCGTCCCGGAGGTTCTGGGCGTTCTTGAAGGTGACGTTGCCGGCGAAGGACATGAAGTAGCCCTCGCGGGCGCAGATCTCCGCCATCTCGGCGTCGCCGGAGTAGCAGTGGAAGACGGTGCGCTCGGGGGCGCCCTCCTCCTTCAGGACGCGCAGGACGTCGGCGTGCGCGTCGCGGTCGTGGATGACGAGCGCCTTGCCGCGCCGCTTGGCGATCTCGATGTGGGCGCGGAAGGAGCGCTCCTGGGCGTCCTTGCCCTCGGGGCCCGTGCGGAAGTGGTCCAGGCCCGTCTCGCCGACGCCCTTGACCTGGGGCAGTCCGGCGAGCCGGTCGATCTCGGCGAGGGCCTCGTCCAGCGCCGCGTCGCCGCCCGGCTCCCGCGCGCCCTGTCGCGACCAGCCGTCGGGGTCGCCGTGGACGATGCGCGGGGCCTCGTTGGGGTGCAGGGCGACAGCGGCGTGGACGCTGTCGTACGCGGCCGCGGTCTCGGCGGCCCAGCGCGAGCCCTTGATGTCGCAGCCGACCTGGACGACCGTCGTGACCCCCACCGACGCGGCCTTCGCGAGGCCCTCCTCGACCGTGCCGGACTGCATGTCGAGGTGGGTGTGGGAGTCGGCGACCGGAACCCGCAGCGGCACCGGGAGCGGCGGTGCGGTGTTCTTGTCACCCTTGGCGTTCTGGCCGGCGTTCGAAGGCATGCCCCGATCCTACGAAAGGGGCGTGCCCGCGGCGGCCGGCGATCCGCTCAGCCGGCCTTGCGATGGAACGGGTGCAGGAGGTCGGACAGGTGCCAGTGGTGCGGTTCCCTGTCCGGCGCGGGCACCTGCGGCGCCTCGACCGGGCCCGCCTGCGGCACTCGGTGGTGCCGCTCCACGGCGCCGCGCACCGACGAGACCTGCCCCGCGCGCATGATCCGCACGACGTGACCGTCGCAGTTGTGGCAGCTGGGCCGGCTCAGCGGCGACGGCACGACCCGGCCGTCGGCCACGTAGAGCACGAACTCCTGCCCGTCGGCGTCCGTGTGGTGCTCTATCTCGTACGACTGCTCCCAGCCGTGCCCGCATCGCATGCAGGCGAAGGAATACGACTCGTGAACGACGGCTGTGGCCGTACCGCGGAGGCCGGAGTGCCCTGCGATCTCACTCATGCCAGCTCCTCTTAGTCCGCTGGACAGGCGCCCCGCAACGGGGCGCCTCTTCAACCAGTGGACTCTTCCGCCGACGCGAACGCAGCAGGGCTGTCGAGTGTTGGAGGCGATTTGGCAGTTCCTTGCAGAAACCGCCCTCTTCACCCCCGCTCGGCTTTGCTTTCGGCGACAGCCTTTTGCCCTCCCATGGGGCGCCCGCTCACCCGAGATCAGCCCTGCTCAGAGGGGGTTTCCACGGCGCCCCGACCGGACGCGTGGAATGGCGCGAGCAACCAGGAACGCCCCGCACCCCGCACCCCGCACCCCGCACCCCGCACCCCGCACCAAAGCGGAACCGCCGGCCTCCCCCGGTCGCACGCCGCTCACCCACCGGCGCGCTTGGCGGCGACCACCGCGTCGAAAACGACTCTCTTCGGCACCCCCGCCTCCACCGCGACCGCGGCGATCGCCTCCTTGCGCCGCTCACCGGCCTCCTCCCGCACCCGCACCCGGCGCACCAGTTCCTCCGCGTCGAGTTCCTCCGGCCCGGTCTCGGGGGCTCCCTCGACGACGACGGTGATCTCCCCGCGGACGCCCTCCGCCGCCCACCGCGCCAGCTCCGCCAGCGGACCGCGCCGTACCTCCTCGTACGTCTTGGTCAGCTCCCGGCACACGGCGGCCCGCCGCTCCGCGCCGAAGACCTCGGCCATCGCGGCGAGGGTGTCGTCGAGCCGGTGCGGGGCCTCGAAGTAGACGAGGGTGCGCCGCTCGCCCGCGACCTCCCGCAGCCGGGACAGCCGCTCGCCCGCCTTGCGCGGCAGGAAGCCCTCGAAGCAGAACCGGTCGACGGGCAGCCCGGACAGGGCGAGCGCGGTGAGCACGGCGGACGGCCCGGGCACGGCCGTGACCCGGATGTCCCGCTCCACGGCGGCCGCGACCAGCCGGTAGCCCGGGTCGGAGACCGACGGCATCCCGGCGTCGGTCACGAGCAGCACGCGCGCGCCGCCGAGCAGCTCCTCGACCAGCTCCGGTGTACGGGCGGACTCGTTGCCCTCGAAGTACGACAGCACGCGGCCCTTGGGTGTGACGCCGAGGGCCTGGGTGAGCCGGCGCAGCCGCCGGGTGTCCTCGGCGGCGACCACGTCGGCGCCGGCCAGCTCCTCGGCGAGCCGGGGCGGCGCGTCCGCGATGTCGCCGATGGGGGTACCTGCGAGGACAAGGGTTCCAGTCACACGACCATCCTCCCAGGAACCACTGACAGCCCTCCCGAAAGCCGACCGGTACCGCACATGCACGGGACTCGCACAGGACCGTTCCCTACGATGGCGCGGTGACCAGTACCGCGTCCTCCATGGACCTCCGGCAGGGCCAGGCGCCGCACGACCAGCGGCCGTCGTGGCAGCAGCGGCTGCGCCGATTCGGGTACGTACCGGCGGGGGACGCGCCCTCGGGCGACGTGCGCGACCGACTGGTGCCCCCGTACGCCGGGCCGAGCCCCCGGCTGTGGCAGGTGCTCGGCGTGCCGCCGGTCCTCGCCGAGCGGATCACCCGCTGGTCGGGCTGGGGCGGTCCGCTGCTGGTGACGCTGATGGCGGGCCTGATGCGGTTCTGGAACCTGGGCAGTCCGCGCGCGGTGATATTCGACGAGACGTACTACGCCAAGGACGCCTGGGCGCTCGTCCACCGCGGCTACGAGGTCAACTGGGACAAGAACGCCAACGACCTGGTGCTGCAGACGCACGGCCACCTGGCGATCCCGACGGACGCGGCGTACGTCGTGCATCCGCCGGTCGGCAAGTACGTCATCGGGCTCGGCGAGCTGATGTTCGGGTTCGACCCGTTCGGCTGGCGGTTCATGACCGCGCTGCTGGGCACCCTCTCCGTCCTGCTGCTGTGCCGGATCGGGCGCCGGATGTTCCGCTCGACGTTCCTCGGCTGCCTCGCGGGCGCGCTGATGGCGGTGGACGGCCTGCACTTCGTGATGAGCCGGACCTCGCTGCTCGACGGGGTGCTGATGTTCTTCGTGCTGGCCGCGTTCGGCTGTCTGGTCATCGACCGGGACCGGTCGCGGGAGAGGCTGGCCGCCGCGCTGCCGGCCGGCCCGGACGGCCGGGTCCGCCCGCACGCGCGCGTGGCCGACACGTTCCGTTTCGGTCTGCGCCCCTGGCGCTGGGCGGCCGGGCTGATGCTGGGCCTGGCCATCGGGACGAAGTGGAACGGCCTGTACATCCTGGCTGCGTTCTGCGTCATGGCGGTGCTGTGGGACGTCGGCGCCCGCAGGACCGCGGGCGCCCTGCACCCGTACGCGGCGGCCCTGAAGTACGACACGGGCATCGCCTTCCTGGCGACGGTCCCGGTGGCGATCGTCGTCTACCTGGCCTCCTGGACCGGCTGGATCCTCTCCCCGGCCAACGGCAGCGGCGGCTACTTCCGCAACTGGGCGGCCACCGACGGCAAGGGCGGCAGCTGGACGTTCCTGCCGGACTGGCTGCGCAGCCTGTGGCACTACGAGCACGAGGTGTACGAGTTCCACGTCGGCCTGACGTCCCCGCACACCTACCAGTCCAACCCGTGGAGCTGGATCGTGCTGGGCCGCCCGGTGTCGTACTTCTACGAGTCGCCGAATCCCGGTGCGGACGGCTGCCCCGCGGACGCCGGCCAGAAGTGCGCCCGCGAGGTGCTGGCGATCGGCACACCGCTGCTGTGGTGGGCGGCCTGCTTCGCGATCCTGTACGTGCTGTGGCGCTGGGCGTTCCGCCGGGACTGGCGTGCGGGTGCGGTCGCGTGCGGGATCGCGGCCGGCTATCTGCCGTGGTTCCTGTACCAGGAGCGGACGATCTTCCTGTTCTACGCGGTCGTCTTCGTGCCGTTCCTGTGCCTGGCGGTGGCGATGATGATCGGCGCGATCGTCGGCCCGCCGGGGTCCTCCGACACCCGCCGGGTGATCGGCGCGTCGGCGGCGGGCGTCCTGGTGCTGCTGATCGCCTGGAACTTCATCTACTTCTGGCCGCTGTACACCGGCACCGCGATCCCGATCGACTCCTGGCGGTCGCGGATGTGGCTGGACACGTGGGTGTGAGCCGCGGTGGCGGTGGGGGCGTTCCGGTCGGATTGTCGCAACCCTGCTACGGATCGGCCGCCGACATCACCCTCTGAGGTGGGGACTTTAAGGTGAGTGCCGTCGTTGGGGAGTGTGAGGGCTACGGGGAGCCTGGGGAACGTACGGAGGATCTGAGGCTGTGGGCAAGAGAAGGCGCGTCGCCGAGCGACGGAAGACGACCAGTCCCGCCGTGCTCGGCGGGATGATCGCCCTGGTCGTCGGCGGCGCCGGGGTCGGTGTCTACGCGCTGTACGACGGCGGTGCCGCGGCCGACGAGCGCTCGTCCGCCACGGCCGGCCACAAGACGGTCAAGACCGGCCCGCTCAGCGCCGCCGAGGTCCACGCGGCCTCCACCCGCTTCCTCACCGCCTGGCAGCAGGGCAGGCCCACCGAGGCGGCCGCCGCCACCGACGACGCCTCCGCCGCCGCCAAGCTGCTCACCGGCTACGCCAAGGACGCGCATCTGAAGGACGTCACGCTGACGCCGGGCGCGGCCAAGGGCGCCAAGGTGCCGTTCTCCGTCAAGGCGACGGTGTCGTACAAGAACCTGAGCAAGCCGCTGGCCTACGACAGCTCGTTCACGGTGGTGCGGCGGCCCAGCGACGGCAGGCCGGTGGTCGACTGGCACTCGGCCGTCGTCCACCCGGACCTGAAGGACGGCGACACCCTCGTCACCGGCGAGTCCGGCACCCCGCCGATCAAGGCGCTGGACCGTGACGGCGGCGAGCTGACGACCGCCACGTACCCGTCACTGGGCTCGGTGCTGGACGGGCTGCGGGAGAAGTACGGCAAGACGGCGGGCGGCAAGGCGGGCGTCGAGCTGCGGGTGGTGCGCGGCGCGGCGTCGCAGAAGGCCGAGCTGTCCGACAAGACGCTCGCGGAACTGAGCAAGGGCACGCCGGGCACGGTGAAGACGACGCTGAGCCCGACCCTGCAGGCGGCGGCCGAGAAGCAGGTCGGCAAGCGGGCGCAGGCGTCCGTGGTGGTCGTACGGCCCTCGACCGGGGAGATCCTCGCGGTCGCCAACAGCGGGCACGGCTTCAACGTCGCTTTCCAGGGCTCCCTGGCGCCCGGTTCCACGATGAAGATCGTGACGTCGACGATGCTCTTCGAGAAGAAGCTCGTCACCCCGGGCGCATCGCACCCGTGCCCCAAGACGTACAAACTGGCCGGCTGGACGTTCCACAACGACGGCGACTCCGAGATCAAGAAGGGCACGTTCAAGCAGAGCTTCGGAGCCTCCTGCAACAACGCCTTCATCAACTTCGCGCCGAAGCTGTCGGACAGCGACCTGACGAAGGAGGCCCAGCAGGTCTACGGCCTCGGCATGAACAACTGGGCCATCGGCGTCCCCTCGTTCGACGGCTCCGTCCCGGTGCAGAGCGGCGCGCAGATGGGCGCCTCGCTGATCGGGCAGGGCGGCGTGCGCATGAACCCGCTGAACATGGCGTCCGTGGCGGCGACGGTCGAGGCGGGTGTCTTCCGTCAGCCGTACCTGGTGTCCCCCGAGGTGGACCACCGCACGCTGGCGAAGGCCGCGCGCACCATGTCGTCGGCCACGCAGTCCCAGCTGAAGGACGTCATGCGGTTCACGGCGGACTACGGCACGGCCGCCAAGGCGATGGCGGGCATGAGCGGGGACTACGGCGCGAAGACGGGCTCCGCGGAGGTCGACGGGCAGAAGAAGCCGAACGGCTGGTTCACCGCCTTCAAGGGCGACCTCGCCGCCGCGGGCGTGGTCCAGGCGGGCGGCCACGGCGGCGACACGGCCGGGCCGATCGTGGCGTCGCTGCTGAAGACGGGCGGCTGATCAGGTCCGTACGGGCTCCGCGGTGTAGGTGCGGCGCAGGAATCTGAGCAGCGCCTTCGAGTCGAACTGGACCACCTCGACACCGTGGTCGGAGTGGAACTCGACGACGGCCTGGACACGCCCGCACGGCCACACCCGCACCGCGCCGCTCTCGGCCGGTACCCGCAGGCCCCGTTCCAGCAGTGCGCGGGAGAACGTCCATTCGTGCGGTCCCGGCAGGTCGACCCGGACCGAGCGTGGATCGCTGTCGGGGTCGTACCGCAACACCACCGGTACGGCCCCCGGGTCCTCCTCGTCCGTGACGATATGGGCGCGCGCGTACTGCTCGACCACAGACATCGTATCGCCCTCTCACGCTGAGTGACCAAAGTGAAAACTTTGCATCCGCTTTCTCTCCAATGTCGCACATTTTCCGGTTCCCGCCCGCTGGGGCGGGCCGTCCCGCGGAACGCTCGCAGGAACGACTGGCTCTTGCAACTGGTTCGCAACAAGGGCCTAAGATCGTCCGGTGCATGTTCCTGACGGATTCATCGACGCCCCCGCATCCGCCGTCACCGCGGTGGTCGCCGCCGGCGCCCTCGCGGTGAGCCTGCGCGGCGCCCGCCGTGAACTCGACGAGCGGACGGCCCCGCTGGCCGGCCTGGTTGCGGCGTTCATCTTCGCCGTACAGATGCTCAACTTCCCCGTCGCGGCCGGAACAAGCGGACACCTGCTGGGCGGGGCCCTCGCGGCGATCCTGGTCGGCCCGTACACCGGCGTGCTCTGCGTGTCCGTGGTGCTGCTCATGCAGGGCGTGCTGTTCGCGGACGGCGGGCTCACCGCGCTCGGCGTGAACATCACCGACATGGCGATCACCACGACGGTCGTGTCGTACGCCGCCTTCCGCGCGCTGCTCGCGGTCCTGCCCCGCAAGCGGCGCTCGGTGACCGTCGCCTCCTTCGTCGCCGCGCTGGTGTCCGTACCGGCCGCCGCGGTCGTCTTCACACTCCTGTACGCGGTCGGCGGGACGACCGACGTCTCCCTCGGCAAGGTCGCGACCGCGATGATCGGCGTCCATGTCCTGATCGGCATCGGCGAGGCCGTCATCACCGCGCTCACGGTGAGCGCCGTGATCGCCGTGCGCCCGGATCTCGTGCACGGCGCGCGCGGCCTGCGCCGGCGGCTCAAGTTGCGCGTGGACGGCGCGCTCGTGGATGCGCCGGCGCCCGCCCTGGCGCGCACGGCGCCCGTGGCGGCGCGCACCTCGCGGCGCACGCTGTGGGCAACGGGCCTGGTCACCTCCCTCGTCCTCGCCGGATTCGTCAGCTTCTACGCCTCCGCGAACCCCGACGGCCTGGAGAAGGTCGCGCACGACAAGGGGATCGACAAGAAGGAGGAGAAACACGCCGCCGACGGCTCCCCGCTCGCCGGCTACGGCGTCAAAAACGTCTCGAACGCCCGCCTGTCCGGCGGGCTCGCGGGCGTGATCGGCGTCGGCGTCACGGTCGTGGCGGGCAGCACGGTGTTCTGGGCGCTGCGCCGGCGCCGGGCCGAGGACGCCTCCCCCGTCGGCACGGGGCTGTGACTTGGGAGCCGGACACGCGCACCGGCTGTACCGGCACGGGCACTCGCCGGTGCACGGCCTGCCGCCGCACACCAAGCTCGCCGCCGCCTTCCTGTTCGTGGTGGTCGTCGTGTCCACCCCGCGCGAGGCGATGTGGGCGTTCGCGGTGTACGCCGTCCTGCTCGCCGGCGTCGCCCGCCACGCGCGCGTACCGGCCGTCTTCCTGCTCAAGCGGCTGCTGATCGAGGTGCCGTTCGTGGCGTTCGCGGTGCTCATGCCGTTCGTGGCGGAGGGCGAGCGGGTGCATGCGCTCGGCCTCTCGCTGAGCGTGAACGGCCTGTGGGGCGCCTGGAACGTGCTCGCCAAGGGCACGCTCGGCGTCGCCGCCTCCGTCCTGCTGGCCGCCACCACCGAGCTGCGCGAACTGCTGCTGGGCCTGCAACGGCTGAGGCTCCCACCGCTGCTGGTCCAGATCGCCTCCTTCATGATCCGCTACGGCGACGTCATCACCGACGAGATGCGCCGGATGCGGATCGCCCGTGAGTCGCGCGGTTTCGAGGCCAGGGGCGTACGGCACTGGGGCGTGCTCGCCAAGTCCGCCGGCGCGCTGTTCATCCGCTCCTACGAGCGCGGGGAGCGCGTGCACCTGGCCATGGTGAGCCGCGGATACGCCGGGTCCATGCCGGTCGTCGACGAGGTGACCGCGTCCGGCGCGCAGTGGCGGCACGCTCTGGCACTCCCCTGCGCCGCCGTTGTCGTCTGTCTGCTGGGATGGATCCTGTGAGTACTGCTTCCCTGGAGGTCTCCGGCCTCGCCTTCGCCTACCCCGACGGCCACCAGGCCCTGTTCGGCGTCGACTTCACGATCGCGCGCGGCGAGCGGGTCGCGCTGCTCGGCCCGAACGGCGCCGGCAAGACCACCCTGGTGCTCCACCTCAACGGCATCCTGGGCGGCGGCACCGGCACGGTGACCGTGGCCGGGCTGCCCGTCGGCAGGCAGCACATGGCCGCCGTCCGGCAGAAGGTCGGCATCGTCTTCCAGGACCCGGACGACCAGTTGTTCATGCCGACCGTGCGGGAGGACGTGGCGTTCGGGCCGGCCGCCGCCGGGATCAAGGGGGCCGCGCTTCAGGAGCGGGTGCGCACGGCCCTGGAGCGGGTCGGCATGCAGGACTTCGCCGACCGTCCGCCGCACCACCTGTCCTTCGGCCAGCGCCGGCGCGTGGCCGTGGCCACCGTGCTCGCCATGGAGCCGGAGATCCTCGTCCTCGACGAGCCGTCCTCCAACCTGGACCCGGCCTCCCGCCGGGAACTCGCGGACATCCTGCGTTCCCTGGACGTCACCGTCCTCATGGTCACCCACGACCTTCCCTACGCCCTGGAGCTGTGCCCGCGCTCCCTCGTCCTCAGCGACGGTGTGATCGCGGCCGACGGCCCGACCGCAGGGCTGCTCTGTGACGAGGCGCTGATGCGGGCGCACCGCCTGGAGCTGCCGTTCGGCTTCGATCCGACGTCCGTGACAATGGGCGCGTGACGCGTCAAGAGGACCGAGACGACCAAGGGGCCGCCGGGTCGCCGCTGCTGGACGACCAGCTGTGTTTCGCGCTGTACGCCGCGCAGCGCGCCGTGACCGCCGCGTACCGTCCACTTCTGGACGACCTCGGCCTCACCTATCCGCAGTACCTCGTGCTGCTGGCGCTGTGGGAGCGCGGCGAGACCAGCGTGAAGGAACTGGCGCGCGCCCTGCGTCTGGACTACGGGACCGTCTCGCCGTTGCTCAAGCGGCTGGAGGGGGCGGGTCTGGTGCGCAGGGAGCGCGCGGCCGACGACGAGCGCTCGGTGCTCGTCGCGTGCACGGGGCGCGGAGAGCAGCTCAGGGAGCGCGCGGCGCGCGTACCCGGCGCACTCCTGACGACCACGGGCCTCGGCGCGCAGGAGATCGCGCGGTTGCGCGAGGAGTTGTGGAAGCTCACCGAGCGCGCCGACGCGGCGGCCGGCCGACGCTGATCCCGCCGAGCACCCCGCGCCGATCCCGCCCTGCGCCCCGCGCCGGATCCCGCGTTACCCGCGGTTGCCACCCCCGAGTGCGCCCCGCCGACCTACCGGCCAGTACCTTGTGCACGATGTACTTGTGCGCCACTTGTTCCGGGGGAGGCCGGCCATGACCGAGGACACCGCTGTCGACACCCGTCCGACGAAGATCATGTACGTCGCCGAGGCCACCGCCCACGGCGGTCGCGACGGCTATGTCACCAGCCAGGACGGCCGGATCGAGCTCAAGGTCGCGATGCCTGCGGAGCTCGGCGGCGACGGCAACGGCACCAACCCGGAACAGCTCTTCGCGGCCGGCTACAGCTCCTGCTTCCACAACGCGCTGATCCTCGTCGGCAACCGCGCGGGCTACGACCTGACCGGCTCCACGGTGGCCGCCAAGGTCGGCATCGGCCCGAACCGGCACCGCGGCTACGGCCTCGCGGTCGCCCTCAGCGTCTCCCTGCCGGTCCTCGACCCCGACCTGGCGGCCCGGCTGGTGGACGCGGCGCACGAGGTGTGCCCGTACTCCAACGCGACGCGCGGCAACATCGACGTAACGATCCTGCTGGGCTGATCCCACCGAGGAATCACAGGCACGCGGCGCGCGTTGCTCCCCCTGTCGCAGGCGATGGGGCAGTGATCGAAAGGATGGCGGGCGTGGACGTGAACGGCGCAGTGGCCGAGGGCTTCGAGCCGGTCAGGGAGGCGTTCGCAGCGAACTTCGCGCTGCTCGGGGAACGCGGCGCGGCCGTCGCCGTGTACCGCGACGGGCACAAGGTCGTCGACCTGTGGGCCGGCACCAGGGACGTGGACGGCACGGCCGCCTGGGAGCCCGGAACCGCGCAGATCGTGCGCTCCGCCACCAAGGGCGTCGTCGCCGCCGCCCTCCTGCTCCTGCACCAGCGCGGCGAACTCGACCTGGACGCCCCGGTCGGCGCGTACTGGCCCGAGTACAAGGCGGCCGGCAAGGAGCACACCCTCGTCCGGCATCTGCTCGCGCACCGCGCCGGCGTGCCCGTGCTGGACCGCCCGCTGACCCCCGCCGAGGCCGCCGATCCCGACCTGGGCGCCGCGGCGGTCGCCGCGCAGGCGCCGGTGTGGGAGCCGGGCGCGGCCCACGGCTACCACGCCCAGACCTACAGCTGGCTCACCGGCGAACTGGTCCGGCGGATCACCGGCCGCCCGGTCGGCGCGTGGATGGCGGACGAGATCGCCCGGCCCGTCGGCGCCGACCTGTGGCTGGGCCTGCCGGAGTCGGAGCACGCGCGCGTGGGGCGCGTCGGCCCGGTCGAGGCGCCGGAGGCCGTGGGCGGTCTGAAGACCCGCCCCAAGCGCGCGGTGGCCGAGGCCTACGCCGACCCGGACTCGCTGACCCGGCGCGCGTTCGCCGCGATCACGCCGCTCCCCGACGAGAACGATCCCGCCTACCGCGCGGCCGCCCTGCCCGCGTCCAACGGCATCGCCACCGCCGACGGACTGGCCCGCTTCTACGCCTCGCTCATCGGCGAGGTCGACGGCGGCACCCGGCTGTTCACCCCGCACACCATGGAACTGGCCCGTGCCGAGCAGTCCGCCGGACCGGACCGGGTCCTGGTGGTCGGCACCCGGTTCGGCCTCGGCCACATGCTGCACGGCGCGGCGTCCCCGCTGCTCTCCCCCGGGTCGTTCGGCCACCCGGGCCGGGGCGGCGCCCTGGCCTTCGCCGACCCGGAGACCGGCATCGCCTTCGGCTATGTCACCAACGGTTTCAGGAAGAGTGTGACGGCGGACCCGCGGGCGCAGGCGCTGGTACGGGCGGTACGCACGGCGCTCGTGCGGGGCGGTACGCACGGCGCCCCGCAGGGCCCTGTCACACGTTGATCGTGTGCGAGGTCCGTCCGGACTCCGCGTCGATCTCGTCGTGGGCCTTGGTCAGCAGGTGCATGGCGAGTTCGTTGAGGGCACGTGCGCCTGCTATCTCCTCGCCGACCCTGGGCTGGTTGGAGTCGACTCGGTGGCGGGTGGCATGACCGTGTGCCCGCACCTCGGTACCGTCGGGCAAGCGCACCAGCGCCACCGCCTTGGTGTGCTGATCGTCCTCCATGAACTCCAGCTCGACATGCCATCCGACAGCGGTGTGCATCATGACGATCACCTCCGGGAACAGCTGCTTCCAGCTGTCTCCAGGGTGCTCCCGTGAGCGGGGAACGTCACCTCGGCCGGACGGCCGCGCCTTCCTGCCCGGACGCGTCGAAGCTGGCGAAGTACGCGGCGGCCATGTCCTCGTCCGCGTGGCCCAGGGCGGCGGCACGGGCGAACCGTTCCGCGGTCGCGGCGGCGACGTCCAGCCGTACGCCGCCGCGCTCGCCGGCCTGGACGATGAGACGGGCGTCCTTCTCGGCGGTGGCCACCGCGAACGACGCCGGGGACAGCTTGCCGTCGAGGACCAGGGCGCTCTTGGCCCGCAGGTAGCCCATGTCGAGCGGGCCGCCCTCGATGAGGTCGAAGAAGTCCTGCGGATCCACGCCGAGGGCCCGGGAGAGGGCGAGGACCTCACCGGCGGCGGCGGTCGCGGCGAGCACCCAGCTGTTGGCGACCAGCTTCAGCCGGCTGGCGCTGCCGGTGCCGCCGTCGGTGCCCGTCCACAGGGTCTTCGCGCCGACCGCGTCGAAGACGGGCCCGACCGCCGCCCGCCCCTCCTCGGGCCCTGCGGCCAGCACGGTCAGCTGCCCCGCCTCGGCCGGCTGCTTGGTCCCGAGGACGGGAGCGTCGTAGAAGACGAGTCCGTGGTCGCGGGCGAAGGCCGCCAGTTCGGTGATCAGCTCGGTTCCGGCGGTGGTGCACTGCGCCCACGCCGTGCCGGGGCGCAGTGCCGGCGCGGCCTCGCGCATGACGTCGAGGACGGTGTGGCCGTCGTACAGCATCGTCAGGACGACGTCGGCGCCCTCGACGGCCTCGGCGGGGGTGCCGGCGATCCGTGCGCCGTCGGCGGCGAGCGGCTCGGCCTTCTCGCGTGTGCGGTTCCACGCGCGCACCCCCAGCCCCGCCCGGCACAGGTTCCGGGCCATCGCGGCCCCCATGATGCCGGTGCCCAGCACGCTGACGGTCGGCTTGTCGGTCATGACGGCTCCCTGTCGTTCCTGTCGCTGCCCCCGCTCCTCAGTACAGGGCTACCCGTGGTGCGGGGCCACCCGCCTACCCGGCGTGCATCATCAACCCGATGCCCACCACCAGCAGCCCGGCCGCCGCGATCCTGGGGGCCCCGAACCGCTCCTTGAAGAACACCGCGCCGATCGCGGCCCCGACGATGATCGAGGACTCGCGCAGGGCGGCGATCGGCGCGAGTTCGGCGCGGGTCTGGGCCCACAGGACCAGGGCGTACGCGGTGACGGACAGGGCCGCGCCGAGGAGGCCGAGGGTGGCGTACGGCCGGAGGAGCCGGGCGGTGCCGGCACGCGCGCGTGCGTACATGCAGCCGGGAATGACGACTCCCTGGATGGCCATCAGCCAGGCGATGTATCCGAGCGGCGCGTGCGCCGCGCGTACCCCGAGGCCGTCGATCACCGTGTACACCGCGATCGTCAGCCCGGTCGCGAAGGCCGCGCCGATCGCCGCCCAGTCGGGCCGGCGTCCGCGCAGCCCCCACAGGCTGACGCCCATGAGCCCCACGCAGGACACGGCGATCCCGGCCAGCGCCCAGGCCCCGGGCACCTCGTGCGCGAAGACGGCGGCCAGCACGGTGACCACCAGCGGGGCGCTGCCGCGCGCGATGGGGTACGCCTGTCCGAAGTCACCGAGCCGGAAGGAGGTCATCAGCAGGGCGTAGTAGACGCTGTGCACGACCGCCGAGGTCAGCAGGTACGGCCAGGCGGGCCCCGCCGGGAAGGCGACGAACGGCGCGATCGCGAGCCCGATGAGCAGCCCGCCGCCGGAGATCAGGGTGAATCCGACCAGCTTGTCGGTGATGCGGTGCGCGATGGCGTTCCAGCTGGCGTGGGTCACCGCGGCGACCAGGACGGCGGCCGCGACGAGCGGCGTCACGCGGTCTGCTCGCGCCCGTCCACCAGGCCGGCGCCGGCATGGGCCACGAGCGCCTCCGGCCCGGCCGGGAAGACGGCGTGCGGGATGCCGGCCGCCGCCCGCACCCCGTGGTGCGCGAGCGGCGAGCGGCCGGCGAGGACACGCGTGCGCGTGCGGTGACCGCAGGGCGGCACGTCACCGATGGCGTACCCGGTGGTCGCGCGCACGACGCCGGCGCGGGCCCGGCCGGCCTCCCCGGCACCCGGTTCCTCCGGCACCCGTTCCCCGTCCACGCGTGAGGCACCGCCCCCCAGCACCGGCATGGGAACGCCGTCGGCGGCGAAGACCGGCGACGTACGGATCCGGCCCGCCTCGCGCCCGATCGCGGCGGCGGCCCCGGCGGCGGTCCGGGTGGTCTCGGGGAACCGCCGGGTCCGCGCGAGGACGTCGTCCGGCCCGAGCGCACGCGTCGCTTCGGCGAACCCGGGGCGGGCTCCGGACTGTCCGGTGTCGGTGGCGGTCGTCGTCATGCACGGCACGCTACGGCATCGTCGCGGCCGCACTCACGGGTTTTCACCGGCCACCGGGCTCGACTGCGGTCATCCGACGGCCGTGTGATGACCTGACAGGTAAGGGAGAAGGCGACGCCGAGGGCGAAGGGCGACACCCTCGACGAGCTGTCGGTCGCCGTCGCATCCGAGCGGGGGTACCTCCACCAGGCCGGCGCCCCGGGCGTCTGCCCGGGGTTCCGCGTGCGGAGGGCCGGTTCGGGACGTTCGTGAGCGGGGCCCTCACAAGGAGAACCGGCCGGTGAGGGCGGTCCCGTTCCCACGGAACCCTCACCGGCCGGTCGCCGCCGGCCGGAAGCGGTACGTCAGACCCGTACCAGCTCCCTCTCCCCGTCGGGGTCGGCGTCCTTGCGTTCCCCGGCCGTGCGCAGGCCCTCGCCCTCGACGTCGACGTTGGGCAGCGCGCGGTCGAGCCACTTCGGCAGCCACCAGGCGCGCTTGCCGAGCAGCGCGAGCACCGCCGGGACGATGGCCATGCGGACGATGAACGCGTCGAAGAAGACGGCGATCGCGAGGCCGAAGCCGATCATCTTGACCATCGACTCGGTGGAGCCGATGAAGCCGGAGAAGACGGCGATCATGATGACGGCGGCGGCCGTGACGACCCGCGCCCCGTACTTGAATCCGGTGACCACGGCCTGGCTGGGCGTCTCGCCGTGGACGAACGCCTCCCGCATCCGGGTCACGAGGAAGACCTCGTAGTCCATCGCGAGGCCGAAGACGACGCCCACCATGAAGATCGGCATCATCGACATGACCGGTCCGGTCTGCTCGACGTTCATCAGGCCCGACAGCCAGCCCCACTGGAAGACCGCGACCACGGCGCCGAGCGCCGCGAGCACGCTGAGCAGGAAGCCGAGCGCCGCCTTCAGCGGGACGAGGACCGAGCGGAACACCACGATCAGCAGCAGGAAGGCCAGGCCGACGACCAGGGCGAGGTAGGGCAGGAGCGCGTCGTTCAGCTTCTGCGAGACGTCGATGTTCATCGCCGTCGAGCCGGTGACCAGCACCTTGGAGCCGGTCTTCTCGGTGATGCCCGCACCCTTGTCGCGGATCGCGTGCACCAGGTCCTCGGTCGTGTGCGAGGACGGCTTCGACCCCGGTACGACGGTGATCGTCGCGGTGTCGCCGGCCTTGTTGGCCACGGCCGGGGTGACCGTGACGACGTCCTTCAGGCCCTTGATCTCGTCGCCGACCTCGGTGAAGGCGGCCTTGGGCCGGGCGCTGTCCTTGGCGTCGACCACGACCATCAGGGGGCCGTTGAAGCCCGGCCCGAAGCCCTCGGAGAGCAGGTCGTAGGCGCGGCGCTGGGTGGTGGAGGCGGGCTGGGAGCCGTCGTCGGGCAGGCCCAGTTCCAGGGAGGCGGCCGGGATCGCCGCCGCGCCGAGGCCGATCACGCCGAGCAGGAGGACGGCGACCGGGCGCCGTACGACGAAGCTCGCCCAGCGGGTGCCCATGTTGGGGCGGCCGGGCTTCTTCGGGGTGCGGCCGCCTCCGAGCAGCTTGCTCTTCTGGCCGGCCGGCTTGACCTTGCGGCCCGCGTAGCCGAGCAGGGCCGGGATCAGCGTCAGCGCGATGAGGACGGCGATGGCGACCGTGCCCGCCGCCGCGATGCCCATCTTGGTCAGCATCGGGATGTTGACGACCGACAGGCCGACCAGGGCGATGACGACGGTGAGGCCGGCGAAGACCACCGCCGAGCCCGCCGTGCCGACGGCGCGTCCGGCGGCCTCCTCGCGTTCGCGGCCCTCGGCCAGTTCGGCGCGGTAGCGGGAGACGATGAACAGGGCGTAGTCGATGCCGACGGCCAGGCCGATCATGGACGCCAGGGTGGAGGTCGTGGAGCCGAGATCCAGGGCGCTGGCGAGCGCGGTGATCGTGGAGACGCCGATGCCGACGCCGATGATGGCGGTGAGCAGGGGGAATCCGGCCGCGAGCAGGGAACCGAAGGTGATGACGAGGACGACGGCGGCGATCCCGATGCCGATGACCTCGCTGGAGCCGGTCTCGGGAGCCGCGCTGAGCGCGTCACCGCCGATCTCGACGGTCAGCCCGGCGTCCCGCGCGTGCTGCGCGGCCTTCTTCAGGGCGTCCTTGGAGGAGTCCTCCAGCTCCATGCCGGAGACGTGGTACTTCACCGAGGCGTAGGCGATCGTGCCGTTCTTGCTGACGGCGTGCCCGGTGTAGGGGTCGGCGACGGAGGCGACCTCGGAGCCGCGCTGCAGCTCCTTCACCGTCTTCTCGACGGTCGCCCTGTTGTCGTGGCCGGTGATCTTCTCGCCGCCGGGCGCCTTGAAGACGACCCGCGCGGTGGCGCCGTCGGCGCTCATGCCGGGGAAGCGCTGTTCCAGCAGGTCGAAGGCCTTCTGTGCCTCGGTGCCGGGGATGGAGAAGGAGGTGTTGCCGGCGGCCGGAGCGGAGGCGGCGCCCACCCCGGCGAGGGTGAGCAGCGCGACCCATATGAGGGCGACGAAGTGGCGTCGCCGGAAGGCGAGCCGGCCGAGTTTGTAGAGGAACGTGGCCATGGAGGCGTACTCCCGGTCAGGTCGTGGGGTTCATCAGGGCAGGGGTGATCAGCCCGACGACGTGAGCGGTGACGTCAGGTGGTGGGCTTGCTGGGGAGAGGGTTCAGCTGGTGGGAACGCCGAGGGCGGGGAGGACCACGGCGTCGATGTACGAAGTGAGGAAGGCCTGCGTCGGCGGCAGCTCGTCGAGCATCGCGCGGGCGGCGAACCCGCCGAGCATCATGTGCATCACGTAGTCGATCGCCGGGTTGTCCGCACGGACCTCGCCCCGGTCGATCGCGCGCTGCAGCACCCGTCGGAACTCCGCCATCTCGGGCTCGATGAGATGGTCCCGGAACGCCCGCAGGAGGTCCGGGTTGCTGTGGACGGCCATGGCCAGACCCCGCATCAGCGCGGCGTTCTGCTCCATCTCGCAGTCGTCCGAAGCCAGCGTGAGGGCGTGCAGATCGCCCCTGAGCGACCCGGTGTCGACCGACGCCGCGGCGGCACCCGGCTTGTTGTGCCGCACCGCCTTCGCCACCAGCTCGGCCTTGCCGCCCCACTGGCGGTAGAGCGTGGCCTTGCTGGACCGGGTGCGGGCGGCGACGGCGTCCATGGTCAGGGCGTCGTAGCCGACCTCCCGGAGGAGGTCGAGCACGGCCTCGTACAACTCGGCCTCGCGCTCGGGCGTGATCCGGCTGCGACGCCCGGGTGCGGGGACCGGCTCCACCGGAGCGGCGGACGCCGCGCCTTGTGCCGCGACCTCGCTCATGCCACTCACCTTCCGCTCCGCGGCCTTCTTCTTCGTCACCATGACGATACCCCGAATCGCATTCGAAACGAAACGGTTTCGTACGTGCCTTGGGTCACGAACGTGAAGGGCGCATAAGTTGCTGTGCCCCCGTACGCGGAAAAGCATGGGGAGGTGAGCTATCTGCGCTTCCCCCACCTCAGCGGCGACCTGCTGTGCTTCGTGGCCGAGGACGACCTGTGGCTGGCCCCCCTCGACACCCCCGGCCGGGCCTGGCGGCTCACGGTGGACCGTACGAAGGACGGGCACCCGCGTTTCTCGCCCGACGGCCGCCACATCGCGTACACGAACTGGCGCAGCCTCGTACCCGAGATCCACCTCGTGAGCGTCGACGGCGGCCCCGCGCGGCAGCTGACGTACTGGGGCAGCACCGACACACAGGTCTGCGGATGGACACCCCCCGACGAGGACGGCAACACCGACATCCTGGCCGTCGCCTCCCACGGCGAGCCCTTCTCCTACTTCACCTGGGCCTACAAGGTGACCACCGACGGCGACCCGGGCCGCAAGCTGCCCTGGGGCCCGGTCTCCGACATCCAGGTCGCCGACATCGACGGACAGCACAAGACCCTGCTGCTCACCGGCACCCCGCCGCACGAACCGGCCTCCTGGAAGCGCTACCGCGGCGGCGCCACGGGCCGCCTCTGGCTGCACGGACAACGCCTCCTGCCCGACATCGGCGGCCACCTGGCCTCCCCCATGTTCGTCGCCGGCCGGATCGCCTTCCTCTCCGACCACGAGGGCGTCGGCAACCTGTACTCCTGCGCCCACGACGGCACCGACCTGCGCCGCCACACCGACCACGACGCCTTCTACGCCCGGCACGCCTCCAGCGACGGCAGCCGGGTGGTCTACCAGTGCGCGGGCGACCTGTGGCTGGTGGACGACTTCTCCCCGGACGCCGTACCGCGCAAGCTGGACATCCGCCTCAGCGGGCCGGCCACCGGGCGCCGCCGCTACCAGGTGCCGGCCGCGCAGCACGTCGACGGCATCTCCGTGGACGACACCGGCCGGGCCAGCGCCGTCGTCGTACGCGGCAGCCTGTACTGGCTCACCCACCGCGACGGCCCCGCCCGTACGATCACCGACACGCCCGGGGTGCGGGTACGGCTACCGGAGATGCTCGGCACGACCGGCCAGGTGGCGTATGTGACGGACGCCGAGGGCGAGGACGCCGTCGAGATCGCCCAGCTCCCCCGCGCGACCGGCGACCGCGCCCCCCGCCGGCTCGCCTCCGGAGCCCTGGGCCGGGTCCTGGAGATGGTCTCCGACCCGCTGGGCGAACGACTGGCGACCGCTTCACACGACGGACGGTTGCTGCTGATCGACGTGGGGGAGGAGGGCGGGGAGGTCGAGGACGCCGGAGAGGCCGAGGACAGCGGGGAGGCCGAGGGCAGCGGGGAGGTCCAGGACAGCGGGAAGGCCGAGGACAGCGGGGAGGTCGATGAGGGCGAGGGTGGCGGTCGGGGCGCCGAATCCGCAGCGAGTGCCGATGAACAGGGCGCCGAATCCGAAGCGGGCTCCCAGGAACGAGGCTCCGAAGAACGAGGCCCCGAACGCGAAGCAGGCACCGGCGGACAGGGCGCCGTAACCGCAGCAGCTGCCGGCGAGCGGGGCGCCGGAGCCGCGGAAGCCGCCGGAGGCCGGGTCACCGAGCTGATCCATTCCCTCAACGGCCCCGTCCGCGACCTCGCCTTCTCGCCGGACGGCGCCTGGCTCACCTGGTCCCACCCGGGCATCGGCCGCTCCCTGCGCCAGATCAAGCTGGCCCGTATCAAGGACCGGCTGATCGTGGACGTGACCAACGGCCGTTTCGAGGACGAGAACCCCGTCTTCACCCGCGACGGCCGCTATCTCGCCTTCCTCTCCTGGCGCGGCTTCGACCCGGTCTACGACGTCCACACCGGCGACCTGTCCTTCCCGCTCGGCTGCCGCCCGTACCTCGTCCCGCTGAACTCGGCGACGCCCTCCCCCTTCGCCCTGAACCCCGAGGGCCGTCCGGCGGCCGGCGGACTCGACCCGCTCGAGGACGAGGACACCGGCGAGGCCGGCACGGTGACCGTGGAGGTGGAGGGCCTGGCGATGCGGGTCACGCCGTTCCCGGTGATCGCCTCCAAGTACTCCGGGCTGTCCCCGGTCGCCGGCGGCGGACTGGTCTGGCTGCGCTGGCCGATCTCCGGCGCGCTCGGCGAGACCTTCGTCAACCCCTCCGACATCAGCGGCCGCCCGACCCTGGAGTACTTCAACATCACCAAGGCGAAGAAGTCCGAACTGGTCGACCACCTGGACTGGTTCGCGGTCAGCGGCGACGGCACCCGCCTGGTCGTCGTCGACGAGGGCGACCTGCGCGCGGTCCCCTCCACGGAGCTGGGCGACAGCGACACGACCGTCTGGATCGACCTGCGCCGCCTCCTGCACGCGGCCGACCCGCCCGCCGAGTGGCGTCAGGCCTACGACGAGGCGGGACGGATCATCCGCGCCTACTTCTGGGACCCGGGCATGAGCGGCATCGACTGGGACGCGGTGCTCGACCAGTACCGTCCCCTCGTCGAACGGATCGCCTCCCCCGACGAGTTCGCCGATCTCCTGCGGGAGGTCCTCGGCGAACTGGGCACCTCGCACGCCTACGTCACCGCCGCCCGCCGCAACGAGGGCCCGCCCCACTACCAGCGCTGGCAGGGCCTCCTCGGCGCCAACTTCGCTCACCGCGAGGAGGGTTGGATCGTCAAACGCATCCTGCCCGGCGACTCCTCCGACTCCAGGGCCCGCTCACCGCTGGCCGGCACCGGCATCCGCGAGGGCGCGATCCTCACCCACGTCGACGGCCGCCCGGTCGATCCGGTGACCGGCCCGTATCCGCTGCTCGCCGGTTCCGGTGGTACGACCGTGGAGCTGACGTTCGCCCAGGCGGACGGCGAGGGACACGCCCGCCGGGTCGCCGTCGTCCCGCTCGTCGACGAACGGCCGCTGCGCTACCAGGACTGGGTCGCCAAACGCCGCGACGTCGTCCGGGAGCTGAGCGGCGGCAAGTGCGGCTACCTGCACATCCCCGACATGGGCGGCTCCGGCTGGGCCCAGTTCAACCGCGACCTGCGCATGGAGGTGTCCCGGCCGGCCCTGATCGTGGACGTGCGCGGCAACGCGGGCGGGCACATCAGCGAACTCGTCATAGAGAAGCTGACCCGGACCATCCTGGGCTGGGACCTGACGAGGGACGCGCAACCGGTGTCGTACACCTCGAACGCCCCGCGGGGCCCCGTGGTGGCCCTCGCCGACGAGGCGACCTCGTCGGACGGCGACATGATCACGGCCGCCTTCAAGCTGCTGAAGCTCGGCCCGGTGGTCGGGCAGCGCACCTGGGGCGGTGTGGTCGGCATGACCGGCCGCCACCGGCTGGGCGACGGCACGGTCATCACCGTGCCGATGAACGCGGCCTGGTTCGACGCCTACGGCTGGTCCGTGGAGAACCACGGCGTCGCCCCCGACCTGGAGATCATGCGCACCCCCCTGGACTGGGCGGAGGGCCGCCACGCCCAGCTGGACGACGCGGTCCAACTGGCCCTGGAACTCCTGGAGTCCAACCCGGCGGCCCTTCCCCCCGACTACAGCGAGGCCCCCGACCGCTCCCGCCCCAAGCTCCCCCCGCGCCCGACGTCCTAGCCGCCGCCCTGAACGCAAACGTGGGGCACCCTCCGCGGAGAAGGGCGCCCCACGCCGAACCGGCCAAAGCCGAGCGCAGCGACTACTACGCGTCGTAGTCCCGGTCGAAGCGGTCTTCCATCTCCGCTTCCGTGTCCTCGATGTCACGCATGTTCTCGTGACCGCGCTGGGGCTGCTGGCCGCGCTGCGGCTGCTGCTGGCCACGCTGGGGCTGCTGGCCACGCTGGGGCTGCTGGCCGCGCTGGCCGGCCCGCTCACGGGCCTCACCGAGCTTCTGCTTGCCCTGTTCCTGCCACTCGTTGGCCTTGTCCTTCATACCCATGTGGGTTCACTCCCGTAGTGGGTGAGGTGGGGGAATCGGCCCCTCCGGTGGGGCCTCACCCAGATTCACACGGCCGACCACGGTGTGCATGTGGATCAGTCACGGCGCGTAGCGCGAGCTGCTTCGTCCGCCGCCCCACCCGCACCGACGAGTCCGGAGCGCATCCCCTGCAGACGGGGCGCGAACCGCTTCATCTCGCGCTGCCCGACCGTCCCGATGAGCGCCGGCAGATACCCGCGCACGCCCTGCATGCCCCTCAGCCACCACTGCCCGTAGACATGCGCCGAGCGCCGCTCGATCCCCGCGACGATCCGGTCCACCGTCGGCCCCAGCGGGTACGTCTTGTTGGACGGCCACAGCAGCCGCTGGCGCAACTCCCGCATCACGTCGTCCTGGTCGGCGCCGCGCACCATGTCGGTGTCGGTCCAGGACAGGTACCCGACGCCGACGCGCACGCCCTGGTGGCCGACCTCGGCGCGCAGACTGTGCGCGTACGCCTCCACACCCGACTTGGACGCGCAGTACGCCGTCATCATCGGCGCCGGGGTGATCGCGGCGAGCGAGGCGATCTGCAGCAGATAGCCCCGGCTCTCCACGAGCACCGGCAGGAACGCCCGCGCGGTCACCGCCGAACCGATCAGGTTGACCTCGATCACGCGCCGCCATGCCTGCGGATCGGAGTCGACGAACGGACCGCCCGTCGCCACACCGGCGTTCGCCACCACGATGTCGACCTTCCCGAACCGCGCCTTCACCTCCTGCGCGACCCGCGTCATCGTCTCGTGGTCGGTGACGTCGGCGTACCAGTGGGCGCTGTCGCTGTGCAGGCGCGAGGCGACCTCTTTCAGCGCCTCCTCCTCCAGCCCGACCAGCGCGACCTTCGCGCCGCGCGCGGAGAGCTTGCGTGCCAGCAGCTCACCGACCCCGCGCGCCGCTCCGGTCACGACCGCGACCTGTCCTTCGAGGCTGACCCTGCTCATGCGCCCTCCTTGATCTGCGCCGGGGTGGAACGGTGCCCGTCGTGCTCGTCGCCGGAGTCGGTCCCGGTGACGTACGTGGTGACGAGTTCCCGGATCCTGCCGATCACCAGGCCGGGAGCCTCGATCGGGGTCATGTGGCCCACACCGGCCAGCTCGGTGAGGCCGACGCAGTGCGGCAGCGTCGCGACCAGCGCGCGGGCGTGCACGGGGGGCGTGAGCCTGTCGGACGCGCCGTGCACCACCGCGGTGGGCGCATGCAACTCCCGTACGCCGTGGTCGAGATCGAGCGCCTCGAGCACGCCGGCCCAGGCGTGGCGCACGGCGGGCGGGCAGGCGTGCACGATCCGCGCGCACGCCTCCACCATGTGCGGTGCGCAACCGGCGCCCATGGTGGCGTACTTGAGGATGCTCTTCGCAACCGGCGTGACCGGTCCGAGCGGGGCGCGCGCGCCTAGAACACGCCCGGTGATCCAGGTGCGCGTACGCCCGGCGCGCAACGGCACCACACGCGCCTGCGCGACCAGCCGCGAGCTGCCGGTGCTGCACAGCAGGACAGCGGCGGCGTGCTCACGGAACCGTGGGCGCGCGGCCGCGGCCATGACCGTCATCCCGCCCATGGAGTGGCCGACGATCAGCGCCTTCTCGCCGCGCGCGAGCGTCTGCGCGAGCACCGCTTCCAGGTCGTCCGCCAGCGCGTGGGTCGTGCACGCGGGGCTCGCGGGACTGCGCCCGTGCCCTCTCTGGTCGTAGGCGATCACCCGGTGGTCGGCCGCCAGGTCCCGTGTCTGCGCGGCCCAGAAGGCGGTCGAACAGGTCCATCCGTGGGAGAGGACGACGGGGGGCGCGTCCTCGGGCCCGTGCACCTCGACATGCAGCCGCGCGCCGTCGGCGGAGTCGACGGTGAGCTCACGGGAGGGGACGGGCGGGGCGTAGGGGCCGGAGGTGACGGAGGCGCGGCGGCTCATGCGACGGCCTCGCTCTGCTTCCCGGGCACCGTGGCCGGCCTGCGGATGACCTCGTACTCGGAGAGGTCCACCCGCCGGGTCGCACGCCGGAACTCGGACGTCGTACCGGGCCAGACGGTGGTGTTGCGGCCGCTCGCGTCCAGGTACCAGCTGGTGCAGCCGCCGGTGTTCCACACGGTGCGCGTCATGCGCTCCTGGACCTTGCGGTTCCAGTCCTCGACGGCCGCGGGCCGGGCGTCGAGGGCCGTACGGCCCCCGAGGACGTCCAGTTGGCGCAGATAGTCGGCCATGTAGTTCAGGTGGGACTCGATCATGAGGATCATGGAGGAGTTCCCGAGGCCGGTGTTGGGCCCGATGATCGTCATCCAGTTCGGGAAGCCGGCGGCCGCGGCGCCGCGCAGCGCCTGCATGCCGTTCTTCCAGGACTCCGCGAGCGTGATGCCCTCGGCCCCGGTCACCCGCTCGGCGATCGGCATGTCCGTGACGTGGAAGCCCGTGCCGAAGATGATCGCGTCGACCTCGGCCTCGGTGCCGTCGGCCGCGACGACGGTCGAGCCTCGGATCTCGCTGAGCCCGCTGGCGACGACGTCCACGTTCGGCCTGGCCAGCGCCGGGTAGTAGGTGCTGGACAGCAGGATGCGCTTGCAGCCGATGCGGTAGTCGGGGGTGAGCTTGGCGCGCAGGGCCGGGTCCTTGATGGCGCGGGCCATGTTGCGCTTGGCGAGCCGTTCGACGAGTCCGAGTTCGTCGGGGCGCTTGGTGAACGCCTGGACCTGCAGTTCCCGGATGCCCCAGAGCATGCCGCGCCTGAGCTGGGTGGTGAAGGGCATCGACCGGTGCAGCCGGCGCTCGGCGCCGCTGATGGCCCGGTCGACCCGGGGCACGATCCAGGGCGGGGTGCGCTGGAAGAGGGTGAGCCGGCCGACCTGCGGCTGGATGGACGGCACGATCTGGATGGCGGAAGCACCGGTGCCGACCATGGCGACGCGTTTGCCGCGCAGATCGTAGCCGTGGTCCCAGCGGGCGGAGTGGAACACCTTGCCCGGGAAGGAGTCCAGGCCCGGGATCTCCGGGGTCTTCGGGTCGGACAGCGGCCCGGTGGCGGAGACGACGACGTCGGCGGTGAGCGTGCCACGCACGGTCTCGATCTCCCACCACAGGTTCTGAGCGTCCCAGGTCATCATCTTCACTTCGGAGCCGAAGCGGATGTGCGGGCGCAGCCCGAAGAGGTCGCTGACGTGCTCCAGGTAGGCGCGGATGTGCCGCTGCCCGGAGAAGGTGCGCGGCCAGTCGGGGTTGGGCGCGAAGGAGAAGGAGTAGAGGTGGGAGGGCACGTCGCAGGCGCACCCGGGGTAGCTGTTGTCCCGCCAGGTGCCGCCGACGCTGTCCGCCCTCTCCAGGACGACGAAGTCGGTGATCCCTTCCCGGCGCAGCCGCACCGCGGCCCCCAGCCCGCCGAACCCGGACCCGATCACCGCCACCCGTACATGCTCGTGCTCGGCCATCCCGAAGCCTCCACGCATCACCTTGGACTCCGCCAGTGAACACTGGCGCAATGGGACTGTAGAGCAGCTCCGTACCGAGCGGTAGGGGGCGCGAAGGGAAAGTTACCGGCGGTACAACATAGGCTGCGGGCGTGGCAGACGACGGTGGACGCAAGGCGAGTCAGGGCGCCCGGCACGAGGAACAGGACGGCGCGCACCAGGACGCGCACCACGGCGCGCACGGCACCGGGCCGCGCGAGTACCGGATGGAGGAGCTGGCACGCCTGGCCGGCATCACCGTGCGCACCCTGCGCTTCTACCGCGAGCGCAAGCTGATCCCGCCACCCCGCCGCGAGGGCCGTATCGCCTGGTACGACGAACACCACCTGGCCCGCCTGCGCACCATCGCGGCCCTGCTGGAGCGCGGCCACACACTGAACGGCATCGCGGAGCTCGCGGAGGCCCTCGACCAGGGCCGGAACGTCGCCGACCTCCTCGGCGTCGACACCCCGAGCGAGGAGGAGCCGGTCCGCCTCACCCCCGAGGAACTCGCCGCCTACTTCGAGGACGAGGTCACCGCCGAGAACCTCGCCGCCGCCCTGGAACTGGGCTACCTCGGCACGGACGGCGACGAGATCGTCCACATCAGCCGCCGGCTGCTGGACGTCTCCTCCGCGCTGGTCCGCGAGGGCATCCCGCTCGGCGAGGTGCTCACGGCCGCCGCCCGTGTCCGTGAACACGCCGACGCCCTGGCGGAACTCTTCACCGACCTGATCCTGCGCCACGCCGCCCAGGAGGACCTCCCCCGCCTGCGCCCCCTGGCCCGCAGCGTGGTGGAGGCGGAACTCTCCCTGGCCCTGGACCGGCGCCTCACCAAGGAGACAGGCGCGCACAACACCTGAACGCGCCCCGGCGCGAGGCCGACTCCGCGCGCCTACAGGTCGTAGACGACGGTCACCGGCGCGTGGTCGGACCAGCGCTCGGCGTGCGTGGCCGCGCGCTCGACGAAGCCCTTGACGGCCTTGCCGGCGAGCCGGGGCGTGGCGACGTGGTAGTCGATGCGCCATCCGGAGTCGTTGTCGAAGGCCCGCCCCCGGTACGACCACCAGGTGTACGGTCCGTCGACGTCCGGGTGCAGGACCCGCACGACATCGACGTAGCCGCCCTCCTCGGCGGCGAACACCCGGCCGAGCCACTCGCGTTCCTCGGGCAGGAAGCCTGAGTTCTTGGTGTTGGCGCGCCAGTTCTTGAGGTCGGCCTGCTGATGGGCGATGTTCCAGTCGCCGCACACGACCACCTCGCGGCCGTCGGCGGCGGCCCGCTCGCGCAGTTCCTTGAGGTGGCCGAGGAACTCGCCCATGAAGCGGACCTTCTCGTCCTGCCGCTCGGTGCCGACCTCACCGGAGGGCAGATAGAGGGAGGCGACGGTGACGCCGGGCAGGTCGGCCTCGACGTAGCGCCCGCTGCCGTCGAACTCGGCCGAGCCGAAACCGACACGGACGCGGTCGGGCTCACGCCGGGTGTAGAGGGAGACGCCCGCGCGGCCCTTGGCGGCCGCCGGGGCGTGCGCGACGTGCCAGCCGTCGGGCAGCCGCACCTCCTCGGGCAGCTGGTGCGGCTCGGCGCGCACCTCCTGCAGGCAGACGACGTCCGCGGAGGTCTGCGCGAGCCACTCCACGAAGCCCTTCTTGGCGGCGGCTCGCAGTCCGTTCACGTTCACCGAGGTCACAGTCAGCACCAGGGCACGATACCGGCACACTGGTCGGGGCCCGGAAAGCCCCGTCCCCGACCCCCGCATAGAAGTACGATGCCCAGCATGAATATACGCCGTGTCCGTTTCGACCACCCCGACGCCATGAAGCTCAACGACGAGGTGCAGGCCGAGTACGCCGAGCGTTACGGCGACGACGGGGACGCCACCGTCCTCGACACGGCGGACTTCGACCCGCCTCACGGCGTCTATCTGATCGCGTACGACGAGTTCGACCGTCCCGTGGCCACCGGCGGCTGGCGCAGCCAGGACCGCAACGAGGAGGGCAACGAGGACGGCGACGCCGAGCTCAAGCGCATGTTCGTGATCGCGGAGATGCGCGGCCTGGGTCTCGCCCGCCGCATACTCTCGGCCCTGGAGGAGGATGCCCGCATGGCCGGACGCGTCCGCATGGTCCTGGAGACGGGCTCCAAGCAGCCGGAGGCCATCGCCCTGTACACCTCCAGCGGCTACGAGCCCTGCGCCAAGTTCGGCTACTACCGCCACTTCGAGGAGAGCCGCTGCTTCGCGAAGAAGCTGTAGACACGATGAAGCCCCAGTCGGCCTTCGCCGACTGGGGCTTCATGCTGCGTGGACCTGAGGGGATTTGAACCCCTGGCCCCCTCGATGCGAACGAGGTGCGCTACCGGACTGCGCCACAGGCCCTTGCAACGAGTGAAACTTTAGCATCCCGATCGGGGTGCTCGGAAATCCGCTCCCTGACTGGTCAGCGCGCCTTCCCGAAGTGTGGCGGCCGTCACTCGTTGGCCGCGCGCGGGCGGTCGCCGTCCTCGTACTGATCGAAGAGGGGCGTGCCGCCGCGCTCGCGCGCCCGGCGCGCGGAGGCCGCACGGCGCGCGTCGCTGCGGCCGTCGGCCGCCCTGCCCTCGGCCGCGGGCGCCGGCTCGGTCGCCCCGGCCTGCGGCGCACGGCTCGCCTCGTGCTCCGGAGCGACCGAGCTGGAGCGCGCCGAACTCCATGTGCCCGGTGCCCCCAGATCCACGTCGGACGTGGCACGCGGCGCGACCGGTGCGGTCACGTACGTCGGCAGGGGCACCGGCACCGGTTCCCAGCTGTCCCCGCCGGGCCGCCGCTGCCGCTCGCGCTGCTGGTCGACCCACTCGGCGTGGTCCGTCTGCTCGACCAGGGCGCGCCGGTCCGCGGCGAGCGCGGCGAGCCCGGTGTCGGTCTCGGCCTGAGGGGCCTCCTCCGTTTCGTCCGCGCCGGCTTCCGTCTCGATGGGCGCGCGCCGACGCGGCTGGCGCTCCCGCAGGCGCTGTGCGGCGTCCTCGGCGCGCCGGCGGTCCATCTGATACGCGAAGCGACGGCGCTCCTGGGAGCGCAGATAGGCGATGTACGCGCTGAGCAGCATGGCTGGTGCGGCCGGTGCCCACAGGAAGGTGAGCCCGCCGACGGCGGCGACGATGGCGCCGAACGTGAAGGCGAGGAAGAGCATGACAGTGGTGCGCCGGCGGCGCGCGAGGACCTTCGAGCGCTGGGCGCGCGCTGCGGCCGCCTGCGCCGAGGGTGAACGCCGCGCGGCCGGCACACGCTTCTGCGCGGGCGCGGTGCCGGACGGGGACACGCTGCCGGTCGCGGGCGCGGTGCCCGGCGCCGGCACGACACCGGACGGGGGCTTGGGCTTGACCTTGGCCTTGGGTGCCGGCCCGGCGGCCTGCTCGCGTGCCGGTTCCGCCTTCACGGGCGCGTCGAGTTCGACGTCGGCGTGCACCTGACGGCGGGTCGGAGGCATGGCGAAGGCCCGGACGTCCACCGAGTCGGTGACCGCGTCCGGGTCGCCGGTGTCCGGCTCCCCCTCCTCGGTGGAGCGCGCCCGCAGGTCCTTGGCGTACCGGCGCTCCATTCCCGCCCGTCCGGACAGCAGCCGGATGGCGGTGCTGAAGCGTTCCGTCGGACGGGCCTCGTTCAGCTCGTCCTGCCTACGGAGCCACATCGGCACCAAGTAGGCGGCCCAGGCCCCGACAATGACTGCGTAGATGAGGCCGCTGCTGCTCACGTCTCACACCGTAGAGGGGTTTGCGTGAGGCCATCTGCCAATTGGGCCGGTGTGTCGCACGATCTGGCTGATATTTCCAGCTTCTTTTGCGACCGATGCGATCAGCGGACCACCGTAGGCGTGAATTGAATGACTCCGAGACGGTCAACGGCCGATCAATTTCGAACACACATTCAATTTCCCGTGCTCTGGGGTTTCTGCCGCACCTGCTGGGATCGGGCCCGCTGCCACCGCGCGAGCAACCCGTCGGGCACCTCTTCCGCGGTGAGCGCGAACACCAGATGGTCGCGCCAGGCCCCGTCGATGTGCAGATAACGCGGCCGGAGCCCCTCCTCGCGGAATCCGAGTTTCTCCACGACCCGGCGGCTGGGCCGGTTCTCGGGGCGAATGCAGACCTCGATGCGGTGCAGTCCGACCGCGCGGAAACAGTGGTCCACCGCGAGCGCGACAGCCGTCGGCATCACCCCGCGACCGGCCACGGCCTCGTCCACCCAGTAGCCGATGTGCCCCGAGCACATCGACCCCCAGGTGATCCCGGCGACCGTCAACTGACCGACGAGCCGCCCCTGGTACTCGATGACGAACGGCAGCATCCGGCCCGCGTGGGCCTCCGAACGCAGGTGCCGGACCATCTGGCGGTAGGTCGGCCGGTGCACGAGCGGCCCGCTCGGCGTGGGCGGCGGAATGGTCGCCTCCCAGGGGCGCAGCCAGTCCCGGTTGCGCCGGTTCACCTCGCGCCAGGCCCGCTGGTCGCGCAGCTTTATCGGCCGGAGGACGACATCGCCGTCCGCCAGCACGACGGGCCAGGAAGGGCTGTTCAGCTCGCACCCCCGCTACTGGGTCTGGGATGGTCGCCGCCGCGGAGCTGGTCGACGGCGTGGACCAGCAGGGGCTCCAGCACGGCGAGGCCGTCCTTCACCCCGCCCGTGGAGCCCGGCAGATTGACGATCAGGGTCCTTCCCGCCACCCCGGCCAGGCCCCGGGAGAGCGCCGCGGTCGGAACCTTCTGCCGTCCGAACGCCCGGATGGCCTCAGCGATGCCCGGCACCTCGTGGTCGATCACCGCGCGGGTCGCCTCGGGCGTGCGGTCGGTGGGGGAGATACCGGTGCCGCCGGTGGTGACGATGACGTCGTACCCGGCGTCGGCTCCCTCGCGCAGGGCCGCTTCCACGGGATCTCCGTCCGGGACGATCCGCGGGCCGTCGACGGCAAACCCGAAGCCCTTCAGGCCGTCGGCGATCAAGGGGCCGCCCTTGTCCTCGTAGACACCCGCGGCAGCCCTGTTGGAGGCGGTGACCACCAGAGCGCGGTAGGTCATGCCCGGCTCCAGTCGCCCGACTTGCCGCCCGTCTTCTCCTCCACCCGTACGTCCGTGATGACCGCTCCCTTGTCGACCGCCTTGACCATGTCGATCACGGTGAGCGCGGCGACCGTCACGGCCGTGAGGGCCTCCATCTCGACACCCGTACGGTCCGTCGTCTTCACGGTGGCCCGGATCTCCACGGCGTCGTCCGCGACCGACAGATCCAGTTTCACACCGGACACCGACAACGGGTGGCACAGCGGGATCAGGTCCGGGGTGCGCTTGGCGCCCATGATGCCGGCGATACGCGCGGTGGCGAGTGCGTCCCCCTTGGGCATTCCCTCGCCGCGCAGCAGCTCGACCACGCGGGGTGAGACGAGGACGCGGCCGCTGGCGCGGGCGGTGCGCGCGGTCACGTCCTTCCCGGATACGTCGACCATGCGAGCGGCACCCGCGTCGTCGATGTGCGTCAGTCGGTCCTCGGTACTCATGGCTGTGGCGCTCCCGGTCCGGGCCCGTCACAGTGCGGTGCACGGGCCTGCTGTGCGCGACACGGTACCGCCAACCAACGGGGCTCAGCCGAGCAGGACCACCTCCACCTCGGCGCCGGACTCGACGGACTCCACGTCCTCGGGAACGACGATCAGCGCGTCGGCGTGCGCCAGCGCGGCGATCAGGTGCGAGCCGGTGCCGCCCACGGGGGTCACCTCGCCGTCGCCGTACGCACCGCGCAGGAACTGCCGACGCCCCTGGGGCGAGCGCAGCGCCTTGTCCGCCTTCAGGGTGGCCCGGACCCGGGGCCGGTGCACGTCCGTGAGGCCCATCAGGGCGCGGATGGCGGGACGGACGAACAGCTCGAAGGAGACGTACGACGACACGGGGTTGCCCGGCAGAGCCAGCAGCGGCGTGTGGTCGGGGCCGATGGAGCCGAAGCCCTGGGGCTTGCCGGGCTGCATGGCGAGCTTGCGGAACTCCACGCCGCTGCCCGCCTCGTCCTCGTCACCGGCGTACGACAGCGCCTCCTTGACCACGTCGTACGCCCCCACGCTCACCCCGCCCGTGGTCACCAGCAGGTCGGCGCGGATGAGCTGGTCCTCGATGGTGGAGCGGAGGGTCTCGGCGTCGTCGGCGACGGCGCCCACCCGGTAGGCGATGGCGCCGGCGTCCCGCGCGGCCGCGGTCAGGGCGAAGCTGTTGGAGTCGTAGATCTGGCCGCCGGCCAGTTCCTCGCCGGGCTGGACGAGTTCGCTTCCGGTGGACACGACGACCACGCGCGGGCGCGGGCGCACGCGTACCGTGCCGCGGCCGATCGCGGCCAGCAGTGCGATCTGCGGCGGGCCGAGGATCGTCCCGGCCTTCAGGGCGCGGTCGCCGGCCTTCACGTCGCTGCCCTTGGCGCGCACGTGCGCGCGTGCCTCGGCGGGGCGGTGCACGCGCACGTGGCCCTCGGCGCCCTCGGGGGCGAGGCTGCGCGCCCGCATGCCGCTCACCGGGCCCTCGCCGAGTCCGCCGTCGGTCCACTCCACCGGGACGACGGCCTCGGCGCCGGGCGGCAGCGGGGCGCCGGTCATGATGCGGGCGGCCTGGCCGGGGCCGACCCGGACCGGGTCGGCCACGCCTGCCGCGACGTCACCGACGACCTCCAGGACGGCCGGGAACTCCTCGCTGGCGCCGGCGACGTCCGCGACCCGCACCGCGTACCCGTCCATGGAGCTGTTGTCGAACGGCGGCAGGGACACCGGCACCGTGACATCGTCGACCAGGACGCAGCCCTGGGCGTCGAGCAGTTGCAGCTCGATGGGTTCGAGGGGGCGGACCGTCGAGAGGATGTCCTCCAGGTGGTCGTCCACCGACCACAGCTGGTCCGGGCCGGCGGGGTGGGTCGCGGCGCTGCTCAAGATTGCTGCATCTCCTCGGCTACGTAACTGCGGAGCCAGGTCCGGAAGCCCGGGCCCAGGTCTTCACGTTCGCACGCGAGTCTGACAATGGCACGCAGGTAGTCGCCGCGGTCGCCGGTGTCATAGCGGCGGCCCTTGAAGACGACACCGTGCACCGGGCCGCCCACCTTCTCGTCCGTCGCGAGCTGCTGCAGCGCGTCGGTGAGCTGGATCTCCCCGCCGCGGCCCGGCTCGGTCTTGCGCAGGACGTCGAAGATGTGCGGGTCGAGGACGTAACGGCCGATGACCGCGTAGTTCGACGGGGCGTCCGCCGCGTCCGGCTTCTCGACCAGTCCGGTGACCCGCACGACGTCACCGTCGGCGGTCGCCTCCACGGCCGCGCAGCCGTAGAGGTGGACCTGCTCGGGCGCGACCTCCATGAGGGCGATCACACTGCCCCCGTGCTGCTGCTGCACCTCGATCATGCGCTGCAGCAGGGGGTCGCGCGGGTCGATCAGGTCGTCGCCCAGGAGGACCGCGAAGGGCTCGTGGCCGACGTGCGGGGCGGCGCACAGCACCGCGTGGCCCAGGCCCCTGGGGTCGCCCTGGCGCACGTAGTGCATGGTCGCCAGGTCGCTGGACTCCTGCACCTTCGCGAGCCGTTCGGCGTCGCCCTTCTTCTCGAGCGCCGACTCGAGCTCGTAGTTGCGGTCGAAGTGGTCCTCGAGGGGACGCTTGTTCCGCCCGGTGATCATGAGCACGTCGTCGAGCCCCGCCGACACGGCCTCCTCGACCACGTACTGGATCGCCGGCTTGTCCACGACCGGCAGCATCTCCTTGGGAGTGGCCTTGGTCGCCGGCAGGAACCGGGTACCGAGACCCGCCGCGGGAATGACAGCCTTGCTGATCCTCGGGTGCGACTCAGTCATGCCCGCAACCTTATCCGGTGCCTTTGCAGGGAATCTGTGGCTCTGGTTGGTTGACCCTTATATGGCCGCATCGGAAGGGTGCAGGGACGAGCCGTGGAACACGACGGACGCGCGAGCGAGCCTGACAAGCGGATGTTGCGGCGGGAGTTCCTGTCGGTGAGGAACAGGTTGACGGCCGATGACGTCGACGAGACGGGGCGCGCGCTGGCGGAGCGCGCGCTGGAACTGCCCGAGCTGGCGTGTGCGCGCACGGTGGCGGCGTACGTCTCGGTGGGCAGCGAGCCCGGCACGGCGGCGCTGCTGGACGCGCTGCGCGCGCGGGGCGTACGGGTCCTGCTCCCGGCGCTCCTGCCCGACAACGACCTGGACTGGGGCGCATACGCCGGTCCGGGCTCCCTTGCGCGGGTCCAACACGGCGGCAAGATGGCGCTCTTCGAGCCCTCCGGCGCGCGTCTCGGTCCGGACGCCGTGACGGCCGCGGACGTGGTGCTGTTGCCCGGTCTCGCGGTGGACGCGCGCGGGATGCGCCTGGGGCGCGGCGGAGGGTCATACGACCGCGTGCTGGCCCGCCTGGAGCGCGCGGGCGCACGCCCCCGGCTCGCGGTGCTCCTGTACGACACGGAGGTCGTCGCACGCGTCCCCGCGGAGGCGCACGACAAGCCGGTGCACGCGGTGGTGACGCCCTCCGGCGTGCGCCGCTTCCCGAGCGCCTGACCGGACACGGCACGGAAAACGGCCCTCCACGCGTGCGTGGAGGGCCGTTTCGCGCGCCGTGTCGTCAGCGGCTCACGGCTTGAGGACGAGCGTGTCGCTCGTGCTCTTGTCGACCGCCTTGGCCGAGAACGACCAGGGCAGCAGCTCGCCCTTGGCCCACAGGCCCGTCTGGTCCGTGTAGTGCGCGCTGAACGCGTGCCCGGAGGCACCGGTCAGGTTGATCCACCTGGACTTGTCGAAGTCGGCGAGGCTGACGACCATCCGCATGGACGGCACCCAGACGACGTTGTAGCCGCCGGCGGCGTTCCAGCCGGTGGCGTTCACCGTGGCCTCGCCGCCACTGAGCTTCCAGGGGCCGCGGTTGAGGATGTACTGCAGCACCTGGGGGCCGTCGGTGCCGAGCGTCTGGTTCTTCAGGAACAGGCGGTGCAGCCGGCCCCAGCTCCAGGTGTCGATGTCCTTGCCGAGCTTGGCGGTCAGCTCCCAGCGGGCGTCGATCATGGCGCGGGCGAAGAGCTGGTCCACGTTGTTCGCCGCGGGACGGGTGCCCGACTTGGGTGTCTTCCACCAGTCGCTGTCCGGCTTCTCCATCAGGGTGCGCACGACCTCGAACCAGCGGTCGCCGCCGTCCGGCTGCGCCTGGTCGGCGTCACGCTCGCCGCACTCGCGCACCTTGGCGTCGTCGTCGACCGGACCGGTGCTGTCGATCTTGTCGACCCACAGGCACTGCCCCTTGACGCGCAGTTCCTTGGGGAGCTTGTTGCCGAAGGAGAGCTTGAGGATGTTGCGCCAGACGGCGTTGAAGTAGGCGGCTGCCGCGGAATCGGCGTCCTGGGTGTAGTCCCAGCCCTCCAGCAGCTTCTGCGCGTCGCGCACGTTCTTGTCGTCGAGGTTGATCTTCAGCAGCTTCGGCACCAGGAGCTTGGCGATCTCGCTGCTGTTGTCCAGCTGCATCTGCCGCATGTCGTCGGGCGAGACCTTGCCACCGTTGTTGATCTTGGATTCGATCAGGTCGGCGATGCGCTGGCTGCGGGTGCCGTAGCCCCAGTCGGTGGTGAGCGTGTACGGGTACTTGCCCTTGTCGACCACGGCCTGGTTGGCGGTGACGATGTAGCCGCGCTTGGGATCGAACTCGTAGGGCAGCTCGTCCTGCTTGATGAAGCCGGTCCAGCGGTACTTCGCGTCCCAGCCCGGCGCCGGGATGGAGCCGTCGTCGGCGGAGGAGCGTGTGGGGATCCTGCCGGGCAGCGTGTAGCCGATGTGATTGTCGGTGTCGGCGTAGACCAGGTTCTGCGAAGGCACGTCGAACAGGGCGGCCGCCTGGCGGAAGTCGCTCCAGTCCGCCGCCCTGTCGAGGGCGAAGACGGCGTCCATGGAGGTGCCCGGGTCGAGCGCGGTCCACCTCAGGGCGATGCCGTAGCCGTCGCCCCGGTCGGGTGCGGCGGTGTTGACCGTGGCCTTCTTGCCGACCTCGACGAGTTCGTCGTCACGGTCGGACAGCAGTGGCATGCCGTCCTGCGTCTGGCGCACGACGATGGTCTTGGCGGCGCCGCCGGCGACCTTGATGGTCTCCTGGCGGGTCGTGAACGGCCGGATCTTGCCGTCGTACAGGTAGCCGTTCGCGCTCACCTTCTCCAGGTAGAGGTCGCTCACGTCGACCCCGGAGTTGGTCATGCCCCAGGCGATGTTCGCGTTGTGGCCGATGATCACACCGGGCATTCCGGCAAACGTGTAGCCGGTGACGTCGTACTGGCACTTACTGGAGACGCTGCGGCAGTGCAGGCCCATCTGGTACCAGACGGACGGCAGTGACGCGGACAGGTGGGGGTCGTTGGCGAGCAGCGGCTTCTTGGTGATCGTGTACTTCCCGGCCACCACCCAGGAGTTGGAGCCGATGCCCTGGCCGTTCACACCGACGGCGGTAGGAACGTCGTCCAGGACGCTGTAGAGGCCCCCCAGCTGGCTCCTGAGCGTCGATCCGGTCGCCCCCGAGGTGGAAGAGCCTCCCGTGCCCGCCGTGCGCCCAGAGGCGCCCGTGGCGCCCCCGGTCGTCGCACCGGACGTGCCGGGCGTGCCTGTCGTGCCGGTGCCCTGGGAGGCGCCAGTGGCGCCGCCCTGCTGGAAGGACTTGGTCAGCGCGCTGTACTGGCCTTCCTGCACGATCGGCTTGTTGCGGCCGTAGGGGTACTCCGGGTACAGGTCCTGGATCTGCTGCGGGCCGAGACGGCTGGCCATCAGGGCCCGGTCGATCTCGTCCTGCATGTTGCCGCGCAGGTCCCAGGCCATCGCCTTCAGCCAGGAGACGGAGTCGACCGGGGTCCACTTCTGCGGCTTGTAGTCATTGGTGAAGCCCAGGGCGGCGTACTCCAGGGAGATGTCCTTGCCGCTCTTGCCCTGGAGGTAGGCGTTGACCCCCTTGGCGTACGCCTGGAGGTACTTCTTCGTGGAGGCCGACAGCTTGGTGTCGTACTCCTGCCCGGCGATCCGGTCCCAGCCGAGCGTGCGCAGGAACTCGTCGTTCTTGACCTGGCTCTTGCCGAACATCTCCGACAGGCGCCCGGACGTCATGTGCCGGCGTACGTCCATCTCCCAGAACCGGTCCTGCGCCTGGACGTACCCCTGCGCCATGAACAGGTCCTCGTCGGAGGAGGCGTAGATCTGCGGGATGCCGTTGCCGTCCCGCTTGACGTCGACCGGTCCCGACAGGCCGTCGAGCGTGATCGAACCCGTGGTCTGCGGGAAGGAGGCACGGACGGTGCTGATCGACCAGTACGCCCCGTAGGCGATGCCTCCGATGACGGCCAGTACCAGGACCAGCACGACCAATCGGGCTTTGCGCCCCTTCTTCCTGCCGGACTTGGCGGGCTTGTCACCCGTTGTGGCGGTGGTGTTGGGGGGCATCGCTGTCCTTGCTGTCCTAACGCGAGCGGCAGGTCGGGCTGTGACTTTGAATGAGCGCTGGAGCAACCATAGGCGCAGGGCCCTGTCCCGCTTGACGCGGAGTCGGGAACCAGCGCGCACGAGCGTTCGATCTTGCCTCGCCGAGCGTCAAGAAAGCGTCAAGAGTTAGGTAAGGTAACGAAGTAACCGGAGATCTCAGGGAGGGACCGCCGCTGACTGTTCACCACCTCAACCAGCTCCTGCTCGTCTGCTCCGTGGTCCTGCTCGTCGCCGTAGCGGCCGTGCGGATCTCCTCCCGCAGCGGGCTCCCCAGCCTGCTCGTCTACCTGGCGATCGGCGTCCTCATGGGCCAGGACGGCATCGGCGAGATCCATTTCAACAGCGCAGCACTGACCCAGGTCATGGGGTACGCGGCTCTGGTCGTGATCCTCGCCGAGGGTGGTCTCGGCACGAAGTGGAAGGCGATCAGGCCGGTCCTGTCGTCCGCTTGCGTCCTGGCGACCGCCGGAGTCGCCGTCAGCGTGGGGGTCACCGCGGCGGGCGCCCACTATCTGATCGGGCTGGAGTGGCGGCAGGCGCTCATCATCGGCGCGGTGGTGTCGTCGACGGACGCGGCGGCGGTCTTCTCGGTACTGCGCAGAGTTCCCCTCCCCGCGCGCGTGACGGGCACGCTGGAAGCGGAGTCCGGCTTCAACGACGCCCCGGTGGTCATCCTGGTCGTCGCCTTCTGCACGGCCGGTCCGGTCGAGCACTGGTACGTCCTGCTGGGCGAGATAGCCCTGGAGCTGGCCATCGGCGCCGCCCTGGGACTCGCCGTGGGCTGGTTCGGCTCCTGGGGACTCAAGCACGTGGCGCTGCCCGCCTCGGGCCTCTACCCGATCGCCGTGATGGCCATCGCCGTCACCGCGTACGCCGCCGGCGCCCTGGCGCACGGCAGCGGCTTCCTGGCCGTCTACCTGGCCTCGATGGTCCTCGGCAACGCCAAGCTGCCCCACTGGCCCGCCACGCGCGGCTTCGCCGAGGGGCTCGGCTGGATCGCGCAGATCGGCATGTTCGTCGTACTCGGCCTGCTGGTCACCCCGCACGAGCTGGGCGACGACGTGTGGCCCGCCCTGGTCATCGGGCTCGTCCTGACCATGGTGGCCCGTCCGCTGAGCGTGGTGCTCAGCCTGGCGCCGTTCCGCGTGCCGTGGCAGGAGCAGTCCCTGATGTCGTGGGCGGGACTGCGCGGCGCCGTGCCCATCATCCTGGCAACGATCCCGATGGTGAACGGCGTCACGGGCAGCCGCCGCATCTTCAACATCGTCTTCGTACTGGTCGTGGTCTACACCCTGGTCCAGGGGCCGACCCTGCCGTGGCTGGCGCGCACGCTGCGCCTGGGCGAGCAGGGCGAGGCCTCCGACCTGGGGATCGAGTCGGCACCGCTGGAGCGGCTGCGCGGGCACCTGCTGTCCATCTCGATCCCGGAGGGCTCCCGCATGCACGGTGTCGAGGTCAGCGAGCTGCGCCTGCCGGCCGGGGCCGCCGTCACGCTCGTCGTCCGCGAAGGAGAATCGTTCGTTCCGCTGCCCACGACCGTGCTGCGCCGCGGCGACGAGTTGCTCGTCGTCGCCACCGACCCGGTGCGCGACGCGGCGGAACGACGTCTGCGCGCGGTCGCCCACGGCGGCAAGCTGGCCAGCTGGCTGGGCACGGACGGGGCGGGCAGCTTGCGTTAAGGGCGCGTTTCGGGCGGTTCACACCCCGTGAAATCACAGGTGGCCCGCCGTCGTGGTGCTCGTTTTCACAGCCGGGGGCGGCACTGATCCCTGTAGCATGAAGGCGCACCCTGATCGAACCAACTCTGCCTGACGCAGAGCTGGCGCGACCGTATGGCGGCCGGGTCCCCCCACCCGCAGTGGGCGCCGGTATCTACCGCAGTCCGCGCAAGAGGACAGCTCTCGGCACCCGGGCCCACACGGCCCGCGCTACCAGGCGGCAGAAAGGCACGGGCCGTGGGATCCACGGTCACCACCACCGAACCGGAGAAGACCTCGCCGGCCTCCTCCCGCCCGGGATACGGACAGCTGCTGCGCACCCGCGGCGCCTGGACCTTCCTGCTCCCCGGTTTCGCGGCGCGCCAGCCGTTCGCGATGCTCACCCTCTCCATCGTGCTGCTCGTGCAGCACACCACCGGCTCGTACGGCGCCGCGGGCGCCACCGCGGCCGTCACCGGTGTCTCGATGGCGCTCTTCGCGCCGTACAGCGGTCGACTCGCCGACCGCTACGGCCAGCGCGCCGTGCTGGTCCCCGGCGTCCTCGTGCACACGCTGGCGGGCCTGTCGCTGACGGCGCTCGCGCTGGCGCACGCGCCCCTGTGGGCGCTGTTCCTGGCGGCCGTCCCCACGGGCGCCTCGGTGCCGCAGGTCGGCCCCATGGTGCGTGCGCGCTGGGGCGTGAAGCTGCAGGGCTCGCCCCTGATGACCACCGCGGCGGCGTTCGAGTCGGTCACGGACGAGCTGACCTTCGTCTTCGGTCCGCTGCTGGCGACCGCCCTGTGCACCACCGTGGCTCCGGCCGCGGGGCTGGTCACCGAGGGTGCGCTGACCCTTGTCGGCGGGCTGCTGTTCGCCGCGCAGAAGGGCACGCAGCCGCCGGTGAGCGGGGAGAGCGGGCACGCACGCGTGGAGCACGCCTCCGCCCTGCGGGTGCCCGGCGTGCGCGTCCTGGTCGTGACCTTCCTCGGTATCGGGTCCGTCTTCGGCGGCATGCAGGTGTCGCTGGCGGCGTTCACCGAGTCGATCGGCGAGCCCGGCCTGAACGGTGTCCTGTACGGCGTCTTCGCCGCCGGAAACATGCTGTCCGGCATCGTCTGCGGCGCGATCGCCTGGAAGGTCGCCCCCCAGCGCCGCCTGGTCGTCGGCTACACGGCGCTCGCGATCGTCGCGTCCGCCCTGTGGACGGCGCACTCGGTGCCGCTGCTCGCCGGGCTCGGCCTGCTGGTCGGCATGTGCATCGCGCCGGCGCTGATCACCGGCTACACGCTGGTCGAGGGCCTGGTCCCGGCCGGTGCCCGCACGGAGGCCTTCACCTGGCTGACCGGTGCGGTCGCGCTCGGCCAGGCGGCGGCCGTCACGGTCTCGGGGCAGCTGGAGGACCGGCTGTGGGACGGTGCGGGATTCCTGGTGCCGATGGCGGGCACCGTGGTCGCGCTGGTGATCCTGCTGGCGCTGCGGTCGCGGCTGGTCGCGCGGCAGCAGAACCGGACCGTCGCACGTGGCGTCGGTCACCGCGTGCCGGTGACGGTGGACTGATCCCCGGGAATGCGTCACTATGGACCGTCGTTAGCACTCATTGAGTGAGAGTGCCAGGAGGAGACAGTGCCGACCTACCAGTACCAGTGCACCGAGTGCGGCGAGGGCCTTGAGGCGGTGCAGAAGTTCACCGATGACGCCCTGACCGAGTGCCCCAACTGCAGTGGCCGCCTGAAGAAGGTGTTCTCCGCGGTCGGCATCGTCTTCAAGGGTTCCGGCTTCTACCGCAACGACTCCCGCGGCTCCACGTCGAGCAGCAGCCCGGCGTCGAAGTCGTCGAGCACGTCGAGTTCGTCCAGCACGTCTTCGTCCGACTCGAAGTCGTCCACGGCGTCGTCCGCGACGTCGTCCGCGGCCGGCTCCACCAGCAGCTCGGCCGCCTGACACCGCTTCCCCGGACCCTGCCGTCGTACGACGGCAGGGTCTTCGGCACTGGCCGGCACCGGCTCCCCCGCGGTTTCGCCGCCCGCTAGTGTGCTGGTCATGGCGAACGCAGAGATCGGCGTAATCGGCGGCTCGGGCTTCTACTCGTTCCTCGACGACGTGACCGAGGTCCAGGTGGAGACCCCCTACGGGCCGCCCAGCGACTCCCTCTTCCTCGGCGAGATCGCCAGCCGGCGGGTCGCCTTCCTGCCGCGGCACGGCCGCGGTCACCATCTGCCGCCGCATCGCATCAACTACCGCGCCAACCTGTGGGCGCTGCGTTCCGTCGGCGCACGGCAGGTTCTCGGTCCCTGCGCGGTCGGCGGACTGCGGCCGGAGTACGGCCCCGGCACCCTGCTCGTGCCGGACCAGTTCGTGGACCGTACGAAGTCCCGGGCGCAGACGTACTTCGACGGGTTGCCGCTGCCCGACGGCACCGTGCCGAACGTCGTGCACGTGTCCATGGCCGACCCCTACTGCCCCACCGGACGGGCTGTCGCCCTGAAGGCCGCCCGGGGGCGTGACTGGGAGCCCGTGGACGGCGGCACGCTCGTCGTGATCGAGGGGCCGCGCTTCTCCACGCGTGCCGAATCGTTGTGGCACCAGGCACAGGGCTGGTCGGTCGTGGGCATGACCGGTCATCCGGAAGCGGCGCTCGCCCGGGAACTGGAGCTGTGCTACACGTCACTGACCCTGGTCACCGACCTGGACGCCGGCGCCGAGACCGGCGAGGGCGTTTCGCATGAAGAGGTGCTACGGGTGTTCGCGGCCAACGTGGACCGGCTGCGCGGCGTGCTGTTCGACGCGGTGGCGGCACTGCCGGAGACCACGGCACGGGACTGCCTGTGTGTGAACGCGCTCGGCGGGATGAATCCGGGTTTCGAGCTGCCGTAGGGCGCACGCGCAACCGATCGGAATTCCCCGTTCGGGTGAGCGAGTTGTCCACAGTCCGTCGGTGATCCACGGGCTCCGGCGGGATTCGGCGCGAGGCCTCATCGTGGCCTCGCAAGCCGAACTCCTCGTCGCAGGCGGTGATCCCCGTGCCCCGGTCCTGGTCGTCCCCGAATCCGTCCTCGCCCCCTCCCCCTTTTCCGCCCTCTCCGCCCTCGTGTCCTTCACCCCCGCCGGCCGGCTCGCCCTTCCCGCCTCCCCTCCGGCTCCCGCGTCCGCTGGGCACGGACGCGCCGGCGACCTGTGAGATCCCGCAGTTCCCCCCGGTGCGCGTGCGCGGCGGGCGGTATCAGCTGCAGCGGCTCGTACGGCACCGCAGGCGGGCCATCGCTGCCGGTCTCGCGGTGACCGCGGCCGCGCTCGTCGCCGCAGGGCCGCGCGGCGGGGCCGAACCGCACCGCGGGGAACAGGCCCGCGGTCACCGGGTCACGCAGCCCGTACGCCGGCATGCGGCGGTGGACGTGGTGACGGCGCCGGTGCGGATCGCCGACGCGGCCACGGTCCGCCTCCTGCGGCCCGGCGACCGTGTCGACGTCATCGCCGCGGAGGACCCGTCGGCCGGGGGCGTCGCCCGGGTGCTCGCGCGCGGTGTGCGGGTGACCAGGGTGCCCGAGCCCCTGGAGGGCGGGGCGGAGAGCGGGGCGCTGGTCGTGTTGTCGGTGCCGCGCACCACGGCGGCACGGCTGGTCGGCGCGAGCGCCACGGCACGCCTGGCGGTGACACTGTGCTGAACCGTCTCGGACACTTCCTGCGCGGCCTGCTGCCGAGTCGCTTGATCGAGCAGGGGCACTGGACAGAAGGGCGTCACCGTGCCGTAGGTTGCGGAGCGATTCGTTCCACACCCTGTGCATACGAGGAGAGTCCCCTAGGTGAGCGCGAAGCAGGAACCGAGCGTCTGGCAGGGCTTCAAGGCCTTCCTCATGCGCGGCAACGTCGTCGACCTGGCCGTGGCCGTGGTGATCGGCGCGGCCTTCTCGAACATCGTCAACTCGGTGGTGAAGGGGATCATCAATCCGCTGGTCGGCGCGATCGGCACACAGAACCTGGACAACTACAGTTCGTGCCTGAGCGCCAAGTGCCAAGGGACCCACGGCATCCAACTGATGTGGGGCTCTGTCCTCGGTGCCACGCTGACCTTCCTGATCACCGCGACGGTGGTGTACTTCCTGATGGTGCTGCCGATGTCGAAGTACCTGGCCCGGCAGGCGGCCCGCAAGGCGGCACGGGAGGGCACGAAGGAGGTCGTCGAGGTGACCGAGCTGGAGGTGCTCAAGGAGATCCGCGACGCGCTGGTCGCGCAGCGTGGATCGGGGCGCGACGAGCGCTAGCGGCGCTGCTGCGGACGGCTCAGAGGTGGTGGGGCGGCTTCTCGTCCAGGAACCGCTTCAGGTCGGCGGCGCTGTCGCCGTCCGTGCGCTCGCCCCATCCGCGATCGGTGTCGTCCGAGGACTGCTGGTCCAGCGGGTCGGCGAAGACCAGCGCGGGCTTCGGGTCGCGGGGCTCGGATTCCGGGGCGGTACTCATGCCTCAAGCGTACGGTGCCGGTCCACGCGCCCGCGCGCGTCCGGCGCCCCCCGCAAGAGCCGCTTGTGAATGCGTTCACTGTCTGCCGGTGCCTTCACAAAGCCTTCCGGCCGCTTTTCTGGTGTGCTGAGAGGCATGACGTCGCGTTCCGCTCCGGCGCCCGCCCCCTCGGGCGCACCACGGTCCCCCGGACCGCTGCGACGGCTCACCGCGCGCGGGCGCGACGAGGCGCACCGGGTCTCCTCGCCGCTAGAGCTCTTCTTCGACCTGTGTTTCGTGGTGGCGATCGCGCAGGCGGGTGCGCAACTGGTGCACGCCGTCGCCGAAGGACACGCGGGCGGCGGGATCCTCAACTACGCCATGCAGTTCTTCGCCATCTGGTGGGCCTGGATGAACTTCACCTGGTTCGCCTCGGCGTACGACAACGACGACGCGCTCTACCGGGTCGTCACCCTGGTGCAGATCGCCGGCGTCCTGGTGCTGGCGGCCGGCATCTCCCGGGCCTTCCAGCACGACTACCTCGTGGTCTGGCTCGGCTACGTGATCATGCGGCTGGCCATGGCCACGCAGTGGCTGAGAGCCGCGAGATCCGCCGAGGGCGCGGAGAGAACCATGGCGTTGCGGTACGCCTGCGGTGTGCTGCTGTGCCTGGTCGGCTGGCTCGGACTGGTGCTGTTGCCCCCGCCCGTGCGGCCCTGGGTGTTCCTCGTGATGGCGATCGCGGAGATGTGCGTGCCGCTGTTCGCCGAGAAGGGCCACGGGACCTCCTGGCATCCGCACCACATCGCCGAGCGGTACGGCCTGTTCACCATCATCGTGCTCGGCGAGACGATCGCCGCGGCGACCGTCGCCGTGAAGTCGGCCGTGGACGAGCACGACGCGCTGGGCGAGTTGCTGCCGATCGCCGCGGGCGGGCTCCTGATCGTCTTTTGCGCATGGTGGATCTACTTCGTGGTGCCCATCCACGGCCACCTGCGCTCCAACAGGCAGGCGTTCCTGTGGGGCTACGGGCACTACCTGATCTTCGCCTCGGCCGCGGCGATCGGCGCGGGCCTGGAGGTGGCCGTGGAGCACGCGGTCGGCAAGACCCACATTTCCGCGCTGTCCGCGTCGGCCGCCGTCACGCTGCCGACGGCGCTGTATCTGCTGACCGTCTGGGCGCTGCACTCGAGGCATTTCAAGGTCGGCATCGCCCAGCAGCTGGTGCTGCCGGTCACGGCGCTGCTGGTGATCTGCTGCACCTTCCTTGGCGACTGGGCGGTGCTCGCGGCGGGGCTCGTGACCTCGGCCGCGGTGGCGACCGGAGCGACGCTGACGGCGCGCATGGTCAGCCGGGAGCGTGCCGCGAGCGCCACCGCTCCGGCAGACTGAGCCCTCCTCCCCGGTGCCGGCAGGCGAGACTGGCCTGCATGACAGTTGACGCAATCACCGACATCGCCGGGGTGCGGGTGGGTCACGCGACCCTCACCGGGGACGGCTGGCTCACCGGCACCACGGTCGTCCTCGCCCCGGAGGGCGGCGCGGTCGTCGCCGTGGATGTGCGCGGCGGTGGCCCCGGTACCAGGGAGACCGATGCACTCGATCCGCGCAACCTGGTGCAGCGGGTCGACGCGGTGGTGCTGACCGGTGGCAGCGCATACGGGCTCGATGCGGCGTCCGGTGTGATGGGCTGGCTGGAGGAGCAGGGGCGCGGGGTGCGGGTGGGGGCGGATCCGGCGCACGTCGTGCCGGTCGTGCCTGCCGCGTGTGTCTTCGACCTGGGGCGCGGCGGGAACTTCCGTGCGCGGCCGGACGCGGCGGCGGGGCGCGCGGCGGTGGAGGCCGCCGCGGCGAGCGCGCCGGGCGCCCGGGTGGCTGAGGGGTGCGTCGGGGCCGGCACGGGCGCCGTGGCGGGGCGGATCAAGGGCGGGGTGGGTACCGCGAGCACCGTGCTCGACTCGGGGATCACCGTGGCCGCGCTGGTGGTGGTGAACGCCGCGGGGTCGGTGATCGAGCCCGAGACGGGGGCGCTGTACGGGGAGTTGCTTCAGGGGCGGGTGGAGTATCCCGAGGGGCGCGTGCACGAGGACGCGCGCCGGCGCCTCGCCGAAACCGCCGTCAAGAGCGCGACGCCCCCGCTCAACACGACGCTGGCCGTGGTCGCGACCGACGCCGGCCTCTCCAAGGCGCAGGCGCAGAAGCTGGCGGGGACGGCGCACGACGGGATTGCGCGCGCCGTACGGCCGGTGCACCTCATGAACGACGGCGACACGGTGTTCGCGCTGGCGACCGGCGCACGCTCGCTGCCCGAGGACCCGTTGGAGCTCAACGGCCTCCTCGCCGCCGGCGCGGATGTCGTGTCGCGCGCGATCGTACGGGGCGTGCGCGCCGCGGAGTCGGTCGTGGGACCGGGCGGGACGTGGCCGTCGTTCGGGGAGTTGTACGGGGCGCGATAGGGGTGGTGGGGGCGCAGGGTCGCGCCCCCCGCTGCGCGTGCACTCCGCTCGCATGCCGCGCCCAGGGGCTTGAATTGTCGCGGTTCTGTCACGTGATGGCGTTTACGGGGGTTGGAAGGAACCTTCCCGGGCGCCGGTGCGCTCTTTCTTCACGCACTGGAACGGATCACGCACATCACATGAACCTGGAGCAGCCCGTGACAACGCCGGACATTGCAGCGCGGCGCGCGCTGGGGGCCTGTGCCGCCATGATGGTCGGCGCCCTGACCCTGACCGCCTGCGGTGGCAGCGCCAACGCGACCAGCGACGGGAAGGGGGACAAGGACTCCCCCAAGACGTCGACGGCGAAGATTGTGATCTCCGCCAAGGACGGTTCGACGGGCGCGTCCATCAACGCGACCGGAGTGAAGGTCAGCGGCGGCAAGCTGACCGACGTGAAGATGACCGTGGCGGGGACGGGTCAGACCGTGGCCGGGGCGATATCGGCGGACGGCAGCGCCTGGAAGCCGAAGCAGCAGCTGGAGCGCGGGACGAAGTACCAGATGAGCGCGACGGCGAAGGACGCCGACGGGCGTACCGCCGCGGCCAATTCCATCTTCACCACCGTCACGTCGGCGAACAGCTTCATCGGCACGTACACGCCGGACAGCGGCAGTACGGTCGGTGTGGGGATGCCGGTGTCGTTCACCTTCGACAAGTCGATCACCGACAAGAAGACCGTGCAGTCGCACATCTCGGTCAACTCCAGCAGTGGTCAGCAGGTGGTCGGGCACTGGTTCGGGGACCGGCGGCTGGACTTCCGGCCGCAGGAGTACTGGAAGGCCGGTTCCAAGGTCACGATGAACATCGACCTGGACGGGGTCGAGGGCGCGAAGGGCGTCTACGGGGTGCAGAAGAAGACCGTCTCCTTCACCGTCGGGCGGTCGCAGGTCTCCACGGTCGACGTCCACACGCAGACCATGACCGTGGTGCGGGACGGCAAGACGATCAAGACGGTGCCGATCTCCGCGGGCAGCCCGCAGCACACGACGTACAACGGGCAGATGGTGATCGCCGAGAAGTTCGTGCAGACCCGCATGAACGGCTCGACGGTCGGCTTCGGCGGCGAGTACGACATCCCGGACGTGCCGCACGCGATGCGGCTGACGTCGTCGGGAACGTTCATCCACGGCAACTACTGGTACCCCAAGGGCAACCCGCCGTTCGGCCGGGAGGGCACCAGTCACGGCTGCGTCGGCCTCGCGGACGTGCAGGGCGCGCAGGGCGCCACGTCCGCCAAGTGGTTCTTCGACAACTCGCTCGTCGGGGACGTCGTGATCGTGAAGAACTCCCCCGACACGACTGTCGCGCCGGACAACGGGCTCAACGGCTGGAACATGTCGTGGAGCGCCTGGACCACGGGAAGCTCCGCCTGATCTGCAGATTTTGACGCCTCGTGAGGCCGCGCGGGAACTTTTCGCGCGGCCCGCGCGTTTTCCCGGCGTACGTTTTCTCGGTTCCCGGACATGATGTCCGACCGAGGGGCTACCGTATGCACCCACAAGGTGACATGCAGCAACGCCGGGAGATGCCTTGAGCGTTCCGTACGAGACAGCAGCGTACGAACCAGCCGAGTCGCCCGAGTCTCCGGAGGAGCATCTCGCGCGGCTTCTCGGCCGTGCCCTGAACTCCTTCGAGCTGCCCGACGAGGTGATACGGCAGCTCGACTGCGCGCTGGTCCACGACAGCTCGCTGCATTCCGCGCACCACAGCGCGGGGTTGCACCGGGAGACTTACCGGCACACCTGGCTCCTCGCCGACGGTTCCGCGGTCACCCTGTGGGAGCTCGTGCACAACCCCACGCCGGGTGGCCCTCCGGAGCACGAGGTGTACGTCGACGAGGAGGAGCTGCAGGCGGCCACCGCGCGGCTCGGAATGCCGCCGGACACGCCGGAGTTCGAGCTGCCCGCGCTGATGCGGCTGTGGGCGATTCCCGAGCCCCGGCACGTGTTCGCCTCCGACGACTCGGCGGACCACGCGCGTCGGCTCCTGCGCCGTGCGGAGAACCCGGACCGTCCGGGTGCGGAGACGGCGGCGCTGCTGGCGACGGCGACCGCACATGAGATCACGCAGGCGTTCGGGCGCCCGGGGCGCGCCGGACGCGCGGGACTGAGCTACGCGCTGTACGAGCACGCGTTCCTGCTGCCGGACGACAGCGAGATCTCCCTGTGGGAGGTCGAGCACACGGCGACGCCCGACGGGCGGCACATGTGCGAGGTGTACATGTCGGAAGACGCGGCCCGGGACGCCATGGAGCGGCGCGCGGCGCGGCAGGGGTAGCAGCCGGGCCGTCCGGCCACACCGGGCCACCCTCCGGTCAGGAGTTGCCGAGTTGCCGTACCAGTCCGTTGAAGGCGTCGCGTTCCGCGGGGGTCAGGTCCACCGATTCCCGCACGGGCCCGGTCCGGGACTGGGACGGCAGGACCGAGAGGCGGACAGCCGGGATCTCTCGCAGGGCCTCCGTGCGGAAGCGGCGCAGCAGGCGTATGACGCCGATCGCCCAGGCCACGCCGGCCAGGGTGAGGACGGCCGCGCCGGCCAGCTGGAGAGTCGAGACATGCTCTGGCATACGCCCCAGTACACACCACGGCCCGGGACTTTGGTCCCGGACCGTGACGTATCTCGCAGGTGCCGTGAACAACTCACAGCGAACTAAAGGGACAAGGCGTGCCGGCGGGGTGGGTTCGGTGGTCAGGCCGCCACGGGCTGCTTGGTCCCCTTGGGTGTGTCGGCCGCGTGGGCGGCGGGGTCGGCGCCCGTGGTCTCCGGGGCCGGCTTGCGCATGCCCTTGAGGAGGACGACCAGGGCCGTGGTGGCGCAGACGCCGGCCGCGATGGCGACGAGGTACAGGAACGGGTTGCCGATCAGCGGGACCACGAAGACACCGCCGTGGGGGGCGCGCAGGGTGGCGCCGAAGGCCATCGACAGGGCGCCGGTGAGCGCGCCGCCGACCATGGCGGAGGGGATGACCCGCAGCGGGTCCGCCGCGGCGAACGGGATCGCGCCCTCGGAGATGAAGGAGGCGCCCAGGACCCAGGCGGCCTTGCCGTTCTCGCGTTCGGTCTGGGTGAACAGCTTGCCGCGCACGGTGGTGGCCAGGGCCATCGCCAGCGGCGGGACCATGCCGGCCGCCATCACCGCTGCCATGATCTTCATCGCGGAGTCGCTGGGGTTCGAGACCGCGATACCGGCGGTGGCGAAGGTGTAGGCGACCTTGTTGACCGGGCCGCCCAGGTCGAAGCACATCATCAGGCCGAGCAGGGCGCCGAGCAGGATGGCGTTGGTGCCGGTGAGGCCGTTCAGCCAGTCGGTGAGGCCCTTCTGGGCGGTGGCGATGGGTTTGCCGATCACGACGAACATCAGGAATCCGACGATCGCCGAGGAGATCAACGGGATCACCACCACGGGCATGATGCCGCGCAGGGCTGGCGGAATGTTGGCCTTCTGGATCGCCAGCACCACGCCACCGGCGATCAGGCCGGCCGCCAGGCCGCCGAGGAAGCCCGCGTTGATGGTCAGTGAGATGGCGCCGCCCACGAAGCCGGGGACCAGACCGGGCCGGTCGGCCATGCCGTAGGCGATGTAGCCGGCCAGGACCGGGACCAGGAAACCGAAGGCCACGGCGCCGATCTGGAACAGCAGGGCGCCCCAGCTGTCGGCCTGGGTCCACACGAAGTGGTCCATCACCGACGGCGCTTTGTTGATCTTGTAGCCGCCGATCGCGAAGCCCAGGGCGATGAGGAGGCCGCCTGCGGCGACGAACGGGACCATGTAGCTCACGCCGCTCATCAGCCACTTGCGGAGCTTGGTGCCGTATCCCTCGGTGGCGTCACCGGCGCGCTCGACCGGCGTGCTGCCCGACGTGGGCGCCGGCGCGCTCTTTTCGCCGCGCGCCGCCTTCTCGCGTACCTCGGTGATGAGTTCGGCGGCTCGGTTGATGCCTGCCTTCACTCCTACGTCGACGGTCGGCTTGCCTGCGAAGCGGTCCTTGTCGCGTACGGGGACGTCGTGCGCGAAGATCACGCCGTCGGCCGCCGCGATCACCGCCGGGTCCAGCCGGGTGAATCCGGCCGAACCCTGCGTCTCGACGACGAGTTCGACGCCTGTCTCGCGGCCGGCGTTCTCCAGGGATTCGGCTGCCATGTAGGTGTGTGCGATGCCGGTGGGGCAGGAGGTGACGGCGACGATACGGAAGGGGCGCTCGCCTGAGTCCGGGGTGGAGCCGGCGCCCGCAGGGGTGGCCTGCGCCGGGGCGGATGCGTTCGGTGTCCGCGCCGTGGTGTCCGCTGCGGCGCCGGCGGAGGCCGCCACCGGCGTCGCAGCGGAGTCTTCGGACGTGCCCGCAGCGCCCACGGCGCCTTGAGCGGCGCCTGCAGCAGCGTTCGCGCCCGCGCCCGAGTGCACGCCCCCGGCGCTCGCTGCGCTGGCCGCGCCCGCGCTCGTGTCGTCCTCCGCGCCCTCGTCCGAAGACGCCTCCGGCGTCTGCGCCGCGCTCGGTGTCTCGTCCCCGCGGATCAGTGCCGCCGCCGTCCCGGTGTCGGACACCGCGCGCAGCGCCGAGGTGAACTCGGCGTTCATCAGCTGGCGGGCCAGTGAGGAGAGGATCGTGAGGTGGGCGTCATCGGCGCCGGCCGGTGCCGCGATCAGGAAGATGAGGTCGGCCGGGCCGTCCGCGGCACCGAAGTCGACGCCGGCGGCGCTGCGACCGAAGGCGAGGGTCGGCTCGGTGACGTGGCTGCTGCGGCAGTGCGGGATGCCGATGCCGCCGTCGAGGCCGGTCGGCATCTGGGCCTCGCGGGCGGCCACGTCGGCGAGGAAGCCTTCCAGGTCGGTCACCCGGCCCTGGGCCACCATGCGCTCGGCGAGGGCGCGCGCCGCCGCTTGCTTGGTGTCGGCGGACAGGTCGAGGTCGACCAGGTCCGCGGTGATCATGTAGCTCATCGCGGGCTCCAATGCACGCGTATCGCCCGGGGGGAGGGGTGGGCGGAGGTGGGGACGGGGGTGCTGTGGGGGGAGGCGGTGGGGAGGGTGGCCGTGGTGAGTGACGGGGAGTCTCGCCAGGGCCGGGCCGGAGCGGTCGTACGACGGCGGGTCAGGGCGTTCATGACACCGGCTCCGTCAGTTGGCGGTCGAGCGGGATCTCGGGCGTGACGGTCACCGCCGCCGGGTCCAGGTCGGCGGGGGTCGGCATGACGCTGCCGGGGAGCTGGACGGCGGCGGCGCCGTGGGCGACGGCGGAGGCGAGGGCCTCGGGGCCGGTGCCGCCGGCGATCAGGAAGCCGGCGAGGGAGGAGTCGCCGGCGCCGACGTTGCTGCGGACGGTGTTCACGCGGGCGGCGGCGAACCAGGCGCCCGCGTCCTCCACGAGGAGCTGCCCGTCGGCGCCCAGGCTTGCGAGCACGGCGCGTGCGCCCATGGCGCGCACCTCCTCGGCGGCCTTCAGCGCGTCGCCCACCGTCGCCAGGGGGCGCCCGACGGCTTCCGCGAGCTCCTCGGCGTTGGGTTTCACCACGTCCGGCCGCGCGCGCAGCGCCTCCAGCAGCGCACGGCCCGAGGTGTCCAGCGCGATGCGTGCGCCACCGGCGTGCGCCCGCGTGACGACCTCGGCGTACCACGAGGGCGCGAGCCCCCGCGGCAGGCTGCCGCAGCACGCGATCCAGTCGGCGTCCCGGGACTGCTCGCGCACGGTGTCCAGGAGGAGTTCCTGTTCGGCCGTGGTCAGTTCGGGGCCGGGAGCGTTGATCTTCGTGAGCACCCCGTCCGCCTCGGCGAGCGCGATGTTGGAGCGGGTGGCTCCGGTGATCGGGACGGGCGCGACCTCGATGCCCTGCGCGTCGAGGAGGTCGGCGACGAGCGCCCCCGGCGCACCCCCCAGGGGCAGGACGGCGACCGTGTGCCGTCCGGCGGCCGTGACGGCGCGCGAGACGTTCACGCCCTTGCCGCCCGGGTCCATCCGCTCGGTCTCGGCGCGGATGACTTCGCCGCGCTCCAGGCGGAGGACCTCGTAGGTGCGGTCGAGGGACGGGTTGGGGGTGACGGTGAGGATCATGCGCGCACTACTTCCGTGCCGCCGCGCTCGATGGCGGCGGCGTCTTCGGGGCTCAGCCCGCTGTCGGTGATCAGCAGGTCCACGTCGCTCAGGGCGCTGAAGCGGGCGAAGTGTTCCTGGCCGTGCTTGGCGGAGTCGGCCAGCAGCACCACACGGCGGGCGGCGGCGACCGCGGCCCGCTTGACCGCGGCCTCGGCGAGGTCGGGGGTGGTCAGACCGTGCTCGGCGGAGAAGCCGTTCGCCGCCACGAACAGCACGTCGGCGCGGATCTCGCCGTAGGCGCGGAGCGCCCAGGCGTCCACGGCGGCGCGCGTGCGGTGTCGTACGCGCCCTCCGACCAGGTGGAGCTGGATGCCGGGGTGGTCGGCGAGGCGGGCGGCGATGGGCAGGCTGTGCGTGACGACGGTCAGGGAGGCCTCCAGCGGGATCGCGGCGGCGACCCGGGCGACGGTCGTACCGGCGTCGAGGATCATCGTGCCCTCGGTCGGCAGTTCGGCGAGGGCGGCCTTGGCGATGCGGTCCTTCTCGTCGGCGGCGGTGGACTCGCGCTCGGTGAGGTCCGGTTCGAAGTCGAGGCGGCCGACCGGGATGGCTCCGCCGTGCACCCGGCGGACGAGGCCGGCGCGGTCGAGGGCCTTCAGATCGCGACGGATCGTTTCCGCGGTGACCTGGAACTCCTCGGCGAGCGAGAGCACGTCCACCCGGCCGCCCTCGCGTGCGAGCCGGAGGATCTCCTGCTGCCGTTCCGGTGCGTACATGTCGCTGGCCTCCGACCGATGTCCGTTCGCTGCCGCGTGATGCCCGAACGTGTGGTTTCAAGGCGAGGCTACGCCCGGACTTCCTGAAAGTAAACAGGTTCGGATTCCAATCGGGCATGAACGGACTTCGGTAGCTGTCCGGAGGAGAGTGCGGCACATCGTCACGGACAACACGGAGGCCCGGCACCTGGTCGGTGCCGGGCCTCGTCGTGGCTGGTCAGGAGACCAGCTCGGGCTCCCTCTCCGTGGCAGACGGCTCCGTCTCCGCCGTCTCCTGCGCGGGCCGCTTCGGCAGAGCGGTCATCAGCAGGAAGATCACGCCCATGATCGCCGCGACCCACCACAGCGCGTACTGGAAGGCGTGCACGTACGCGGGCCCGACCTGGGCCTGGGCCAGCCGGTCGCCGATCTGGCCGAAGAACACCACGGACACGAGTCCGAGGCCGAGCGCGTTGCCCATCTGCTGCACCGTGTTGATCAGGCCGGACGCGGAACCGGCGTGCTCGTGCGGAACCTCCGAGAGCACCGCGTCGGTCAGCGGGGCGACGATCAGCCCCATCCCGGCCCCCATCACGACCAGCGGCAGGGCCATTTGCCACGAGGCGATGGCCAGGCCGTACCGGTGTGCCTCCCACAGATAGAGCAGGACGCCCACACCCATCACCAGCGCGCCCGCCTGGAGCACCTTCCGCCCGAACCGCGGTACCAGCTGCTGCACCGACAGACCGGCCGCCGTGGACACCGCGAGGGAGAACGGCACGCCGGTCAGCCCTGCCCGCAACGGGCTCCAGCCCAGGCCGATCTGCATGTACAGCGTCCAGACCAGGAAGAAGATGCCGAGTGCGACACCGAAGACGGTCTGCACGGCGATGCCCGCGGCGAAGCTCTTCACCCGGAAGAGGGACAGTTCGACGAGCGGGGAACCGTCCCTGGCAGCCTTCCGTTTTTCGTACGACACCAGCACCGCGAAGACGACGAGCGCGCCGGCCATGCAGGCGTACCCCCACAGCGGCCAGCCCAGCTCCCGGCCGCGCGTGAGCGGGTAGAGCAGCATCAGCAGGCCCAGCGAGACCAGGGCGACACCGACGAGGTCCAGCTTCAGCGCCTTGGGGGCCTTCGACTCGGTGATGAAGCGACTGCCCAGCAGCCAGGCCAGGACACCGACGGGGAGGTTGATGAGGAAGATGGGCCGCCATTCGAGGCCGAACAGGTTCCACTCGGTCAGCAGGGCGCCGAGCAGCGGGCCGGAGACCGCGCCCAGACCGACGATCGCGCCGAACAGGCCGAACACCTTGCCGCGTTCGTGGGCCGGGAAGGTGGAGTGCACGATCGACAGCACCTGCGGCACCATCATCGCCGCCATGCCGCCCTGCAGGATGCGGGAGGCGACCAGCATCTCCGGGTTGGCGGCGAAGCCGCACAGGGCCGAGGCGAGGGTGAAGCCGCCGATACCGATCAGGAACAGCCGCTTGCGGCCGTGGATGTCACCGAGACGGCCACCGGTGATGAGACCGGCGGCGAAGGCCAGAGCGTAACCGGCGGTTATCCACTGGATCTGGCTGACCGAGGCGTTGGCGCTCCGCTTGATCGACGGGATGGCGATGTTGACGATCGTCACGTCGACCAGGTCCATGAATGCAGCGGTCATGACGATGGCCAGGGCCAGCCAGCGATGCGCTCCGCCGACGGGAGCAGATGGGGAAGGCGTGGAAGGAGCAGAGGTGGAGAGCGCCGTCGGGGCCGGTGCGGCGTCTTCGGTCCCGGTTCGCTGGAGCTGGTCGCGCCCCGCGGGGGAGGCGCTGCCGGATACAGTCCCGCGCCCCTTGGCGGCGTTGCCGTCGATGTGGTTCATGTCGTCACCATAGGAGCCCATTAGGTCAGATCATGTCCTAGTGCTACGGCATTCTCGTAGTCATGACCACGGACACGCCGGCACGGCTGCTACAGCTCCTCTCGCTCCTGCAGACACCCCGCGAGTGGCCCGGCGGGGAGCTCGCCGAGCGGCTGGCGGTGTCGCGCCGTACCGTGCGCCGGGACATCGACCGGTTGCGGGAGCTGGGCTATCCGGTGCAGGCCACGAAGGGTTCGGACGGCGGGTACCGGCTGGTGGCGGGCAAGGCGATGCCGCCGCTGGTACTGGACGACGAGGAGGCGGTGGCCATCGCGGTGGGTCTGCGGGCCGGTGCCGGGCATGCGGTGGAGGGCGTGGACGAGGCGTCCGTACGGGCCCTGGCCAAGCTGGAGCAGGTGCTGCCGGCCCGGCTGCGCCACAGGGTGTCCACGCTGCAGGCGGCGACCACACCGCTGACCAGCGGGGACGGGCCGAGCATCGCGCCGGAGACGCTGACCGTGATGGCCTCGACGGTGGCGGGGCACGAGCGGCTGCGGTTCGTCTACCGCGCCAAGGACGGCAGCGAGTCGCGGCGGCTGACCGAGCCGCACCGGCTGGTGTCGACCGGGCTGCGGTGGTACCTGGTCGCCTACGACCTCGACCGTGCCGACTGGCGGACCTTCCGGGTGGACCGGGTGAGCGAGCCGTTCGCGACCGGAGCCCGGTTCGCGCCACGGGAGCTGCCGGCCGGGAGCGCCGCCGAATACCTGCGGCAGTCCATCCATCGGCGGCAGGAGACCTACGCGTTCGTGGTGCGGTTCGCCGCGCCGGCGGAGCAGGTCTCCGCACGACTGCCGGCATGGCTCGGGGCACTGGAGGACGACGGCGGGGGCGGTTGTGTCCTGCGGGGCACCTCCGGCGATTCCGTGGAGTGGCTGGCGGTGCGGCTGGTGATGGCGGGTTACGAGTTCACCGTGCGGGAGCCCAGTGAACTCGCCGCGTCCGCACGGGAGTTGGGCGGGAGGCTGAGCAGGGCGGGCGAGGGCAGTGCTGGGCACGGTGCCGGGTAGGGCGGTGCCGGGGAGGACGGTGCCGGGGGGCGCCCTGGGGTGAGGGCCCTGACTTGCCCTGCTTCACGTCTTCTTCGGTGACGGCCCGGCTTCCTCCGGCCTCACGTCCCTTCACCAGCGGTTTCGCCCTGCCCCCCGGCCCACTCGAAGCCCCGCAGGGAAACGAGGTTGCCCAGGGCGAGGGCCGCGGGGCCGTTCGGGCCGGCGGGCGGGGAGGATGCGGCGGCCCAGGACTCCACGGCCACGCGAACGGCGGCGCCGGCCACGGCGGCGGCGAAGCGGAGGTCGGGGGTGACCGGTACGGGGGCCGCGGGGCCGGCGCGGAGGGCCGTCGGTGTCGTGCGGTCCGCCAAGATCTCGGCCAGGGTCTGTTCCGATGCCTGGCACACCTCGGCCCAGACCTTGCGCAGGGCGGGGCTGTCACCGGCCAGCCGGATCAGGGTGCGGACCCATTCCCAGGACGCCACCGAGACCCCGACACCGGGGGTGAGGGTGTGGTGGACGGCGTGCTCCAGGGCCTCCGGGACGGTCAGGTGGGCCGGGGCCGAGCGGAGTGCTTCCGCCCAGAGCTGGGCGCCCGCGGCGTAGAGGGGGGCGACCGCTTCCTCCTTGGTGGCGAAGTAGCGGTAGAACGTCCGCGGTGCGATGCCCGCCGCCTGCGCGATGTCCTCGGCACGGGTGGCCCGCAGGCCCTGACGGACGAACAGGGCGGCCGCCGCGCGGGCGATCTCCATCCGGGTCTCGGCCTTCCGGCGTTCGGTCAGCGAGACCGGCGCAGAGGCGGAAAACAGCTGGTGGGCGGCGCTGGGGGTGGTGCTCACCCCGGCAGGCTATGCCCATGTGGCAGAATCTGCCATCCGACGGTCCACCCCGGGGTTCAGGTACGGGGTGGGCCGTCATTCCAGGATGCGCCGGAAGCGGATTCTGCCGCCGCAACCCCTCGCCGCAGCGCCTCGCCGCCTCCCCCGGCACCCCGTGCGCCTCCGCCTCGTCCCACCCCGCCCCGCCCCGTCCCATCTCGCCGCGCAAGTGGCTGCTCGGGCGTCCGGAAGCCGAGCGCGAACCTCCGCAGGAACACCTCCGCCCGCCCCGCCGCCCCTCGTCAACGGCTGACCGGCGCTTGAGCCGGTGTCGCCGGTGATCGACGGGCGGCCCCGGCGCTGCGGGAGCGGTCGGCGGCCCGAGGGGACACCCGGGCGAGCCGAGCGGTCAGCGGGTGCGGTTCCTGGCCGAGATGACTCTCAGGGGAGATGGGAGGTCGGGCAGCCGGGGGCTGTGACAGGCGTCCGGAACCTTTCCGTCGGGTGCGGCCGAATGTCGGCGGTTGGCCGTCGCCGAAGCCCAAGGCCCCGGATTCGACCGGTAGTTGACCGATGTACGGACGCAGATGAAGCCGGGCTCCGGCACCCGGGGGGGAAGGGTGCCGAAGCCCGGCTCGGGAGGTCCCGGCGCCGGGGGGGATTGCGTCGGGACCTGGCTCTGTGGTGCGGCGTGGGCGCGGATCTGTCGTGCGGCGTGGACGCGGATCTGTGGTGCGGCGTGGGCGCGTGGGGGGTCGGCCGTCTGTACGGTGTGTGGGGAGTGCGGTTCCGGGGGCTGGCTACTGCTGGGCCCGGAAGGGTTGTTCCCGCGGGCCCAGGAGTTGAAGCGATGGGGCAGCGCCATGTTTGCGCCGTCTTTCGCCACCGGCGTGCGCGCTCCCGGGGCACCGTACGCCCCCGAGGCACCACGCGTCTCCGCGCACCGGACGCACCCAGGCACACACCACAGGCTGCCGGACACCACGCACCCGGCACACCCCGCGCCCCGGGCAGCCGGACACACATCCGACACGCCCCGCACGCCTGACCCGCCCGGGCACACCGCCCGGCCCGCACGCCCAGGCATCTCGAGGGCATCCCCAGCACACCCCGCACCAGACACCCGGGCACGCCCCGCCCCCGTCCACCCCGACGGCATGCGGTAGCCGCGGACCCGCAGCCGAGACGGCATACCCCACTGGCCGGCCGCGGGCCCCGCAGCCGAGACGGCATGCCCCGGTGGCCTGGGCCCCGCAGCCGCCGGCAGGTACCACGACACACACGGCCCACAGCCGCCGACAGGCATGACGGCCACATGCCCCCGGCCGCAGCCGCAGGCCATGGCCGCCGCCGGCCCCGCCACCCGCATCCCCCGGAAGCCCCTTACGCCGCCGCGTCGAACCCGGTGTCGCGGGCCAGCTTCTTCAGTTCGAGGAGGGCGTGCTTCTCGATCTGGCGGATGCGTTCGCGGGTCAGGCCGTGCTCCTTGCCGACCTCGGTCAGGGTGCGCTCGCGGCCGTCCTCGATGCCGTACCGCATCTTGATGATGGAGGCCGTGCGCTGGTCCAGGCGGCCGATCAGGTCGTCCAGTTCCTCGCTGCGCAGGAGGGTGAGGACGGACTGCTCGGGACTGACCGCCGACGTGTCCTCCAGCAGGTCGCCGAACTGCGTCTCGCCCTCGTCGTCCACCGACATGTTCAGCGAGACCGGGTCGCGGGCCCAGTCGAGGACGTCGATGACGCGCTCCGGTGTGGCGCCCAGCTCCGCGGCGATCTCCGCGGGCTCCGGGTCACGGCCGTTCTCACGGTTGAACTCGCGCTGCACGCGGCGGATGCGGCCCAGCTCCTCCACCAGGTGGACGGGGAGCCGGATGGTGCGGGACTGGTCGGCGATGGAGCGGGTGATGGCCTGACGGATCCACCAGGTGGCGTACGTCGAGAACTTGAAGCCCTTGCGGTAGTCGAACTTCTCGACGGCGCGCACCAGGCCGGCGTTGCCCTCCTGGATCAGGTCGAGCAGGGGGAGGCCGCTGCGCGGGTAGCGCCGGGCCACCGCCACGACGAGGCGGAGGTTGGAACGGATGAAGATGTCCTTGGCTCGCTCGCCGGCGGCGACCAGCGCCTGGAGCTCCTCGCGGGTGGCGTCCGTCGTGGTCTCCTCCTCACCGTCGAGGACCTGCTGCGCGAAGACACCCGCCTCGATGGTCTGGGACAGCTCGACCTCCTTTGCGGCGTCGAGCAGGGGTGTACGCGCGATCTCGTCGAGGTACATGCCGACCAGGTCGCGGTCCGCGATCTCGCCGCCATGAGCGCGAACACTGCTTGCCGAGTCGGCCGTCTCGCCGGTGGCGGACTGACGACGGGCGACGGCACGGGTTGCCATGCGTGCTCCCTTGCGATGGTGGGCTGGCGGGTGGTCCTGCGAACGCTCGGCACTGGCGGGGACCGTCTCCGGGACTCCTTCTGAGTCCCCTGTGACTCTCTCCGGGTGCCCTGCATCCGTGGGAAACAACGACTGGAATCCGGACAGAATTCCCAACCCGCCCCCCAATTTTTCTGATCATGCAGTACCCTGTTCCGCCACGCTGGGAGGCGAGATGCCGACGCAACGTAAAGAGGCGCAGGTCAGACCGGGAGTCGAGGGTGACCTCAACGCCCTCACGGCGATCTACAACCACTACGTACGTGAGACGGCCATCACATTCGATACCGCGATCTTCACTCCGGAAGAGCGCCGTCCTTGGCTGCTCTCCCACCCGGAAGACGGCCCGTACCGCCTGATGGTTGCCACGGAAACGGAACCGGAGGGCGACTCACAGCGAATTCTGGGGTACGCCACATCCAGCCCTTACCGGCCGAAGCCCGCGTACGTCACATCCGTGGAGGTGTCGGTGTACGTCGCGCCCGACGCGGGCCGGCGCGGCGTCGGCACGCTGCTCTACGACACCCTCTTCAAGGTGCTGGCCGAGGAGGACGTGCACCGTGCCTACGCCGGGATCGCCCAGCCCAACGAGGCCTCCGGGCGGCTGCACGCCCGCTTCGGCTTCCGGTACGTCGGCACGTACCACGAGGTCGGCCGCAAGTTCGGCCGTTACTGGGACGTGGCCTGGTACGAGAAACAGCTGTAGCTCAGCCGAACTGCACCGACCGCTTCGCCATTCCCATCCAGAAGCCGTCGATCACGGACCTCTGCGCATCCAGTTCGCCGCCCGCCTCGGCCGCGCCCATGGTGACGAACAGCGGGGCGAAGTGTTCGGTGCGCGGGTGGGCGTAGCGGCCGGCCGGTGCCTTGTCCAGGAAGTCCAGCAGGGCGTCCCAGTCGCGGCCCTCCAGGGCGCGGCGGCCCCAGTCGTCGAACTCGGAGGACCAGCTGGGCACGCCGCCGCCGGTGTGCCGCAGGGCGGCGAGGTTGTGGGTGAAGAAGCCGGAGCCGACGATCAGCACGCCCTCGTCGCGCAGGGGGGCGAGCTTGCGGCCGATGTCCATCAGGCGCACGGGGTCGAGGGTGGGCATGGAGATCTGCAGGACGGGGATGTCGGCGGCCGGGAACATCTCAACGAGGGGGACGTAGGCGCCGTGGTCGAGGCCGCGGTCGGGGATGTCCTGGACGGGGGTGCCGGGGGCGCGCAGCAGCTTGCGGACGGATGCGGCCAGCTCGGGGGCGCCGGGGGCGGCGTACCGCACCCGGTAGTAGTGCTCGGGGAAGCCCCAGAAGTCGTGGACGAGGGGGACGGTGCGCACCGCGCCGAGGGCGAGCGGGGCCTCCTCCCAGTGGGCGGAGACCATGAGGACCGCCTTGGGGCGGGGCAGGTCCGCGGCCCAGGCGGCGAGCTGACCGGGCCAGACGGGGTCGTCGGCGAGCGGCGGGGCGCCGTGGCTGAGGTACAGGGCGGGCATGCGCCCGGGCCCGGCGGCTGGCTTCTCCTGTGCGGTGGTGGACATGACGGCGGCTCCCATGGACTCAGGCGCTCGTGAGCAGCGCATCAGTGCTCGTGAGCAGCGCTTCGGCGCTCGTGAACAGCACTGCCGCTCTCGTGAACAGCACTTCCGCGTGCGCGAGCAACCCTTGCTTCAGCTCATCGCTTTGCTTTAACTCTCAAGTTCTACTGCGAACCATACGCCCGACTTGTTCAAGTTTCAAGGAGCTGACTCGTACAGTGGGACACATGAACACGGCATCCGACTCCGCCGCACAGCCCCGCTGGCTCACCGACGAGGAACAGCGCGTCTGGCGCGCCTACCTGCACGCCACCACCCTGCTGGAGGACCACCTCGACCGGCAGCTGCAGCGCGACGCGGGCATGCCGCACATCTACTACGGCCTTCTCGTCGGCCTCTCCGAGGCCCCGCGCCGCCGGCTGCGGATGACCGAGCTGGCGATGCAGGCGAAGATCACCCGCTCCCGGCTGTCGCACGCGATCGCGCGGCTGGAGAAGAACGGCTGGGTGCGCCGCGAGGACTGCCCCTCGGACAAGCGCGGCCAGTTCGCCGTGCTCACCGACGAGGGCGTCGAGGTACTGAAGCGCACCGCGCCCGGCCATGTGGCCGCCGTACGGCAGGCGATGTTCGACCGGCTCAGCCCCGAACAGCAGAAGGCCCTCGGCGAGATCATGGAGATCGTCGCCGAGGGCCTCCAGCCCAACGAAGCGGGTGCGGACCTGCCCTGGCTCCGCTAACGCACCGCCGGCCCGGTCAGTGGGCCACCACCGGCACCGGCACCTCGTCCTCGACACCCTCGCCGGAGATCACCTCGGTGGTGCCCGGGCGGCCGGCGTTGACGAAGGTGAAGGCGATCAGGGCGGCCACGCCCAGGATGCCGACGGCGAACCAGATCGCCGTGCTGTAGCCGTGCACCATCGCCTGGAGCCCGACCAGCTGCTGCTGCGGCTTGCCGGCGGCGCCCGCGATGTGGTCCTTGAAGTACGACGTCTTCGCGGACGCGGCGATGGTGTTCAGCAGGGCGGTGCCGATCGCGCCGCCCACCTGCTGCGAGGTGTTGACCATGGCGGAGGCGACACCGGCGTCCCGGGGCTCGACGCCCTGGGTGGCCAGCGACATCGCCGGCATGAACGCCGTACCCATGCCGAGACCGAGCAGCACCATCGCGGGCAGCAGCAGGGTCAGGTACGACGAGCCGATCTCCAGCTGGGTCAGCAGCAGCATGCCGAGGCCGGCGACCAGGAAGCCGGGGCCCATCAGCAGCCGGGCCCGGATCCGGGTCATCAGCCGGGTACCGATCTGGGTGGAGCCGGTGATCATGCCGGCCACCATCGGCAGGAAGGCGAAGCCGGTCTTGACCGGCGAGTAGCCCTTCACGACCTGCAGGTAGTAGGTCAGGAAGAGGAACAGGCCGAACATGCCGATGATCGCGAGGCCCAGGGAGAGGTAGATGCCGCCGCGGTTGCGGTCGCTGACCACGCGCAGCGGCAGCAGCGGGGCCTTGACCCGGGACTCGACGGCCACGAAGGCGAGCAGCAGCACCGCGGACGCGACGAACATGGCCACGGTGACCGCGTCGCCCCAGCCGTCGGACTCGGCGCGGGTGAAGCCGTAGACGAGGGCGACCAGGCCGAGGGTGGACAGCAGGACACCCGGGATGTCGAGCGGGTTGCGGTTGCGGCCGCCCTCCGGCTCACGGATGACGAACCACGCGCCGAGCGCGGCGACGACGGCGAACGGGACGTTCACGAAGAAGGTCCAGCGCCAGTTCAGGTACTCGGTGAGGAAACCGCCGAGGATCAGGCCGACGGCACCGCCGCCGCCCGCGATGGCGCCGTAGATGCCGAACGCCTTGGCGCGCTCCCGGGCGTCCGTGAACATCACGGCGAGCAGCGACAGGGCGGCCGGGGCGAGCAGCGCGCCGAAGACGCCCTGCAGGGCGCGGGCACCGAACATCATCGGGCCGGTGGTCGCGGCACCGCCGAGCGCGGAGGCCAGGGCGAAGCCGGCCAGGCCGGTGACGAAGGCGCGCTTGCGGCCCCACTTGTCGGCGATACGGCCGCCGAACAGCAGCAGGCCGCCGAAGGCGAGGGCGTAGGCCGTGACGACCCACTGCCGGTTGCCGTCGGATATGCCGAGGTCGGTCTGGGCGGAGGGCAGGGCGATGTTCACGATGGTGGCGTCGAGGACGACCATCAGCTGGGCGAGCGCGATGAAGACGAGCGCTTTCCAGCGGTTGGCGTCGCCGGCGCGTGCGGCGAAGCCGGTCGGCGCGGTGGCGCCGGGAGCCTTGCGGGCTGCTTCGGACATGGGGGTACCCACTTCGGGACTTCGTGACGGAAAAGGGTCAAGAAAAAGGGTCAAGAACGGCTGTACGCAGCCGCAGGGATGGACCGGGGTCGGCGGCGGAACTCATCGGTGAAGCAATCGGTCAGGGACTGGCGCAGCACATCGGTCGGGGACTGACGCAGCACATCGGTCGGGGACTGACGCAGCACATCGGTCGGGGACTGGCGCAGCACATCGGTCAGCAGTCGCGCAGCTCCTTGATGGTCACGGCCGTGCCCGGCAGGGCGGAACGGGCGGGCGCCCGCAGGCCGTCGAGGAGAAGCTGCAGGTGGCGGTGGACGAAACGGTCGCCGCGCAGGCAGTCCGTGCCGGCCGGGGGCCGGCTCAGCTGGGCCACGGCGATCATCAGGTCGCCGACGCCGACGTCGGGCCGGAGCTGTCCGGCCGCCCTGGCCCGGCCCATGACCTCCTCCACGAGCCCTTCCACGCGCTCACGGGAGGCTTCCAGGTCGGGGTGGTGCTGGTCGAACGTGTCGGAGATCATCGGGCACAGCGCGCTGATCCGCTCCTCGGCGGTGGCGTGCACGAAGCGCTCCAGCGCGGCGAAGGCGTCCCCGGTCTCGGCGAGGGCCACTTCGGCCGCCTCGGCCGTACGGTCCATGACGGAGCAGACGACCTCACGGACGAGGGCCTCGCGGTCGGGGAAGTTGCGGTACACCGTGGCGTTGCCGACGCCGGCCCGGCGGGCGATCTCGTCGAGCGGCACGTCCGGGCCGTGTTCGACGAACATCTCCCGGGCGGCGGTGACGATCCGCTCCCGGTTGCGCAGGGCGTCGGCGCGGGGCCGGTGCGCCCTGCGCGGTGCGGGGGTGGTCGCGGTCGGCACGGTGGACTCCTCGGTGCTGGGGCTGTGACCGGCGCTGGTGCTGGTACTGGTCCGGCGGCGCTGGTACGGGGTGTGGTGGCAGGGGTGCCGTTCTGTCAGGGGTGTCGGCCGGGCGGGCGCGGCGATCCGGGGAGACAGTGCGAGACAGTCCCCGTGTCACTTCGTTCGCTCGGACACAGGGCTAAACGGGGAAACGCTCCCCGGTTATTTCCCGCCCGCGAAAAGAAGTCCTGTGACCTGAGCCACGTTCACCGCCCCACTCCTCGCCCGCCGGGATTCACCCCCGTGCGGACCGGCATTCCCACGATCGGTCTCCTCCAGCGCGCGGCCCCCACCCCTCCGACACAGGGTGAGCGCAAGGGTGCAGCCGGGAACCGGCGGCTGCCGTGGAGCGAAGGGCCCATGCATGCAGCCGCAGCCGCCCCGCCGCATCTCCCTTCCCCACGGGCGCCTCCCCGACGGAGGCCGCACCCCCGGCCGGCCGTCCGGCGGGGGTTCCTGCCAGGGATCGCGGGGCCGCGCCCCCCGCACGGGCCGCAGCCGCATACGCAGCCGCATACGCCCGCGCCGGGCGGCCGCCCTCACCGCGGTGACCGCACTGACCTTCGCGGTCAGCACCTCGGCCGGCACCGCACACCTGACGGCGCCCACCACCGCCGGGCCCATCGCCATGGCCCGCTCCTCCGCCCTCGACCCCTGTACGGTCCGCGGCGGTCTCGACGTACAGATGACCGAGGGCCTGCCCACCCCGCACGGCTACGCCCGCTCCACGGGCACGGTCCACGCCCTGACCCTGATGGTCGACTTCTCCGACGCGCCCGGGCACGGCAGCGCCATGGACCGCCTCCGCGAGTTCTTCCCGCAGACCCGGGAGTGGTTCCGCACCGCGTCGTACGGCCGCCTGGACTACCGGCCGGAGACACCGATCCCCGGGTGGCTGCGGATGCCCAAGCCCTTCAAGGAGTACGGCATCGAGCGCGGCGCGCCCTTCGATCCCGGCTACCGGCAGCTGGTGCAGGACATCGTGGACGCGGCCGACCCGACCGTCGACTTCCGCTCGTACGACCTCTTCAACATCCTGATCACCCCGAACGCAGGCCCGTCCGCGCTGGACACCGTCCTGTCCGTGACCTTCGCCGGCAACACCGACGCCCCGGTCGCCGACGGCGTCCCCATCGCCAACGCGTCCTTCGTCTACTCCCGCCAGGACGACGGCTCCGGCTCCTACGGCCGCACCGGCTACCGGGTGCTGCCGCACGAGAACGGCCACACCTTCGGCCTGCCCGACCTGTACACACAGGAGGGCGGGGGCGCGGTCGGGCACTGGGACATCATGAGTGAGGACTGGGGGGCCAACAACGACCTGCTCGCCTGGCACAAGTGGAAGCTGGGCTGGCTGGACAGCACCCAGGTGGGGTGCGCGGCGACCCGGGGCAGCGTCGAGTACCTGCTGACGCCGCTGTACAAGCCGGGCGGCGGGAAGCTGATCCTCGTCCCCGTCAACGCCCACAGCTCCTACGCCCTGGAGGTGCGCGAGCAGGGCGGCAACGACGAGGCGATCTGCCGCCCGGGCCTGCTGATCTACAAGGTCGACGGCACGATCGACACCGGACGCGGTCCCGTCAACGTGTACGACAGCCACCCCAACAGCGGCGGCTGCACCCGCAGCCCCAACGTCCAGGCAGAACTCTCCGACGCCCCCTTCTCCCCCGGCACCTCCTTCAAGGACCCCCGCCACGGCATCACCGTCCAGGTGATCGACAAGGACGAGGACGGCACCTATCGGGTGCGGGTCACGCGGGCGTAGGGGTCACGCGGGCGTAGGGGCTGTGCGCGCAGGGTCGTGCGCGCAGGGTCGTGCGCGCAGGGTCGTGCGCGCAGGGTCGTGCGCGCAGGGGTTGTGCGCGCAGGGGTTGTGCGCGCAGGGGTTGTGCGCGCAGGGGTTGTGCGCGCAGGGGCTATGCGCTCAGGGGGTGCGTACGACGCGGGGGCTCACTGCGCGGGCCTGATTGCGCAGAGGCTCGTCGCGAGGAGTGGGCTGCGGAGAGCTGGCTGCAGGAAGCGAGTTGGGGGGAGCGAGTTACAGGGAGCGGGTTGGGGGAGCGGTCGACGAGAAGCGGTTCGCGGAGCTCTTTGCGCAGGTGGGGGCCGATCGGGCGAGGGGGTGCCGGGCGAGGCTCACCGTAGGCGTGCCCGGATGCCGTACGGAGAGCCGATGCCCGCGAAGACCGCACTGGAGACCGACGCCCGTGGCGAAACGGGGGAGGCGGTCGGGCCGTTGCTGCGGGGGGTCGGAGTGCTGCGGCGGCTGACCGAGGCGGGCGGCACGCTGAGTCCGAGCGAACGGGAACGGACCACCGGCCTCGCCCGCGCCACGGTCGACCGCATCACCGCGACCCTGTCCCGCATGGGATACGTCCGCCTCGACGGCCGGGACGTCCTCCTGCCCCCTACGTGATGGAGCTGGGCAACGCCTACCTGGCCGCCCTCCGGCTGCCCGCGCTGCTCGGCGCCCGCGCCGACGCCCTCGCCGACGAGCTGGACGAGTCGGTGTCGCTGGCGGTCGCCGACCTCGACGGCATCCGCTTCATCCACCAGGCCACCCGCCGCCGCGCGATGTCCGTGAGCTTCCGCACCGGCGACCTGCTCCCCGCCGAACGCACCGCGCCGGGCCCGCTGTTCGCGACCGAGTGGACGCGGCCGGACTGGGCCCGCTGGCGCGCCCGCCGCGCGGCGGATCCGACGGACGCGACGTTCCCCGCCGTACCGCCCCGCCCGCTGCCCACCGCCGGCTCCACCTTCACGGCACGGGTGGAGCGGGCGCGCCGCGACGGCTGGGCCATGGACGACCAGCTGATCGAACCGGGCCTGGTCGCCGTCTCCGCACCGGTGCGGGATCCGGGCACCGGCCGCCTGGCCTGCGTGGCGAGCGTGGTCAGCCACACCAGCCGGCACCGCGCGGCCGACCTGCGCACCGGTCTCCTGCCCCGCCTTCGTACGGCGGTGGCGGCGATGGAGTCCGACCTGCGCACCGCTCCCCCGCCGCAGCCCGGCCAGCCGCCCTCGGGCCTCGCGACCTGGACCACGGCGTCCAAACACGAGCTGGGCCGGGACTTCGTGGAGTCCCTGGCGCGCGGCCTGACCGTCCCGGCCGCGTTCGGCGAGGGCCGCTCGGCGCTGTCCCTGGCCGAGGTGGCACGGGCGACCGGCCTGGCCCGGGCCACGGCCCGCCGCACACTGCTCACCCACGAACACCTCGGCCTGGTGCTCGCACGCCCCGACCGCACCTTCGCCCTCACCCCACGCGTCCTGGACCTCGGCTTCCCCCCGCTGTCCCGCACCACGCTCCCCCGCCTCGCCGAGCCCCACCTCCGCGCCCTGGCGAACCGTCTGCAGGAGCCGACGGCACTCGCGGTCCTCACGTCCGACGGCACGGAGATCCAGTACATCGCCGGGGCAGGGGCGAGCCGCGTCCTGACCGTGCGCATCGCGGTCGGCGCCCGCCTGCCCGCCGCCGCGACGTCCCTGGGCCGCGTCCTCCTGGCGGACACCGCCGACCCGCCGCCGCCTCTCACCAAGGTCCGCGCCCAGGGTTACGCCCTGGCCGACGCGGAACGGGAATCGGGCCTGCGCTCCATCGCCGTACCGGTACGGGACCGCGCCGGCCGCACGATCGCCGCGCTGAACGTCGCCACCCACGCGGCCCGCCGCACCCTCGAGGACTGCCTCCACGACCTCCTCCCGGAACTCCGCAGAACCGCCGACCACATCCAGGCCGACCTGCACACCACGTCCCGCTTCACCCGCATCCCCCTCTCCTGAACCCAGCACCCCACCCGCCCGCCCCCTGATCCGGTACCCTGTGGACCGAGCGCCCCACCGGGCGCCCGACCACGCCTTCGTAGCTCAGGGGATAGAGCACCGCTCTCCTAAAGCGGGTGTCGCAGGTTCGAATCCTGCCGGGGGCACCACGCATTACCGCTCTGACCTGGGGGTTCCCCCTCAGCGAGGCGCTCAGCTCGGCCTCGGACTCCTTGTCCGGGGCCGTTTTGCGTGAGCGTCGCGCCGCGAGCCCGCACCCGGCCACAAGCCTTGCCACGGCTCTGACCGGCACTCGCCGGGCCGACCGTTGCCGCACTCCGCGGCGTGGGCCACCGGGTCAGTGGTGCCGCTGGCCCGTTCCGATGCTGCGGTGACGGGTCCACCATGCCCACCGCGCCGGTTCCTCCTTTGTCGTGGGCTACCTGGTCGGATACCGGCCGACGGGAGCGGGCGTGAGCGAGATCAGCGTGCCGGACGGATGGCAGACAGTACGCTGAACCCAGCGGGATCGGGCCCGCAGCACAGTGTCCGGGAGGTGCTTCATGACGGCCGAGATGGTAGCCCCGGCATGGATGCATGAGCAGATCACGGCGGAGGAGTACGAGTCCTGGTCCGAGGAGCAGTGTGCCGGTATCGAGATCGTGGACGGGATGGTCGTCGTGAGTCCCAGCGCGTCCAAGCGGCACAACCGGCTGGCCCGGATTCTGGCGAACGCCCTGGATGCCGCCGCGGGCCCGGAGTGGAACGCCGACACGGACTTCGACGTCCGGCTTCAGGACATCCCGCTCACCAATCGGCGCCCGGACGTCGTCGTGTACCGCGCAGACACGATCGACATCACCCCCACCCGCCCTGAGCACGTGCTGCTGGTCGCGGAGGTGGTGTCACCAGGCTCGGAGACCACCGACCGGATCGTGAAGGTCGACCAGTACGCCAAGGCAGGCATCGGCTTCTACTGGCGGATCGAGCAGGCCGCGACAGGCGTTCCTCTCGTGTACACCTACGTTCTCGACCCCGCGACGAAGACCTACCGGGACGGAGACGTGTTCACCGGCGTCCTCAAGGTAGTGGCCCCCTTCCCGGTGGAGATCGACCTCGGGCAGGTCTGACCTGGCGCTGCTCAGCGGCCGGCAGCGCGTGACCTGGACACCACCATCGCCTTCCCGGGCCCGGACGGCCTCGTGACCAACGGCAGACTCGATCAGGGCGGCAGTTCCTCCGGAGGCTTCGGCGCCGACGGCGGCTGGTACAGCGCAACGGTCACTCCGCCCGGCGTCGACTCGGTACTCAAGGGGGAATCCGCCGGTACAGGCGCCTGGGAGACGCCGAACGGCCGGATCGACAGCGCCACGGGCGACTACCTGATCGCCGGCTGGTACACCACCTCCGACAAGCCCATCTCCGCCGTACACGATCTGGCGACCGGCAGGCTCCGGGCAACTGCCCCGTGCGAGACCATCGGCACCCCCTACGATCTGCGGGCACCCAAGTGGCCCGATCCCTACGACACCCCTCCGGGCCTGTCCCCCAACAGGGACTACCTGGTCGAGGACGGCGGTGTTTTCGACCTGAAGACGGGCAAGGGCCACTGCGTCGGCGAAGGGAAGGACGCCAAGAAGGTCACTCTCGTCTCCGTCGGCGACGACGGCACCGCCTATGGTCTGACCGAGCAGGAGGGCACCGACGGGAACATGCCCGTCTCCGTCTCGGCCGAGACCGGGGTCGCCAAGCCGCTGCCGGTGGCGACCACGACACCGGACGCCGTTGCCAAGGGCGCGGGCGTGTTCATCACCTACGCCGGTCAGTACATACGCCTGATCGTTCTCAACGCTCGGAACTGAGTGCCGCATCGGGAGCAGTATCGGGGGCAGTTCCGGGTGTCCGAGTGTCGGCAGGCGATCGTCCGCCGGCACTCGGGCCACTGATCACGAACGCGCTGATGAGCGCTGTCGATACGGGCCGGCCTCCGCCCGGGCCCGAGGGCAGGTCGGCGGGGCGCCGGCCGGAGCTCACCCAGCTTGGCCTTCGCCTTGGCCGACTGCCTGGCGCGGCGCTTGTGCGTCTTGGCCGCCGCGCCCGCGCGTCGCCGGTATGACGGCCCTCGCCGAGCCGGGCCCCTCCCGGACCGATCCCGATGAAGACGATCAGGGTTCTGCCGTGTTGAACAGGCCGGCGCGGGCGGCGAGCAGGGCGGCGGCGGCTGCGCGGTGGGCGGCCCGCTCGTCGAGGGGTTCGCCGGTGATGAAGAGGCAGTGGTAGAGCGGGGCGGTGGCGGCCCGGATCAGCTCCACCGGATCGACACCTGCGGGGAGTTGCCCCCGTTCCACGGCGCGGGTCACGACCTCGGCGGCCTGCTGGTGGCGGGCGGTGAAGAAGGCGCTGAGCGCCGCCGCGCCGAGGTCGGAGCGGAGGGCCGCGCCGATCAGGGCGGTCGGGGTGGTGCGCAGGTCGGGGTCGGTGAAGGTGGCGTACACCTCGTGGGCCATCAGGTGGATGTCCTCGTCCACGTTCCCGGTGTCGGGGATCGGCCAGGGCTGGTCGGCGGAGAGCGCGAGCGCGTCGGCGATCAGGCCGTCGATGCCGCCCCAGCGCCGGTACACGGTGGATTTGTTGACGTCGGCGCGGTGGCAGATCGCCTCGACCGTGAGCTGGTCGTACCCCTTCTCGGCGAGCTCGGCGAGGGTCGCGGCGACCACGGCCGCGCGGACCCGGGCACTTCGCCCGCCGGGCCTGGTGCCTGCCCTCGTGGCCTTCATGGCCGTCGCGGCCTCCGACTTCTCAGTCAAAGTCGACTCCAGTTGCTTTAAGGCTTGCGTACGAGTGGACGTCCTGCAAGGATACTAACGCGCCTCCAGTTGCTTTAGTCATTGCAGTAAAGGAAGGACGTCACCATGACCGCATCGATCCCGAACCCCGACGCCCTGCACCCCCTGCCCGAGCACAACCGGGTGGTCCTGCTCCGCCCGCTGGTCACTGACGCCCGGATCGAGGTCGGCGAGTACACCTACTACGACGACCCCGACGGCGCGACGGAGTTCGAACGCCGCAACGTGCTCTACGGCTACGGGCCCGAGCGGCTGGTGATCGGCAAGTACTGCGCGATCGCCGCCGGCACCCGCTTCCTGATGGCGGGCGCCGCCCACCCCACCATGGGGGTCTCCACCTTCCCGTTCACCATGTTCGGCGGCACCTGGACGGAACGGACCCTCGACCTGGTCACCGGCATGCCCAACCGGGGCGACACCGTGGTCGGCAACGACGTCTGGATCGGCTACCAGGCGCTGATCATGCCGGGTGTGCGGATCGGTGACGGCGCGATCGTCGCGGCAGGCGCGGTGGTCACCGCCGACGTCGAGCCGTACACCGTGGTCGGTGGCAACCCCGCCCGCCCGATCCGGCGCCGCTACGAGGACGCCGACATCGAGCGGCTGCTCGGGGCGGCGTGGTGGGACTGGCCGGTGGAACTGGTCACGGAGCACCTGCGCACCATCATGGCGGGCACGCCCGCCGAGATCGAGCGGATCGCGAAGGAGGTCACCGCATGACGGTGGAGACGCGGATCGACGGCATCGCCGTCCTCGACCACGGCGGGGAAGGGCCTGATGTGGTGCTGCTGCACGGTGCCAACCGCACGGCGCTCGACTGGGAGCCCGTCCGGCCCCACCTGACCGGCCTGCGGCTGGTCGCCATGGATCTGCGCGGGCACGGACGTTCGGCACCGGCGTCCTCGTACGCGTGGGAAGACCACCTGGCCGACGTGGACGCCGTGGTCCGCGCGCTGGGGCTGCGCAGGCCCTGGCTGGTCGGGCACTCGCTGGGCGGCGTGATCGCCGTGCGGTACGCGGTATCGAGGGACTGTGCCGGCGTGGTGGACCTGGACGGCTTCGGCGGCGGGGTGCCCGCGCTGTACCCCGGGCTGACGCCCCAGGAGGTGCGGGAGCGTCGAGCCGAGCAGACCGCTCTCTTTGCCAGTGCCCCGGCTGCGTCGGAGCCCGGACAGCTTGAGGCACGGGCACGGGCGACGGCCGAGCGCTTCGGGTGGGACCCGGAGCACGAGGTGGCGCGCGCACGGCGCTCCGAAGGACGCCCTCTCCCGGATGAACTACCCGCGCTGATGGCCCCGCTGGCGGGCTACGACCTGTTCGCAGAGGTCCGCGCACTGCGCATACCGGCCCTGCTGGTCGCCGGCGGGCGCGCGCCGGACCTGGACCACCTCCCGCAGCACATCAGGGAGTTGAACGAGGCACTGGTACGCGGCATCGGACGGGAGCTCGCGGCGTTGCCGGGCCATGTCCGCGTGGTCCGGCTGGAGTCGGCCGGGCACATGGTTCACCTCGACGAGCCGGCCCGGGTCGGCAGGCTGATCCGGGAGTTCACGGAGCCGTCCGGGAAGTGACGGCGGTCCCGGACATGGCGAGGTTCATGTAGCCCATGTCGATGGCGGCCGCGGGACCGACGGCGGTCCGGCTGCTACGCGGTGTGAGCATGACCTCGGCCAGCGGCCCGAACAAGCCCCGGCCGGAGGGCGCGCCCTGGGGGGCACCCCCCTGTCCACCGAGCCCTCCACCGCTCTGCCGTTCCGCACAGGGGGCCGGCCGTGAACGGGCCGCCGTGCCGGACGCCTTCGCCGACTCTCCTAGGCTGGCGCGGACACGCCGTCGACACCGGCCAGCTTGGAGAACACGTGCCACCGGTCCAGCGCATCACCTCCCGCAACGCCCGTTTCCAGCAGTGGGAGTCGCTGCTGACCAACCGCAACAAGCGAACGCGGCTGCGCGAGTTCCTCGTGCAGGGTGTCCGTCCCCTCTCGATGGCCGTCCGGTACGGCTGGCCCGTCAAGGCGCTGATATACGACGGCAGGCGGACGTTGTCGCAGTGGGCGCAGGAACTGCTGCGCACGGTCGATGCCGAACGGATCGCCATGGCACCGGACATGCTGGCGGACCTCGGGGAGAAGAACGAGAACGCGCCCGAGCTCGTCGCCGTCATCGAGATGCCGGCCGACGACCTCGGCCGGTTCGGCGCCGGTGACGACTTCCTGGGTGTGCTGTTCGACCGGCCGACCAGTCCCGGGAACATCGGCAGCATCATCCGGTCGGCGGACGCCTTCGGGGCGCACGGGCTCATCGTGTCGGGACACGCGGCCGACGTGTACGACCCCAAGTCGGTGCGGGCGAGCACCGGTTCGCTGTTCGCCGTCCCCGCGGTACGCGTGCCCTCGCCCGGTGACGTGATGGCCTGGATCGAGGCGAAGCGGACCGAAGGGCAGCCGATCGTCCTGGTCGGCACCGACGAGCAGGGGGACTGTGACGTCTTCGACTTCGACTTCACCCAGCCGGTGTTGCTGCTGGTGGGAAACGAGACGTCCGGGCTGAGCAGCTCCTGGCGGAGCCTGTGCGACCACACGGTCAGCATTCCGATGACCGGATCGGCGAGTTCCCTGAACGCCGCGAACGCCGCGACCGCCGTGCTGTACGAGGCCTCCCGGCAGCGGATCGCCGCGCGCAGGCGCCCGGCCTGACCTACGACCGGACGACCTGACCGGGACGGCCGGACGGCCGAGGGCACCCCTCCATGGGCGCCGCGACCCCGGACGTACGAAGTTCCGATCCGATGCAACCTGGCCCCGAGCCCGTGCGTATAGGAGGCGATACCGCACCTCACTGGGGGGACTTACATGTACGTGGACCGTTCGGCCCGTCGGACCGCCGGCCGTCTCGGCGCCGCCGTCGCCACCTGTATCGCTCTGCTCTCGGCCGTCGGCTGCTCGACGGACACCGCTACCGGTGTGCGCACGGCCGACGGCGCACCGGACGCCCGGGTCTCCGCCGCGGCGCACGCGAAGGCCAAGGGCGGGGACGGCACGGGCCGGACGTCCGAGGCGCGTCCGGCTCCGTCCATGCCGGAGCCCGCCGTGCTCGCGCAGGCCCGGGTGAACATGTCCGACGGGCAGACGGTCGGGGTGGGCATGCCCATATCCGTCACCTTCCCCCGGCCGGTCCCCGCCGCCGAGCGCAAGGCCGTGGAGAGCTGGCTGCGGGTACAGACCCCGTCCGGGACGACCGGCGCCTGGAGCTGGGTGAAGGACCAGAACCTCCTGGACGGGCAGCGTGTCGACTTCCGCCCCCGCACCACCTACTGGCAGCCCGGCACCACCCTCACCCTGCGCCTCGGTTCGCACGGCGTCCGCCACTTCACCATCGGCCGGTCGCTGGTCGCCACGGTCGACGCCAGAACCCACCAGATGACCGTCCGCACCGGCGGGAGGACCCGGCGCATCCCGGTCACCACCGGACAGCCGGGACTGGACACCTGGAACGGGACGATGGTCGTCATGGACAAACAGTCCAAGGTCCTCATGGACTCCCGCACCGTGGGCCTCGGCAAGGAGTACCGCGGCGACTACTTCTGGGCCGTGCACCTGACGACGTCGGGAACGTACGTGCACCAGAACCCGCGGGCGGACACCGAGGCCGGACACCGTAACGTCACCCACGGCTGTGTCGGCCTCGCCACCGACGGCACCGCCAAGCGCTTCTACGACCAGGTACGGGTCGGCGACGTCATCACGGTCACCGGGTCGGACAAGGCCACCGTCGCCGCCGGCAACGGCTACGGCGACTGGAACCTGACCTGGAAGCAGTGGCTCGAGCACAGCACCACCGGACAGACCACGACCGCATGACCCCCACCGCACCGGCGGTACACCACACGCCCCGCGCCGTGAGAGAGAGCACGACAAGGTGACCGAGGACGAGTTCGACCTCTTCTACACGGCTGCCTACCCGCGTCTGGTCGGCCAGCTGTACGCCCTGACCGGGGACCACGCCGAAGCCCAGGACGTGGTGCAGGAGGCGTTCGTGCGGGCCTGGGACCGGCGTTCGTCCGTCCTGACCGGCGACCAGGCCCCCGAGGCGTGGATCCGCACGGTGGCACACCGTCTGGCGATGAGCCGCTGGCGGCGGGCGCGCCACTGGTGGAACCTGGTCCGGGGGGAGTCCGCGCCGCGGCCGGTGCCCGAACCCGGTCCCGACCACGTGGCGTTGGTCACCGCTCTGCGCCGCCTGCCCGAAGCCCAGCGGACCGCGATCGTGCTGCACCACCTGTGCGATCTGAGCGTGGAGCAGATAGCCGCCGAGACCAACGCGGCCGTCGGCACCGTCAAGGCACGGCTGTCGCGCGGTCGTTCGGCACTCGCCGCTCACCTGGTGAGCGAGGAACCCCACCCGACGGAGGAAGCCTGTGTCTGATCAGCCGCCACCAGATCTGCTGACCGAGGCGGAGCTGTCCGCCCGGCTTCGTGGCCTGGCCGCGCGCGGCGCGGCGCCGGCCCCGGCCACGGGGGCACAGGTGAGGAGCCGGGCGGCACGCCGCCGCGGCGGCCGACGCGTTCTGCTCTCCACCGGCGCGCTGGCGGCCGCGGCCCTCACCGCCGTCGCCTCCGGCGCCCTCGACGGCTCCCCGGCCGAGCCGGCGCCGGCCAGGCCGGCCCCGTCCCCCTCGCCCGTCCAGCGGGTGACGGTCGACCTGGACTCCCACGCACTGGTCATCGAGGGCAGGAGGTTCCCCATCGCCTCGCCGGCGAGCTTCTGCCCGATCGGCGAGACGACGGTCACGGTCACCGCCAAGTACCCCGTGGTGAAGGTCCGCCGCAGCAAGCTCAGCAGCAAGCTCAGTGACTATTCGGACTCCAGGCGGTGGGCGGTCACCTTCACCGACCGCAGTCACCACGAGCGGCTCCTGATGTTCGAGCTGGAACCCGCCCAAGCCACCGCTGTCGGCAACGACCAGATCTTCGGCTCCCTCGCCCTCGCCCCCAAAGCGGGGAAGCAGGTGTACGACGCCATCGAGCCGGGCGCGCGTGTGGAGATCAAGGGCCGGCAGGCCGCGCACCCGACGTCCGAGTCGATATGTGTCGACTACCGGCCGATCGTCGCCGACCGCTGACGCCGAACCGCCGGCGCGCCGCCCGGCAAGGGTGGCGTCCCGCTCCTGAAGCGTTCACCGCTCGCGCGGCTCGGCCGGTGACGGCAGGGCCGCCAGTCCGGTGACCGGGGACGCGAGGAGTCCGATCGCCACCGCGGCGGAGCCGATCGCCGCGACGGTCAGGGCGCCTCTGCCGCCGAGGGCGCCGGTCAGGAGCCCGGCGGACAGGCCGCCGAGTGCGCCGCCGCCGAACAGCAGTGTCCGGAAGGCCGCGGTCATCCGTCCCATCATCGACGCGGGAGTGCTCGTCTGCCGGAGGCTGACGATGACGACGTTGGCGACGCCGAGTCCCAGGTACGTGAGGAAGAAGGACGCCACGCACATCGTGATCACCAGCGGTTTCGGTCCCGCGGCGGTGGCGAGGAGGCTCGGTCCGAGCAGCAGGGCGGACTGGGCCAGCAGGTAGACGCGTCCGAGGCGGAACCGTCGGATCACCCGCCCGGAGATCAACGCGCCGATGAGGCCGCCCACCGAGGCCGTGGCGAAGACACCGCCGAGGACCGACGGGGTGAGATGCAGGTCGCGTGTGCCGTGGAGCAGGAACATGGTCCACACGGTGATCATGGAGAAGTTGCAGCAGAAGCCGACGAGTGCCAGGGCCCGCAGGATCCTGTCCGTCATGACCCAGCGGAGGCCGTCCCGCAGCTCCGAGGGGACGTGGCGGCGGGCGCCCCGCTCCGGACGTGGCTCGGGGGTGCGGATGAGCAGCAGGGAGATCACGGAGACCAGGTACGAGAAGGCGTCCACGACCAGTGCCACCGGTGCGGTCAGCGCCGACACCAGGACGCCCGCCAGACCGGGCCCCGCCACGTCCGCCGTGGAGGAGCTGACGCCCATCCTCGCGCTCGCCTCGACGTACTGGCCGGGGTCGCGGACCAGGGTGGGGACGTACGACATCCAGCTCACGTCGAACAGCACCGACGCGACACCGACGGCGCACGCGATGACCGTCAGGGTGACCATGCTGAGGGCGTCCGCCCAGTGCAGGACGGGGACGAGCGCCAGCAGGACCATCCGGACCAGGTTCGCCGCGAGCATGACCCCGCGCCTGCGGACCCGGTCCACCCACACCCCGAAGATCAGGGCGAGGCCCAGGTAGGGGGCGAGCTGCAGGAAGCGCAGCAGCCCCACCTGCTCGTCGCTGGCCCCGAACGCGCGGATGGCGGTGAGGGGCAGCGCGAGGGTCGTCACCTGGGTGCCGAGCAGGGACACGGTCTCGCCCAGCCAGAACTTCAGGAAGTCGCCGTTGCGCCAGAGGGTCCCGGGTGGTTCCCCGGCAGCCGCCCCCGGGCCGGCCGCCGCCACATCGGCCGACGCCATCAGCGGGTCCTCTGCCCGCGCCCGGCGAGTTCGGCGACGGCCGCGGCGACCGTGTCGACCTCGTCCTCGGTGTTGTAGTAGTGCGGTGACAGGCGCAGGCACCAGTCGACGTCCTTGTCGCCGAAGTCGTACTGCGCGAACTCCCGGAAGCTCAAGGCCGAGTTGACGCCCTGTTCGTCCAGGGCCGTCTTGAAGGGCTGCGGCTGCCAGCCTTCGACCTCGAAGGTGACGAGCGCCGCCGGGGCCGGCCCGCGGTCGAGGAGGCGTATGCCGGGGAAGTCCGCCAGGCGGTCGCGCAGCCGGGCGGCCAGCGCGGGTGTCCGGCGGGAGATCGGGTCCAGGCCGACCCGAAGGGCGTAGCGCACCGCCGCGGCGCAGCCGAGCAGGGTGGCGTACGGGAACTCCCACTCCTCGAACCGTGCCGCGCTGTCCACCGGCCGGTACGTCCCGGGGTCGATCCAGCGGGCGCCGTACATGTCGATGAACAGCGGTTCGTAGCCCTCCCGCAGGACGCGGTCGGAGACGTAGAGGAAGCCCGACCCGCGTGGGCCGCGCAGGAACTTGCGGCAGGTCGCGGTGAGCAGGTCGCAGCCGATCTCGTCCACGTCGATCGGGTACTGCCCCACCGACTGGCAGGCGTCCACCAGGTAGAGCAGGCCCAGTTCCCGGCAGTGGCGGCCGATCTCGGCCACCGGCTGGACGAGGCCGGAGTTGGTGGGCACATGTGTCGCGGCGACGAGGCGGGGGCGGCGGGAGCGCATGAGCGCCGCCATGGCGTCGACGTCGACGCCGCTGCCGTCGGGGTGGTCGGGGGCGTGGACGATCTCGACGCCGAGGCGTTTGCGCAGGGCGAGGAACGCGATCTGGTTGGAGATGAAGTCGTTGCGGGTGGTGAGGACGACGTCGCCGGCCCGGAAGTCGATCGCCGACAGGGCCTTGGTGTACGCATGGGTCGCGCTGCCGGCGAACGCGATGTTGCCGGGTCCGGTGCCCAGGAGGTCGGCGACGGACGCGTGGAAGTCGCGGACCTGGACCTCCCGTGCGGCGGAGGCCTCGTAGCCGCCGATCTCCGCCTCCAGCCGGAGGTGGTCGGTCATCGCCGCGAGGACCGGGCGGGCCACCAGGCCGCAGCCCGCGTTGTTGAAGTGGACGACCGACTCGCAGCCCGGGGTGTCGGCGCGCAGCGCCGCGATCTCCGCCGCGGTGCCGGGGAGCGATTCTCCAGAGAGGAGAGAAGCGTTACTCTGTTGTCTCATGCCTGAGAGTAGCAGTACTGAGGCGCTGGTAGGGATACTCCGTACGGAGATCGCCCGTCTCGCACCCGGCGACCGGCTGCCCAGCAGCCGGGAGTTGACGGCGCGTCACGGTGTCAGCCCGGTGACGGTGTCGCGGGCGTTCGCCCAACTGGCCGCCGAGGGCGAGGTGGTCACCCGCCCGGGCAGCGGCACCTACGTCGCCCCGCGCCGCGCCCGCTCGGCCGCCGATGCTCCGGACACCTCCTGGCAGGCAGTGGCACTCGCCGGACGTGACGTCGATCCGGGCGCCGCGGACGGCCTTTCGGAGCCGCCGCCCGCAGGCGGGATCGCCATGGCGGGCGGCTATCTGCACCCGTCCCTCCGCCCGGAACGGGCGTTGGGCGCGGCCCTGGCCCGGGCGGCCCGCCGTCCCGGCGCCTGGGACCGGGCACCGGCCGCGGGCCTGGCACCGCTGCGCGCGGTCTTCGCCCGAGCGGCCGGAAGCGGGGTCGGCCCGGAGGACGTACTGATCACCGGCGGCGGCCAGGGTGCGCTGTCGATGCTCTTCCGGGCGCTGGCCGCGCCGGGCAGCCCGGTGCTGGTGGAGTCGCCGACGTACCCGGGCGCGCTGGCCGCCGCCCGCGCGGCGGGGCTGCGCCCGGTGGCCGTACCGATGGACGGCGACGGCGTCCGCCCCGACCTGCTGGCCGACGCCTTCGCCGTGACCGGGGCCCGGCTGATGTACTGCCAGCCCACGTTCCACAATCCGACCGGTGCCGTGCTCGCGCCGGCGCGCCGCCGCCAGGTCGTGGACGTGGCCCGCGCCGCCGGGGCGTTCCTCGTCGAGGACGACTTCGCCCGCCACCTCGGCCACGGCGGCCCGGTGCCTCTCCCCCTGGTGGCGGACGACCGCGACGGCACCGTGGTCCAGCTGACCTCACTGACGAAGCCGGCCTCGCCGAGCCTGCGCATCGGGGCGGTGATCGCCCGTGGACCGGTGATGCGCAGACTGCAGGGGATGCGGCGGGTGGACGACTTCTTCGTCGCCAGGCCGCTGCAGGAGGCGGCCCTGGAGCTGGTCAGCACTCCCGCGTGGGACCGTCATCTGCGCGCCCTTTCCACGCAGCTGAGGGAGCGTTGTGCGGTGCTGGCCGGAGGCATGGCGCGCGAACTGCCCGGCTGGACACCGACCCGGATCCCGGAAGGCGGTCTGCACCTGTGGGTCCAGCTGCCGCCCGGCCTGGAGGACTCGGCCGTCGCGGACGCGGCACGGGCCCATGGTGTGGCGGTCGACGCGGGCTCCCGGTACTTCCCCGCCGAGCAATCGGGCCCCTGCCTCAGGCTCGGTTTCGCGGCCTCGGAGGACCTCGCCGATCTCACCGAGGGTGTCCGCCGCCTCGGTGCGGCGGCACGAGCGTGCGCCACGGCATGAGCCGGCCATGACGGCGAGGGCAGACGAAGATCGTCATTCCGTTAGGATCACCCGCGGTCATGTCATGGACACGGGGGGGGTGGGATCCGTGAATCACGGAAGCGGGACACGTCCGCGGGCGCGCGGCGCGGTCGTCGGGATGTCGTTCGTCGGGATGTCGCTGTCCCTGGCGCTGCTGACGGGATGCGGCGGTGGCGGCGGGACGGCCGGCGGTGGGGGCAGGGCGACGGCGCACGCCCCGGCCGCCGAAGACACCGTGAAGGGCCCCGCCTACAAAGGGCCCGCGTTGCCCGGCTTCGCCGCCCGGGCGGCCTGGAGCCTGCCCGCCGAGGGCACCTCGGCGCCCGGCGTCCTCGACCTCGGCTCCACCCTGCTGCTGGCGAAGAACGCCCACGGCGGGTACGCGAGCACGCTGACCGAGGGCATGCTGTCCGACTCCGACGAGGCCGAGCCCCTCACGCTGGAGTTCCGCGACGTGAAGACCGGGGCCGTCCGCAAGGCGCTGAAGGTGCGAGCCAAGACGGTCGAGGCGGTCACCTGGCACGACGGCGCCCCCGCCGTGGCCGTGACCTCCTCCACGACCAGCCGGTCCGACGGCCTCACCGAGGCGAAGACCACCACCACGGCCACCCTGTACGGCGCCGACGGCGGTGAACTCGCCAAGGTCCCCGCGTACGAGCGGGGCACCCTGCTGGACGGCTACCGCGTCGAGAAGACCGACGACACCCTCCGTCTCACGCCCGTCGGCGGCGGCCCGTCCCGCACGGTCACCTGCACCGGCACCGCCGCCAGCTGCACCTACGACGCCGAGACCGGCACGGCGGACGCCTCCGTGGCCCATGCCCCGCTCATCAGCGGCGGCTACTACGCGGGCTTCCTCAACGCCAGCAACTACCAGACCGAGCCCGAGCAGATCACGCTCAACGAACTCGCCACCGGCAAGCGGGTGTGGAGCACCGCCGACGCGAAGATCCCCAAGGGCGTGGCCCTGGACGACAAGGGCCACCCCAAGAGCGAGGAGAAGCGCATCCTGCGGATCGCCGACGGCAAGGTCCTCGTCGGCTGGAAGTCCGGCCTCTCCTTCTCCTCCGGCAGCTGGATCCACGCCTGGTACGACCTGAAGAGCGGCGCGCTCCTCACCTCGTACCAGGGCCCGGCGGAGGTGCTGTTCTCGCCCTCCGGCGACCTCGCCGCCCGGGACGTGGTCACGTTCGAGGACTTCCCCGGCACCGCCGTGTGGCAGACCGCCGACGGCAAGCGGCGGTGGGAGCAGCAGGACGGCGAACACGCCCTCGACCCCGTCCGTTTCACGGCCGACGGGTCGGTGCTGTACGGGGTGACGGACGACAAGAGCGCCACGAACACCGGCATCGCGGTGGACACCCGGACGAAGAAGGTGCTGGCGAAGAACCTGCCCGAGGAGAACATCCCGTCCGTCGACACGGCCACCGGTTACGGCTACGTCGGCACGGCGGCGGGCCTGTTCGTCTTCGCACCGGCCTGAGCCGGCCATCGCGCAGACCGTGGTCGGCATCGTCCACCGCGGCCGGGGTCCCCGGCAGGCCGTGCACGCCCTGGTGTGCCGCGCCACCGTGCCGGAGACCCCCGGGCCCGCCGCGGCCCGCCCGTGCATCAGCCCCGGGGATCCCGCACGCGCGGGCCCGGGATCGTCAACTCCCGCTCCACGGCGCGTTCGTACGCGGTCAGGGGGAGGTCGGGGCGCAGGCGTTCGGGGTGGAGGGGCGGGGGGCCGCAGCGGTCGGGGTGCCAGTCCGCCGGCGGAACCCAGATGTACATGCGGCCCGCCGCCGTCAGGGTGCCGTAGATCGCCTTCAGGACGCGCAGCGCCCTCGTCGCCGTCATTCCCGCCATGAGGTCGCCGCGGCGAGTTGCGGTGCCGGGGCGGTGGCCTCGGCGCCGGGGTGCGGGTCGGCGCTCCACGTCCACAGGGCGGACAGCGCGACCGGGGAGGGGACGTGGCCCTCGGTCCACAGCCTGGCCGCCGCGGTGAGGACCGACTGCCGGTCGGCCTCCGCCGTGCCGGGGCGGCCCGGGAGCAGCGGTACGGCGGCGCTGGCGCCGAGGCGTACCGCGCGGTGGCGGCGGGCGAAGGCGGTGAGGGTCTGCCGGGGGCCCGCCTCGACCAGCAGCATGTCGTCGGCCGCGAGCAGGGACTCCAGGGCCTGCTTGAAGTACACGGTGTCGGTGATCTGACGGGCCCAGAAACGGGGGCTGAGTGCCTCCTCGGGGCGCAGCAGTTCGCCCGTGTAGCCGGAGTACAGCGGCAGCGCCGGCGGGCGCAGGGGGATGTCCCGGTAGGCCGCCTCCACGGCCTCGGACGCGGGGGCCATCGCCGGGGAGTGGAAGGGGCTGGTCGCCGGTACGGTGACCACGGTCAGGCCGTCGGCCCGCAGTGCCTGGGCGATCTCGGCCAGCGGTTCGGCGGAACCCGCCAGCATGGTCTGCTGGTTGGCGTTGACCGCGGCGATCGCCACGTCGTCGCGGAGGTAGGGGCGCAGGCGGTGTTCTTCCGCGGCGACCGCGAGCATGCCGCCCGCCGGGATCTTCACCGCCTCGCGGACGCGTTCCATGACCATGGCGACCGCGTCGGGCAGGGCGACGGCACCGGCGATGGTCGCGGCGACGAGTTCGCCCGCGCTGTGGCCCAGCACCGCGGTGGGGCGCACCCCCCAGCCGATCACCATGCGGCCGAGCGCGTAGTCGACCGCGAACAGCAGCGGCTGGGCGCGGCGTACGTCGTCGACGGGGATCAGCGGGCGGCCGTCGGTGAGCCAGTCCGCGCGGATCCGCGGGCCCTCGTCGCCCATGTGGGACAGGGCCGCGTCGAAGGCGGCGGTGAACACCGGCTCCCGCCCGTACAGGCCGGCCGCCATGGCGTGGTGCTGGGAGCCCTGGCCCGGGAAGAGCAGGGCGACGGGCCGGGGCCTGGCCGCGGTGACCGCCTTCGCCTTGTGCACCGCGGCGGCGGACAGCGCGGCGACGGTGACGGCGGCGGCGCGCACCGGTCCGGGCTCGGTGCCGCACGGCACCACGGTGGGCAGCGCGGGGAACGCCTCGTGGTGCAGGCCCGAGAGCAGGGGCAGCAGTTCGCCGCGCACCCGCTGCTCGTCCCGCTCGTCCCGGCCCGACCACAGCAGCAGCCGGTGCCGGCCGGGGTCGGTGACGCGGTGCCCGTGGGCCAGGGTCGTCAGGTCCGGCGCGGAGTCGGGATCGGCGGTGTCGGCCAGGTCGAGGACACCGAGGACGGTGTCGCCGTCCGCGACCGCCTCCGCGGCGCGCTTGACCGCGTAGACCGTGATGGTCCCGGCCTCAGGCTCGTCGAATCCGGCGACGAGTGCGAAGTCCGCGGTGCCGTCGTGGAGTTCCTGGTGGGCCAGGCGCAGGGCGCGGCCGGGCGCCGAGGCGGTGCGCACCGCGAAGCCCTCGTGTTCGGGGGTGAGGGCGGGGTCCGGTGCGTGCGCACCGACGTAGACGACGGTGCGCACGGGCAGGTCGCGCGGGGAGCGTCCGAAGGCCCGCAGCACCGCGGAGACCGCGGCGGCCGACGCCGGCACGGGCGCCCTGTCCTCTCCCGCGGGGCCCGGACGGACCGTGAGCCTCCGGATCACCGCGCTGTCAGCCGTCAGCGGCATGGGGTACCTCCTCGTGGGCCGCGGTCCGCCGCGGCCGGTGGGGCAAGGATCGACAGGAACCAGGGGGCGTGGGGGGAGTCGGGGGCGGCGGAGAGACCGGGTGGGAAGGAGGTGCGGGTGCGGGCCGCCCCTCGCGGCGGGGGATCCGGAATCGGGGCGGCCCGCACCGTCCGGCTCAGGCCTCGGTGACCTGGCCGGAGTTGATGAGCTCGAGCAGAGCACGGGGCGTCTCGGCGTCGACGACCGCGTCGTCGGGAACGCTGATGCCGTAGGTGCGCTGGACCTCGCCTATGACCTGCAGCAGGGCGAGGGAGTCGTAGCCGAGTTCCAGGAAGGGGGTGTCCAGGACGTCGCCGTCCAGGTCGATGCCCTCCTCCTCGCCGGCGCTCTCGCGCAGCATCCGGGTCAGGTCGGCCAGGGTGACGGTGGTGCTCGTGGTGGTGGTCACGGTGGGTCCTCCGTTGGGTGATGGTTGTGGTGCCTGACTCAGGGTGGTGCGAGGGCTGGTCACGCCGCGCGGCGTACGACGAGGGCCGCGTTGAAGCCGCCGTGGCCGCGGGCGAGAACCAGTGCGTTGCGCAGGTCCGCCTCCCGGGGCGCCCCGGTGACCAGGTCGATCGGGTAGTCGGCGGCGGGGGCGTCGACGCCCGCGGTGTGCGGGATGACCCCGTCGCGCAGGGCGAGCAGGGCGGTGGCGGCGTCGAGGGCCGCGCCGCCGGCAAGCAGCCGCCCGGTCAGCGACTTGGGGGCGGTCACCGGTACGGCGTTCGGGCCGAACACCTCCGCCAGGGCCTCGGCCTCGGCGCGGTCCAGCTCCGGGACACCGGCGGCGTCGGCGAAGACGACGTCGATGTCGCCGGGGGTGAGTCCGGCGTCGGTGAGGGCGGTGCGGGCGGCCCTGGCCAGGCCCGGCGGGCGCCCGGAGCCGGGGGCGGGATCGAGGGTGGCGGCGTACCCGGCGATCTCGCCGTAGACGTGGGACGCGCCGCGCTCGCGGGCCGCCGCGAGGTCCTCGGCCACCAGGATGGCGCCGCCCTCCCCCACCACGTATCCGCTCGCCTCGGCGGAGAAGGGCAGGAACGCGCGGGCCGGGTCCTGTTCGGTGCTCATCAGGCCGGTGGCCAGCTGCGGGACCCAGCCCCAGGGGCAGATGCCCGCGTCGACACCGCCGGAGACGACCGCCTGGAACCCCTTGCGGACGTGGCGGCGGGCCTGGCCGATGGCGTCGATGCCGCCGGCCTGTTCGGTCAGCAGGACGCCGCTGGGGCCGCGCAGCTTGTGCCGGATGGAGATCTGGCCGGTGTTGACGGCGTAGAACCAGGCGAAGGACTGGTAGGCGCTGACGTGCTCCTTGCCCTTGCTCCACAGGTTCTGCAGCTCGCGCTGGCCGAACTCGACGGCGCCGCCGGACGCCGAGGTGACCGTGCCCATGCCGTACTCGGGCACGTCCCCGGTGTCGATGCCGGCGTCCTCGAGGGCCCACTCCGCGGCGGCCAGGGCGAGGCGGGTCATGTGGTCGGTCTGCGGCATGAGCCGGCTGGGGATGTGCTCCTCGGCGACGAACCCCGGCACCTCGCCCGCCAGCCGGGAGGGGTAGCGCGTGGCGTCGAACCGGGTGACCGGGCCGATGCCCGACTCGCCCGCCAGTGTCGCCTTCCAGTAGTCCTCGGTGCCCAGGCCGTTGGGCGCGGCGATGCCGAGGCCGGTCACCACGGTGGACGTGGTCATGCGATGCTCCTTTCCGGTCGCGCGAGGACCATCGCGCTCTGGAAGCCGCCGAAGCCGCTGCCCACGCTGAGGACGGCGTCCGTCTGCTTCTCGCGGGCGGTCAACGGGATGTAGTCGAGGTCCAGTTCGGGGTCGGGCTCGTGCAGGTTCGCGGTGGGCGGCAGCACCCCGTGCTCCATGGCGAGGGCGCAGGCGGCGATCTCCAGGGAACCGATCGCGCCGAGCGAGTGCCCGATCATGGACTTGATGGAGCTGATCGGCGTCCGGTAGGCGTGCTCGCCCAGGCTGCGCTTGAACGCGCCCGTCTCGTGGCGGTCGTTCATCTTGGTGCCCGAACCGTGCGCGTTGATGTAGTCGATCGCGGTCGGGTCGAGCCGGGCCTCGGCGAGGGCGGCGTCGATGGCCTCGGACATCTCGCGGCCGTCCGGCTTGAGCCCGGTCATGTGGTACGCGTTGCAGCGCTGGGCGAAGCCCGCGATCTCGGCGTAGACGTGCGCTCCCCGGGCCCGGGCGCTCTCCAGCTCCTCCAGGACCAGGACGGCCGCGCCCTCCCCGAGGACCAGGCCGCTGCGGGTCCTGTCGAAGGGGCGGCAGGCGCTCTCGGGGGTGTCGTTGCGCGGGGTGGTGGCGAGGATGGCGTCGAAGCAGGCGGAGGTGATCGGGGAGATCGGGGCCTCGGTCGCGCCGGCGATCATCACGTCGCAGGTGCCCTCGCGGATCAGTTCCACCGCGTGGCCGAGTGAGTCCAGGCCCGAGGTGCAGCCGGTGGAGACCACGGCCGCCGGTCCCTCGGCGCCGGCCTCCTGGCCCACCTCGGCGGCCATCGAGCTGGGCACGAAGTGCCGGTACAGCTGGGGAATCGCGTACTCGTGGTCGACGAGCCACTCCCGGCCGCCGTCGCTGACCACCGCGTACTCGCGTTCCAGGCTGGTGGTGCAGCCGACCGCGCTGCCGAGGGAGGTGCCGATCCGGCCCGGGTCGAGGGCGGAGATGTCGAGGCCGCTGTCGGCGAGGGCCTCACGGGTGGAGACGACCGCGAACTGCGCGGCGCGGTCCAGCCGGCGGGCCTCCTGCTGGGAGAGGCCGGCGGCCAGCGGGTCGAAGTCGCACTCGGCGGCGACCCGGGAGCGGAACTGGGAGGGGTCGTAGAAGGAGATGGTGCGGGTGGCGGTACGGCCCGCGGTGAGCAGGTCCCAGTACTCCTTGACGCCGATCCCGCCAGGGGCCACGACGCCCAGTCCGGTGATGGCAACTCGACGCATCATCTACCTCGCCTTCGACGGGGCGGAGTGCTTCGCGCACTCCCTGCCGGATGGAACTGTGCGGGCCACTGTCGATCCCTTTCGTCCGGAGCACTGGCGGTGTCTCGGTCGCCGGGGCGCGCCATGGGTGGGTTCCCGCCCCGGCCGACCGGCCCGGACGGCCGCCCGCTCGTGGCGGGCCGCCGTATCCGGTAAGCCCATGGAACGTGCAGGTCCTCGACGGTCGCTCGTGTCCGCGTGGACGCGGTGTCCGCGCAGGTCAGGTGGGGAGATTGCCATGCTTGCGCGCCGGTACCTCGGCCTTTTTGCCCCGCAGCATGGCCAGGGAGCGGATCAGTACGGAGCGGGTCTCGGCCGGCTCGATGACGTCGTCCACCAGGCCGCGTTCTGCGGCGTAGTAGGGGTGCATCAGCTCGGTCCGGTACTCCTTGATGCGCTGCGCCCGGACGGCCTCGGGGTCGTCGGAGGCGTTGATCTCCCGGCGGAAGATGACGTTCGCGGCGCCCTCGGCGCCCATCACGGCGATCTCGTTGGTCGGCCAGGCGAAGGACAGGTCGCAGCCGATGGAGCGGGAGTCCATGACGATGTAGGCGCCGCCGTAGGCCTTGCGCAGGACCACGGAGATACGGGGCACGGTGGCGTTGCAGTAGGCGTACAGCAGTTTCGCGCCGTGCCGGATGATGCCGTTGTGCTCCTGGTCGACGCCCGGCAGGAAGCCCGGCACGTCGACCAGGGTGACCAGCGGGATGTTGAACGCGTCGCAGGTGGAGACGAAGCGGGCGGCCTTCTCGCTGGCGTGGATGTCGAGGACACCGGCGAGGACGGCGGGCTGGTTGGCGACGATGCCGACGGTGTGCCCGTCGAGGCGGGCGAGCGCGCACACCACGTTGCGCGCCCACGCCTCGTGGACCTCGAAGTACTCGCCGTCGTCGGCGATCTCCTCGATGACGGCGCGGATGTCGTACGAGCGTCCCGGCTCGGCCGGCACCAGGTCGCACAGGGTCTCCGTGCGCCGGTCCGCGGGGTCGTCGGCCGGTGCGGCGGGCGGCATCTCGCGGTTGTTGGACGGCAGCAGGGAGATGAGGAACCGTACGTCCTCCAGGCACTCGGTCTCGTCGTCGTAGGCGAAGTGGCACACGCCGGAGACGGTCGAGTGCGGCTCGGCGCCGCCCAGGCCGTTGTGGGTGATCTGCTCGCCGGTGACGGCCTGGACGACGTCGGGTCCGGTGATGAACATCTGGGCGGTCTCGCGCACCATGAACACGAAGTCGGTGAGGGCGGGCGAGTACGCGGCGCCGCCGGCGCACGGGCCGAGCATCACGCTGATCTGCGGGATGACGCCGGAGGCCGCGACGTTGCGGCGGAAGATCCCGCCGTAGCCGGCGAGCGCGGTGACGCCTTCCTGGATGCGGGCGCCGGCCCCGTCGTTGAGGGACACCAGGGGCGCTCCGGCCGCCTCGGCCAGGTCCATCACCTTGTGCACCTTGGCGGCGTGGGCCTCGCCCAGCGCTCCGGCGAAGACCCGGAAGTCATGGGCGTACACGAAGACGGTGCGGCCGTGGACCAGGCCCCAGCCGATGACCACGCCGTCGCCGTGCGGCTTCCTGTCCTCCAGGCCGAACCCGGTGGCGCGGTGCCGGCGCAGCGGCTCGATCTCGGTGAAGGTGCCCTCGTCGAAGAGGACGGCCAGCCGCTCGTGGGCGGTGAGTTTGTTCTTCGCGTGCTGGCGCCGGGTGGCGTCGGGATCGGGGCCTCGGCCCACTTCCTCTTTGATGCGGCGCAGTTCGGCGGCGGCCCGACGCAGGTCGGGGGCGGTGGAGGTGACGGTGAGGTCGTCGAGGATCGTCATCGGCCGAACGTAGGCCGGGCACCTCGAACGCGGGTAGCGCTCCGCTGGGAGTGCTCAGCCGGCCGTGGAGAACGGCACGACGTCGAGTTCCGGGTCCGCGGAGAGGATCGACTGGTGCAGACGCTGCAGCGGGGGCGACGGCTCCAGGCCGAGCTCCTCCACGAGCGAGCCGCGCAGCCGCTGGTAGGCCTCCAGGGCCCGCCAGGCGTTGTTCGAGCGGTGCAGCGCGGTCATCAGATGGGCGCAGAAGTTCTCGTGCATGGGGTGCTTGGCCACCAGGACGCGCAGCTCGGGCACGATCTCGGCGTGCCGCCCGAGGTACAGGTCGGCCTCGACGCGCCGCTCCAGCGCCGCCATCCGGTCCTCTTCGAGCCGCAGGGTCTCCAGTTCGAGGACGCCGCCCACGCGTACGTCCACCAGGGCGGGTCCCTGCCACAACGCCAGGGCCCTGCGCAGGAGTTCGGCGGCGGTCCGGTAGTCGCCGGCCTCGTGGGCGTCACGGCCGGAGGCACACAGCTGCTCGAACTCCTGGACGTCGATCTGTCCCGGCTGCACTTCGAGCAGGTAGCCCCCGTGCTGGGTGACGAGGATGTCCTTGGGCTGCCGGGTCGGGTCGCCCTCCAGGGCGGCCGCGATCCTGCGCCTGATCTGGAGGATGTAGGTCTGCAGCGTGGTGGCGGCGCTGCGGGGTATGTGCTCGCCCCAGATCTCCTCCATCAGCGTCGGTACGGTCACCACGCGTCCGGTCTGGAGGGCGAGCAGGGCGAGAATCTGCCGTGGTTTGGCGGCCGTCGGCACCACCGAGACGCCGTTGAGTTCTGCCGTGAGTTGACCCAGTACCTTGATGTCCATGTGATCACTCTCCCGTGTCGCACGGGCGGTGCCCGCCCCCGTCTCGCGCGGGCAATGCCGTCGGCCGCGGGCCGCGGTCGTCGCCTCCCGAGCATGGCTAGAGCCTGGCAGCAGCCGGGGTCCAGCCACAGTGCGCGGGTCATGAAGAGACCCATGAAAATGTCATACCGCGATGGTGACGCCCGCACTGTGCGCCCCTGAACCGGTCCCCCCAGAATTCGGGTCACGGGATACGCCGAACCAATTCCCGATTGGCAGCGCCTTCAACTACTCAGGACTCTGGGGGTTTCCATGAGCACGTTGACCATGCCCGTCCCGGCCCTTACGGGCGAAACGCCGTCGCAGAACCACGGCATCGCGCTTCTCACCGCCCGCGCCGGACTCGAACCGGAGCTGGCCGCCCGTTACCTGGCCGACCCGGTGTCGGTGCTCGCGGAGTTCGGGGTGGTGGCGGCGGAGCCGGTGTACCTGACGGAGGGCGGCCGGGAGACGCTGGTGATCGAGGATCTGGACCCGGTGAGCACCTCCGTGACCCTCGGCAGCTACTTCAGCCCTCTGTACCTGGGCGAGCACTCCGACACACGGTCGGAATGAGCGGCTCCCGCATGGTGCCCACCGCGGCACGGCAGGTGGGGTTCAAGCCCCACCTGCGCGTCGAGGTCGTCGGCGGCGAGGCCGTGTATCTGCTGTCGGAGTGCGGCACGACCGCCCTGCACGGTCCGCACGTCGAAGCCCTCGCCCCGCTGCTCGACGGAACCCGGACCCTGGAGGCCGTCCTCCGGGAGGCCGCGGCGGTGGTGGACGCCGCGGCGGCGGGCCGGACGATCGCCGCGCTCGCCGAGGCCGAGCTCATCGGCTACCGCGCCCCGTCGGCCGACTCGGCCGCCGAGGCCTACTGGGAACTGGCGGGGCTGAGCAGCGCGGGCGCCCAAGCGGCGCTGCGCAGCACGCCGGTGCACGTCCTCGTGCTGGGCCGCACGGACGCCGGTCCCGTCCGCCGGGAGTGCGTCGCCTCCGGCCTCACCCTGGCCGCCGACGAGGCGTCCGCCGCGTTCACCCTGGTCGTGTGCGACGACTATCTCGACCCGGCACTGGCCGAGGTGGACGCGCGGCACCGCGCCGCGGGCCGGCCCTGGCTGCTGGCCAAACCGTGTGGCGTCGAGGCCTGGGTGGGCCCGGTGTTCGGGCTCCCCGACCGGGCCTGCTGGTCGTGCCTCGCCCACCGGCTGCACGGGCACCGCGCCACGCAGGCGCCGGTGCAGCGGGTGCTCGGGCTGCCCGGCCCGGTGCCTCTCCCGCGGGCGTACCTCGCGTCCGTACGCGCGCTGGGGTTGCAGACCGTGGTCCTGGAGACGATGAAGTGGATCGCCGGGATGCGCCATGCCGAGCAGGCCGCCCTGTGCACCCTGGACACGCGCACCCTGCGTACCCGCCACCACGCGGTGGCCAGGCGCCCCCAGTGTCCCGCCTGCGGTGACCCCGGGCTGGTCGCGGCGGCCGTGCGGCGCCCGGTGGTGTTCGCCCCGCGCCTGAAGGCGGCCACGGCCGGCGGCGGCCACCGGGCCCTGTCACCGGAGTCCGTGCTCGCCCGCTACCGCCACCTCGTCGATCCGCTCACGGGTGTGGTCGGTGACGTACGGCCCGCCCCCGGCACCCCCGACGGCCTGAACCGCTATGTGTCCGGGCGCAACCCCGCCCTGCGCGCCGACTCGCTCGCCGCGCTGCGCAGTGGGCTGCGCAGTCACAGCGGCGGGAAGGGCACCACACCCGTCGAGGCCGAGGTCGGTGCCCTGTGCGAGGCACTGGAGCGCTACAGCGCGACCCGCCACGGGGACGAGCCGGTCGTCGTCGGCACCCTCGCCGGGCTCGGCGAGAGCGCGCTGCACCCCAACGCGTGCCAGCTGTACGCCGACCGGCAGTTCGCGGAGCGGGACCTCTGGAACCGCTCGGCCACGGCGTTCCAGCAGGTTCCGCCGCCGTTCGATCCGCACGCGCCCACGGAGTGGACCCCGGTGTGGTCGGTGACCGCGGGCACCCAGCGGCTGCTGCCCACCTCGATGCTCTACTTCGGGCCCGCCCCCGGCACACGGCCGTCGGCGCCGTGGGCGGACTCCAACGGCAACGCGGCCGGCAGCAGCCTGGAGGACGCCGTGCTCCAGGGCTTCCTCGAAGTGGTCGAGCGCGACGCGGTGGCCCTGTGGTGGTACAACCGCACCCGGCAACCCGGCGTCGACCTGGACGCCTTCGACGACCCCTGGCTCGCCGACGTCCGTGCCGCGTACGGCAGGCTGCGCCGCGACCTGTGGGTGCTGGACCTGACCGCGGACTTCGGCGTCCCCGTCATGGCCGCCGTCTCGTGCCGCAACGACGGGACGGCCCAGCGGATCTGCTTCGGGTTCGGTGCCCATTTCGACCCGCGTACGGCACTGCGCCGCGCGGTGACCGAGATGGCGCAGTTGCTCCCGCCGCCGCACGTGGAAGCGGAAGAGGGCGGCGACTTCGCGTCCGTCCACCCCGAGCTGGCCTCCTGGTGGACGGGGGCGACTACCCGGAATCAGCCATATCTCGTGCCGGATCCGGCCGAGTCACCGCGTACACCCGCAAGTTACGTGTACGAGCCACAAATTGACCTGCGGGGCGACCTCACCGTCGCGGAACACCTGGTGAAAGCCCGCGGCATGGAGCTGCTCGTCCTTGATCAGACCCGGCCTGACGTGCGGCTTCCCGTAGTGAAGGTGATCGTTCCGGGAATGCGCCACTTCTGGGCCAGGTTCGCGCCCGGACGACTCCACGACATCCCCGTGACACTCGGTCGCATCGCGCGCGCAACGCGCTACGAGGACCTCAACCCGATTCCGATGTTCGTGTGAATCCGGCGGATTAAGGCCATCGGAGGGCCCGAATCAGCCGTGACCCCTACCATGCCTTGCACCATGTCCCCGGGCGAGGAGGTAGCGATGCCGGACGCTTTCCGGAGAGCGGAAACTCCCAAGGAGGCCGAGAGTTCCGCACCGGCATCGGCCCACCCGGCGATGGCGCCCCGCCTTGCCCGGGCGATCACGGTCGTGGTCCTGTCCTGCTACTGCTCCGTCGTCATCATCAACGTCCTGTCCTTCAGCAAGGCGAGCCCCGCCAAACTCGCGGCCTGCGTCGGCGTCGTCCTGCTCGAGTTCGGTGTGCAGCTCACCCTCACCTCGGCCTCCGCACGCGGCTGGAGCCTGCGCCGGCGCCTCGTCACCCTCGCGGCGCAGGTGATCCTGACCTATCTGCCGGCGGCCTGGTTCGGCCTCAACTGGGGCAGCATGCAGGGGCCCCTGGCCGGGACGATCCTGCTGCTGCTCCCCTACCGCGTCGCCTGGCCCGCGTTCGGTCTCGTCGTCGCCACCTCGCCGGTGTACCCACTGCTCGAGGGTGAAGCCGTTCTCTACGGCTGCTATGTCGTCATCTCCGTCGTCCTCGCGGGCTTCGTCATCTACGGCCTCACCCGCCTCACCGACCTCGTCCAGCAAGTGCACGAGACGCGCGAGCAGTTGGCCCGCATGGCCGTGGTCCAGGAACGCCTGCGCTTCGCCCGGGACCTGCACGACCTGCTCGGCTACAGCCTCTCCACGATCACGCTCAAGGGCGAGCTGGTCAGCCGGCTCATCACCGTCCGCCCGGAGCAGGCCGCCGAGGAGACCACGTCCATGCTGCTCGTCGCACGCCAGGCCCTCGCCGACGTACGTCTCGTCTCGCGCGGCTACCGGGACATGTCGCTGCGCGAGGAGGCGGAGTCGGCGGCGAAGGTCCTCCTGTCGGCCGAGGTCCGCGTCGAGACCGACGTACGGGTCGAGCGGCTGCACCCGGTGGTCGACACGGTCCTCGCGACCACCCTGCGGGAGGGAGTCACCAACATCCTGCGCCACAGCAAGGCCGAGGTATGTACCATCAGGGCCACCAGCGGCACGGAAACGGTTCTGCTGACGTTGGTCAACGACGGGGTCACGAACGGGGGGAAGTCTGACACCCTGTCCGGGGGCGGTAGCGGTCTGGCCAATCTTCGCACACGGCTCACCGAGATCGGCGGGGACCTGACGGCCGGCGTCGACCGGGACGGTCTGTTCCGTCTCGAGGCAAGGGCGCCGCTCCAGCCGCACCAGGGGGAAGCCGGCCCGGTCGCGTCCGGCGCCGAGAGAGCCATGGCCTGACCGGGTCCCGAGGGGCCCGGTCAGACGAGAGACACCGCTACCTGGGGGAGGTAACAGGTGCTGTCCATCAACATCCTTCTCGCCGAGGATGTGCACATGATTCGCGGCGCTCTGATCGCACTGCTGCAACTCGAACCCGATCTGCGGGTCGTCGCCTCCGTCGAACGGGGCGACACGATCGTCAGCACCGCGCTCGAGGTCCGGCCCGACGTCGCGGTGATCGATGTCGACCTGCCGGGGATGGACGGTCTGACGGCCGCGGCCGAACTGCACGAGCAACTCCCCAGCTGCCGTTCCCTGATCCTCACCAGCCTCGGCAAGCCCGGCACCCTGCGCCGCGCCATGTCGGCCCATGTCTCCGGCTTCCTCCTGAAGGACTCCCCTCCCGACCAGCTCGCCTGCGCCGTACGCTCCGTGGCGCGCGGTGGGCGTGTCGTGGACCCGCAACTCGCCCTGACCGCCTGGGACTACCCCGACAATCCGCTGTCCCGCCGGGAGATGGAGGTGCTACGCCTGGCGGCCCGGGGGGCCGACGCCGCCGAGATCGCCGGCTGCCTCTACCTCACCAACGGCACCGTGCGTAACTACCTCACCTCGATCGTCGGCAAGCTGGGCGCCCGCAATCGCGTCGACGCCATACGCATAGCCGAAGAGGCCGGCTGGATTCCCTGAGCCCGCCGGAGCGGGGCCCGGCCGGGACCCGGCACCGAACAGCGCGTCGAGCAGCCCCTCGTCGAGCGTCGTACCCACCGACACGTCCGCCAGCTCCCCGAACCCGGTGTCGAGGACGGCCACGCTCATCACATGGTGGGCGCCGACGGGGAAGGTGGCGAACGTCCATCCGTCGTCGCCGGCGGCCGTGCCGTCGGGGCACACCAGGCGGGCGCCGGACGCGCCGTGCAGCGCGAACCCGAACTCGGTGAAGCGGAACCGGAGGCCCTGGCCCAGTGCCTTGCTGTAGGCCTCCTTCAGGGTCCACAGCCGCACCATCGTGTCGTTGCGGACGCTGTCGCCGCCCTGGTCGAGGTGGTGCTTCTCGAAGGGCGTGCAGGCCTGCGCCTCGGACCCGGTGTGCGCGAGACGGCGGTCGGCGCGCTCCACGTCGACCCCGATACGGCCCCGGCGGGTCACGCCGACGACCATCGTCTCGTCGGTGTGGCTGAGGCTGATGTCGATCTGGTCCAGGCCCCGCACGTAGGGGCGCCCGCCCGGCAGGTACGCCAGGTCCACCAGCTGCGGGAGCGTCTGGACGGCCGCCGCGGCGGTGTGCCGCAGAAACAGCCGGGAGGCGAGGAAGCGCTCCCGCATGTCGGCCCTGCCGAGCTTCTGGTAGCGGGCCCAGTCACGGCCGAGGAGCAGGCGCAGCTCGTCCGCGTCGGCGTCCGGCCGCCAGCCGGGCATCCTGCCGTACACCAGGACGCTGCCGAAGCGCACGAGTTCGTCGTGGACCTGCTCCCACGGGCTGTCCGGGCTCGGCGCGGACAGCGGCCGGCTGATCGTCGTCATCGGCTCACGCCCCTGCCAGCGCCGCCGCCAGCGGACCCGCGTCGAGGGCGGAGATCACCCCGGCCAGGTCCACCGCGTCGCTCTCCGGGCCACGGCACACCGCGAGGCACGTCGGCCCGTCGCTGCCGCCCATCCGGCGCAGGAACGGCGTGAGCACCACCCGCGGGCCGATCTCCACCACGTGGGTCGGGGTCTGCTGGGCGAGCATCGCGCGGGCGGCGTCGGCGAACCGGACCGGCGCGGTGATCTGCTCGCTCCAGTACGGCCCGTACAGCGGCTCGGTGGTGAGCCTGCCGAACACCGTGGAGTAGAACGGCACGCGGGGCGCGCCGCCGGCGATCCGGCGGGCCACCGCGTCGAACCTCGGCACCATGGGGGCCATCAGCGGCGAGTGGAAGGGGTGGGTCACCGTCAGGTGGCGGCAGGCGATACCCCGGCCCTCCAGCTGCTCCTGGATGCGCTCGAGTCCCGCGCGGTCACCGGAGAGGACGGTGGCCTTGGCGGCGTTGATGGCGCTGATGCCGACGCCGGGTTCGGCCGCGACCAGTTCGGCCGCCTCGAACGGGGCGGCGCAGGTGGCCATCATGCCGCCGTCGGAGGGCAGGTACTGCATGAAGGCGCCGCGCAGCGCGACCAGTTTGGCCGCGTCGGGCAGCGACAGGGCGCCCGCGACGGCCGCCGCCGCGAACTCGCCGATGCCGTGGCCCAGGACCGTGACGGGGGCCACGCCCTCGTCGTGGAGGGTCCGGGCGAGGGCGTACTCGACGGCGAACAGCGCCGGCTGGGTGAAGGCGGTCTGGTGGACGCGCGGGTCGTGGCCGAGGATCAGATCGACCACCGACGTGCCGGTGTAGGGCAGCAGCTCGGCGGCGACCTCGTCGAGATGGGTGCGGTAGCCGGTGCAGTCCCGGTACAGGCCGGAGGTCATGCCCGGGTGCTGGGAACCCTGGCCGGTGAACACCAGGGCCGCCCGGACCAGGCCGCCGCCCGCCGGGCGGGGATCGCGGTGGGCCATGTGGCGGGCCAGCTCCCGCACGGTGGGGTACACCGCGATGTCGGTGGGGTCGATCAGCGGGCCGAACTCCTCCTCGATGTCGCCGTAGAGGCTGAGCGTGGCCACCGAGTCGAGCCCGTACTCGTGGAAGGGCGTGTCCTCGTCCACCGGCACACCGAGGTAGTAGGTGAGCCGCTCGGTGAGCCATTCGCGGTGGGCGGCGTCGAACGCGGCGTCCTGCGCGTCGTCGTGCGCGTCGTCGTGCTGGGGTTCGGGCATGGTCGGTGCTCCATCTCGGGCTCGGGTGGGTGACCTCCGCCGACGGAAAGCGGCTCCGGGGAAGTGCGTTCCCACGTCGTTCGGTGCGTGCTCTCGGTTGGACTACCCCGGGGTCGCTCGGGCCAGCGCGGAGCCGTACAGGTCGTAGCTGCGGCGGTCGTGCAGGCGGTCCAGGGCCTCCGTAAGGACGCGCTGTTCGCAGGCGAAGGGCCGGTCGGGTACGGACAGGCCCAGCCGGCGGCCGAGGCGGTGGAGCACCGCCGAGGCCCAGGCCGGGTCGGCCAGGAACGCGTCGGTACCGGTCTTCGCCTGCTCGCGCCAGGTCCCCAGACAGCACGCCGCCGCCAGGACCAGGGTGTAGCGGTCGGCGAGCGCGAAGGTGCGGGGGCTGGCCAGCGCCGTGCGGTCGCCGGGGTCGATCTCGCCGAACGCCTTGGCGAGGTCGCGCAGTTCGTCGGTGAAGGCCCTCGCCAGGGTGGGCAGCAGGGGCCGGTCCCCGGGGCCGGGCACGGTCGGGCCGGCCGACTCCAGCCAGTCGGTGCAGGCCACCAGGGTCGCGGCCAGCGGGTCGCTGTCGCCGAGCAGGGACAGGCCCGGCAGGTCGAGCGGCGGCAGGTCCTCGTCCGGCCGGAACAGCGCGGCGGGTGCCTCCTCGTCGGCGAACCAGCAGTGCCGGGCGAAGTGCGGCAGCTGCGGCAGGATGCTGACCTGGCGGCCCGCGCTGCCGGCGTGGCCCAGCGAGGTCACGGGCAGGTCCCGCAGCTGCTTCTGGAACATCCCGTACGTCCCGCTCACCGCGAAGCTCTCCTCGCCGAGCACCGCCGCCATCTCGTCCATCGTCTCGGCGGCGAACCGCGGCGCGAGATAGGCCGCCGACGCCGCGTACGCGCTCATCTGCCGCGGCAGCAGATGCAGCGACCGGGTGGCGACCAGGGCCAGGCAGTCGATGAGCAGCAGGTCCAGGAAGGCCCCGGTGAGCACGTCGCGCACGTGCCGCACGTCGAGCGAGGAACGGCCGTCGTCGCGGCGCCGGGTGGCGAAGGCGGCCACGGTGCGCAGGGCGGTGTCGACGCCGGCGAGCACGATCGACGGGATGAGGCCGCGGATCATCAGGGAGGACCGCAGGGACAGCTCGTAGCCGTCGCCGATACGGCCGAGTACGGCGCTTTCGGGCACGGTGCAGCCGGTGAACGCCAGGCCCCCGAACTCGGCGCTGCGCATGCCGGTGGTGGAGTGCCGGTCGAGGTCGGTGATCCGGTCGGCGGGCAGGGCGGCCCGGTCGAGGATCAGGACCGAGTGGCTGCGGCCACCACCCGGGGCGTCGGAGGTGCGGGCGAAGACCACCAGGCCCCGCGAGCGGGCCGCGTTGGCGATCGCGGTCTTGCTGCCGTCGACCGACAGGCCCGAGGCGACGGGCCGGGCGGTCAGCTCGTCGCGGACGAAGTCGTTGCCGTGCGCCACCTCGTGCCGGGCGACGGCCACCCGCTCGCCGCCCAGCAGCAGCCGGGCGACGAAGCGCTGTTGCTCCGCGGTGCCGGCGGTCCATACGGGTACGGCGGCGAAGAAGCAGCTCAGGCCGTAGCCGAAGCCGAGGGAGGCGTCGCGGCGGAACAGGGGGCGCAGGAGTTGGCCCAGGACGTCCATGCGGCGGAGCCTGCCGCCGAGGCGCTCCGGGACGAACTCGGCGTTGAGAGCGAAGTCGTCCAGGACGTCCTCCGCGCCGGGCAGTTGTTCGCCTGCGGCGTCGGCCTTCAGCAGGGCTGCGGCGCCCAGGGGGTTCTCGGGGGCGTCCAGGGGGCCGAAGGCTGCTTCCAGGGCGTCGATCCGGGTGCGCTCCGCCGCCCGGTTCGCGGCCCCTCTCGCGGGCGTCATCGCCGGCTCCTTCGTACGAGCCGCTCTACCTCCGGGTCGACCCACTCGTGCAGGGCCGTCAGTTCGCCGTTGAGGAACAGGCGGCGCATCGCGGCCCGCTCCACCTTGCCGCTGGTGGTGCGGCGCACCGTCCCGGGGCGTACCAGGAGGACACCGCCGGCCCGGACGTCGTACTGCTCGCCCAGGGTGCGCTGCACGGAGGTGGCGAGTTCGGCCAGGTCGACTCCGTAGCGGCTGCGGGTCCGCAACTCCTGGACGACGACGAGGCGTTCGCGTTCCGCGGGCACCCCGAAGGCGGTGCCGGAGCCGAACAGGGCACTGACCTCGCGCACGGAGCGTTCCAGGTCCTGCGGGTAGAGGTTGCGGCCCGCCACCACGATCATGTCCCTGATCCGGCCGGTCACATACAGCTGCCCGTCGACGAGGGCGCCGAGGTCCCCGGTGCGCAGGTAGCCGCGCTCGCCGTCCTTGATCCGGCCGTCGAAGGTCTCGGCGCTCCGTGCGGGAACGCCCCAGTAGCCGCGCGCGACGGCCGCGCCGCGCACCCATATCTCCCCGACGCGGCCGTCGTCGAGCGCCTCGTGGCTGTCCGGGTCGACGATGCGCACCTCGGCGGAGGCGGGACGGCCGCAGGAGACGGTCTCCCGCGGCGGGCCGTCGGCGGCGAGGGGCCCCGGCAGGGGGCGGGTCTCGACCGCGGAGGTGTCCCGGTCGCCCGCGACGAGCAGGGTCGCCTCCGCGAGGCCGTAGCAGGGCGTGAGCGCCTCGGGCCGCAGTCCGGCGGGGGCGAAGCGTTCGGCGAAGGCCCGCATGGTGGCGGCGGTCACGGGTTCTCCGCCGTTGACGGCGACGCGCCAGCCGGACAGGTCGAGTCCGGCGAGCTGGCTGTCGTTGACCCGGCGCACGCACAGCTCGTAGGCGGAGTCGGGGGCGCCGCTGACGGTGAGGCCGTAGCGCGAGATCGTCTCCAGCCAGTTCGCCGGGCGCTTGACGAAGGCGACCGGGGAGAGCAGGACGGCGGTGCCGCCGAGCCACAGGGCGTGCAGCAGCTGACCGACCAGGCCCATGTCGTGGTGGAGGGGCAGCCAGCCGCCGATCCTGCTGCCCGGCCTGGTGCCGAGCGCCGCACTGATCGCCTCGTGGCCCGCGAGCAGCGCCCGGTGCGTGACGACCACACCGCGTGGTTCGCGGGTGGAGCCCGAGGTGTACTGCACGAACGCGACGTCGTCCGGTCCCTGGGGGACCGTCCGGAACGGCTCGTCCCCGGTGTCGTCCGCGGCGTCGGTCGGGATGCAGGTGATCCGTCCGTAGCCGGTACGGGCCAGCAGCTGCGTCACCTCGGGCGCCTCGGCGAGGGAGGTGAGCACACCGGCGGCCGCGGCGTCCTTGACGATGCCCGCGATCCGCTCGTCGTGCCGGCCCGCCGTGCCGGGCGGCGCGGCGGGCACCGCGGCCACGCCCGCGTACAGGCAGGCGAGGAAGCTGACGGCGAACTGCCGGCGCGAGCGGTGCAGGATCAGCATGCGCTCGCCGGGCGCCACATAACGCCCGATCCGGGCGGCCACGGCGCGGGCCGCCCGGTCGAGTTCGCCGTAGCCGATCGGGTCCGGCCGCAGTACGCCGTCCCGCTCACGGAGCAGGATCAGCGCCTCGCGGGCGGGCGCCTCGGCAACCCTGCTGCGCACGATGTCGGTGAACGTCCGGTGACCGGTCAACGCCTCCCCCTTCGCTGTCGCGCGTTCCCTCGGGCACATGGCGGGACGGGTCATCGGCCGGACCCGTCCGGCACCGGGCGGTAGTCGCCGCCCTTGACGGTCCAGTTCGCGTACGCCGCGAGGGCGGTGGCCTCCGGTTGCCGCGCACGGCGCACCAGGGCCAGCAGCACGGCGGTGACCGCGGCCAGTTCCTCCGCGTCGGGCCGCCCGCGCACCACGGTGATGTGCCTCTCGTTCGACATGGCACCAGCGTGCCGCCTCGCCCTCGAGGAGCCCTCGTGCCCGGAACGCGGGAGAGCCGAGGACCGGATGTCCTCGGCTCTCGTCCCGCTGGGGCACGGCCGGCGCACGCTCCCGTGGGTCGCCGGTCAGTCGATGACGCGCTCGTACGCCACGTGCCGGGTCCGCTCGACGACCAGCTCCGCGATGTCGCCCAGCGTGTCGAGCGCGGCCTTGACCGGTGTGCTCTCGAAGGCCTGCGTCAGCACGTCGGCGTCCTGCCACCACAGGACGCCCGTGTACACGGCGGGGCGGACGATGGAGCGCAGCAGATCACTGCCCCCGAATCCGCCCGCCGCGGCCAGTTCCCCGGCGAGTTCGGCGAAACCCCGCTCGAAGGCACGCCAGTCCCCGCGCACCCGGGCCCGTACCAGGGCCACGCTGCGCGTCCCGGCCTGCGCGTTGCCCCGCAGCATCCGGCCGGCGCTGACCGCCTGGTCGAACTCCGTCTCGACGAGCGGTTCGAGGCGCTCGACGTGCCCCAGGAACGTCTCGTCGTGCACGGTGTCCAGGAAGGCCTGCAGAGTCCTCCAGTGCGCGAGGTGGACGTAGACGTGCGGCCGGTCGACGAGCTGCATGGTCACCAGGTACTCGAAGTCCGCCCGGCGGCGCAGGAACTGGGAGTGTTCCCGGAACATCCGCTCGAACCTGTCGGTGTCGCCCTTGACCTCGAACCGGTTGATGACCGTGACGGGCCCGGCTAGTTCACGTCCCGGCATGCAGGTCCTCCGCGAATCTCTTGGCGTGACGCAAGGTGGTGGAGCTGTTGGTACCCAGGGCCTTGCGGACCAGGGCCCTGGCCTCGGCGAGGGTGGCCTCGGGGCCGAGCGCGCTGCGGACCCCTTCCGGGTCGAGGACGACCGTGTGCCAGGAGGTGACGGTGAGGGTGCCGTCGTCGCCGGCGGGCTCGATGGTCCAGCGGCCCGTGTGCACGCGCATCGCGACGGGCACCCGCAGCTGCTTGTACACGATCTGCCGGCGGTCCTCGAAGCAGACCCGCACCGAGGTGGTGTTGTGCAGGGAGCCGTCCGGGCTGCGGGTGTCCATGTCCATGTGCTGGATGCCGGGCTCGTCCTCCGTGAGGCCGAGCCGGGCCACGTGCGGCAGCCGCTCGGGCCACAGCTCGGCACGGTTCAGGAAGCCGTACACGTCGCCGGCCGCCCCGGCGACGGTCACCGAGTCGCTGAAGGTGAACTGCAACTCGCCGGCGGCCTCGCCGAGTTCGGCGGCGTTCTTCAGCGCGGCGAGCTCGGCGACGCTGTTGCGGTCGACGGCGCGCTCGATCAGCGCCTCGGCCTCGGGGTCGTCGCCGACGGCGCGGTAGTCGTGCAGCAGCACCACCCGGGTCGTGCCGTCGTCGACCTCCTCGATGCGCCAGGTACCGCCCATCGAGGCGACGGGGGCCGCCGAGACCACCTGCCGGAAGGTGATGACACGGGCCCGCGGGTCGAGGGTGCGGCGCGAGGTCCAGGTGCGCACCTGCTCGTTGGCCATCGCCCAGATGCGCAGCAGCTGCTCGCCCGTGCCCGGCGCACCCGGCGTGCCCGCTGAGTCCGCTTCGAGTACTTCGACGTGCACGGTGGGTCCGAACACCTGGGGCCAGGCGGAGACGTCGGCCACCAGCGCGTAGACGGCGTCGGGCGGTGCGGCCACGGTGATGGAGTGCTCTGTGACGTGCGGGCCCGGGACGGGGCGCTCGGTGTCCGGTGTCTCGCTCGCAACGGTCGTCGCCACGGCGGTCCTTCCTTGGGTCGTGCCGTCGAGGACGGCGGTCAGCAGATTGACACAGGTGCCCTGGAGTACGCCTCGACCCTGGGTGGAGACCGGCCGGGGCAGGGCGTTGCTCAGTCGGCCCAGTCGGGTCGCCGGACGATCTCCACCACGGCGCATCCCCAGCTGTAGCCGGCGCCGACGCTGATCAGCACACAGCGGTCGCCGGGCCGGGCCTTCCCCGACACCACCAGGTGATCGAGCCCGGCGAACTGGTCACCGGCCCCGAGGTGGCCGACCGTGCGGCTGAACTCCCAGGGCGTGCGGGCCTGTTCGATGCCGAACGGCTTGTAGTAGATGGCCTGGAGCCGGCGTTGCCCGAAGTGCGGCAGCACCACCCAGCGGGCGTCGGCCAGCTCCATCCCGGCGTCGGCGAGCGCCTCCTTGACCACGGTCTGCTGGCCGTTGTGCGCACGGGTGATGGCGTACGACATGCCCGTCCGGCCGATGAAGGAGCGTTTGGCCTCCTCGAAGTCGACCGGCATCCGGTGACTGAAGGGGGCCCGGGTGAAGGGATCGTCACCGCGGTGCATCGGTTCGAGTTCCGGGTCGGCGTGCAGCGCGAGGGAGACGAGCCGGGCGAAGCCGCCGCGCCGGGAGAGCACGAGGGCCGCGGCGCCGTCGGCGTAGGGCGTGCCGGGGTCGGTCCGCCAGCGGTCGATGCCCGGCGTGCAGAACCGGTCGGCACTGGTGAGCAGCGCGTCGCCGTGGCCGTGGCCCGCCGTGAGGTAGGCGGCGGCGAGGTCCATCGCCGCCAGGCCGCCGTTGGACATCTGCCGGATCTCCAGGGCGGGGCAGTGGTTGCCGAGCGCCTCGCGCTGGATGTACGAGGCGACGGGCCACAGGTCCTGCCCCTGGTGGTAGGTGTCCGCGTGCAGCAGCAGATCCACGTCGGCGGGGTCGCTGCCCGCGCGGGCCAGCGCGGTCCGCGCGGCGTGGGCCGCCATCTGCGCGGCGGACTCGTCCGGGGAGTACGCCACCGAGACGGCGCCGGTGGCCGCGGCGAGGTTCGCCGGGCAGTCGCCCGCCGCCACGGCGTCGTCGATGCTCAGCCGGGACGGGAGGCGCACCGAGGTCGCCCGTAGGTAGAGGTCTTCCACGCGCACAGCCGCTCTCCTGAGGGTTCGAAGGGATCAGAGCCCGTGCTCTCAGTCGGCCGGTGCGGCCAGCAGCTCCGGGGCCGCCTCGCCCCGGGCCCGGCCGGATCCGCCGGACAGGACGTGGTGGACGCCGTCGAGCAGGGCCTGCAGCGCGGCCGCCGTGGCATGCGCGGCCACGCCGACGGTGCCCCAGTCGCGCTCGCCGTCCTGGAACGTGAGGAGCACCCGGACCAGGCTCGGCTGTCCGTTCCCGCCGGCCAGTTCCCGTGTCCGGTGGGTGTGCAGCCGCAGTCCGGCCATCTCGGGGAAGAACGAATCGAGTGCCTGGTGCAGGGCGGCGTCCAGGGCGTGCACCGGTTCCCTGCCCTCGCCGGTCGCGGTCAGCGGCACCCCGTCGACGCACAGCCGCATCGTGGCCCGCGCGGCGCCGCCGTCGCCGTCGAGCGTCACCTGCCACGACTCGACGTCGAACGGCGGCAGGTACGGGTGTTCGTCCAGCTCCTCGCGCAGCAGCAGCGCGAAGGAGGCGTCGGCGGACTCGAAGGTGTAGCCGCGGCTCTCCAGCTCCTTGACCCGGGCCGCGGCGCGGCCGACCGCCGCGGAACCGGCGTCGGCCTCGTAGCCCAGCTCGCGGGCCTTCAGCTCGATGGAGGAGCGGCCGCCCATGTCGGAGACGAGGACGCGCATGGTGTTGCCGACGCGGGCCGGGTCGATGTGCTGGTACAGGCCGGGGTCCACGCGCAGCGCGGAGGCGTGCAGGCCCGCCTTGTGCGTGAAGGCCGCCGCGCCGACGTACGGCGCGGCGTGCGCGCCGGGGATGCCGGTGACCTGGGCGATGACCCGCCCGGCCGGTTCCAGGGCGGCGAGCCGCTCCAGCGGGATCACCTCCAGGCCCCGCTTGAGGACGAGGTTGGCGATGACGGTGAGCAGGTTCGCGTTGCCGCAGCGTTCGCCGTAGCCGTGGACCGTGCCCTGGGCGTGCCGCGCGCCCGCGTCGACGGCGGCCATGGTGTTGGCGACGGCGCAGCCGGTGTCGTCGTGGCAGTGGATACCGACGGCGGCGCCGGTCATGGCGCCGGTGTCGGCGACGACGGCCTTCACCTCGTCGGGCAGGGAGCCGCCGTTGGTGTCGCACAGCACGACGGTCTCGGCGCCGGCCTCCATCGCCGTGCGCACCACTTCCAGGGCGTACTCGCGGTTGGCGAGGTAGCCGTCGAAGTAGTGCTCGGCGTCCAGGAAGACCCGGCGGCCGGCGAGCACCAGGTGCTGCACGGTGGACCGGATCATGGCGAGGTTCTCGGCGAGCGTGGTGCGCAGGGCCGCCTCCACGTGCCCCGGGTGGCTCTTGGCGACGAGGGTCACCGCCGGGGTCTCCGCCTCCAGCAGGGCCCGCACCTGCGGGTCCTGCGACACCGCGACACCGGGCCTGCGGGTGGCACCGAAGGCCGTCAACAGGGCGGAGCGGAGGTCGAGTTCGGTGCGGGCCCGGCGGAAGAACTCGGTGTCCTTCGGGACGGCGCCGGGCCAGCCGCCTTCGATGAACCCCACGCCGAGGGCGTCCAGGCTGCGCGCAATGGCGAGCTTGTCGTCGACGGTGAGGGCGAGCCCCTCCATCTGCGTCCCGTCGCGCAGGGTCGTGTCGTAGAGCTGAAAGCTGCGCTCCGCCATCGCCCCTCCTAACTGTCGGCCTGCGGCGCCGGTCGGCCGCTGCTGGTTCCCTCAGATTCCGGCCGTCGCCTCGAAGCCGCCCGGAGTGCGGCTCGAACCCGGGCCGGGCCCCGGCGGCATGCGTCAGGGGCCGGGCGGCTGGTCTGCCACCCGGCCCCTGACCTGGGTAACCGGATCCGTCCCGGGGGTGCCGCCGCGGGAGACGGTGACGGCCTCGGGCTCCGCGGCCGGGTCCTGGCGGGGCGGGGGCTCGGGCGGCGCGCACGGCGGCGGGTGGCCGGGCGGGGCGACGGCGGAACCGCGTCCCGCCCGGTTCGCGGGGCGGCCACGGTCAGCGGAGGTCCGCCTGCACCTTGCCGAAGCGCGGGGCCGGTGCGCTGGGACCGCTTCCCCGCGCCCGGTGATGGGGGTGTGCCGCGGCTTCCTCGACATCGAGGACCGGTGTCACGCACGCCTCCGTCCCCTCGAAGTCGCGGGCCCAGTCGTCCCGGTCGCGGGTGAGGAAGCGGCGGGCGAGGACCCGGCGCAGGGAGGGCCAGTTGACGGGGTCGCCGCGGTCCGGCAGTCGTTCGGGGTCGAGCTCCAGGCCACGCAGCAGCGCCTGGTAGAACCGGTCCTCCAGCGCGCCCACGGCGACGTACCTGCCGTCCGCGCACGCGTAACACGAGTAGAAGGGCGCCCCGCCGTCCAGCAGGTTGACCCCACGCTCGTGCCGCCACTGCCCGGCCCGGGCCATCGCGGTCAGCATCCCGAGCATCGCGCCGGCACCGTCCACGATCGCCGCGTCCACGATCTGTCCGCGGCCCGAGGTCCCCCGCTCGTACAGGGCGGCCAGCACCCCGGCGACCAGGAACATCGCGCCGCCCGCGAAGTCGCCGAGCAGGTTCACCGGTGGCACCGGTGGTCCGCCCGCCTCGCCGATGGCGTGCAACGCCCCGGTCAGGGCGAGGTAGTTGATGTCGTGCCCGGGGGTGGTGGCGAGCGGCCCGTGCTGGCCCCAGCCGGTCATCCGGCCGTAGACCAGGCGGGGATTGCGTCCGAGGCAGACGTCGGGGCCGATGCCCAGGCGCTCGGCCACGCCCGGCCGGAACCCCTCCACCAGGACGTCCGACTGCTCGACCTGGCGCAGCAGCCAGTCCACGTCACCGGGGTCCTTGAGGTCCAGCTCCATCGTGCGGCGCCCCCGGTCCAGTTCGCCGTGCCAGTCGGCGAACGACCGGGCGCCGTCGGCCCGGTCGATCCGCACCACGTCGGCCCCCAGGTCGGCGAAGATCATGCAGGCGAACGGTGCGGGCCCGATCGCCGCCAGCTCCACGACCCGCAGGCCGTGCAGTGGTCCTGTACCTGTCGCCATCTGCGGCTCCTCCTCCGTCGGAGCCGGAACGCTGCGGGGAGCTCCTTGGGCGCCGGTGGAGGGCGGGTCGTGGGGCGCCGGTGGCTCCGCGGACCCAGGGCGCACAGCTCTGCGCGGACTCGACCACGGCCCAAGAAGGTCCCGGTCTACTGGCCCCTCGGACCCGGCCAGAAGGCACTTTCCGTACGCATTCACCCACGGCGAGAGGAACCACTGTGACCACCAGCGCCACCGAGGCGGACGCACCGGCCGAGGAACAGACCTTCCCTTACGCGCGCACCTGCCCCTTCACACCGCCCACCGAGTACGCGGAGATGGTGGACAAGGACGTGTCCCAGGTCACCCTGACCGGGTCGGGTCTGCGCATATGGACGATCACCGGCTATCAGACCATCCGTGAGCTGCTCACCGATCCGCGGGTGAGTGCCTCGCGCAGGCACGACAACTTCCCGTTCTATTTCGTCGCCCCGCCCGAGTACCGCACCGAGACGTCCTTCATCGGCTACGACGGCAAGGAGCACAGCTCCACCCGGCGCAAGGCGGCGCTGACGTTCACCAACCGGCAGGTGCAGCGGCTTCGGCCGCGGGTCGAGGAGATCGTCGACGAGCACCTCGACAAGCTCCTGGCGCTGGAGCCGCCGGCCGACTTCCACCGGGTGTTCTCCCTCGCCGTTCCGATGACGGTGATCTGCGAGCTGCTCGGCATCCCCCAGGACCAGCACGACTTCTTCATCAAGCACGGTACGGCGCTGCTCGGCGGGCACAGCTCCACCGAGGAGCGGCAGGCGGCGATCGTCGAGGTCAACGCCTACGTCGAGGAGTTGATCCAGCTCAAGCGGCGCGAGCCGGGCGAGGACCTGCTCAGCCGGGCGATGGCCGACTACGAGGAGTCCGGCGAGGAGTACACCGACCGGGATCTCTTCAACATGGTGCGGCTGCTGATGAACGGCGGCCACGAGACCACCGCCAGCCAGATCTCGCTGGGCACCGCCGCCCTCCTGGAGCACCCGGACCAGCTGCAACTCCTGCTCGACGACCCGTCGTTGGTGAAGTCGGCCGTCGAGGAGCTGGTGCGCTACGCCACCATCGGTGACACGGCCGTGCCGCGCGTCGCCCTCGAGGACATCGAGATCGGCGGCCAGGTCATCCGCAAGGGGGACGGCATCCTGTGCCTGGGGCTCGCCGCCAACCGCGACCCCGAGGTCTTCCCCGAGCCGCAGAAGCTCGACATCACCCGCGGCAGCCGCAAGCACCTGGGATTCGGGCACGGGGTGCACCACTGCATCGGCGCGGACCTCGCCCGGCTGGAACTGCAGATCGTGTGGAGCAAGCTGTTCCAGCGGATTCCCACCCTCCGGCTGGCCAAGCCGTTCCTGGAGATCCCGCGCAAGGAGGGCGCCGTGATCTACGGACTGTGGGAGCTGCCGGTCGTCTGGTGACGCCCCCCCACGGCGGGACAGAGGCGGAACCCGGCGCGGCCCCGGTGATGCGGAGGGGCCCCGGTACCGATCGGTACCGGGGCCCCTCCGTGCTGTCCGCGCCCCTCCTCACGAGGCCGGTGTCCCGGCGGTACGGGAGCGCCGCCCCGGCACCGCGAGCGCGGCGAGCAGGCCGGCGGCGGCGAACGCGGCGGCTCCGTACAGCGCGAGGCCGTAACCGGAGGCGAGTGCGTGGGCGGAGGCCGCCGCGCCCTGCCCGGACGCCCGGTCGACGCGGTGCGCGGAGAGGGCCGCGAGGGTCACCAGGCCCAGCGCGCTGCCCAGCTGGCGGGTGGTGTTGAGCAGCCCGGAGGCGAGCCCTGCCTGATGGGCGGGCAGGTCGGCGGTGGCCGCGTTGGTCGTCGCGTTGAGCACCGCGCCCATGCCGAAGCCGAGCAGGACGACGGGGCCCAGCACATCGGTGACGAAGCCGGCGCCCGCGTCGATGCGCGCCAGCCACAGCAGGCCGAGGCAGGACGTCGCCAGGCCCGTGAGCAGCACGGGACGCGCACCGGTGCGCGGGATCAGCGAGGACACCCCCCAGCCGCCGAGCGCGATGCCCGCCGTCAGCGGCAGATAGCTCAGCCCGGTGCGCACCGGGCTGTAGCCGAGCACTTGCTGCAGCAGGAGCGTGAAGAAGTAGAAGGTGCTGAAGAGCGCCGCGATACCGAAGAAGGCGACCAGGTTGGCGGCGGCGACCGCACGGACGCGGAAGATGCCGAGGGGCACCAGCGGATGGCGTGCGAACCGCGTCTGGATGAGCAGGAACAGGGCGAGCAGCACCGTGCCCCCGCCGAACGGCACCAGGACCGGGACGGAGCCCCAGCCGTGTGCGTGCGTCTCGGCGACGGCCCAGACCACCGCCATCAGGCCGAGGGTGACGGTGAGCGCACCGGGCACGTCGAGGCCGGGGCGCGGTCCGCGGCGGGCCGGTCCCGAGGGCACCACCGAGGCCGCGGTTGCCAGCAGGACGATGCCGATGGGCACGTTGACCAGGAGGATCCAGCGCCAGGACAGCCACTCGGTGATGACCCCGCCGGCCAGCACCCCGATCGCGCCCGCCGCCCCCGACACCCCGCTCCACCAGCCGAACGCCTTGGCACGCGCCTCGGCCCCGGTGAACGTGGTGCTGAGCACGGTCAGCGTCGTGGGCGCCATGACGGCGGCGCCCAGACCCTGGAAGGCCCGGGCCGTGATCAGTGTCGCCGGGCTGTCCGCCGCGCCTCCGACGGCGCTGGCGAGGGTGAACACAGTGGCGCCGGCCAGCAGGATCCTGCGCTGCCCGAACAGGTCGGCGAGCCGGCCGCCGAGCAGCAGGAAGCCGCAGACGACGACGGTGTACGCGTTGTTGACCAGCTGCAGGTTGTGCCGGTCGAAGCGGAGGTCGGCGGCGATGGCGGGCAGCGCCACATTGACCACCGAGGCGTCCAGGACGTTCATGAACTGGCCCAGGCAGCAGACGGCGAGGACGAGACCGAGCCGGTGGGGGACGGCGGTGGGCGGCGCGGCGCCCTGCACGGTGGAAGCAGTCATACCGCCACGCTGCGCCGCGGCGATCGACCGGTGATCGCAGCCCGGTCGAGCCGCGCGGAGCTGCCTGAGGACCGCTCAAGGGCTCCTCTAGACGGAGTGGTCACAGTCCTCTTCCGTACGCGGGCGAGGCCGGATTCCGTACCCCCCGCGGGGCGGTACGACATTCCACGAGGAGAGCTCCATGGCCAAGATCACCTACAAGCACCCGAACGGCACCACCACCGTCGTCGACGCCCAGGCACCCAACACGGTCATGCGGGTCGCGAAGCTGAACAACATCGACGGCATCGAGGCCCAGTGCGGCGGCTCCGCACAGTGCGGGACCTGCCACGTCTATGTGGACGACGACAACGCCGTACCCCTGCCGCCGATGGATTCCGTCGAGGACGACGTCCTGTACGGAACGGCGTGCCCGCGCCGGGACTCGAGCCGTCTGAGCTGCCAGCTGCCGGTCACCGAGGCCCTCGACGGGCTCGTGGTGCATCTGCCCGAGGCGCAGAGCTGATGGCCGCCCGCGGAGTCGTCGTCATCGGCGCGGGTCAGGGCGGCCTCGACACGGCGGCCGCGCTGCGCGCCAAGGGGTACGGCGGACCGGTCACCCTGGTCGGCGACGAGCCCGTGCCGCCCTACCACCGGCCGCCTCTGTCCAAGGGCTTCCTGACCGGCACCACCGCACACGCGGACCTGCCCCTGCGCCCCGAGTCGTTCTTCGAGGCGCAGGGCATCTCCTGCGTTTCCGGTGACCGCGCGGAGCGCCTCGACCTCGACGGGCAGCGCGTCGAGCTGGCGTCGGGGACCGTCCTCGCCTACGACAGGCTGGTCCTGGCCACCGGCGCCAGGGCCCGGGTCCTCCCCCTGCCCGGTGCGGACCTGAGCGGGGTGCTCACGCTGCGCAGCCTTGCCGACGCCGAGACGCTGCGGGGGCATCTCGACGGGCCGCCGCGCCACGTCTGTGTGATCGGCGCCGGGTTCGTCGGGCTCGAACTGGCCGCCACCGCCCTCACCCTGGGGCACAAGGTGACGGTGGTCGAGGTCCAGTCACGCCCCCTCGCCCGCGCGCTCACCCCGCAGATGTCGGCGTGGCTCGCCGGACGGCACCGGGAGCGCGGGGTACGCCTCCTGCTCGGCCAGGAGGTGGCCGCCCTGCACGGCCGCGCCGACGGCCACGTCGAGGTCATGGAACTGCGCGACGGCCGCAGGCTGCCCGCCGACCTGGTGGTCGTGGGCGCCGGCGCCCTGCCGAACACCCGGCTCGCCGCCGACGCGGGGCTCCTCGTCGGTGACGGCGTCATCGTCGACCGGTGGCTGCGGACGAGCGACAGGGCCGTCCACGCGATCGGCGACTGCGCCCGCTTCCCCGACCCGCGCTCGGGGCGTCACATCCGTCTCGAGTCGGTGCAGAACGCGTCCGACCAGGCCCGGTACGTGGCTGCCGAGATCTGCGGCGAGAGCGCGCCGTACACCGCGGTCCCCTGGTTCTGGTCCGAGCAGTACGAGCTGCGGCTGCAGATGGCCGGGCTGACCGCGGGCCACGACGAGACGGTCACCGTCGGCGATCCCGACGGGGCCCGTTTCTCGGTGCTCTGCTTCCTTCAGGGGCGGCTGATCGGCGTCGAGTCGGTCGGCCGGCCGGCCGATCACGGCATCGCGCGGCGGCTTCTCGCCACGGGCACGGGGCCCTCCCCCGCCGAGGCACGCACCCCCGGGTTCGACCTGAAGGCGTTCGTCGCCGGGTCGCGTCCGAACGGCTCGGCACCGGCACACGTGCCGGGTCCGGACAGGCTGTCCACACCCGCCTGACGCGGAGAACGCCGATACGGAAAATGCCTTTCGGCCGGGGTGACGAGACGCTCTGAGCGTCTGGTCACCCCGGCCGAAAGGCACTTCTCAGCCGACAACCGCGCGTTAACGGCTGCAGTACGCCGGCGGGGTGGCGGTCCCACGGACGGCTATGACCTTGGCGGTCACGGCTCCTTGCTTGTTGCCGCTCAGGTCGTAGATGGTCGAGACTCCGGAGCTGTTGAACTGGTCGTCGCCGGACTGGGTGGCGTACTGGTTGATGTAGACCCAGCCGGTCTGTGTGCCGTGGCCGTCGGACAGGGGCTCCTTGATGCGGTAGTTGAAGGCGTTCGGCCCGGTCGGCCTCCAGGTGCCCACGCTCGTGCCGCCGTCGCTGATCAGGCAGGCCCTCCCACTGCGGGTGAAGAACATCTGGACGTAGTCCGTGGCGCCCGGTCGGGTCACTGTGGATTCCCAGCTCCCCACGGGAGTGGTGACCCTGATTTCCTCGCCCTGCGCCGACGCGGGCAGCGCGACGATCAGTGCACTCATGGCGGCCGCCGTAGCGGCTATCGGCAGTTTCCTCATGCGGGGAAGAATGACCGAAATACCTCTAGTGCTACTAGAGAACCAATGCATCGTCCCCTGCGGGGGCGACGGGGCTCGACCCCTGCTGTAGCGCGCTTCCCTAGCCTCGAAGTCCGTGCAACCGTTCCGCTTCGACCAGGAGGTTCTCGTATGACTGCGGACGTCACACCGTTCCGGATCGAGGTACCGGAGAGCGAACTGCGTGATCTGCGCCGGCGCCTCGCGGAGACCCGCTGGCCGGATGCCGAAACGGTCGACGACTGGTCACAGGGGCCCACGCTCGCCTACATGAAGGAGCTGTGCTCGTACTGGCAGCACCACTACGACTGGCGGGCGACCGAGGCGCGGCTGAACTCCCTTCCCCAGTACCGGACCACGATCGACGGCCTCGGGGTGCACTTTCTGCACGTGCGCTCGCCGCACCCCGACGCCACGCCGCTGCTGCTCACCCACGGGTGGCCCAGCAGTGTCGTCGAGTACCTCGACATCATCGACCTGCTCATCGACCCGCCGGACCCGGCCGACGCCTTCCACGTGGTCTGCCCGTCCCTGCCCGGCCACGGCTTCAGCGACAGGCCCGACGGCACCGGCTGGTCCGTGGGCCGGACCGCGTCGGCCTGGGCCGCCCTGATGGACCGGCTCGGATACAGCCGCTACGGCGCCCACGGCGGGGACTGGGGCTCATGGATCAGCGCGGCCCTCGGCAGCACCGACCCCGAGCACCTCGCCGGAATCCATCTGACGATGCCGCTGGCGCAGGCCCCCCGGAAGGAGGTGGAGCTCGACGCACGCGACCAGGCGGCCATGGCCCGGATGAAGAGCTTCGGCGAGAGCCGCTCGGGATACGCGGTGATCCAGTCCACCCGGCCGCAGGCCATCGGCTACGGGCTGACCGACTCCCCCAGCGGCCAACTGGGCTGGGTCGTCGACCGGTTCTGGAGCTGGGCCGACCACGACGGCGACCTCGAGAAGGCCGTGTCCCGGGACCGTCTGCTCGACACGGTGATGATGTACTGGCTGACCCGGACCGCCACGTCGTCCGGCCGACTGTTCTGGGAGAGCTTCGGCAAGGAGCCCATGAACCCCACCTCGGTGCCCACCGGTTGCTCCGTCTTCCCCAAGGACGCCTGGCTTCCCCGGGCCTGGGCGCGGGAGCGCTTCACGGACCTGCGCCACTGGCGGGACCTCGACAGTGGCGGTCACTTCCCGGCCCTGGAGAAGCCGGCCGTTCTCGCGGACGAACTACGCACGTTCTTCCGCCTCGTGCGCTGAGGAGCCACATGCCCACACGATCCACCGCAAGAGCCGGCGGGACACTGAGCCGCGAAGCTCTGAACCGGGCCTTCCTGGACCGGCAGATGCTGTTACGCCGCGGGACCCTGTCCGTGCCGGAGGCGATCGAGCACCTCGTGGGCCTGCAGGCGCAGGCCCCGACACCGCCCTACTACGGACTGTGGACCCGGCTGACGGACTTCCGGCAGGACGAGCTGGCCACCCTGCTCACCAGCCGGGAGGCGGTCCGCATCGCCCTGATGCGGGGAACCGTGCATCTGGTCACCGCCCGCGACTGCCTGGCGATCCGTCCCTGGGTGCAGCCCTTCATGGAGCGCTCCTTGCGCACCACCTTCGGCAAGGAGCTGGGCGACCTCGACCTCGGTGAACTCGCCGCCGCGGGACGGGAACTCGTCGAGGAGGAGCCGCGTACCACCGCGGACCTCGGCAAGCTCCTCCAGGAGAGGTGGCCCGACCGCACGGCCGCCACCCTCGTCAACGCGGTCCGTGCGCTGCTGCCACTGGTCCAGGTCCCGCCCCGGGGGATCTGGGGGGCGAGCGGGCAGACCACCTACGCCACCGCACAGGGGTGGCTGGGTGCGCCGCTGGAGCCCGAGTCCGCTCCCGACCGCCAGGTCCTGCGCTATCTCGCGGCCTTCGGCCCCGCCTCGGTCAAGGACATCCAGGCGTGGTCGGGCCTGACCCGGTTGCGTGAGGTGACCGAGCGGCTCCGGCCCCGTCTGGTGACCTTCCGGGACTCCTCGGGTGCGGAGCTGTTCGACCTGCCCGACGCCCCCCGCCCGGATCCGGACACCCCGGCCCCCGTGCGCTACCTGGCCCCGTACGACAACGCGATCCTCTCGCACGCCGACCGCACGCGGATCATCAGTGACGAGGACCGCAGGGCGATCGCGACGAAGAACGCCGTCATTCCCGGCACCATCCTGGTGGACGGGTTCGTCCACGGGGTCTGGCGGATCGAACAGGAGCGCTCGGCCGCCACGTTGCGGGTGCAGCCCTTCAGACCGCTGCCGGCGGCCCGGCGCGCGGAGCTGGAGGAGGAGGGCGCCCGGCTTCTCGCCTTCGCCGCCGACGGCGCCGAGACCCACGACGTGCGGGTGGCTGCCGTCGTGTGAGGCCGCCGGAGCCACGTACGCGGACGGCACGCGGGAACGGGAAAGGGCCGCGGGGACATCACTGCCCCGCGGCCCTTTCCCTACGACGGTCCACCGTCACCTGCGGGCCTTCGGAGCCGCGAGCGCGATGAGCACGCTCGCCGCCAGGACCCCGGCGGTGACGAGGAAGGCCAGCTCGTAGCCGCTGGACAGGGCGTGGGCGCGCGCCGCGGCATCCGCGGGGTTCACGCTCTTCATCGCCTTCGCGGTGTGGGAGTTGGCGACGGCCACGAGGATCGCGAGGCCGACGGCACTGCCCAGCGTCTGGTTGGTGTTGAGCAGACCGGAGGCGAGCCCCTGCTGGCTGTCCGGCACCTCCGCGGTCGCCGCGTTGGCCGTGCCGGTGATGAGCAGGCCGAGGCCGATGCCGAAGACGACGGTCGGGCCCAGCAGGTCGGCGGCGAAGGTGGCCGTCTCGTCCGCCTGGCCCAGCCACAGCAGGCCTGCCGCGGCCAGCGCCAGACCGACAAGGAGCACCGGGCGGGGCCCGGTCTTGGCCACCACGGCCGAGCAGCCGCCGGCACCGACGAAGGTCGCCAGGGAGACCGGCAGGTAGGCGACGCCGGTGTGCAGGGCGCTGTACCCCAGGACGATCTGGAGCTGCAGTGTCATGAAGTAGAAGGTGCTGAGCATGGCCGCGCCGGACACGAACGCCACCGCGTTCGCCACGCTGACCGAACGGCTCCGGAAGATGCTCAGTGGCATGATCGGCTGCTTGGCCAGCTTCGCCTGGTCCACCAGGAAGAAGGCGAGAAGCACCGCACCGGCGGTCAGGGCCGTCACGATCCGGGGTGCCCCCCAGCCGTACCGCTCGCCCTCGGCGATGCCGTAGACGAGGACCGCGAGTCCCAGGGTCACGGACAGCGCGCCGGCGATGTCCAGCCGGCGGCGGGCGTCCGGGTCACGTGACTCGGCGACCGCCGAGGCCACCATGTACATGAGGATCGCGCCCAGGGGGATGTTGACCAGGAGCACCCAACGCCAGGACAGCCATTCGACGATGACGCCACCGGCGAGGACGCCGATCGCGCCGCCGCTGCCCGCCGCCGCACCCCACAGCCCGAACGCCTTGGCGCGTTCCTTGGGTTCGACGAACGCGGTGCTCAGCACGGAGAGGGTGGCGGGGGCGATGATCGCGGCACCGACACCCTGCGCGGCACGGGCCGCGATCAGCCATCCCGAGTTGACCGCGACCCCGCCCAGGAGGCTGGCCACCGTGAACAGCGCGATCCCGGTCAGGAAGAGCCGCCGGCGGCCGAAGAGGTCGGCCATGCGTCCGGCGAGGAGGAGCAGCCCGGCGAACGGGATCATGAACGCGTTGAGCACCCACTGCAGGCTGTTCTGGTCGAACGACAGGTCGTGCTGGACCGCCGGCAGGGCGACGTTCATGATCGAGCCGTCGAGCACGACGACGAGCTGGCTGAGACAGCAGGCGGCCAGGACCAGACCCGGCCTGGCCGGGCGGACCCGGTCCGCGTGCACGAGCCCGGAGGGCTGCATCGCTTCAGTTTCCATGAGGGGCGTTCCTCGTTCCGTCGGGGACGATGTCAGGGGCGATGTCAGGGCGGGGCTCACCGGGGCAGGTGACGCGCTCGGGCGGCAGAACCCCGTTGACGAGGTAGTCGTTGACGAGACGGTCCACGTGCTCGTTGCCGGACAGGCCGTAGATCTCGTGACCGCCGGAGTCGACGACGGTGATCAGGTGGTGCCCCAGGCGCTCCGCCATCGCGAGACCGCCGGGATGGTGGTCCAGGGGGTCACCGTCCGCCTGGACGATGAGACCGGTGGGGTAACCGGCACGCCGGACGCGGGTGGCGGGCTCCGGGGGGACCACGGTCCGGAAGGTGCCCACCCACGGCTGGGCGCGCATCACCCCGAATCCGTAGGGGCAGCGTTCCCGGAGGTCCCGCATGTCCCGGTAGTAGATCTCCAGATCCGTCGGCCACAGGGTCTCGCAGGTCACCGCTTCGAGCACGGCTTCCCGCAGTTCCCCCGCCGCGTGTCCGGGCCGCCATTTGACCTGGCCGCCGAGCAGGGTCCGGACCCGGTCCGTGTCCCCCGCCTCGGCGGCAGCACCCAACTCCGAGACCAGATCGGCCAGTTCCGCCCACTTGGGGCGGACGGGGCTGAGATTGCCGACCGCGCCGTCGAAGGAGGTGCGCGCCGCCGCGCTGCCCGACATCGCGGCGAGCGCGGCGGCCGTCTTCTCGACGCTCTCCAGGACCAGGTCGGGGGTGGTGCCCAGGGCGAAGCGTGTGTGCCGCTCGGCGGTCCAGTCCGCCCACTTGTCGACGTTCTCCCGCACCGCGTCGGCCTGCGACTTGAACTGCCGGCGCCAGTCCCAGTCCGGGTGCACACAGGAATCCAGGACACTGCGGTCCAGCCGGTCGCCGAACATGGTGCCGTAGACGGCTCCGAGGAGGGTGCCGTAGGCCCAGCCGACGAAGCTGATCCGCGGTTCGCCGAGGACCTCACGGATCAGGTCCATGTCGCGGGCGTTGTTGCGGGTGGTGATGTGGCGGCGCAGTTCGCCGCCGGCCCGCACACAGCCCTGGTCGCGCTCCCGCATGTCGGCGGTGATGGCGGCGAACGCGGAGTCCGGCGGGCGGGAGTCGAACGCGGTGGTCGTCGGGCTGTTCTCCCCCTCGATGCGGGTGGAGGCGCCGGTACCGCGCGGGTCGAAGCCGACCAGGTCGTAGATCTCGTGCAGGGGGGTCCGGCCCAGCCGGGCCGGCAGGAGCCGCCCCAGGCCGCCGTCCCCGCCCGGGCCGCCGTTCAGGGACAGGAGCGTTCCCCGCCGCCGGCCGGGGTCGCTCGCCCGGAGCCGGCTGATCGCGAGGGAGATGCGCGGACCGGCCGGATCGGCGTAGTCGAGGGGGGCCTCGAGGAAGGCGAATTCAAGACCGTCGTCCGAGGTACTCGGAGACCAATCGGGCTGCTGCGTGAAGAAGTCGCGCAGCCCTCCCGTTTCCAGTGTCATGTACGACATGCTCGGTCGGCTTCCTCGAGGGGAGCTGGAACCTGCCCGGAGGGAGTTCGGGCCCCCCGGGCAGGCCGCGTCATCAGCTCTCGGAGAGCTTCACCACGACATTGCCCTGGTACTTGCCGCCCAGCAGATTGAGCAGGCCGGCGGGGGCCTCGGAAAGCCCGCCCTTGATGGTCGTCTGCGGCAGGACGAACTTGCCTTCCTTGAGCCACTGGCTGAAGTGCTGGTGCCACGCCCAGATCTGCTCCGGCGTGTGGTACGTGGCGTACGGCCGCAGGACGATCTGGCGGACGATCGCCGTCATGATGTCCAGGCGCGGGAACGCGCCCTCGCTGTCGCCGACCTGCCCGGACAGCGCGCCGCACAGCGCGAAGCGGGCGTCCTGGGCCGCGACCTGGACGGCGGCCTCGAACTGCTCGCCGCCGACCGTGTCGAAGAAGACGTTGATGCCGTCGGGAGCCAGCTCCCGCAGGCGGTCCACCACCGGGCCGTCGTGGTAGTCGAAGGCCGCGTCGTAGCCGAGCTCGTTGACCAGGTACTCGACCTTGGCCTTGCTCCCGGCGCTGCCGATCACCCGCTTCGCGCCCCGGCACTTGGCGATCTGGCCGGCCAGCGAACCGACACCGCCGGCCGCACCGGACACGTAGACCACGTCCGACTCGCCGACCTCGGCGATGTCCACGATGCCGTGGTAGGCGGTCGGTCCCTGCGTCAGGTAGTACTCCGGTGCCGGGTACAGGGTGGGGTCGGCCTTGTAGTACTGGCCGGCGGGCCCGACGGAGTACTCGGCCCACCCGTCCATGTTCTGCACGAGGTCGCCGACCGCGAGGTCCGGGCTGTTCGACTGCACGACGGTGCCGATGCCGCCGCCCCACAGGCGCTGACCGACCTGGTAGGGGGGCATCGGGAGATCAGGGCTGGGGGTCATCAGATCCTGCATGACCGCGGTCAGCTGCATGAAGTCGTTGCGGACGACGACCTCTCCGTCGCCCGGCTCAGCAAGGTCGGCCTCCACGACGTCGAAGTGGTCCAGCGTGAGCGGGCCCTCCAGATGCTTGGCGAGGCGGACTTCCAGGCTCTTCGCTGGAATCTTGGGGGTGATCATGCCGATCTCCTTCTTGGGGGTCGGGGTCCAGCATCCTCCTGTGGCCTCGAGTCGTACTCGAGAACACAGGGGCCCACGTGCTCCACCTCTGCTGCACAGGGGTTCGAGTCCGCCGCCACACGCTGTGCGCCGTCCGGACCGGAACGAGGAGGTAACCCGACCATGAAGGCGCAGTTCCACGTACGGGAAGAGGTGACCGCCCGATGAGCGTTCTGGTGACGGGCGGCGCGGGATTCATCGGTTCGCACTACGTACGCACCCTGCTCGCCGGCGGCTACCCCGGCCGGGACGGTGCCGAGGTCACGGTCCTCGACAAGCTCACCTACGCGGGCAACCTGGCCAACCTGCCGGCAGGACACCCACGGCTCACCTTCGTCCGCGGCGACGTCTGCGACCTCCCGCTGCTGCTCGAGGTGCTCCCCGGGCACGACGAGGTGGTGCACTTCGCCGCCGAGTCGCACGTGGACCGCTCACTCGACGCGGCGGCGGACTTCGTCCGCACCAATGTGCTCGGCACCCAGACCCTCCTCGAAGCGTGCGTGCGCACCGGTGTGCGGCGGGTCGTGCACGTGTCCACCGACGAGGTGTACGGGACCATCGACGAAGGGGCGTGGACGGAGGAGTGGCCGCTGGCCCCCAACTCCCCCTACGCGGCGTCGAAGGCGGGCGCGGACCTGATCGCGCGGTCCTACGGACGCACCCACGGCCTCGACGTCCGCATCACCCGGTGCTCCAACAACTACGGCCCGTACCAGCACGTCGAGAAGCTGATCCCACGCTTCATCACCGGTCTGCTGAACGGGGAAGACGTTCCGCTGTACGGCGACGGTGGCAACGTCCGCGAATGGCTGCACGTCCACGACCACTGCCGAGCCATCCAGCTCGTGCTGGACAAGGGCAGGCCCGGGGAGATCTACAACATCGGCAGCGGCAACGCACTCACGAACCGCCAGATGGCCGACCGGCTGCTCACGCTCATCGGCGCCGAGCCGGGCCTGGTACGCCGGGTCACCGACCGCAAGGGCCATGACCTGCGGTACGCCCTCGACGACACCAAGATCCGCGAGGAGTTGGGGTACGAGCCGACGGTCCCGTTCGCACAGGGCCTCGCGGAGAACGTCGCCTGGTACCGGGACAACCCGGGCTGGTGGAAGCCCCTGCGGGAGACCGGTTCGAACAACTGACTACAGCCGTATTCCAGAGCCCGCCGAGCACCGTCCCCGAAGCTGCTGCGCGACAGGACGCCGCGCGCAGGCGCGACCGAGGAGGACACACGATGACACAGGACAAGCCGGACGGCCCGATCACCTTCGTCAACCAGTTCACGCTCACCGGGGCGCCGGAGGCGTTCGAGAAGGCGTTCAGCGACACCGCGGAGTTCTTCCGGAAACAGCCCGGACTGCTGACGTACACGCTGCACCAGCACGTGGACGACCCGAACAAGTACGTCAACATCGCCCGGTGGACCGATGCCCGGGCGCTGCGGACGGCCGTCCAGGACCCGGACTTTCCCGCCCACGCCGCCGCCCTGCGCGCGAACGCGACCAGCGTGTCCAACACCTACGTGGAGCGGTTCGGGTACACCGCCTGAGACCGTCCGCCGTCGCCGGCCACAGCGAGGAGGCGGGGAGCCGATCGGCTCCCCGCCTCCTCGTGTGCGTGCCGTCCGGCGAGGGTCACCAGCCGGCCTTGACGGTCCGCACGATGTGCGCCCGGTCCTCGTCCGACACCCACCAGCCGACCGGCAGGGCGATCTGGCGCCCGGCGACGCTGTCGAGCCCGGGCAGGACCGCCCGGTAGTCCCGGGTGGCGCCGTAGACGTCGTTGCGCTCGTGGACCTCGCTCGTGGCGATTCCGGCCTCTTTCATGCGCAGGACGAAGGCGTCGCGGTTGTCCACTTTGATGGAGTAGTACCAGAACGACGGATTGCGGTCGGGGGCCCGCTCCGTCAGCTCCAGACCGTCCACCCCGGCCAGTTCGGCGTCGTAGAACGCCGCGTTCTCGCGGTGCCGTGCGACCAGGTCGTCGACGATCCCGAGGTTCGCCAGGCCGATGGCCGCGTTGATGTCGTTCATGTTGAACTTGAAGCCGTACTCGGGGATGTCGTTCTTGAACCGGGCCGCGCCACCGTCGCGGTCGATGCCGTACCAGCGCAGCAGACGGGCCCGGGCCAGCAGCTCGTCGTCGGGCAGCACGATCAGTCCGCCGTCACCGGTCGTGAGGTGCTTGATCGCCTGGAAGCTGTAGACGGCGATGTTGCCGTGCCCGCCGAGCGGGACGCCCTTGTAGGTGGCGCCCCACGCGTCGGCACAGTCCTCGATGACCCGGGGCCGGACACCGTGGACGCGTTCGGCCCGGTCGAGGATGCGGGCCAGTCGGTCCAGGTCGACGGGGTAGCCGCCCCAGTGCACCAGGACGATCGCCCGTGTCGCGGGGGTGATCTTCCTGGCCAGGTCGTCGAGGTCCAGGTTCAGGGTCGCCGGGTCGGTGTCCACCCACCGGATGCGCATCCCGTTCGCCATGATCGGCCAGTTGGTCGCCGTGCAGGTCAGCGCGGTGGCCAGGACCTCGCCGTCCCGACCCGCCTCCGTCGCGACCAGGTGCAGGGCCAGGTGCAGCCCGGACGTGGCACTGTTGACGGTCAGGATCCGGGGGTTGTCCAGCCGGTCGGCCAGAGCGCGTTCGAACTCGTCGACCTTCGCGCCCTGACCGATGTAGCCGCTGTCCAGAACCTTGCCGACCAGCGCCGACGCCTTCTCGGACATCGCCACTTTGAAGAGGGGGATCATGCGGTGCGCCCGGCCTACTTGTATTCGCCGTCGGTCTCGACGAAGCGCTTGCGCACGAGCCAGGACCCGTCGACGCGGACCAGCTCGTCGTCACAGAGGGTGTGGTGGCGGAAGTGCACCTCGCCGCTCAGCAGCGTGCGGTCGGGGGTCACGTACACCATGACGTAGCTCTGCGCGCGGTAGGTGTCCTCGCCGATCTGCTCGACGGTCAGCTGCCCGAGCCAGTGCCGCAGGACGAGACCCTCGTGCTTGGCGGTCTGCATCTCGATCGCCTTGACGAGTATCTCCCGGCCGACCAGGGGCTCGGGCATGTCGGCGGCCTGGAAGACGCCGTCCGGGGTGAAGGTGCGCGCCCACTGCTCGCCGTCACCGCGGTCGAGGATCTTGAGCTGCACCGCGTAGAACTGCTGGATCTCCAGGTACAGGTCGCCCGGGACGAGCTCGGTGGTCAGGTCGTGCGTGTTCATGGGTTTCTCCCGTTGAGTCGGCCGGTCACTTCGACACGGCGTCGAGGTGACCGAGGATCGTGTCGGCCGCGCGCGGCGCGCCGCCGGCCTTCTGCATGTGCCGGCGCATGGCGCGCAGGTTCGCCTGCACGGTCTCGTCGGCGGCGACCGCCAGGACGGCCTCGCGGATGGTCTCGGCGGTGACGTCCTCGGGGGCCAGGACACGGCCGAGACCCAGCTCGCCGGTCCGCGCGGCGATCATCTCCGAGTCGCCGTTGTGCGGTACGGACACCAGGGGCACCCCCGCGTACAGGGCGTTCATGGTGTTGCCCGCGCCGCCGTGGCACACGAACGCGCCGGCGTGCTCGAGCACCGCCTGCAGGGTCAGCCAGGCGTGGATCTCCGCGTTGGGGGGCAGTTCGCCCACCGCCTCCAGGTCCACACCGGGGCCCGCGGCGATCACCACGTGCCACGGCAGCCCGTCGAACGCCTTGGCGCACATCGCGAAGAACTCGGGCTGGGTGTTGAAGGTCGTACCCAGGGAGATCAGCACCACGGGGTGGTCGGTGGACGGCCGCCAGGTGCCCTTGAGGTCGCTGTCCCGCAACGGGATTCCGACGAACGTGTACCGGTCCTCGGGGAAGGAGTCGGCGTCGGACTGGAACTCGCGCGGCATGAACGAGATGTTGCAGGGCGCGTCCTCCATCAGCTCGTCCAGCGGGACGTCCTGCAGCCCGTGTGCGTCGGCGAACGCGCGCAGTTCGCGTGTCAGGTCGCCGAACATCCCCTCGGCTGCGCCCTGTGCCTCGGAGAAGTACTGGTGGGAGGCCAGGACCGGATAGAGCTGGATACCCGGCACGCCGAGCTTGCGCGCCATCACACGGCCGAGGAACTGCATCGAGATGTCGTAGACGAGGCAGTCCGGCAGATCGTCACCGAAGTGGGCCTCCAGCGACGGCGCCGTGGCGGCCGCCTCCCGGACCGCGCCGAGCAGCACGCGGGCCAGCCAGTCCTCCGCGCCGGTCGGCGCGATCGTCCGCGGGTCGAGGGTCGTGGTGTAGGGGATGACCTCGGCGCCGGTCGAGGCGATGCGCTCGGCGAAGCCGTCGGCGGCCAGGTAGCTGACCCTGTGGCCGCGCCTGACCAGCTCCTCGACCACGCCCAGCGTCGGCGTGACGTGACCGGCGGCGGGGATGTTCAGGAAGGCGATGTGCCTCTTCATGGGTACTCCTGTTTCTGATGTCGTCGACTCACTCGCGGATGACCGCCGCGTCATCCGCGCGGCCCGACCGGTGTCCTGACGCCGAGGTCCGCGTACCGCGGCAGCACGCCGAGGGCCTCCGTCTCCGCCAGCGTCGGCGCGGTCCGGTCCTTGTCGGACAGGACGACGTCGTCCAGGGCGGGCCACGGCAGGGCGAGCCTCGGGTCCAACGGGTTGATCGAGATCGTCTTCCCGGGGGTGTAGACGTTGTCGCACAGGTACGTGACCACCGCGGTGTCACTGACCGCCGCGAACCCGTGGCCGAGCCCTTCGGGGATGTACACGGCGTGCCGCTGCTCGTCGTCGAGCGGGATCGCGAGGGACGCGCCGTAGGTGGGCGAGCCCACGCGGACGTCGACGACGACGTCGACGATCGCGCCGCTCACGCACGTCACGTACTTCGCCTCACCCGGCGGGGCCGCCGTGAGGTGGATACCGCGGATCGTGCCGCGCCGGGAGACCGAGCAGTTGACCTGGGCCACGTCCATCGGACGGCCGGTCGCCGCGGACAGCCGGTGGCCGACGAACAGTTCCAGGAACGTACCGCGCGGGTCGCCGAACATCCGCGGCCTGACGAGGTGGACGCCCTCGATGCCGAGCTCTTCGAAGTTCATCAGGTCTCCTTGTCACCCGAGGGCGCCGGCGCCGACCGGGACCGGCAGCCGGATCTCTTCGGCGGCGTCGAGCAGCCCGATCAGGTACGCCCCGTAACCGCTGGACAGGAGCGGTTGCGCGAGCTCGCGGAGCCGGTCGTTGCTGATGAGCCCGTTGCGCCAGGCCGCCTCCTCGACGCAGCCGATCTTCAGTCCCTGCCGTTCCTCGACCACCCGGACGAACTCCGACGCCTGCACCAAGGAGGCGAAGGTCCCGGTGTCGAGCCACGAGGTGCCGCGGTCGAGCATGGTGAAAGTGAGCTCACCGCGGCGCAGGTACGCCTGGTTCACCCCGGTGATCTCCAACTCGCCGCGCGCACTGGGGCGCAGGGACCTGGCGATGTCGACCACGCGGTTGTCGTAGAAGTAGAGCCCCGGGACCACGTAGCGCGATTTCGGGTGCGCGGGTTTCTCCTCGAGGGAGAGGACCCGCCCTTCGCGGTCGAATTCCAGGACACCGAAGTCCCCCGGGTTCGCCACCGGATAGGCGAAGACGTGGCCGCCGCGCGGGGAGGAGTGCGCCTTCAGCTTCTCCCCGAGGCCGACGCCGTGGAAGATGTTGTCGCCGAGGACGAGTGCCACCGGCTCGTCACCGATGAAGTCCGCGCCGATCAGAAACGCCTGCGCGATGCCCCCGGGCCTGGGCTGCGTCGCGTACTCGATCCGCAGGCCCAGGTGCGCGCCGTCACCCAGCAGCCGTTCGAAGGAGTTCCGGTCGGACGGCGTCGTGATGACGAGGATCTCCCGCACGCCCGCCAGCACCAGAGTGGACAGAGGGTAGTAAATCATCGGCTTGTCGAACACCGGCATGAGCTGTTTCGACACAGCCTGGGTGATCGGCCACAGGCGGGAGCCGGTCCCGCCGGCCAGGATGATTCCTCGCATGTCCCGGAAGCTAGGACCGGCGGCTGGAGGGCCGATCGAGGCCGAGTGGGGGCTTTCCCAGCCGCGCGCTCAACGGGCCGGGGGCGGGACGGGGGCAGGACGGGGTCCACCGCGGTGTGACGTCCACGGGGGGACCGCCGTCCCGTACGCGCGGCCCGTGGCCGGCGGCCGACGGTCGGCGGTGGGCAGTCGGCAGTCGGCGGTGGACAGTCGACGGTTGGAAGTCGGCAGTCGGCGGTGGACAGTCGGCAGTCGGCAGTCGGCAGTCGGCAGTCGGCAGTCGGCAGTCGGCAGTCGGCAGTCGGCAGTCGGCAGGAGTGTCACACCGCACCCGCGGCCGAGCGGACAGCCGACGGGCCCCGTCGATCGGGCCGACCGTACGCCCGCGCAGCCGGCGCCCGCGCAGCCGGCGGGCGCGCGGCAGACCCCAGCCGCCATGGCCTGGAACGGCACATGGCGGCTGGGGTCTTCGGGCCGGGAGCCGCGTCCCGTCAGCGGCTGTCCGGCGGGCTCGGCGGCTCCTCACACGCCTCGCGCGACCGCGTCCGCGAAGCGCTCCAGGGTCTCCCCCGGGCTCGGCCCGTCCAGGGCGCGGAAGATCCGCTCGGCGCCCTCGCCGTGCCGGTGCAGCTTGACGTGGGCGAGGGACACCTTGGTGTGCCCGGCGTCGACGGGCTCGAAGTCGACCTCGATCTCGCTGGCCCGCTCGTCGTCGGTGATGGACTGCCAGTTGCCGTCGATCCGCCAGGTCATGACGAGCCTGCGGCCCGGCTCCCACTCGAGGATCCTGCCCCAGGCGATCTCGGTGCCGGCCACGTCCCACTCGTAGTAGCGGCCGCCCACTCCGGGCTCGAAGGCGAGCCCGGCCCGCTCCTGCTTGACCAGCACGTGGGAGGGCGGCCACCACTCCGCCGGCTGTTCGGTGAACACGCGGAAGCAGTCCGCCGCGCTGGCCTCGACGGTCACCGACTTGCGTACGTCGGGGATGGTCTGCGTCTGTTCGGGCACGGGTCCTCCTCGTCACGGGTCTGCGCGGGTGCGCTCACGTTGGCGCGCGGGGCTCGACGGGTGCCGGACCGGTGGTAGTGCCGCGGTAGGGGGGTGCCCCGCGGTGTCGTCCGGCGTCCGCCGCGCCGTCGTGGCCGGTCGCGCAGTTCCCGCGCCCCTTGGGGGCGCTTTGGCAGTCGCTCCGGCAAGAGGCGACCGGCGTCCTAGGCCCCCCGGTCACCGTCGTCCCGTTCGGGCCCCACGACCTCTTGGGAGAGCACGATGACAGAAGCGGGACGACGGGTTGCCTTCGTCACCGGCGCGACCAGCGGGATCGGCCTCGCCGTGACCGAGCTGCTGGCCCGGCAGGGCGCGGCCGTGTTCGGGGTGGCGCGCGGCGAGGAGAGCGTCCGTACGGTGGTGAAGCGGCTGCGTGAGGAGGGCCTGGAGGTCTCCGGCACGGTCTGCGACGTCACCTCCAGTGAGCAGGTGAAGGCCGCTGTCGAGGCGGCGGTGGCCGCTTACGGGCGGATCGACATCCTCGTCAACAACGCGGGCCGGGGCGGCGGCGGTGTCACCGCGGAGCTGCCGGACGCGCTGTGGCTCGACGTGATCGACACCAACCTCAACGGGACGTTCCGGGTGACCCGCGAGGTGCTGAGCACCGGCCGGATGCGGGACGGCGACTGGGGCCGGATCATCAACATCGCCTCCACCGGCGGCAAGCAGGGCGTGGAGCTGGCCGCCCCGTACTCCGCGTCCAAGCACGGCGTGGTCGGCTTCACCAAGGCCGTGGGCAAGGAGCTGGCCCAGACCGGCATCACGGTCAACGCGGTGTGCCCCGGCTACGTCGAGACGCCGATGGCCCAGCGGGTCCGGCAGGGCTACGCCGACCACTACGGCGTCAGCGAGCAGGACATCCAGGAGAAGTTCAACGCGAAGATCCCGCTGGGCCGTTACTCCACCCCCGAGGAGGTGGCCGGTCTGGTCGGCTATCTCGCCTCGGACACCGCCGCCTCCATCACCGCCCAGGCGCTCAACGTCTGCGGGGGCCTGGGCAACTACTGATCCCCACCGACCGAGAGACGGAGTCTGCACGATGACCGACACCGGTGGCACACCGCTCACCGAACCCACGACCGACGACACCCTCGTCATGGCCCTCGGCAGTCCGGCCTCAGCGCCTCTCGTCCGGGACGGGGGCAGGGCCGCATGAGCGCTCCGGTCCAGGCGGCGCCGTCGCTGGAGCGGGTGGCGGACGGCGTGTACGCGTATGTGCAGCCCGGCGGCGGATGGTGCGTGAACAACGCGGGGCTGGTGGTCGGCGAGGACTGCGCGGTCCTCGTCGACACGGCGGCCACGGAGGCCCGTACCCGGCGGTTGCGCGAGGCCGTCGAGCGGGTCGTGCCCGGCGGGGTGGACTTCGTGGTCAACACCCACTTCCACGGCGACCACACCTTCGGCAACGGCCAGTTCACCCCCCGGGCCCGGGTCGTCGCCCATGCCGGGACGCGGGCGGACAGCGCGGAGGCGGGGCTGCATCTGCGCGGACTGTGGCCGCAGGTGGAGTGGGGCGAGACACCGCTGACCCTGCCGTCGCTCACCTTCGAGGACACGCTGACGCTGCACACGGGCGGCGCGCGGGCCGAGCTGCTCCATGTGGGGCCGGCGCACACCGCGAACGACGTGGTGGTGTGGGTGCCCGAGCGGGCGGTGCTGTTCACCGGCGACGTCGTGTGGTCGGGGGTCACCCCGTACGTCCTGATGGGCTCGGTCAGCGGTTCGCTGGAGGCACTGCGCCGGCTGCGCGCGCTGGGGCCGCGCACGGTGGTCCCCGGGCACGGACCGGTGGGCGGACCGGAGTTGCTGGACTTCACGGAGGCGTATCTGCGGCTGCTGGACCGCCTGGCCGAGGACGGCCTGCGGGACGGCCTGTCCCCGCTGGAGGCCGCGGAGCGCGCCGACCTCGGCGAGTTCGCCGCCCTGGTCGACGCCGAGCGGCTGGTGGGCAATCTGCACCGGGCCTACGCCGAGCGGCAGGGCCTGGCCCCGGGCGCCCGGCTCGACGTGGTGGCGTCCTTCAAGGAGATGGTCGCCTTCCACGGCGGCCCGCCCGCCTGCCACGCCTGAACCGCCCGGACAGCACGACACAGCAGGCGGGGATGCGCCGGACGACGTACGACCGTCCGGCGCATCCCCGCCTCTCGTTCCCGCTCCGGGCCTCGGCCGACGGGGGCCTCAGCCGGCGTGCACGGGCGGCTCCACGGGGGTGTCGCGGTGGATCACCCGGCGCCTGGTGTACAGGACCCCGTCCCGGCGCACCAGTTCGTCCTCGACGGTGAAGGTCGGCTCGAAGGCGACGTTGCCCTCGCGGTCGGTCTGGGTGACGAGCGAGTAGTACGACACGTGCAGGGTGTCCTCGTCGACCGGGTCGGCCTCGATCAGCACGTGGTCGAACCAGTGCCGTACCGCGATGTCGCGGTAGCGGGGCAGGGCGGCCCGCATCCCCGCGAGCATCTCCTCACGCCCGCGCTGCACGTGCCCGCCCGCGTGCACGACCTCCCCGTCCTCGGTGAAGGTGGCGGCGAACCCCTCGATGTCCAGGGCGTCGACCCGGCGCATCTGCCATGCGTAGAACGTCCGGACCTCGGCGTAGACCTCCCCGGAGACCTGCGCATACGTATTCCTGACCGCCTGGGACACGGCGTCTCCCCTCAGTGACAACGGCCACCCGACTCCGGCGGCCCGACTACCCCCACGCTGCCCGCTCCCGCTCCAGGCCCGCTGGAGGCCCGGTCAGCCGGTCGCCGAGCTTTCTTTACGCTTCCCTGACGCCGCGCCCGCATCCACCGGCCCCCGCCAGGATGTCCTCCCCGTTGTCCTGTACCGGACGAAGGAACGCGTCGGAGATGGGAGTGCCATGGAAGGCACCGTCGTCGCAGTGGTCGTCGTAGTACTGCTCCTGCTGTTCGTGCTGAAGAGCGGGATGCGGGTCGTCAACCAGGTGGAGCGCGGGGTGGTGTTCCGCTGGGGGAAGGCGCTGCCGAGTCACCGGCAGCCCGGCGTCACCTTCCTCATCCCGTTCGCCGACCGGATGCGCAAGGTGAACGTGCAGGTCGTGACGATGCCGGTGCCCACGCAGGAGGGCATCACCCGGGACAACGTGTCGGTGAAGGTCGACGCCGTCGTCTACTTCCGGGTGACCGACCCGGTGCGTGCGGCCATCGAGGTCCAGGACTACGTCTTCGCGGTCGGCCAGGTCGCCCAGTCCTCGCTGCGCTCCATCATCGGCAAGAGCGACCTCGACGACCTCCTGTCCGACCGGGAGCGGCTGCACGAGGGACTGGCCCTGATGATCGACAGCCCGGCCGCCGGCTGGGGCATCCACATCGACCGCGTCGAGATCAAGGACGTCCAGCTGCCGGAGTCGCTGAAGCGGTCCATGTCCCGTCAGGCCGAGGCCGAGCGGGAGCGGCGGGCCCGGGTCATCACCGCCGACGGCGAGTTCCAGGCCGCGCAGCAGCTCGCCAACGCCTCCAGGATCATGTCCGACACCCCCGAGGCCATGCAGCTGCGCCTGCTCCAGACCGTCGTGGAGGTGGCCGCCGAGAAGAACTCGACCCTCGTCATGCCCTTCCCGGTCGAACTCCTGCGCTACTTCGACCGGGCCGTCCAGAAGATCGACGCCGACCTCGACGTGCCCCGGAAGGCTCCGGCGCCGGCTCCGGCGCCGGAGGACGACGGCCGGCCGTAGCCAGCGCCGGCGTCACGCACACCGAGCCCGCCGCCATCACCGTCATCCCCACGGCGGGCGAGGTGACCTGCGCCACCGCCCCGGCCAGCGTCGCGCTCAGCCCGAGCAGCAGCAGAAGCGGGGTCGCCAGGCGGCGCCGTACGGCGGGCGGCAGCAGCCGGCCGACCGCCACGTCCCCGGTGAACATGCCGAGCGCACCACAGGCGAACAGGGTGCCGGCCGAGTGCGGCGCGTACGCCACGTACAGCGACTCGCTGCCGACGACCATTCCGTTGGGCAGCCACAGGCCCAGGTAGGTGAGACGGCGCGGGCGGGACGACCACAGCAGGGCGTTGGTGCGCCAGGCGGCCGAGGCGGAGGGACACTCGCCGGCCCGGATGGAGGCGGTCGGCCTGACCGAGCGCGCCTACGGCATTTCGCGCTTCGAAGAGGAGACGGAGGCCATCATCACGCCCCGTGCATTCCTCACCCTGGTCAACGACCGCATTCGGGTGGCCGCCTGAGCGGTCGGCACTGTCCCCCGCGCGCGTTCTCCCACCTCTCCCCAGCAGGACATTTCTCCTGCTGGGGAGAGGCTTTTCATCTCTACCAGCGCTTCGGCCGCCCTTTGTACGGTCGATGACATGACGCAGACAACCGTGCATGCCGGAGCGCCGCTGAGGTCGGGCTCAGCGGTCAGCTTCGCGCAGGTGACCAAGAGTTACGGCAATGTCCATGCCGTGGCCGGTCTGGACCTGGCGATCGACCGTGGTGAGACAGTCGCCCTGCTCGGCCCCAACGGCGCCGGCAAGTCCACCACCATCAACATGCTGCTGGGCCTGCTGTCCCACGACGGCGGTCAGATAAAGCTGTTGGGCAAGGACCCGCAGGATGCGGTACTCGCCGGTCAGGTGGGCGCGATGCTCCAGGAAGGCGGCCTGATCCCCCGGGTCACCGTCAAGGAGCTCATCGAGTTCATGCGCGGCACCTACGCCAACCCCATGCCGCTCGGCGAGGTCCTGGAGATCGCCCAGCTCACCTCGCTGGCCGACCGGAAGGTGGACAAGCTCTCCGGCGGCCAGGCGCAGCGGGTCCGCTTCGCCTTGGCCCTGGCCGGCAACCCCGAGCTGATCGTGCTCGACGAGCCCACCGCCGCCCTGGACATCCAGTCCCGCCGGGACCTGTGGCAGACCATGGCCGCCTATGCCGCGCGCGGCAACACCCTCCTCTTCTCGACCCATTACCTGGAAGAGGCGGACGAGTACGCCGAACGGATCGTCGTCATCGCCCGGGGCCGGGTCATCGCGGACGGCAGTGGCGCCGAGCTGAAGAAGAGCGTCGGCGGCAAGACCGTCAGCTTCGACCGCGGCAACTGGGACCCCGATGGCTTGGCCCGGACTCCTGGTGTCACCGGCGTCGAAGTCCGCGGCGCGCGGATCCACCTGAGCACCGACGACGCCGACCTCACCGTCACCGCCCTCGCGCAGTCCGGCGCGCTGCGCAACGTCGAGGTCACCGGCGGCGGCCTCGAGGAGGCCTTCATCTCCCTGACCAGCGGTACCAACACCAGGAGCGGTTCGTGATGTTGCTCGGATACCTTCGGCTGGAGCTGCTCCGCACCGTGCGTGACGGCGGCTTCCTGATCATGTCGCTGGCCGCACCGGTGCTGATGTACCTGCTCATCAGCCACATGGGCGGCGGCCACCCCAGCCATGCCGAGGCGGTCCACAATGTCGCCGGGATGGCGGGTTTCGGCGCCCTGGGCGCGGTGATGACCACCGCCGGCGGCATCGCCGAGGACAAGAAGGCCGGCTGGCTGCGGCAACTGCGCCTGACCCCGCTGCCCACCCTCACGGTGGTGGTCGGCCGCGGCATCGCTGCGATGTGCCTGGCGGTGCCCCCGATCCTTGCGGTCAGCCTGCTGGCCGCCGTGGTCAACGGCGTCACGATGAGCGCTGCCGAGTGGGTGGGCATGCTGGCTCTGCTGTGGGTGGGCATCGTGCCGGTCGCGATGCTGGCGCTGGGCTTCGGCTACCTGGTCGAGGGTGCCAAGGCGCACTCCGTGGGCCTCGTCTCTTACCTGCTGCTCACGGTGGTCGGTGGGCTGCTGATCGACACCGAGAACTTCCCGCACTGGCTGGCCAGGATCTCCGGCTGGACCCCGGTCAACCGTTACAAGCAGATCGCCTCCGACCTGGCTCTCGGCAACACGCTGAGCCTCACCGCGCTGGCCGTCCTGCTCGCCTGGAGTGCTGCCCTGGCCGTCTTCGCCGTCATCGGCTACCGCAAGGGCGCCACCGCCTGAACCGCCCGGACGCCGGGATCCGGCCTCATACCGGACCCGGCCCGAGATGCGATCTACTCACCGGTAGCGATGGCGAACGTCGTCCGCGAGAGACTTGGACACTGCGTTGCGTGGAAAGCCTTTGTTCTCGGAGCAGTTCGGCCTGCCAAGGGCGCCGTATGTCTTCTACCCCGCCATCGTCGTCGCGACGGGGGCCCTCTCCGACATTGTCGCCGGCCATGACGACCCGGCCTGGGAGGCCGTCGCCGGACTCCTTGCTTTGCTGGGCTGCTACCTCCTGTCCATCCGTACGGCCTTCGACGACCGGTGTGGACGGCTCATGGTCCTGCTCCCGGCGGTGGCGCTCACCGCGTTGATGGTGGTGCTGTCGCTCCGCTTCGACGAGGGCATGCTCTGGCTGTTCTGCCTGCCGGCGGTGGTGTGGAGCGTGCTGGCCAGCTGGCGGCGGTTGCTCAGCCCGACACTGGCGGTGGCGCTGGTGACCGTGTTGGCCGGGGTCATCGCCGTCAACCGTGAGGACGACCTGATCGACGCCCTCGGCATCGCTTACGCCACCCAGCTCTCCGGGATCGCTGCGGCCACCATCGTGCGGCTGTTCTCCACTGTGATGGAGCTGCGCGAGGCCCAGGAGGAGCTGGCCCTGTCCGCTGTCGCCGAGGAACGGCTGCGGTTCTCCCGGGATCTGCACGACCTGCTGGGGCACTCGATCTCGCTGATCGTCGTCAAGGCCGAGGCGGTCCGCCGGTTCGCCGACCATGACCTGGACACGGTCAAGCGGCATGCCGGCGATATCGAGGCGGTGGGCCGGACCGCGCTGGAGGAGATCCGCGAGGCGGTCTCCGGATACCGGGAGCCGACGCTCAAGGCGGAGTTGAGGGGTGCCGAACTGGCACTGGCGGATGCGGGGATAGCAGCCGTGATACGGCATGTCGGGCCGTCCCTGCCGGCCGGCGCCGACGCCCTGCTGGGCTGGGTGGTACGCGAAGGGGTCACCAATGTGATCCGGCACAGCAACGCCCGGTCCTGCCGGATCTCGGTGGAACGCGCATCCGAGTCGGTCGTCCTCAGCATCACCAACGACGGTGCCGACACCGCCGCGGGCGCCGGGCAGGGCAAGGGCTGCACGCCGGGCCATGGTCTACTGGGACTGGCCGAGCGGCTGTCCGCCGCGGGCGGCACGCTGGGCGCTGCCCCGGTGGCGGGTGGCGGCTTCCAGCTGGTGGCCACAGTGCCGGCAGCCGGAACAAAAGGGTGAAGGTGGTTCACTGTGATCCGCGTGCTGCTGGCCGAGGACCAGGGAATGATGCGGGGCGCCGTCGCCCAACTGCTGGGTCTGGAACCGGATATCGAGGTAGTGGCCCAGGTCCCTTCCGGCACCGAGGTCCTGGAGGCGGCCCGAACGGCCGAACCGCAGGTGGCGGTGCTCGATATCGAGATGCCCGGCCGCACTGGGCTGGAGGCCGCCGAGGACCTGCGTCGGCTGGTCCCCGGATGCCGGGTGCTGATCGTGACCACCTTCAGCGGGCCGGGCTACTGCCGGCGGGCCCTGGAGGCAGGCGCCCTGGGTTTTCTCGCCAAGGACAAGCCGGTGGCCGAACTGGCCGCCGCCATCCGCCGAGTGCACGCCGGTGAGCAGGTGGTCGACCCGGTCCTGGGCGCTGCCGCACTGGCCGCAGGCCCCAGCCCGCTGACCGTCCGGGAACGGGAGGCACTGGCCGCCGCCGCAGATGGTGCACCGGTGATTTCCCTCGCCAAGCGGTTGAGCCTCTCCGAGAGCACGGTGCGCAATTACCTTTCCTCGGCTTCCCAGAAGATCGGGGTGCGCAACCGAATGGAGGCCGTCAACAAAGCCCGCCAAAACGGCTGGCTGTAGATCACGGCGCGACCAGTCGCGGGGGGACCCTGCCGGATCCACCCACCGGCATTGGGCCCGCCCGGCGTGCGTGCCAGGAGCCTCTGATGCGCTTCCGAGAGCAGCTGGTGATCCCGGTCGCACCCGCAAGGCCGCGGGCACCGGGCCACCCGTCCGCCCGCACCTGCCTTTGTGTCAGCGCGAGCCGAGTGACGCAAACGAGGACGTGCTGGGAGTCGACGGGCCGGGCCCGGGTCCTCGGGTTCGCGCCGCCCTGGGCGCCCTGCTCGGTCCGTCCCGCGCCGAGGTCCTGACCCTGCTCGCCTCTCCCCTGAGGCCGCCACCTGAAGGTGCTGCGGGAGGCGGGGCTGGTGGAGCGGCGGAAGGCGGGGCGGTCGGTGCTGTACGTACGCACAGCGGCCGGGGACGTTCTGGTGGGGGCGGGCTGCGGAAGCGCCCCGAGGGGCGCGGGGAACTGCGCGAGTGACCACGACGAGCCCGCGGCCAAGGACGGCCCATGACGGCCCGGCCCGCGGAGCGCCTAGCATCCAGGCATGACCAACGTCCTGAACGTAGAAATCGACGCCCTCACCGGCGGCCCCGCCGACCTCCCCCAGTACGAGGGCAAGGCCGTCCTGATCGTGAACGTCGCCTCCAAGTGCGGCCTCACCCCCCAGTACACCGGCCTGGAGAAGCTGCAGGAACGCTACGCCGCACGTGGCTTCACCGTGCTCGGCGTGCCCTGCAACCAGTTCCTCGGGCAGGAGCCCGGCACCGCCGAGGAGATCGCCGAGTTCTGCTCGGCGTCGTACGGTGTGACCTTCCCGCTCACCGAGAAGGTCGAGGTGAACGGCGAGGGTAGGCACCCGCTGTACGAGCGGCTCGTCGGCTTCGCGGACGCGGAGGGGCACAGCGGCGACATCCGCTGGAACTTCGAGAAGTTCCTGATCGGCCGGGACGGCCAGGTCGTCGCCCGCTTCTCGCCGCAGACCGAGCCGGAGTCGGACACGGTCGTGACGGCCATCGAGGCCCAGCTCGCCTGAGCCCGGTTTGACCTTGCCCCTGGGGCAGGGCCGAACGTCCCGGTCACCGGGCGGCGAGGATCCGCCCGGTGACGGAGGATGACACGGTGGACGACGACCAGCTCACCGACGGCCTGCTCACCATCGGCGCGTTCGCCGCGCGGGCCCGGCTGTCGGCCAAGGCGCTGCGCCTGTACGACCGGCTCGGCCTGCTGGCCCCCGCACACGTCGACGAGGCGACCGGCTACCGCTACTACCACGCCGGCCAGGTCGAGCGGGCCCGTCTGGTCGCCCTGCTGCGGCAGCTGGACATGCCGCTGGCCCGGATCGCCGAGGTGCTCGGCGCCGAGGGCACCGAGGCCGCCGGCCGGCTCGCCGCCTACTGGGCGGACGTGGAGTCCCGGGTGGCCGGGCAGCGGACGCTCGCCGAGTACCTCCGTGGACGACTGTCGGGGAGGAGCTCCGAGATGTACGAGAAGTTCGTGATCGAGACTGTGGACGTACCGGCGCAGGTGGTGATCACCGAGTCACGGCACACCCTGGCGGACGAGCTGCCGACGTGGATCGGCGCGTCGCTCGGGCGGCTGGAGGCGGCGGCGCGGGAGTGCGGCGGCATGGCCGGGGCGCCGTTCGTCGTCTACCACTCCGAGGTGTCGATGGAGAGCGACGGGCCGGCCGAGTCGTGCGTACCGGTGGCCGACGAGGCGGCGGCACGGGCGTGGGCCGATGCCCGGGGGCGGGCCTGGAAGACGACGGTACGCACGGAGCCGGCGGCCCGGCTGGCCTACACCCGCATCACCAAGGCCCAGGTGGCCCACCCGCAGATCCTGGCCGCCTTCGAGGCGGTGGAGCAGTGGATGGCGGGCGAGGGACTGGAGATGGCCGGCCCCTGCCGTGAGGTCTACTTCGCGGACTGGGACGCGGCGGGGCCGCACGATCCGGTGTGCGACGTGGCGTTCCCGGTGCGGTGACCGGCCGGAGCCGCCGGGCGTGACCGAGCCCTCTCGGCAAGGACGGCGACTGGTCGAGAGGGCTCTTCTGGTGGTGCTTGTGAAGTTGTCTTCCTCGGGGAGGCGTTACGGACGAAGGTCAGGGAGGGCCCCCTAGGCCTTGACCGAGGCCACGAAGGCGTTCCACGCGTCGGCGGGGAAGGCCAGGACCGGGCCCTCGAGGACCTTGGAGTCACGGACGGCGAGCTCGGCGGCGTTGGTGGGCGACTTGACCTCGACGCAGGCGCCGTTGCCCGCGGAATAGGAGGACTTCATCCACGTCTCCGAAGCGCCCTGAATCAGTGCCATGTCCACTCCTGTTGCGAGTTGCGGTAGTGCGGTTCACGCCAACCTTGTCGGCTGATTGGCGTGATCGACGCTACCGGGCAACTGCCACTGCTGGAGTAGTCGTTCACTCAACCGGATGGCATATTCCAGGGGGCCTTCCCCTGAAGCCGACCGGCGGTGTAGGATCCGGCGCCCTCCGTACCGGCGGCTCATTCGGCGTACTGCTTGGCCACCTTCGCGATGTACTGCCGGGATTGCTCCACATTGAGGGACTGCGCCCGCAGATGTTCGTACATCACGGCGTACTTCTGCACGTCCTGGGCCTTCTCCAGGTACAGGTCGCTGGTGACGCCCTCCAGGTACACCACGCTGGAGTCGGCCGCGTCGGTGAACTCCAGGATCGCGTACTGGCCGTTGAGCCCCGGGTGCGCGCCCACCTCGAACGGCAGCACCTGCACGGTGACGTGCGGCAGCTGGGACATCTCGATCAGGTGCTCCAGCTGCTCGCGCATCACCAGCTTGCTGCCGACGACCCGGCGCAGCGCCGCCTCGTCGAGCACGACCCAGAGGCGGAGCGGGTTGTTCTCGGCGGTGATACGTTCCTGTCGGCGCATGCGCACCTGGACCCGCTTCTCGATCTCGGCGGTCGAGGTCTCCGGCAGCGCGCCCTGCACCAGGGCCTCCGCGTAGGCAGGGGTCTGCAACAGACCGGTCACCAGCTGCGGTTCGTACACCCGCAGCGACTCGGCGTCGGTCTCCAGCCCGATGTAGACGCTGTACGGGATGTCCCCGAAGGTGTGCCACCACCCCTGCTGGCGCGAATCCCGCGCCATCTCCATCAGCGAGTCGACGATCCGCTGGTCCTCGACCTCGTACACCCCGCACAGATCACGCACATCGCGCTGACTGATACTGCGCCGGCCGTTCTCCAGCCTGCTGATCTTCGACTGGGACACGAGCAGTCGCTCGGCCACCTCCTCGGCCGTCATGCCCTTGAGCTCACGGAGCCTGCGCAGCTCCTGGCCCAGCCGGCGCCGCCTGACGGTGGGATTGACATTGGACGCCACGGGACGTGCACCTCCGGCTGCCTGCCTGTTGCTTAACACTTTCCGTATCTGCTGCTGAGCAGACTGCCACCAAGGTGCTTTCTACCGCTGGGAAATGGTGGATATGCGGCGCGTACGCGTCAGTTCGCCACGGCTCGCCACCCGATGGGGTGCCGGGAAGCAGTCGAGCGGGGCGGTGAGACCGCGAGGGATCTCACCGCCCCGCTCCAACCAGCGGCTCCCGAACCGGGCCTGGGGGACCGGGGGTAGGGCTCAGTGGGCCACGGCGCGTGCCATGGATCCACGGTGCGGCTGCATCGGAACCCCGCGTGCGGGTTCCGCCGCGGACCTGGCAGCGGTCGCGCCCTGCCGACCGGTGGCGGCCGGTCCGCGGCGCGGCTGCGCGGCAGCGCCGTTCTGCACGTCCATCACGGCGTGCGCGACAAGACCCCCCATGGGGTCGTGCCGGATCAGATCCCGCAACCGGGACCGGGACGACCGTCCCTCGTTCCCCGGATACAGGTGCTTGCCGAGTCCGACGGCGTGTGCCAGGGCGGCGAGCGCCGCGGTCCGCGGGTCCGGCGGTACGCCGGTGCGGATCGCGGAATCCAGCCGGGACCGGATCTCCCGGCTGATGGCGGTGTCCGTCGCCTGATAGCGCGTCGTCGGCAACACCCCGCACATCTGCCCGGGTACGGCGGCGACCATGCCGCACCGCTCCAGATGCGAGAGGTAGGTCTGACGGAGCCCCAGCCGGGGCCCGCCGATCCAGTGAACGGCCCGCACGGGAGCGCCGCGCCGTCGCAGCAACTCCAACGCGCAGTCCAAAGTCGGATCTCCAGTCGGCCGTGGCACCACCACGGCGATACGATCCCCGTCTGGGGCTATCCGTCCGGCCAGCGCCAGCTCCACAAGCTGTGCTCCGGCCAGACCGAGGTCGAGCGACTGTGGCTGCGCAGTGGTACCCGTGGCCGGGTCCAGTGCGAGCAACAGAAGCTCCTCCGGAAGTGTTCTGCGGCTCCTGCCCATCCATGCCTCCCCGCGTGGATGAATGACAGGGTGACCCCTCTCACATTGGTCTGTCGAGGGTGCGTGACCGGTTCGTGAGGGAACCGGTAGGTATGTCGTTCTCGTCTACCGCAGGGGCCAAGCCCTCACACAGGACACTGGTACATGGTTCGGACAGGGCGCGCGCGAGGGCGTGCGGCGCAGGAGGAGGCATCGGTGGCGGGCGAGTCCCCCGACAGGTCGAAGCAGCGTCAGTCGTCGGCAGAACCGACGCCGGGGAACACGGGTCCGGTTCCCGAGGCCCGCGATCCGCGCCTCGCGGTCTCCCGCGAAAAGGATTCCTCTTCCGGCGGCGTGGACACCGCGACGACGATCCTGTCGGTACGAGAAACCCCCGAGGAGGACACCGCCCTCCGCGACGCGGTCTCGGCATGGGTGCGTGCCGCGGACACCCCCGAGACCAACTCGGCCACCACGGACGGCCCGAAGACCGGACGGAACGAGGCCGAGGACGACGCCGAGAAGGCGGACGCGAAGGCAAAGGCGGACGCGACGGCAAAGGCGGACGCGGAAGCCGACGCCGACGCCGACGCGGGCACGAAGGGGACGGCGGACGCGGGCGCGGGCGCGAAGGCGGAGAAGAAGGCGGACGCGCACGCCAAGCCGAATGCCGGTCGGTCCACGGACGAGGACGACGTGAAGGCCGGCACGGAGGCGAAGGCGGAGCCGGACTCCGCGGCCGACACGGACGGCGACGCGGAGACCGACGCGAGGACTGACGCCAAGGCAGAGGCCGCCGAAGGCGAAGCAGAGACGAAGGAACCCGAGCCCGGCGACACCGAAGCCGGGGCCAAGGCCGAGGACGGCGAGGCCGGTGCCAAGGCCGAGGACGGCGAGGCCGGGGCCAAGGCCGAGGACGGCGAGGCCGGTGCCAAGGCCGAGGACGGCGAGGCCGGGGCCAAGGCCGAGGACGGCGGAGCCGGGGTGGAGGGCGTCGAGGGTGCGCCCGAGGACGCCGACGGCGGGGACGACCCGCAGGGGCCACCCGCGGCCGACAACGAGACCCGCACGGGTGGTGCGGGTGGGAACGACGCCGACGCCGAGGGCGAAGCCGAGGCGAAGGCCGAGGACGGCGGAGCCGATGGCGGAGCCGAGGCGGCGGACGCCATCGATCAGCCCACCACCGTCTTCAAGGCGATATCCCCCAAGCCGGCCCCGCGGGTCGACCAGCCGACGACCATGCTCAAGCTCGGCAGCAAGCCGGACACACCCGGGACTTCCAAGGCCCCCGGGACCCCGGACTCCGACCCCGAGCGCACCAGCAAGTTCGTCGCGCTGAAGAACGACATCGCGCCGGCGCCCAAGCCCGCCGCCAAGCCGTCCGCCAAGCCCGCCGCGCCGGACGCCACCACCCCCGTCCCCCAGGTCGGCCCCGAGCGCACCACCCAGCAACCCCTCCCCCCGAAGCCCCCGCTGGACCTCCTGGCGGAGCTGACGAACACTCCGCCGCCCCCGGAGACCTCGGTCCGCACCGTCGTGCGCCGGATCAAGATCTGGACCCCCCTGGTCCTGCTCCTGGCGGTCGTCTTCACGGTCGTACAGGCCTTCCGCCCGCTGCCGTCCCCCACCCTCGCGCTCACCGTCAAGGACAGCTACACCTTCGACGGCACGACCGACCTGCCCTGGCCGAGCGAGGGACAGGGCTGGATGGACGGCGACGGCATCGGCACGATGGGCCACTTCGGCAAGCAGACCCCCGTGGCCATCGGCTCGGTCGCCAAGACCATGACCTCGTACATCATCCTCCGGGACCACCCGCTGAAGCCGGGCGAGGAGGGCCCGAAGATCAAGGTGGACGCGCGGGCGGAGAAGGAGGGCGGCTACGACAAGAGCGGCGGCGAGTCCACGCTCAACACCGTCAAGGCCGGCCAGTACCTCACCGAGAAGCAGGCCCTGTCGGCCGTCATGATCCCCTCCGCGAACAACATCGCCCGGCTGCTGGCGCGCTGGGACGTGGGCTCGGAGGCGGCGTTCGTGAAGAAGATGAACGCCGCCGCCAAGGAGCTGGGGATGACCAACACGACGTACACCGACCCCTCGGGGCTGACGCCGTCCACCGTCTCCACGGCCGAGGACCAGGTGAAGCTCGGCCGCGCGGTCACCAAGAACCCGGCCCTGGTCGCCATCACCAGCGCGGCCAGCTGGACCGACCCCACCGGCAAGTACTGGGACAACGTCAACCACCTGCCGTTCCTCATCGGCGCGATCGGCATCAAGACCGGCAGCACCTCCGTGGCCGGCGGCAACCTGCTCTTCGCCTCCCGCAAGCAGGTCGACGGCCAGACGGTGACGATCGTCGGGGCGATCCTCGGCCAGCACCGGGGGACGTCGATCCTCAAAACGGTCAATGACGTCAGCAAGACCGCGCTGCTCGCCGCCCAGAACGCGCTGACCTCGACGAAGATCCTGAAGAAGGGCGACGTGGTCGGCTATGTGGACGACCAGCTCGGCGGCCACACCCCGATCGTGCTCACCAAGGACGTCCCGGCCGTGGGCTGGGCGGGTCTGAAGGTGAAGCTGTCCTTCACCTCCGGCAAGGTGCCGCACACCGCGAAGGCCGGCACCAAGGTGGGCATGCTCACAGTGGGTGACGGTACGGCCGGCGCGGTGAAGGTCCCGGTCGCCCTGCAGAAGGATCTGGCCGAGCCGGGCTTCGGTGCCAAGCTGACCCGCCTGGGCTGAGCGCGGCACCGCTCGCACCGCCGTCCGCCCGCCCCGCGCAGCCCGCCTGCGGCGCCCCACCCGGGAGCCCCGCGGCGGGCTGCGTGCTAGCGTCACGAATCGGGGCAGGTCGCCGGTCACGGGACACGACCGCGAACTGAACGAAAAGCTGCCGGGAACACCAGGGAACCCGGCCGGGAACAGAAGCGGCCGGTAGACCACGGACCACGGCCGAGAACAAAAGACGGGACACGGGGAGTGCCTTCAGGTGGCCACAGCGGAGCCGACACGCGCCGACGACGCCGATCCGGGCTCGGGATCCGGCCCGCGAATACGCCTGTCCACAGCTGACCGGGAGCGTCGCACCGACCTCCCGGACGGTCGCACCGGCGTGCCCGGCGGTCACACCGACCGCCCGGACGGCGCTACCGACCGTGATCGTCCCGGCAACCGCCCGCGCCGGCTCGCGGGCCTCCTCGCCGCCGCCGAGCCCCTGCGGCAGCGGCTGCTCCGGCACCCCGTGCTGTCCATGACGGCCCTCGCGGGTGTCCTGCACATCGTCTGGTTCTTCACCTTCGCGAACAGTGGCGGTGATCTCGCGGCCCAGGACGCGTGGGCGGAGTTCGTCGGCCGGCACCCGGACTCGGCGTACAACCTCGCCTGGTACGGCGGTATGCACCCGGTGTCGTACAGCGTGGTGTCGCCGTATCTGATGGCCGTCCTCGGCGTCCGTACGACGATGATGATCGCCGGAACCGTCTCGGCGGGCCTGCTGACCCTGGTCATGATCCGCAGCCGGGCGGTGAAGAACCCGCTGTGGGCCTCGCTCGCCGGGATCTTCGCGCTGCTGTGCAACGCGATCTCGGGCCGGGTGACCTTCGCTCTCGGCACGATGTTCGCGCTCGGCGCCGTCGCGGCCGTCTTCTGCTGGCCGTACCGGTGGCGGTACAAACGCTGGGCGAAGGCCGCGGTGGCCGCTCCCCTGGCGGGTCTTTCCACCATGGCCTCGCCCGTCTCGGGGCTGTTCGTGGGCCTGGTCGCGGCCTCGCTGTTCCTGCAGAAGCGGCGGCCGGGCGCCTGGGCGCTGGGGCTCGCCCCGACGGCGGTGGTCGCCGCCTCCTACTTCCTCTTCCCGTTCTCGGGCACCCAGCCGATGACCATAGGGTCGGTGATACTGCCCCTGCTCTACGGCCTGCTGTGCCTGTTCCTGGTGCCGAAGGAGTGGGTGACCGTCCGGCTGACCGCCGCCGTCTACAGCGTCGGCGTGGTCCTGGTGTGGCTGATCAGCTCGCAGATCGGGTCGAACATCTCGCGGCTGCCGATGCTGTTCGCGGGCGCGACGCTCATCGCGGCCCTGCCGTTCACGGTGCGCAAGTCGCGCAGGTGGTACACGACCGTGCTGGCGCTCCTCGGCTTCGCCGGCTGGATCGGCTTCAAGACGGTCGACGACATCATGCACACGACCCCGGCCGCGTCCTGGGCCCGCGAGCTCGCCCCGCTCGTCCACCAGCTGCAGAAGGCCGGCGCCGAGAAGGGCCGCGTCGAGGTCGTCCCCGCCCGCTCGCACCGGGAGGCGTCCGCGCTCGCGCCGTACGTCAACCTGGCGCGCGGCTGGAACCGGCAGGCCGACATGGAGCGCAATCCCCTCTTCTACGACGACACCCTGAACTCGGCGAACTATCACGAGTGGCTGCAGCGCTGGTCCGTCCACTTCGTCGTCCTGCCGAAGGACGACCCGGACGGCGACGGCGGCGAGCGCGAGGTGGAACTGCTCCGGCGCGGGATGCCGTATCTGGAGCAGGTCTGGGGCGACGCCAACTGGCAGCTGTTCCAGGTGACCGATCCGACGCCGCTCGCCGAGCCGGACGCGGTGGTGGACCGCGCCGGGCAGGGCGAGATGACGCTGCGGGTGCGCAAGGCCGGGCGGATCCTGATCAGGATCCCGTACTCGCCGTGGCTGAGCATCGTCGACGAGCACGGCAAGAGCCTGAAGGCGCCGCAGGAGACGAAGGCGAAGACGTACGTCAACGTCAACGGGTGTCTGATGGAGACGCCGGAGGACGCCAAGGGCGACAAGTGGACGATGCTGCTCGCCCCGCGGGCCGGGACGTACAGGCTGGCGGCGCCGTACCAGCTGCCTCGCGGTACTCCCTGCCCCGACGCGCTGAAGTGACCCTTCCCGTCCGCCGGCCCGGCACCGGTCAGCCGCGCAGTTCCGCGACGTGGCGATCGGTGCCCGGGACCGTGGGGATGAACGGCGCGATCAGCTCCAGCCTCCCCAGCCCCGACTCGGCCACCTGTTCGTCCAGACCCGTGAAGTGGCCCTCCCAGCACTCCCGCGGGTCCTTCTCCAGGAACCACAGGAGGGTCAGCCGGGTGTCCACGCCCTCGACCTGCCGGACGTAGGTCATGCGGTCGCCGGGCAGCGGGGTGGGCCGGAACACGGTCACCATCGCGGCCGGGGAGCCGGACAGCCGCGTCGGCAGGTGCCGGACGCGCAGCCACCGCAGGAGCTCGGCCCGCTGCCCGGCCGACTCGCTGTCGATCACCTCCAGCACCAGCCCGGCGTAGGGGTGGTCGAGGGCGTGGAAGTCCCTGGGGCCCGCCGCGCCGTCCCGGTACACCGTCGTCTCGTGGTCCTGGAAGGCCGTGAAGACGTGGGTGCGGGCGTGGTGGACACGGGCGTCGCGGTTCAGGCGCTTGTTGATGGCGACGGTCCACTTCATGTGGTCGTCGTAGCGTCCGTCGGTGATCCAGTAGGTGGAGAGGTAGCAGCCGGCCGTGACGGGCCGGGCGACGGCCGACTTCTCGGGGTACCGCAGGAGCTGCAGGTCCCGGGTGGCGACCCAGCGGCGGCCCGCGTACATCCAGGGCATGGCCATCGCGCCGGCGTAGTAGTGGTCGTCCTCGTACCAGCGGTTGTAGGCGTACTCGTGGCCGGGGTGCGGCTCGACCATGGTGATCAGGGCGTGGCCCGGGTGGACGCCGTACGGGCCGACGGCGGCCAGCTCGCCGTACAGCGCGCTGCGGGTGTCCTCGCTCATGCGCTTCCCCTTTCCTGCGGTGCGCCATACTCTGACGCCCCGTCAGATAAAGCGCCATACCGCGGGAGGCCCCGATGTCCCTGCTCGCAGGCAAGACCGTCGTCGTCTCGGGAGTCGGCGCCGGGCTCGGCCACCAGGTCGCCGCGGCCGTCGTGCGGGACGGCGGGAACGCGGTGCTCGGGGCCCGCACCGAGGCGAACCTCGCCAAGAGCGCGGCCGAGATCGACCCGGACGGCACGCGCACGGCGTACCGGCCGACGGACATCACCGACGAGGACCGGTGCGCGGCGCTGGCGGAGCTGGCGCGGGCCCGGTTCGGCGGCATCGACGCGGTGGTGCACGTGGCCGCCTGGGACTCCCACTTCGGCGGACTGGAGGACGCGGACTTCGCGACCTGGCAGTCGGTGATCGACGTGAACCTGCTGGGCACCCTGCGGATGACACGGGCCTGCCTGCCGGCGCTGAAGGCGGGCGGGGGCGGCTCGGTGGTCTTCATCGGGACGCAGTCGGCCGTCGCCGCGCCCTCCCAGGTGGAGCAGGCCGCGTACGCCGCCTCGAAGGGGGCGCTGACCAGCGCGATGTACTCGCTGGCCAGGGAACTGGGACCGCACCGGATCCGGGTCAACACCGTACTGCCGGGCTGGATGTGGGGGCCGCCGGTGCGGGCGTACGTCCAGTTCACCGCGGACAGCGAAGGGGTACCGGAGGCGGAGGTCCTGGGGCGGCTGACGGAGCGCATGGCCCTGCCGGACCTGGCGACGGACGGGGACGTGGCGGACGCGGCGGTGTTCCTGTCCTCGGACCGGGCGCGCGCCATCACCGGGCAGTCCCTGCTGGTCAACGCGGGAGAGCTGATGCGCTGAGGCAACGGGCACCCTGGGCGCGAAGTTCATGTACATAAACTCTGGTCACCAAGTAGGACGATTTTACGGCGACTTGACCTTACGCTTGCTTGTCGTGTTCATGTGAACGCACTCACGATCGAGCACATGAACAGTCTCGACTGGGCCGTGCTCATCGGCTATTTCGGTGTGATGGTCGCGATCGGCGTCTGGTCGCACAAGCGCGTGGACGACGTCTCCGACTTCTTCACGGCCGGCGGCAGGATGCCCTGGTGGCTCTCCGGCATCTCGCACCACATGTCGGGCTACAGCGCGGTCCTGTTCACCGGGTACGCGGGTATCGCCTACACCTACGGCGTCACCTCCTTCGTCACCTGGTCCTTCCCCATCGCGCTCGGCATCGCCATCGGGTCGAAGCTGTTCGCTCCGCGCATCAACCGGCTGCGCTCCCGGCTCCGTGTGGCCTCCCCGCTGGAGTACCTGAAGAACCGTTACAACCTGCCCACGCAGCAGGCGCTCGCGTGGTCCGGCATGCTGCTGAAGATCGTGGACGTGGGCGCGAAGTGGGCGGCCGTCGCCACCCTGCTGTCGGTGTTCACGGGCGTGACGCTGCACCAGGGCATCCTGATCACCGGTGCGATCACGGCCGTGTACTGCACGATCGGCGGCCTGTGGGCGGACGCGCTGACCGAACTCGGCCAGTTCGTCATCCAGTTGCTGGCCGGCGTCTCGATGTTCGTCGCCGTCGTGCTGAAGCTGAACGACCGGCACATCGGCTTCTTCGACGCCTGGCACCAGCCGGCCCTGCACGGCCACGGCAAGCCCCTGATCGGCCCCTACGGGACGGTCTTCCTCCTCGCCTTCCTGTTCATCAAGCTCTTCGAGTACAACGGCGGCATGCTCAACCAGGCGCAGCGCTACATGGCGACGGGCAGCGCGTACGCGGCCGAGCGCGGCGCCCGCCTGTCGGCGGTCCTGTGGCTGGTCTGGCCGGTCGTGCTGTTCTTCCCCATGTGGATGTCCCCGCTCCTGGTCCACGCCCAGAAACCGGACGGCTCCGACTCCTACGGCCTGATGACCGAACAGCTGCTGCCGCACGGCCTGTTGGGCCTGGTCATCGTCGGTTTCTTCTCCCACACCATGGCCATGTGCTCCTCCGACGCGAACGCGATCGCGGCGGTGTTCACGCGGGACGTGGCGCCCGTGCTGTCCGCACGGGCCCGGGCATGGGGACGGCGCTCGGGCCTGATCGCCGCCCGCGTGACGACGGTCGTCTTCCTCGGCCTGTCCATGGCGGTGGCCACACAGGTCAACTCCCCCGCCTTCAAGGACATCATCACCGTCGTCATCAAGTGGGTGGCCGGTCTGATGGGCCCGATCGCGATCCCGATGATGCTGGGCCTGCTCCGCCCGTTCCGCCGTTCCGGCCCCACGGCGGCACTGACCAGCTGGGCGGCGGGCCTGCTGGCGTTCTGGCTGGTCAACTACCCCGTCAGCTGGAACGTCTCCGGCGGGGTCCCCCTCCAGTACCAGGTCTCCGTCCCGCTGGCGGTGTCCCTCGTCCTGTACGTCGCCATCGGCCACCTGAAACCGGAGGACACCCCGGAACGCCTGGCGATCATCGAGAAGGTCAACACCGACGGTGATGCGGTGGCCGCGGTTCCGGTGCCCGCGGGGACCGGGGACGATGGAGTGGGAGCACCCAACCAGCCTCTGTAACCTGCCGGTTGACATTGATCGGCAGGAACGGGGAACGAATGAGCATCGAAGCGTGGCGGGCGGCCTCCCGGCTGGTGGGCCGCCGTACCGCCCTGCGGTATCTCGCCTTCGGCGTCGGCGCATCGCTGCTGGCGGCGTGCAAGGGCAACGACGACGGCAAGGGGAAGAGCCAGGGGACGGGGGATGGCAAGGGCACCTCCGGTACGGGCGGATCGTCACCGACGCCCGGGGTGACCGGGAAGGCGTTCGCGGCGTTCGTCCGCGGCTCCTGGAAGGTCACCTCGAAACCCTCCTCCGGGGCCCCCTTCTCCTACTCCATGGACATCGCCGACGGCACGTGGTCGATGAGCGGCAGCGGGAAGTCGGTCAGGGGCACCTGGTCGCTCCAGGGCGGGCGCCTGGTGATGAGCGTGCCCGAGGACATGGGCGGCGGCTCCGGCGGGCAGAGCGCCGCCGCCTCCAACGTCCCCGCGTCGGTCGGCACCTTCGTGAACCAGGTCCTCCCCTGGCAGCCGCCCGGGACGTCCAGCGCCGCTTCCGGTCAGCGGCTGGAGGTGATGTACGCCAACAAGGTCCTGCACATCAGGCACGTGGACGAGAACGGCAGCACGACGGAGCACACCTGCACCCGGGCTTAGGACACCTGACCGCGCGTCCGTGCCCGGCTCAGGCGCGTGGGTACCGGGCCAGCCACCCCGGCGACGACCCCGCGGGCCCGTGCAGCGCGGGGCCCTGGGTCATCTCCATCGCGAAGTCGTCGGCGAGTTCCAGCATCGTGGGACGGCCCTCCAGCTCCACCAGCCATCCCGGCGGGAGGGCCGTCTCGCCGTGCAGGGCGCCGAGCAGACCGCCGGTCAGCGCGCCCGCCGCCGCCGACGGCCCGCTCTGGTTGACCGCCAGACACAGCCCGTGCCGCACGTCCTCCCCCACCAGGGCGCAGTACACGGACGCCGCCAGCAGCCCGTCCGCGGTACCGTCGCCGGCCAGCTCCTCGACCCGCGTCGGACCGGGAATCCCCTGCCGCACCGCGCCCAGCGCGTGCTGCAGCGCGTCCGAGACGGGCTGGTGGCCCGGCCGGGCGGCGAGCAGGGCCAGGGCCCGCTGCACGGCACCGTCCAGGCTGTCGCCCCGGGCCAGCCCGTGCACGATCACGGCGTACGCGCCCGCCGAGAGATAGGCGATGGGATGCCCGTGGCTCTGCGCCGCGCACTCCACCGCCAGCTGCGCGACCAGCTGCGGTTCCCAGCCGACCAGCAGGCCGAACGGCGCCGACCGGGCCACGGCCTCCGGACCCAGCTCACCGGGGTTCTTCGGTGACTCCAGCGTGCCCATGGTCGCGTCGCCGAACCCGATGAGCAGCGCCCGGGTCGGCTCGCGACGGGCGTACAGCCACTCCTCGCGCGCGAGCCAGCCGTCGTCCTTGCGCCGCTCGTCGGGCCCCCAGTCGCGCTGGGTCGCCGCCCAGCGCAGGTACGCCCGGTGCAGATCGGTCGGCGGATGCCAGGCGCCGGTGTCCCGGCGCACCTGCGCCCGTATCAGGCCGTCCACGGTGAACAGGGTGAGCTGGGTGTGGTGGGTGACCGTACCGCGCCGCCCGTGTCCGAAGGCCAGGTCGAGCAGGCCCTCGGGGCCGTAGGCGGTCCGGATCTCCTCCACGGACAGCGGATCGGCGGGCCCGCCCAGCGCATCCCCGACGGCGACCCCGAGCAGGGCGCCGCGCACCCGGCTGCGGAAGTCCTGCTGTTCGGCTCGGCCCCAGACGGCGCCGGATGTCGCACCCACGCAGACCTCCTCATGGCACCGTCCATCCGTACGACGCTAGGCACTGTAATCGACGCGGAACGGTCCGTTCACGGGGGCAAACCACCCTCCGCGGGTCATTCCCGCCCAGCTACGAGCGCTTCGACTCCGTCGAGGATCCGGTCGAGTCCGAACCGGAGCGGATCGATACCGTTCGGTTCGAACGCGCCCTCGGCCACGGCCCTGGTGAGGGCCGGGAAGCGGTCGGCGTGCCGGGCGAGCAGCTCGGCGGAGAGCCGGTTCCACTCGGCGTCCTGCGCCTCGTCGTAGTCGCTGTGCTGCTGGGCGAGATTGCGGACGAGTCCGATCAGGAGCAGGAAGACCTGGTGGCGCCGGGCCCCGTCGAGTCCGGTGGGCTCCAGCGCGGCGAGCGCCGCGTCCAGCCACCGCAGCTGGCAGGGGCCCATGATCCGGCGGCGCATCGCGGTGGCGGTGAGCAGCCACGGATGGGCCGCGTAGACACGTGCGCACTGCCGGGTCCACTCCCGTACGGCCGCCCGCCAGTCCCCCTCCGGCACTCCGGCCAGATCCGGCCCCTCGTCCAGCACGGCCTCCACCATCAGCTCGACGAGTTCCGTCTTGCCGGGGACGTACCGGTACAGCGCCATGGCCGAGACCCCGAACTCGCCGGCGACCTTGCTCATGGAAACGGCGTCCAGCCCCTCGCGGTCGGCGAGTGCGGCGGCGGCCGTGGCGATGCGCTGCGGGGTCAGCTTCGGCTTGGGCCCACGGGTGGGCCTGTCCCGCTCGCCCCACAGCAGCGCGAGGGTCGCTCGCGGGCCGCCGCTCTCGTCCCGCTGCCGTTCCTTGCTCCGTCCGGCCACCAGGCCCCTCCCATCGGCTTCGGCGCAGCCCGTTGACTCCGCCAACAACTGTATATACCGTAAACCCCACACCGGACAGCTGATGGCATAAACAGTTTAGGGGGAACACCATGCTGCTGACCTACCGCGCCCTCAAGCGCCGCGCTCTCGCCAGGAAGCTGGCGATCACCACGCCGAACGGCGTCGACGAGTCCTCGTACGTCCGCATCGGCGGCATCGACCAGTGGATCTCCGTCCGCGGTGAGGACCGGACGAACCCCGTGATCCTGGAGATCCACGGCGGCCCCGGCTCCTCGAACCTGGTCTTCCTCCCGCGCACCCGCGCCTGGGAGCGGCACTTCACGATCGTCCGCTGGGACATGCGCGGCGCCGGCAGGACCTTCGCGGCGGCCCCCGAGGACCAGGGCGAGCTGACCCTCGACCGCCTGTACCGGGACGCCCTGGAGGTCACGCACCACATCCGTACCCGCCTGGGTGTGGACAAGGTGGTCCTCCTCGCCAACAGCTTCGGCACGGTGACCGGCCTCCGCCTGGCCCGCAACCACCCCGAGCTGTACGCGGCGTACGTCGGCACCGACCAGAACATCATCGGCGGCGGCCGTGACACCACCGCCTACGAGTCGCTGCTGACCCGCCTGGAGAAGGCGGGCAAGAAGAAGCAGCTGGCACAGATGGCGGCGATGGGCCCGGACCGCTCGGCCTGGTCGGCGCACGAGTGGGCGGAGTACGCGAAGACGGTGGTGACGACGGACCCGTTGACCTACGACACGATGAAGACGGTCGTGATCCGCTCCCTCTGGTTCTCCCCGCTCCACACCCTGCGGGACCTGCGCGCCTACCTCAAGGCCCAGACCTTCTCGGAGCCGCTGGGCCCCCAGGCGATGACGATCGACGAATACGCCGAGGGCACCGCCTTCCGCCTCCCCGTCTTCCTCTTCCAGGGCGACAGCGACGTCCTCACCCCACCGGAACCGGCCCGCCGCTTCTACGAGGCGCTCACCGCCCCGGTGAAGGACTTCGCCCTCATCCCCGAGGCCGGCCACTTCGCGTCGTTCCGCCACCCCGACCAGTTCCTGAACCTGCTCCTGACGACGGTCCGGCCGGTGGTGGCGGGGGAGGCGGTGCGCTGAAGCACCGTGGAACCCGGGGGTCAGCCGCCGTCCTGGGTCCGGGCCGTCCTTCTGCGCCTCGGCGCGACCGCCTTGCGGATCTCCTCGGTGGCCGCGCGGAACGCGGGTGCGGCGCGCTCGAAGTAGTCGAAGAGCAACGCCCGCTGCTCGGGGCTGTAGCGGGACAGGACCTCGGCGATGTGACGGCGGGCGGGGCCCACGACCTCCTCGACCCGGGCGAGCGCGTCCGGGACCGGTTCCACGATCACCCGTCGGCGGTCCCTCGGGTCCGAGGCGCGACGCGCGTACCCGGCCCGCTCCAGGCGGTCGATCAGGCGGGTGGTGGCACCGGTGGTCAGGCCGGTCCTGGTGGCCAGTTCACCCGAGGTGAGTCCGCCCTCCACCGCGATCAGGCTGAGCGCGTACCACTCCGATGTGTGCAGGCCGGCGGCTTCGGCACTGGCCAGCCCCTGGAGGCCTACGGCATCGAGGTACTGACGGAAGATCACATGTTCGTCGCCGCCACCCAAGGGGGTTGCCATCACCCGGATCCTCTCCTAAATTTATCTGCACGGATGCAGATACTGCTTACGTTCAGAATCTGCACGCAGTCTAACGAGCAGGGGAGAACTCCACCATGCCGAACGCCACCGCCCCCGAGGTCACCGCCGTCACCGCCGTACTGGAGGAACTCGTCGCCGCCTGGGAGCGCCAGGACGCCGACGCCTACGGCGAGCTGTTCACCGAGGACGCCACCTACATCACCTACGTCGGCACCTTCTACCAGGGCCGCCGGGACATCGTGGACAGCCACCGCGCCCTGTTCACGAGCTTCCTCAAGGACACCAAGCTCGCCGACGAGGTCCTCGACATCCGCTTCCACGGCCCGGACGTGGCGGTGGTCAACGGGCGCGGCGACACCTACAAGACGAAACGACCGCGCAAGCTCAGCAAGATCCAGACGTACACACTGATCCGGCAGCACGACGGCACATGGCGCATCGCGGCCTTCCACAACACCAAGCGCAAGCCACTGCTGGAGTCGATCTCCTACAGGTTCAACCCGGAGCTGGTCCCGGCAGCCGAGAGGTGAGCCCCGGCATCCACGATGTGCTCCAGTTCGCGCAGGCGAGCAGCCCGTTCCGGATGTCGTTCGACGGCGACGAACACGGCCCAGGAAGTGGGTTCGGTTCTTTCCCCGGTTCTTTGGTCTTTGGGGGTCGGGAGCCACCGGGTCATGGACCGCCGCGACCCGGTACGAGTTCGGCCCATACGGTCTTCGCGTCCGCCGGTGCCTCTTCCACGCCCCAGCGGTCGGCGTACGCCGCGACGATCCGCAGGCCCCGGCCGGTCTCCGACCCCTCGGCCACCGGGTCGTGGAGACACGGGACCCGGTCGCCCCGGGGGTCGGTCACCTCGATACGGAGGGTGCCGTCGTCACGGAGCGCCAACTCCAGCCGGAAGTCCCGCCCCCGTACCCGCCCGTGCAGTACGGCGTTGGACGCCAGCTCCGCGACGATGTGCGCCGCCCCCTCGAACGGCACGCCCCACTCGTCCAGTTGGCGCTCGGTGAGGAGACGGGCGAGCCGGGCACCCCTTCGAGTGGCGGACAGCTGGATCCTGAGGCAGGTTTTCTCATTCACGTCACCCAGCGTGGCCGCCCCTCCCTACTCTGAACAGCGACGACCACGGTACGCAGCGTGACTGTCCGGGTAATTGGCGTGGCCGTACGGCTCGTACGTCAGGAGGGGCGAGGGTGGAGGACGAGGAGGCCGAGGCCGTACTCAAGGCGGTCGGGCGGCAGATCAAGGTGTGGCGGGAGTCCGCCGGGATGCGGCAGGCCGAGCTGGGGACCTCGATCGGGTACAGCGAGGAGATGGTGTCCTCGGTGGAGCGCGGACGCCGGCTTCCGAAGCCGGACTTTCTCGACAAGGCCGATGAAGTGCTGGGTGCGGACGGGAAGTTGTCCGCGATGAAGGAGGACGTGGAGAAGGCTCGGTATCCGAAGAACGTTCGGGACTTGGCCAAGCTGGAAGGTGAGGCGATTGAGTTGGGCGCCTACGCCGCTCTCCACATCCATGGCCTGTTGCAGACAGAGGAGTACTCGCGGGCTTTGTATGCCATGCGGCGGCCCGCCTACACCGAGGAGGAGATCGACCGCCTCGTCTCCGCACGCATGGCGAGGAAGTCGGTCTTCGAGCGCGTGCCCCTGGCACAGATCACGTTCGTGCAGGAAGAGGCGACTCTCAGGCGCCCGATCGGCGGCAGAATGGTGTTGCGGCGGCAGCTGGAACACCTGCTGGAAGTGAGCAAGTTGCGGCACGTGGTGATCCAGGTGATGCCTACGGACTGTGAGGACCACGCGGGCATGATGGGCTCGATCCAGATGCTGAAGCTCCGGAGCGGCAAGACCCTGGGACACACTGAAGGCCAGCTGTACAGCCGAGTGATCAGTGATCCCCGGGAGTCCCAGATCATGGAGATGCGCTATGGAATGGTCCGGGCCCAGGCGCTCGCGCCCCGAGAGTCACTGGCCTTCATCGAGAAAGTACTGGAGAGGGAGACATGACTGCCCTGGACTGGTTCAAGAGCAGCTACAGCGGCAACGACGGCCCTGAATGCGTGGAGGTGGCAATAACCCCCGCCACCATCCACATCCGCGACTCCAAGAACAAGGACGGCGCCCGACTCGCCTTCAAGGACGCCGCCTGGACGGAGTTCCTGGCGTTCACTGCTGATCGCTGACGGCGGCCAGCGCCCTGCCGTGCCACTCCAGGATCCACTCGTCGTGCGGGGACAAGGACTTCGCTCTGTCCAGGGCGGCCAGCGCCGCATCGGGGGACCCCAGTTCGAGCAGGACGATGCCCCGTCGGCACTCCGCCCAGGGGTACTCCGGCCTCAGCCGGACCGCGCGGTCCAGGTCGGCCAGACCCTCCCTGTGGCGGCCGAGGTTGGCCAACGACACGCCCCGGCTCGCGTACGCCGACGCGTACTCGGGGTCGAGGGCGAGCGCGCGGTCGTAGTCGGCGAGGGCTTCCTCGTCGCGCCCGGCCACGCGGAGGGCGTCACCTCGTTCGCAGCGGCCCCAGGCCCAGTCCGGCTGGAGGGCGAGGGCTCGGTCGAGGTCGGCGAGCTGACGGGCGGGCTCGGCGCGGGCGCGCCATACGCGGGCCCGGCGGGCGAGCGCCCACGCGTAGTCCGGGTTGAGTTCCAGGGCCTGGTTCAGATCGTCGAGGGCGCTGTCGAGCTCCCCCCGGGCGAGGCGGGTGGCGCCTCGGGAGGCCCGGGCGAAGTCGCTGGCCGGGTCGAGCCGGACCGCCTCGTCCAGGTGCCGGATCGCCTCGTCGTGGTCGCGCAGTATGCGGTGGTACTCGCCGCGCACCGCGTGACTCCACGGGTCGTCCGGTGCGAGCGCCACGGCCTGTTCCATGTCCGCGAGTGCCGACCGGTAGTCCCCCAGCTCGCCGTGGGCCAGGGCCCGGCCACGGTAGGCCCGCGCCAGCCCGGAATCCAGAGCGATGGCACTCGCGAACGCGGTCAGGGCCTCGTCGTACGCCCCGCCGCGCCGCAGCGCGGCGCCCCGTACCGCGTGGGCGAGCGCCCGGTCCGGCTCGTCGAGCGCCGCCCGGTGCAGCAGCAGCCCGAGTGCCGCGGCCACTCCGCCGTTCCCAAGGGCCTGCGTCAGCTCGCCGCCCCAGCGAGCCACGGGCCCCGCGTCGGCATCCTCGCCCGCGTCCGCGAGGGCCCGCGCCCACCGCTGGGCCGTGGCGTCACCGGCGGCGCAGGCATGGACGAACTCCCGCAGTGCCCCCGGCAACGCCTCCCGGTCCCCCGCGCACAGCCGGTGATAGCACTCGGCCAGCCGCAGCTCCCGCCACTCCTCGTCCGCCCACAGCTCCTCGGTGTCCCGCGCCCCTTCGAGTTCACCCCGCCACTGCCCGAACGTTCCCGCCAGCCGCCGCTGCAGCTCCCCCCACCCCCGGGGCGACCGTGCCCGCTGCAGCCGCAGCATCGGCGCCCGTACGACGTCGTGGTACCGGAGACTGCCGCCGCGCCCGTCGACGAACGGCAGGCCTCTCAACCAGCTGTACAGGGCGTCGCCCGCCGCGGCAGCGGCTGATGTGCTCGTGGTCTCCTCGCAGTCCACCACGGCCCGGAACACGTCCGCGTCGAGCCGCCGGGGCACCGCGCAGGCCAGGGCCACCCCCCGCCGCACCGGATCCCGCTCCCACTTCAGGAACCGCTCCACGGCGTCCGCACTCGGATCTCCCACGTCGCCGGGATCGGCGGGTCGGGCCTCCGCGAGGGTGGAGACGAGCACCGGCAGCCCGCCCGTCAGCCGCAGGACCTCCGCGACGACCGGCTCGTCCCGCACACCCCGGTCGGCCAGCAGTCCCCGGGCCTCCGCCTCCGTGAACGGCCCGAGCGGCACATGCGTCACGAAGTCGGCGAAGCCGCCCCAGCGAGCCGTGTCGAAAGGGCCTTGCCCGGCCGTGACCACGACCACGTTGGCGGGCAGCGCCCCGTGCCGGTCCGTCGTCATCAGCTCGTGCAGCCAGCTGTCGACGAACGGCCCGATCCTTTCGTACGTGTCGAAGAACAGGACGATCCACGGCACCGAGGCCGCCACCGTGGCCAACTCGTCGAGCAGTCCGGGTGTCAGCTCACGCTCGGGTGACAGCACCAGCTGCACGTCGTCCTGGCTGCCGAACCGGGCGCTGAGATTCCGCCGCAACCTCTCGGCGTAGCAGGACAGTTGAGCCGGGTCGACCGCGCCCACGAAGGGTCCCGCTCCCGGCACCATGCTCAGTCCGGCCAGCCCCGCCCGTACCGCCGTCGCCGTCACCGCCGACGGGCTCTCCGGCTCCGGCTCCAGCCCGGCCATCACCACCTCGGCCTCGTGCCGCCGTTCCCGGTACCTGACCAACGCCTTGTCGAGCTTCCTGAATTCCCGGCCCTGCCGCAGGAACTCACGACTGACCGACGCCATGACCTCGGGCAGGCTCCCCGCGCTCTCGTCGACGTAGGCCGTCAGCGCGCCCCGCTCCCGCGCGATCTGTTCCAGCTCCCGCACGAGGAACGTCTTTCCGACACCGGCGTTGCCGTGCACATGGAAGAGGAAGCGGTGGCGTTCGTCCTCGGGGGGTACGTCCAAGTTGGCGCGGAAGGCCGCCCGTTCATCGCTGCGTCCGACGAACCCGGCCCGTCTGCGCCGTCCGATCAGCTCCTGCATCGACGGCCGTGCCTGCGCCATGCGTACGCCTTTCCCCCGAAGCCGGACTCTTCATTCTGGCGCAATGCCCACGCGATATCCGGGCGCTGGGCAGGGGAGAATTCAGCCATGACCACCACCCCCACACACCACTCCGGCCTCAGGCTGGCCGCCGGTGTGCTCACCGGCATACTCGCCCTCTACATCGCCCTGGTCGCCCTCGGGAACATCACCGACTTCGGGACGAACCAACAGTTCGTACGGCATGTCCTGGCGATGGACACCACCTTCAAGGACCCCGATCTGATGTGGCGGGCCGTCACCAGCACCTGGCTCCAGGACACCGCGTATGTCGCGATCATCGTGTGGGAGACGGTGGCGGCCCTGGTGCTGATCCGGGGGACCTGGCTGTGGGCGTGGCGGAAAGACGACGCCGCCCGGCGCTGGTCCACCTACGGGCTGCTGATGCTGTTGCTGCTCTTCGGCGCCGGGTTCATCGCGATCGGCGGTGAGTGGTTCTCCATGTGGCAGTCCAAGACCTGGAACGGGCTGGAGGCGGCGACCCGGATCTTCCTGCTCAGCGGGGTCGCCCTGATCGTCAACCAGCTGCCGGCCCGGCAGGGGGAGGCTACTTGACGACCGTCACCCTGGTGCCCTGATCGCCGAAGGACCACAGCGCGGCTCCGTCCTCCTTGTGGAGGCGGATGCCGCCCAGCTTCCGCCCGCCGGTCGCCGGCGGCGGGGAGGAGCCGTCCAGGGCGTTGGAGAACGCTATGTTCACGCCCTCGGCCTTGGTGAAGTACATGACGTGCTCGATCTCGACGCCGTCCGAGCCCTTGAGGGACTGGATGCGCAGGGTGACCGAGTAGCGGCCGGGCTGCGGGCCGACCGAGCCCGGCCACACCGTGAACGTGCGGGTCGCCCTGCCCGTCGCGTCCACCAGCCACACGCGCTTGTCACCCACCGAGTACACGATCCGGCGACCCGTGCCGGAGTCGTCCGGCAGGGCGGGCGTGGCCGGCGTCCTCTCGGTGGCGGGCGTGTGGGCGCTCGCCGACGCGGACGGGCTCGGCTTGGCCACGGCGGCCACGGGATGCGGCCCGTGGTCCGCCTGTACGGCGAGGGCCACGACGACCGCGGTCGCTCCCGCCGTCAGGCCGGTGACCCAGGCCCACGAGGGCAGTCGGGCAGCCACGGGTACGCATCTCCTCCGCTACGGGGCCCCTCGTCAGGTCGAGGGTCGGATCATCGTACTCAGTCCAGGACCGGGAGCAGTTCCGGCAGGTGCCCGTCGGAGGCCTCCGCCGCCCGCCGCCGCTCCTCGGGCACCTCGCCGTAGAGCGTGGTGCGCGGTTTCGCCGGGCGGCCGGCCGCCTCGGCCACGGCCACCAGGTCGCGGACCGACTTGTACGAGCCGTACGACGAGCCCGCCATGCGGGAGATCGTTTCTTCCATGAGGGTGCCGCCCAGGTCGTTCGCACCCGAGCGGAGCATCTCCGCCGCACCCTCCGCGCCCAGTTTGACCCAGCTTGTCTGGATGTTAGGGATCCAGGGGTGGAGCAGCAGGCGGGCCATCGCCGTCACCGCCCTGTTGTCCCGCGTCGTCGGGCCCGGCCTGGCGATGCCCGCCAGGTACACCGGGGCGTTGGTGTGGATAAACGGGAGGGTCACGAACTCGGTGAAACCGCCCGTCTCGCGCTGGATCCGGGCCAGCGTGCGCAGGTGACCGAGCCAGTGACGGGGCTGGTCGACATGGCCGTACATCATCGTCGAGGACGAACGGATGCCCAGCTCGTGCGCGGTCGTGATCACCTCGGTCCAGGTGGCCGTCGGCAGCTTGCCCTTGGTCAGCACCCAGCGGACCTCGTCGTCCAGGATCTCCGCCGCCGTACCGGGGATGGTGTCCAGGCCGGACTCCTTGGCGGCGGAAAGCCACTCCCGGATCGACATGCCCGTCCTGGTCGCGCCGTTCACCACCTCCATCGGCGAGAAGGCGTGCACGTGCATACCGGGGACGCGGGACTTCACCGCCCTGGCGATGTCGAAGTACGCCGTGCCCGGCAGGTCGGGGTGGATGCCGCCCTGCATGCACACCTCGACGGCGCCCACGTCCCAGGCCTGCTGGGCGCGGTCGGCGACCTGTTCGAGGGAGAGGGTGTACGCGTCCGCGTCCGTCCTGCGCTGCGCGAAGGCACAGAAGCGGCAGCCGGTGTAGCAGACGTTGGTGAAGTTGATGTTGCGGGTGACGATGTACGTCACGTCGTCGCCGACCGCCGCCCGGCGCACGTCGTCGGCCACCCGGCACAGCGCGTCCAGCGCCGGGCCGTCCGCGTGCAGCAGGGCCAGGGCCTCGGCGTCGGTCAGCTTCGTCGGGTCGTCGGCCGCGGTGCGCAGGGCCTGGCGCACGTCGGTCTCGATGCGCTCCGGCGCCATACCGGGTGCGGCGGCCTCGCGCAGCGCCTCCCAGTCGCCGTACACCTCGTCGAAGTCGTCACGCCGGTCGGCGGCGCGGCCCTCGGTGTCGATCGTGCGGTGCAGGTCCGTACGGCCGGTCGGTGCGAAGGCCTCCTCCGGCTCCTGCCACGGGCGGCCCTCGACGGGCGCGTCCGGGAGGGCGAGGCCCGTCGCCGGGTCGGCCAGCGCGCTCACGTGGGGGCGCAGCCGCGGGTCCAGCCAGGGTTCGCCACGGCGGACGAACTCCGGGTAGACGCAGAGGCGTTCACGCAGGACGAAGCCCGCCGCGGCCGACTTCGCGGCCAGTTCCTCGATCCGGGGCCAGGGGCGCTCGGGGTTGACGTGGTCGATGGTCAGGGGCGACACCCCGCCCCAGTCGTCGATGCCCGCGCCGATCAGCCGCTCGTACTCGCTGTCGACCAGGTTCGGCGGGGCCTGGAGGCAGGCGGACGGGCCCATGATGTGCCGGGCCACGGCCACCGTGGCGACCAGGTCGTCCAGTTCGGCGTCCGGCATGCCGCGCATCGCCGTGTCCGGCTTGGCGCGGAAGTTCTGGACGATCAGTTCCTGGATGCCGTGGTAGGCCCGGGAGACCTTGCGCAGCGCGAAGAGGGACTCGGCCCGCTCCTCGTACGTCTCGCCGATGCCGATCAGCAGACCGGAGGTGAAGGGGACCGAGGAGCGGCCGGCGTCCTCCAGCACCCGCAGCCGTACGGCCGGTTCCTTGTCCGGGGAGCCGTGGTGCGGGCCGCCGGGCTCGGACCACAGGCGGGTCGCGGTCGTCTCCAGCATCATGCCCATGGACGGGGCGACGGGCTTGAGCCGCTGGAAGTCCGTCCAGGTCATCACGCCGGGGTTGAGGTGGGGCAGGAGCCCGGTCTCCTCCAGGATGCGGACGGAGACGGCGCGGACGTAGGCGATGGTGTCGTCGTAGCCGTGCGCGTCGAGCCACTCGCGCGCCTCGGGCCAGCGGTCCTCCGGCTTGTCGCCCAGGGTGATCAGGGCTTCCTTGCAGCCGAGGGCGGCGCCCTTGCGGGCGACGTCCAGCACCTCGTCCGGGGACATGAACATCCCGTGGCCGGCCCGGCGCAGCTTGCCGGGGACGGTGACGAAGGTGCAGTAGTGGCACTTGTCCCGGCACAGCCGGGTGAGGGGGATGAAGACGCTCTTCGAGTACGTGATGACGCCGGGACGTCCCGCCTGTTCGAGACCCGCGTCCCGCACCCGGGCGGCGGACGCGGCGAGGTCGGTCAGGTCCTCGCCGCGGGCCTGGAGCAGCACCGCCGCCTCGGAGACGTCGAGGGCGACGCCGTCCCGTGCGCGTTTGAGGGCGCGACGCATGGAGTTCTCGGTCGGGCCGGTTCCGGGGGTCGCGGAAGTCGTCATTCTTTGAGCATACGTTCGGCTTGATCAGGCAGGAGAGCACCCGCCGGGCCCTGTTCCCCCCACCCGGGGTGCCCGCTCAGTGGAAGGCCAGCCATCCGATGCCGGCGGCGGAGGTGAGGCCGGCGGCGATCAGGGCGACGGTCCGGCGGCGGCGCAGCGCGTGGCCGACGAGCAGGGCGGTGAGCAGTACGGAGACCGTGCCGATGGTGGCGGGCAGCGGCCCCTTGCTGTAGTCGAACTCGTCGAAGTGCAGGGCGAGCCGTGCGAGCCAGGCAATTCTCATGACGCTCTCTTCGCCGGGTCGGGTGCGGGAACCGAACCGGTCGGTCGCCTGCCGCTGTTCATCCGACTCGCTTCGTCACTGACAGTTTACCTATGGCCATGACAGGAGCCGGTCCCGCGTGGGCCGACGCACCGTCAGGCAGCCTCAGGCGCCCGGCAGATGTTCCGCGTACGCATCCAGCGCCCGCAGCACCTCCGCCTCCCCCGCCGGCGGCAGCTGGAGGACCACCTCCTCGATGCCCAGGTCCGCGTAGTGGGCGAGCTTGCCCGGGGTGGGCCGGACCGCGTACGGGACGACCTGGAGGGCGGCCGGGTCGCGGCCCGCGTCGGCCCAGGCCGCGCGCAGTACCGGCAGGGACTCGGTGAGGCCCCGGCCGCCGATCGGCAGCCAGCCGTCGGCGTACTCGGCGATGTGCGCGAACAGCTTCGGCCCGGCGGCGCCGCCGACGAGCGTGCGGGGACCGGTCACCGGGCCGCGGGGCTCGCGCACGGGCTTGGGGTACGCGTGGCTGGCCCGTACGCCGCCGAACCCGCCGTCGTGGGCCGTCGGTTCCGCGGACCACAGGGCCTGCATGAGCCGCACCCGGTCCCGGACCAGTTCCCGGCGGGTGCGCCATGTCACGCCGTGGTCGGCGGCCTCCTCGACGTTCCAGCCGTAGCCGACACCCAGGGTGAAACGGCCGCCGGAGAGGTGGTCGAGGGTGGCGATCCGCTTGGCCAGGGCGATGGGGTCGTGCTGCGCGGGCAGGGTGACGCCCGTGCCGAGGCCGAGGCGCTCGGTCACGGCCGCGGCCTGGGCGAGGGCGACGAAGGGGTCGAGGGTGCGGCCGTACTCGCGGGGCAGGTCGCCGCCGGCGGGGTACGGGGTCGTTCGCTCCACGGGGATGTGGGTGTGCTCGGGGAGGTAGAGGCCGGCGTATCCGCGCTGTTCGAGTGCGCGGGCGAGTCGCACCGGCACGACGGTCTCGTCGGTCAGGAAGATGGTGACGGCGATACGCATGGCCCATCCGTACCGGACCGGACTCCACCTGTCCATACCGACTGGTCGGCATTATGCCGCACCATGGCCGACGACGGCGCGTGCATGACACATTGTCGGGTGCGGATCCCCTTCTCTTTCACCGGAGTTCACGCCTGGACGGGAGAGTGACCACCATGGGTGAAGACACGCACGATCAGGCTCACGGCATCGGCAGACGCGCGCTGTTCGTGACGGGCGCCGCCGCTGCCCTTACGTTGGGAGGCGTGAGCTTCGCGGCGGCGGACGGGCAGGGCCAGGAGACGCGGACGGTGCACGGCACCCTCCCGCCGGGCTCCCCCGACTTCGTGTACGTGCCGGTCGAAGTCCCCGCCGGCGCACGGGAGATCAAGGTCGCCTACACCTACGACAAACCCTCGGTCCCGGCCGGCACCCAGGGCAACGCACTCGACATCGGGCTCTTCGACGACCGCGGCACCGAGCTGGGCGGCCGGGGCTTTCGGGGCTGGTCGGGCGGTGCGCGCACGGAGTTCTTCGTCCGCGCCGACGACGCGACGCCGGGCTACCTCCCCGGCCCGCTGCGGGAGGGCACCTGGTACGTCGCGCTGGGCCCCTACACGGTGGCGCCGCAGGGCCTGGCGTACGAGCTGACGGTCACGCTGACCTACGGCGAGGCGGGCCCGACCCCGCGGCCGGTGTACCCGCCCTCCCGGGCGAAGGGCCGGGGCCGGGCCTGGTACCGGGGCGACTGCCACCTGCACTCCTGGTACTCCGACGGCCGCCGCACCCCGGCCGAGATCGCGGCCCTCGCCCGGGCGGCGGGACTGGACTTCATCAACTCCTCGGACCACAACACCAACTCCTCGCACCCCAACTGGGCGGACCAGGCCGGCGAAGACCTGCTGATCATGCTCGGTGAGGAGGTCACCACCCGCAACGGCCACGTGGTGGCGCTCGGCACCGATCCCGGCACGTTCGTGGACTGGCGCTACCGGGCCCGGGACAACCGCTGGGCCCGCTTCGCGCGGGACATCCGCCGCGCCGGCGGCCTGGTCGTCCCCGCCCACCCGCACGCCACCTGCGTCGGCTGCGGCTGGAAGTTCGGCTTCGGCGAGGCGGACGCCGTGGAGGTGTGGAACGGCCCCTACACCCCGGACGACGAGGTGACGCTGGCCGACTGGGACAACCAGCTGGTCGCCTCCGTGCGGCACGGACGGCCCTGGCTCCCGGCGATGGGCAACAGCGACGCCCACCGCGACCCGGACCCGGTCGGCAGCCCCCAGACGGTCGTCCTCGCCGACGACCTGACCCGGGAGGCGATCCAGGAGGGCATCCGCGCGGGACGCTCGTACGTGGCCGAGTCGAAGAACGTGACCCTCGCCTTCACGGTGACGGGCGGGCGCGGGCAGCAGGCCGGCATCGGCGAGCGGCTGACCCTGCCCGCCGACACTCCCGTGACGGCCCGGCTGGAGGTCTCGGGCGCCCCGCGCTGCTCGGTCCGCTTCGTCACCGACCAGGGCGTGCTGTTCACCAGCGACCCGCTGCCGGTGGCGGGCACGGGCACGGTCGAGTGGCGTACGACCCCCGCCTGCGCGGCGTACGTGCGCGCCGAGCTGCGGCACGAGGCCGCCCTCGGGCCGCTGCCGGGGCCGTTGGCCGCCTTCACCAACCCGGTGTTCCTCACGGCTGCTTGATCTGGCCGGCCGCCCACTCGGCCCACTCCCGCCGCATCGCGTTGAAGCGCAGGCCGTACTCCAGCGCGATGCGGCCGTAGACCGAGAGGTTGTCGTCGTCCCAGTCGACGGAGTCGGCGAGCTCCCGCAAGCGCTCGTGCCCCTCCCGGGACATCTCGACCAGGTCGGTCAGATAGGCGCGCGCCTGCTCGGGCCGCAGGACGCCGAGGAAGAACACGCGCAGCAGGATGTCGCTGCGGGTGTTGCGCTGGGGCGCGACCTCGGTCAGCCAGTGGCGCAGCTCCGCCATGCCCTCGTCGGTGATCGTGTACTCCTTGCGGCCGCGCGGGCCCTCGGCGGCCACCGTGATCAGTCCGGAGCCGGCCAGTCTGGTCAGTTCGGTGTAGATCTGGCTCTGCGTCGCCGGCCAGACGTTGGCCAGCGAGGTGTCGAAGGTCTTCAGCAGGTCGTAGCCGCTGGCGGGACGCTCCGAGAGCAGGCCGAGGAGTGCGTGTCTGAGGCTCATGCCCCCCACCTTACCTTCCACTGTTGACATGTCGAGAGTCGACCTTCTACTTTTGACATGTCGAGTTCGGAACCCAAAGTGACCGGGGGAACCATGTCGTACCTGCGCACCTTCCTGCCGTGGATCGTCTTCGCCGTCATCCCCTCGGGGAACTGGCAGTGGGGCGCCCTGGCCGCCCTGGTGGTGTCCGTGGCGCTCATCGCCCAGCAGAAGCGGGACGGCGCCGGATTCGACGCCCTCGTCATCGAGTGCGGCTCGGCGGTCTTCTTCGCGGTGCTCGCGGCCATCGCCTTCACCGACCCGCACTCGGGCGTGCACGACTACTCCGCCGCCCTCTCCTCCGGCACCCTCGCCGTCATCGCCGGGCTGTCCCTGGCCGTCGGCCGGCCCTTCACCCTGGGCATCGCCAAGCGCACCACACCGCGCGCGTACTGGACGCTGAAGCCGTTCATCCGGATCAACGTGGTCATCACCGCCGTATGGACCGCCGCGTTCGCCGTGACCGCCGTCGTCCTCGCCCTCCTGGACCACTCCGGGCACGCCCACGCGACGCCCGCGACCCTCGTCCAGATCGCCGGCTTCGCCGTCCCGATGGTCTTCACCGTCCGCTATGTCGCCCGCGCCCAGGCGAAGGCGCAGGCCGCCCGATGACCGCCGCGCCCCGCCACCTGAGCGGCAACCACGCCCCGTCACCGAGGAACTCACCGCGCACGACCTGCCGGTGACCGGCGCCCTCCCGCCCGAGCTGGCCGGCTGGTACCTGCGCAACGGCCCCAACCCGGCCGACGCCGCCTCCGGCCACCGGTTCTTCGGCGACGGCATGGTCCACGGGGTGCGCCTGGAGGGCGGCCGGGCCGTCTCCTACCGCAACCGCTGGGTCCGCACCAGCCGCCTCACCCAGGGGGCGCGGATGTACGACGACCACGGCCGGCGCGACCTCACCGCCGGCCCCGCCAACACCCATGTCGTCCGGCACGCGGGCCGCACCCTCGCCCTGGTCGAGACCGCCCTGCCCTACGAGCTGACCCGCGACCTGGACACCCGGGGCCCGTACGACTTCGACGGCCGCCTCACCACCGCGATGACCGCCCACCCGAAGACCTGCCCGGCCACCGGCGAACTGCACTTCTTCGGCTACGGCATGCTGGAACCCGCCCACCTCACCTACCACCGGGCCGACGCGACGGGCGAGTTGACGCTCAGCAGGCCGATCGAGGTGCCCGGGCCGACCATGCTGCACGACTTCGCGCTCACCGCCGGGCACGTCGTCTTCATGGACCTGCCGGTCGTCTTCGACGTCGAACTCGCCCTGGCCGGCGGCACGATGCCGTACAGCTGGGACGACGGGTACGGCGCCCGGCTCGGCCTGCTGCGCCGCGACGACCCGCACGGCGAGGTCCGCTGGTTCCCCGTCGACCCCTGCTACGTCTTCCACGTCCTCAACGCCCACGACGCACCGGACGGCACCGTCGTCCTGCACGTGATGCGCTACCCGGAGATGTGGCGCCGGGACCCCGACGGCGGCACGCGGCCCCAGCAGGCCGTGCTGTGGAAGTGGACCGTCGACCCGGCGGCCGGCACGGTCCGCGAGGAGCAGTGCGACGACCGGCCGGGCGAGTTCCCGCGCGTCGACGACCGGCTGACCGGTCTCGCGGCCGGACACGGCCACATGACGAGCGGCACCTCACTGGTCCGCTACGACCTGTCCTCCGGTACCGCCGCCGCACACGACTTCGGGCCCGGCCGCACCCCCGGGGAGGCCGCCTTCGCCCCCGCCGACGACACCCCCGGCGGACCCGGCTGGCTCCTGACGTACGTCCACGACGCCGCCACCGACCGCAGCGACCTGGTCGTCCTGGACGCCGACGACCTCACGGCCCCTCCGGTCGCCACCGTCCACCTGCCGGCCCGGGTGCCGTTCGGGTTCCACGGCAACTGGCTCGTGGACGACGACGCCTAGGCGGTTTCCCGGGTGGTCCGGCGCAGGGCGATGATCCCGGCGACCGCCTCCAGCCAGCGGGCGGCCCGCTCCTCGGCCTCCGGGGTGGTCGCCGTCTGCGCGGCGCCGGTCAGCCAGTCGCGCAGCAGCTCGGCGGGCTCCGGGGACGGCAGTGGCTCGGACAGCCCGGCCGCGTAGGCCAGACCGCCGGAGCGGACGATCCCGGCGACGAACACCAGCGAGCGCGGCAGCACCGCGAGCCGGTCGAGGGTGACCGCGGCGGCGATGGCACCGTCCCCGAACAGGGCGGTGCGGAAGGCTTCCCGGGTCAGGCCGTAGCGCAGCAGCACGGCGACGTCGGTGGCGGCCAGGACCTCGTCGTCGGTGCGGCTTTCGGGGACTGGGGGCATCAGGGCCTCGGTTCCGGTCGTCCGGGTCAGCGGACCGTGATCGTGAAGACGTAGAAGCCCGCGCCGACATGGGCGTGCGGGACGGCGGTGAAGGTGGGGTACGGAGACGGGGACGCCGTGCCGCCGGGGCTGGGGCTGGGGCCCAGGGTGGACCGGTCGTGGGGGCCGGGGCCGGTGCACGTGTCCAGGGGGCAGTGCAACAGCCGTACCGTGGCCCTGCCCTTCGCCCGGGCGGTGAAGCCGAACGACTGGGTACCGCCGGTGCTGCCGACGAGGTCGCTGCCGTCGCCGGACTCCCGTACGCCCCGGTACGTCAGCACGGCCGCGTCCGGCTTCGGGTCGGCCAGGTACCAGTGCTCGCCCAGGGTCGCGGCCGACGGGACGGTGAGGGAGAACCGTTTGCCCGGCTCGACGGTGACGGTCCGGTGATCGATGCCGTACTCGGCACCGGCAGCCCCGCCGGCCGTGGCCGGTGTGCTGGGCGCCGCCGTCACGCGGGGCGTGCCGGTGCCGCCGCCCCCGCCCTCCTTCCCGCAGCCGGTGAGGGCGAGCAGGCAGACGAGCACGGCCGGGCCGAGGAGTGGTGTGCGTGAAGTCATGGTCGGTCGTCGGTTCCCCGGTCTCTCAGTCCTGCGGCAGGTGCACGGCGTACGCGTTCGGCAGCCGGTTGTCGCTGGCCTTCGCCATGCCGCCGTTGACGAAGTCGTCCTCGCTGACCCAGGTGGTCTTCCCCCACGGGTTGTAGATCTCCAGTTTGTCGCCCTCCTGACCGACGATCATCATGGAGTGCCCGTGCCGCGTACCGTCCGCCTCGTACCCCTCGGCGTCGAAGGGCACCGGCCTGCCGTCCGCCACCGCCTTCTCGATGTCCGGCAGGATGGTGCGCCGGGAGTCCGCGTCCCGGACCTCGTGCAGAGCGTAGGAGCTGCCGGTCTCCGGGCTGATCTCCTTGTTGGAGATCACCTCCTGGCCCCGCAGGTCCATGCCGTCCCAGTGGGCACCGCCGTGGCCCTCCACGTGCATCCGGTGCTGTTCGGCGATGAGGCGCTGCCGGAACGCCGCCGGGTCGTCCTCCTGCCCGCCGGGGCCGCCGGTGAGCGAGAGGGCGTAGACGGGGTCGACCATGGCGCGCGCGGTGACCGTGGTGGAGGCGACACAGGTGCCCTCCTGTCCGTCGCCGCCCTGGGCCCACTCCTGGCCGTCGAAGTCCTGCAGTTCGGTGTTGAGGTTGGCGCCGTTGACGGGGTCCGTCCCCTCGTCCTTCAGGCTGTCCGCCCCGGTGACGATCGGCGACAGGTGCCGCTGCAGCCAGGCCGGGTCCTTGCCGTGGATCTTGCCGTCGAACGTCTGGATGTCGTCGACGCCGTGGCCCGCGGCGAGGGCCTTCATCAGGTACGCCTTCTCCTGCGGGGTCTTCGCGCCGGCGAGGAGCCGGTCCATCCGGGCCCGGTCGGCCGGCGAGAGCCCGTCCATGGCCCGGCCGGCGCGTTCCAGGTCGTTCGCGGTGAGGATCTCGTTGTAGTCGGCCGCGCCGGCCTTGCCACTGGTGTCGGCGAGCATCAGCCGGTCCACCGCGGACAGCCGGCCGGTGTGCATCTTCCCGGCGCGCGCCTCGGCCGCCCACTTGTTCAGGTCGCGGGCCGCGGCGCGCACGGCGTCGTCCGCGGCGACGGCGGCCTTGTGCATCAGCTCGACCCCGTCGGTGGCGAGCGTGCGGCCCGCGGCCAGGGCCGCCTTCTTCTCCGCCTTCTCCTGGTCGGTCTCGATCAGGCTGCCGATGTCGAAGAAGCTGTCCGGGGGGCCGAGCTTCTGCTTGGCCTGCCGCATCCTGGCGCGGCCGTCGGCGTCCTGCTTCTTCGCGGTGCCGAGCGCGTCGGCCAGCGCGTGCAGCGCCTTCGCGCCTGCCTGGAACGCCTCGGACATCCTGGTCGCGGCGCGGGCGGCGGCGGCCACGCCGTCGGAGGCGAGGACGCTGGTGTCGCCGACCCAGACCTCCGGCAGACCTCTGTGGGCCACCTTGGCCACCCGGTCGTGCACCTCACCGGCGTTGTGGACCTGGTCGCGGTAGCGCTTGCCGAGCGATTCGAGGGTGGCCGTGTCACCGACCGGCGCGGGGACGAGGAGCGCGTGGTCGATCTGGTCCAACAGGTCGTTCTTGTCCCCGGCCCGGGGAATGCTCGTGCACAGGCCGGCCAGCCAGGAGCGGCGGCCGGCCGGGGTCTCCAGGGCACCCAGCGGGTTCAGGTCGAGAAGTCCCATCGGCCCGCCCTCAGTACTCGGTCAGGGCCGACGGACGGTCGGCGTGCACGGGCATCGTGGTGACGGCGCCGACTCCGGCGGGCGTCGGCACGGTGGTGGGGTTCGGGCCCGTGGCGGGCGTCGGCATGGTGGTGACGTACGCGTTCCCCACGGGCGTGGGCAGGGTGGTGATCCCGCTCCCGATGCCCGCCCCGTCGGCGGACACGGCCGCGGCGCGCGTCGCCACGGCGTGGTCGGAGCCGCCGTACGCGCCCTTGGCGAGGCGCACCTTGCCCGCGAGTTCACGCAGGGCCGACTCCAGCGTGGCCGCGTCGTCCAGCCAGGCCGAGGCGAACGCGTTGAAGGCCGCCGCCGACTCGGCGCCGCCCAGGGCGTCCTGCGTGTAACACGCGTCGGTAACGACCGCCCGGTGTATGCGTCCCGCGTCGTCGCCGGCGCCGTCCAGTTCCTTCGCCTGGCCGGACATGCCGGACCTGACCGTGTAACCGTCCGAAGACGCGCCCATCACGCTCCCCCGTTTGCGCCGGCTCATGTCCGCGGGGGAGGCTAACACGCGTACCTCGTACGACCGTCCGCACGTCACAGGCCGCGCACGAGGCCGACACAGCATCCACGCGGGGCGCCGTCCGCGCCCGGGAGCAGGAGAGCGAGAGACATGGCAGGCCGCAGCGACCTCAAGCACCGCCTCGTGACCCGCTTCCAGCGGCACCTCGCCAACCCGCTGAACCGGCGGCTGCCGTTCCAGACCCTCCTGGAGACCACCGGCCGCACCTCGGGCCTGCCCCGGCAGACACCGGTCGGCGGGCGCCGCGTCGGGGAATCCTTCTGGCTGGTCTCCGAGTTCGGTCACAAGTCGCAGTACGTGCGCAACATCCAGGCTGATCCCCGGGTGCGCGTCCGCATCGCCGGCCGCTGGCACCACGGCACCGCGCACCTCCTGCCCGACGACGACCCGGTGACCCGTCTGCGCTCCCTGCCCCGCTTCAACAGCGCGGCGGTACGGGCCTTCGGCACGGACCTGCTGACGGTGCGGGTGGACCTGCGGGACTGACGGAGGCGACACTGCGCGCGTGAAGCTCACCACCGCCCCCTCCGCCGTCGAACCCGGCCGGGACTTCCCGGAGTTGCTGCCGCACGCCCGCACCGCCGTCCGGCTGCATCCGCGCCGCGGCACACCCGGCCCGCGCGACAGCCACATCGGCGGCCCGCTGCTGTGGCCGGCCGCCGAACCGTGGCCGCAGTGCGCCGACCACACGGACGTGAACGGCAGGGCGCACACGCTCCCGATGGTCGCGGTGGCCCAGTTCACCGCGGCCGACTTCCCGGAGATCCGCTTCCCCGACGGCACGGACCTCGTCCAGCTGCTGTGGTGCCCCGACTGGCACGACCAGCCGCACCCGGAGGGCTGGGGCCAGGCCTGCCGGCTCCACTGGCGCCGGGCGGCCGAGGTCACCGACCCGCTGACCGGGCAGCCGGACCCCACCGGGGAGTGGGACGACGAACCGGACATGGTCCCGCGCCCCTGCGTCCTGCACCCGGAGCGGGTCACGGACTACCCCGGCGACGAGGAACTCCCGGCCGGCCTCGGCGCCCGTTTCGAAGCCTGGCTCGAGGAACGGGGCCTGGCCGACGACCTCACCACGATCCCCGGCTACAAGCTCGGCGGCGCCATGAGCTGGGGCACGACGGACCGGCCGGAGCCCCTGGACTGCGGCGTCTGCGGGTCGCCACTGGAGCTGTTCCTCCAGTTCGACTCGGCGGAGTACTGGCTCGGCACCTTCGGCCCCGACGGCGCGCCCCACCGCTTCCGCCCGCTGGAGGAACGCGACACGGAGACCACCGACGCACTGGGCGACCCCCTGCGCGAGCCGGTGGGCATGGTCATCGGCCGCTTCAGCCACGGCGGTCTGTTCACCTGCACGTCCGACCCCCGCCATCCGGCGTCGTTCTTCACCCAGTGAGGCTCACCCCACCCTGGTGGACGTCCCGCTCACCCCGGCCACACGATCGCCTGCACCTCGCTGTACGCGTGCAGGGCGTACGAGCCCACGTCGCGGCCCACGCCGCTCTTCTTGAAGCCGCCGAACGGGGCCTCCATGTTGCGGCCGACGGTGTTGACGCCGACGCCGCCGGCGCGCAGCTGCCGGGCCACCCGGAAGGCGCGGGCCACGTCGCCGGACCAGACGTAGTCGATGAGGCCGTAGTCGGAGTCGTTGGCGAGGGCCACGCCCTCCTCCTCGTCGTCGAAGGGGACGACCACGACGACCGGTCCGAAGATCTCCTCCCGGGCCACCCGCATGTCGTTGGTGCAGTCGGCGAGCAGGGCGGGTGCCACGTAGAAGCCCCGGTCCAGCGGTGGCCGTTCCCCGCCCGCGACCACGGACGCCCCCTCCTTCCGCCCGAGTTCGACGTACGACTCGACCCGCGCCCGGTGCTCCGCCGAGATCACCGGCCCGACGACCGTGTCCGGCTCCCGTGGATCCCCGACCTTCAACCGGCCGGCGTATCCGGCGAGTCGGTCCACCAGCCGCGCGTACACCGCGCGCTGGGCCAGCACCCGCGTCGGTGCCGTGCAGATCTGTCCGCTGTAGAAGGAGAAGGTGGTGCCGATGCCGGCGGTGGCCGAGGCGAGGTCGGCGTCGTCGAACACGAGCGCCGCACCCTTCCCGCCCAGCTCCATCAGCTGGCGTCTCATGTCCCGCCCGCACACCTCGGCGATCCGCCGGCCGACGGCCGTGGACCCGGTGAAGCTGACCATGTCGACGTCGTCGCACCCGGCCACCGCCTCGCCCACGGCCACCTCCCGCCCGGAGACGACGTTCACCACGCCCGGTGGCGCCCCGGCCTCCTGGAGCGCCTCGGCCATCCGGTAGACGGACAGCGGATCCTGCGGCGCGGGCTTCACGACCACCGTGTTGCCCATGGCCAGGGCCGGCGCGACCTTGCCGGCCGGGTTGGCCCAGGGGTTGTTGTAGGAGGTGATGCAGCTGACGACCCCGACGGGCTGCCGTACGGCCAGGGCGCCCATCACCCCGGCCCTCCCCATCGGCCCGGCCTCGTTGATCTGCGGAGCGACGGCCCACTCGGCGGGCTCCACGCTCGCGTACCGGCGGAACCGGGCGGCGGCCACCCCGACCTGCATCGCCCGGGCGGTCCCGGTGGTCGCGCCGGTCTCCGCGCGGGCCAGCTCGGCGTACGGCCCCATCCGGTCACGGATGAGGCCGGCGGCCCGGTCCAGCACCGCCGCCCGCTCCTGCGGCCGGGTCCGCGACCAGGCCCCGAACGCCTCCCGGGCCGCCGCGCAGGCCGCCCGCGCCTGCTCCGGCGAGGCCTCCGGCGCCCAGCCGACCGTGTCCTCGGTGGCCGGGTCGGTCACCGGGTAGTGCCCGCCGTCCGGTTCGATCCACTCCCCGCCGACGAACAGCCGCTGCCCGTCGCTCACCGGACTCACCGCGTACCCACCGTCCGGGTATCGGTCCCCGACCGCAGCACCTTCCCCGGCACGGCCCCGGTCACCACGTCGTCCCGGATCGCCTCGACCCCGTTGACCCACACGGCCCGCACTCCGATCGCCGTGGAGTCCAGGCGCGGGCTGTCACCCGGCAGGTCGTGCACCAGCCGGGCCTGCCCGGCGTCGATCCGCTCGGGATCGAAGAGGACGAGATCCGCGTGCCAGCCCTCCCGCACCCGCCCCCGTTCCCGCAGCCCGAACAGCCGCGCCGGATCGTCGGTCAGCATCTTCACCGCCTGTTCGAGGCCGACCAGCCTCCGGCCGCGCAGACAGTCCCCGAGGAACCGGGTGGTGTACGGCGCCCCGCACATCCGGTCCAGGTGCGCGCCCGCGTCCGAGCCGCCGAGCAGCACGTCCTCGTGCTGCCAGGTCTCGGCGCGCAGCGCCCAGGAGGCGGGGTCGTTGTCGCTGGGCATCGGCCACAGCACCGTACGCAGCTCGTCGTTGGCGCAGATCTCCACCAGACAGGTGAAGGGGTCCTGCCCCCGCTCCTCCGCGATGTCCCCCACGACCCGTCCGGTGAGCCCCCGGTTGGCCTCGCTGTAGGTGTCCCCGATGACGTACCGGCCGAAGTTCGCCAGCCGCCGGAAGACACCCGCCTCCTTCGACCGGGCCCGCCGCAGCATCTCCTCCCGGACGGCGGGGTCCCGCAGCCGGGCGATGCGCTCCGGCACCGGCAGCCCGAGGACCGGACCCCAGCCCGGGATCAGGTTGAGCGCGCAGAACGTGCCCAGGGACATGTTCATCGGCGTGAGGATCGGCATGGTGAGCGCCACCACCCGCCCGCCGGCCTTCCGGGCCCGCTCACTGGCGCCGAGCTGCCGTGGCACCCGCCCGGGTACGGCCGCGTCGACGGTCAGCACGTTCCAGTTCAACGGCCGCCCGGCCACCGCGCTCATCTCCACGAGCAGATCGATCTCGTCGTCGCTGAACTGGTCCAGGCAGCCGGTGACGATTCCCTCGATCTGTGTCCCCTCGTGCTCGCCGACGGCACGGGAGAGGGCCAGCAGCTCCGCCGGCTTCGCGTACCGGGAGGCGACCGGATGTCCGTCCCCGTCGGAGTGGGTCGACGACTGGGTGGTGGACAGCCCCCAGGCCCCGGCGTCCATGGCCTCGTGCAACAGCCCGGCCATCGCGCCGAGCTGCTCCTCGGAGGGCTGTCCCCCGACCGCCTCCGGCCCCATCACGTACCGCCGCAGGGCACAGTGCCCGACCATGAAACCGGCGTTGACGGCGATCCGCCCCTCCAGGGCGTCCAGATACTCCCCGAAGGAATGCCAGCTCCAGGGCGCCCCCTCCTCCAACGCCACCAGGGACATCCCCTCCACCTTGGACATCATCCGCCGGGTGTAGTCGGCGTCCTCGGGCCGGGACGGGTGGAGCGGGGCGAGGGTGAACCCGCAGTTGCCGGCGGCGACCGTGGTCACCCCGTGGTTGAGGGAGGGCGTGGCGTACGGGTCCCAGAAGAGCTGGGCGTCGTAGTGGGTGTGGGGATCGACGAAGCCGGGGGTGAGGACGAGACCGGCGGCGTCCTCGGTGGTGCGGGAACCTTCGGTGATCCGGCCGACGCGGGCGATACGGCCGTCTTGTATGCCGACGTCGGCGGTGCGGGCGGGGGCGCCGCTCCCGTCGACGACGGTCGCCCCGCGGATGACATGATCAAGCATGCGGTAACTCCTTGAGACACGTGCGGGACGCCTACTGAGGGGCGCGGGGCTGTATCGATGTGCGGCTCCGCCGCGTGGGCGCGACCAGCCACGCACAACCCGCGCCCCGCAACGGCGCTTACGAGGCAACCGCTGCCCGGAACCGCGAGGTCCGGTGGACCGGATCCGTGTCGATCTTCGGGATCACGTGCTCACCGAGGAGCCGGATCGTCTGCAGCGTCTCCTCCTTCGGCACCCCCACCGGCAGCCCGAAGCTCAGCTGGTCGGCCCCCGCCTGCTCCCACCGCTTGCACTGCCGCAGCACCTCGTCGGGGTCGCCGCAGATGAGCAGTTCCTCCTCCACGAGCAGTTCCACGAACTCCGGCGTGTACGGGGGCAGCGTCTCCGGCCACACGGGGAAGCCCTCGGGCCGGGGGAAGGTGTCGTGGTACCGGAACACCAGCGAGGGCAGGTAGTGCAGCCCCCCGTGCACGGCGATGTCGATCGCCTCGGCGTGCGTGGGCGCACAGATCGCGGTGGTCGTCACCATCACGTTGTCGTTCACGAAGTCCCCGACGGGTTCCGCGTTCACGATCGCCGTCTTGTACTGCTCCAGCACCCATTCCATGTCGGAGACCTTCTGGATGCTGAAGCCGAGCACGCCGAGCCCCTTCCTCGCGGCCATGGCGTACGACGGCGGCGACCCGGCGGCGTACCACATCGCCGGGTGGGACTTCCCGTACGGCTTCGGCAGGACCTTGCGCGGCGGCAGCTGCCAGTGCTTTCCCTGGAAGCCGGTGTACTCGTCCTGGAGCCACATCTTCGGGAACTCGGCGATCGTCTCCTCCCAGATCTCCTTGGTGTAGTTCATATCGGTCACACCCGGTATGAACCCGAGGATCTCGTGCGAGCCGGCGCCCCGCCCACTGCCGAACTCGAAGCGCCCCTCGCTGAGGTGGTCCAGCATGGCGACCTTCTCGGCGACCTTCACCGGGTGGTTGACCTGGGCGAGGGGGTTGAAGATCCCCGATCCCAGATGGATCCGCTCGGTCGCGTGCGCCAGGTATCCCAGGAACACGTCGTTGGCCGACAGGTGCGAGTACTCCTCCAGGAAGTGGTGCTCGGAGGCCCAGGCGTACTTGAAGCCGGACTTGTCCGCCTGGATGACGTACTCGGTCTCCTCCATCAGCGCCCTGTGCTCGGCCAGCGGGTCGGTCTCGGCGCGTTTGCCCACGTATCCCTGTACAAAGAGCCCGAATTCCACGGCGGTTCACCGTCCCCAGTCAGTTCTGACGTTCCGTCAGATGCTGTTCGTCGGCCGACTGTCGCACCGGCCGCCGTGACCGTCAATAGCTGACGGCCAGTCAGATCACCGAGACCCCCGCCAGCCACCCCCCGTCGATCACGAACGGCTGCCCGGTGATGTACGACGAGTCCTCCGAGGTGAGGAAGAGCGCCAGCCGGGCCACCTCCTCCGGCTGCCCCACCCGCCCGAGCGGCACGAGCTTGCGGTACAGCTCGTCCAGCGCCCGGCTCATCTCCTCCGGGTCGGCGTCCGGGTCCAGCCGGGCCGGATTGGACATCGGGGTGTCGATGGCGCCCGGGCAGATGGCGTTGACCCGGATCCCGCGGGCCGCCAGCTCCAGCGCGGCCACCCGGGTCAGCCCCAGCACGGCATGCTTGGTCGCGGCGTACGTCCCCACGGCCGCCATACCGGTCAGGGCCGTGTAGGACGCGGTGTTCACAATCGTGCCCCCGTCGGCCATCTCCGGCGCCACCGCCTTCATCCCCAGGAAGCAGCCGACCTGGTTGACCTGCACGACCTGCATGAACTCGTCCAGCGGGGTGTCCACGAGGGCGTTGAACCGCAGGATCCCCGCGTTGTTCACCAGCCCGTCGATCCGCCCGTACACCGCCTTGACGGCCCCGACGGCCTCCCGCCACCCGTCCTCGGTGCCCACGTCGAGGTGCACGTACACCGCGCCTATCTCCTCGGCCAGGGCCTCCCCCTGGTCGTCGAGCACATCGGCGACGACCACCCGCGCCCCCTCCGCCCGGAAGAGCCGCGCCTCCTGCTCGCCCTGTCCGCGCGCCGCCCCGGTGACGATGACGACCCGCCCGTCCAGCTTGCCCATGGTGTCCTCCTCACTGCAGCCGGGGTGCGACCTGAGTCCCGAACAGCCCGACCTGCTCGATGAGTTCGGCGCGGCTCCGGCTGCGGAACCGCACCTGGATCTGGTCCACGCCCATCGCCCGGTACGCCCGCAGCGACTCGGCGATCTCCTCCGGCGTCCCGGCGAGGGTCCGCCGCCCGACCTCCCAGCCGGGCCGCCCGACGTACAGCGGCTCGGTGATCGCGCCGACGGTGAACGGCCCCAGCGCCCCCGCCTCCTCCCGCAGCCGCCGCAGCCGGGCGATCTGCGCGGGCAGCCGATCCCGCGGATCCCCCTGGGGCAGCCAGCCGTCGCCTTTACGTGCGGCCCGGCGTACGGCGGCGGGCGAGGAGCCGCCGACCCACAGCGGTATGTCCGGCTGCGCGGGCCGCGGGCGCTGCCCCAGCCCGTCGAAGTCGTGGAACTTCCCGTGGTGCTCCGGGAACTCCTCGGGCCCGAGCGCGGCCCGCAGCGCGTCGATCGTCTCGTCGAGCACGGCCCCGCGCCGCTCGAAGTCCACGCCGAGCGCCTCGAACTCCTCCCGCACATGCCCGGCACCCACCCCGAGGATCAGCCGGCCGCCGGAGAGGTGATCGAGGGTGGCGTACTGCTTGGCGGTGAGCAGCGGGTGCCGTAGGCCCACGACGGCCACATGGCTGAGCAGCCGGACGCGTTCGGTCACCGCGGCGAGATGGGCGAGGGTGGCGACGGGGTCGTACCAGACCGTGCTCATGGCCGGGGCGAGCCGGCGCGGGACGGCCACGTGGTCGCAGCAGGCCAGGTAGTCGAAACCGGCGCCGTCCACGGCCCGCGCCACGGCCACCAGGTCCTGCGGTCCGGCGCCGGCCTCCCAGCCCTCCGCGTACAGGGTGCTCTGCGACTGGACGGGCAGCTGGATGCCGTACGCCAGGGCGCTCACCGCCACAGGCCTTCGGGGGTGAGCCCCAGCAGCTCGATGGCGTTCCCCCGTACGATCCGCTCGACCACGTCCGCCGGCAGATGCCCCATCTGCGCCTCGCCGACCTCACGGGACTTCGGCCAGGTCGAGTCGGAGTGGGGATAGTCGGTCTCGTACAGCACGTTGCCCGTGCCGATGGCGTCCAGGTTCCGCAGGCCGAAGGCGTCGTCGAAGAAGCAGCCGTAGACGTGCCCGGCGAACAGCTCGGACGGCGGCCGGGTGACCTTGTCGGCGACCCCGCCCCACCCCCGGTTCTCCTCCCACACCACGTCCGCGCGCTCAAGGATGTACGGGATCCACCCGATCTGTCCCTCGGCATACATGACCCTGAGGTTCGGGAACCGCTCGAACTTGCCGCTCATCAGCCAGTCGACCATCGAGAAGCAGCAGTTGGCGAAGGTGATGGTGGAGCCGACGGCGGGCGGGGCGTCGGCCGAGGTGGAGGGCATACGACTGCTGGAGCCGATGTGCATGGCGACGACCGTGCCGGTCTCGTCACAGGCCGCGAGGAACGGGTCCCAGTCGTCGGTGTGGACGGACGGCAGGCCCAGGTGCGGGGGTATCTCGGAGAAGGCGACGGCCCGCACCCCGCGCGCCGCGTTCCGCCGGACCTCCTGGGCGGCCAGCCCGGCGTCCCACAGGGGGATGAGGGTGAGCGGTATGAGCCGGCCGTGGGCGTCGGGCCCGCACCACTCGTCCACCATCCAGTCGTTGTAGGCGCGGACGCAGAGCAGGGCGAGTTCCTTGTCCTCCGCTTCCGCGAAGGTCTGCCCGCAGAAGCGGGGGAAGGTGGGGAAGCAGAGGGCGGACTGGACGTGGTTGACGTCCATGTCGGCGAGCCGGGCGGGCACGTCGTACGACCCGGCCCGCATCTGCTCGTACGTGATGACCTCCAGCCTGACCTGGTCCCGGTCGCACCCGACGGCGGTGTCGAGGCGGGTGAGGGGCCGCCGCAGGTCCTCGTAGACCCACCAGTCGCCGAGGGGCCCCTCGGTGCTGCCGGGTTCGCCCATGACGGGCTTGAAGCGCCCGCCCAGGAAGGTCATCTCCTTCAGGGGCGCACGCACGATCCGGGGCCCGACGTCCAGGTACTTCTTCGGCAGCCGGTCCTGCCAGACGGTGGCGGGCTCCACGGTGTGGTCGTCGACGGAGATGATCAGCGGGAACTGTGTGGTCTCCATGGGCCTCACCGTAGCGCTGATCTGACGGTCCGTCAGCTACTGTGTCGGTCCCCGGGACTGCGAAGAGGGTGTGAGGGCTTTGTGGACTGAGCCGCACCACCGCGCGATCGGCGTCTCCCCCGGCTGACGGAACCGCCCCTAACAAGGCAAACTGACGGGGTTGTTCGAGATGTCGAGGGGGACGAGCGCATGGATGGTGGGCCGCGAGTGCCTGAACAGCGGCGTCCCGGCTCCGTGACCGTCACGGAGCCAGAGGTGCTGCGGTTCGGCGTGCTCGGTCCGGTGCGGGCCTGGCGCGGCGAGCAGCAGCTCAGCACGGGGTCCCCCCAGCAGCGCGCCCTGCTGGCCGCCCTACTGCTGCGCGAGGGCCGTACGGCGACGGCACCGGAGCTGATCGACGCGGTGTGGGGCACCGAGCCCCCGTCGCAGGCGCTGGCGGCACTGCGCACCTACGCCTCCCGCCTGCGCAAGATCCTGGACGCCGGCGTCCTGGTCAGCGAGTCCGGCGGTTACGCGGTGCGTGTGCCGGGCGCGGGTGCGCTGGACCTGGCGGTCGCGCAGGACCTGGCGGCGGAGGCGGAGAAGGCACGGGGCGCGGGCAACCTGTGCCGGGCCCGCGAACTGCTGAACCAGGCCCTCGGCATGTGGGACGGCGAGGTCCTGGCGGGCGTCCCCGGCCCGTACGCCGAGGCCCAGCGGGTCCGCCTGGAGGAATGGCGCCTCGGCCTGCTGGAGTCCCGCCTGGACATGGACCTGGAGCAGGGCTGCCACGCGGAGGCGGTCTCCGAACTGACGGCGCTGACGGCGGCGCACCCGCTCCGTGAACGCCTGCGCGAGCTCCTGATGCTGGCCCTGTACCGCAGCGGCCGGCAGGCGGAGGCGCTGGCGGTCTACGCCGACACCCGCCGCCTCCTGGCCGAGGAACTGGGTGTGGACCCCCGCCCCGGCCTGCGGGAACTGCAGCAGCGCATCCTCCAGGCGGACCCGGCCCTGGCGGAGCCCTCGTCCCCCGCGGCGGAACCCGCGGTGGTCCCCGTCCGCCCGGCCCAGCTCCCCGCCTCCGTCCCCGACTTCACCGGCCGTGCGGCCTTCGTCGACGAACTGAGCGAGGTGCTGTCGTCGGCGTCGGAGGCATCCGGGGCGACGGGCCGGGTGATGGCGGTCTCGGCACTGGCCGGCATCGGCGGCGTCGGCAAGACGACCCTGGCGGTGCACGTGGCCCACCGGGCACGGGGGACCTTCCCGGACGGCCAGCTGTACGTGAACCTGCAGGGCGCGGGGGCGCGTCCCGCGGAACCGGAAACGGTACTGGGCTCCTTCCTGCGCGCGTTGGGCACGTCGGACTCGGCGATCCCGGACGGCCTGGAGGAACGCGCGGCCCTGTACCGCTCCGTCCTGGACGGCCGCCGGGTCCTGGTCCTGCTGGACAACGCGAAGGACGCGGCACAGGTCCGCCCGCTGCTGCCGGGCACGGAGGGCTGTGCGGCGCTGGTGACGTCCCGCGTCCGCATGGTCGACCTGGCCGGAGCACACCTGGTCGACCTCGACGTGATGTCCCCGGACGAGGCGCTCTGCCTGTTCACGCGGATCGTGGGCGAGGAGCGGGTGGCGGCCGAACGCGAATCCGCCCTGGACGTGGTGGCGGCCTGCGGCTTCCTCCCGCTGGCCATCCGTATCGCGGCCTCCCGCCTGGCCGCCCGCCGCACCTGGACCGTCTCGGTCCTCGCGGCCAAGCTCGCGGACGAACGCCGGCGCCTGGACGAACTGCAGGCCGGCGACCTGGCGGTGAAGGCCACCTTCGAACTGGGCTACGGCCAGCTGGAACCGCCCCAGGCCCGGGCCTTCCGCTTGCTGGGCCTGGCCGACGGCCCCGACATCTCCCTGGCCGCCGCCGCGGCGGTCCTCGCCCTCCCCGTGGAGGAGACGGAGGACCTCCTGGAGTCCCTGGTGGACACGTCCCTGCTGGAGTCGGCCGCCCCTGGCCGCTACCGCTTCCACGACCTGGTCCGGCTCTACGCGCGTGCCTGCGCGGAGAGGGACGAGCAGCCGCCGAGCGAGCGGGAGGCCGCGATGTCCCGGCTGCTGGACTTCTACCTGGCCACGGCGGCCCAGGTGTACGCGATGGAACGGCCGGGGGACCGGCTGGTGGATCACCTGGAGAAGACCGGTGTCCCCGGCCTGGTCTTCACCGACCGCCGCACCGCCCGGGACTGGCTCTACTGCGAGGCCGTACCGCTCCTGGCCTGCGTACGGCAGTCGTCGAGCGGCGCCACGTTGCGCAGAGCCGTCGACCTGCTGTGGGCGGCGGTCGACCTCGCCGAGTCGGGGGCGAACTTCAAGGAGTACGAGGCGGCCGGCATCGTCCTGCGCAAGGCCTCGCACGCCGCGTCCGACATACGGGCCGAAGGCCGGGCCATGCTGGTTCTGGCCAACGCACGCCACTGGTCCGGTCAGTTCACCCAGGCATATGAGGAGGCACGGCAGGCACTCGCCCTGTCGGAGGCCGCCCAGGATCCCCTGCCCTGCTGCTGGGCCGCGAACATCCTCGGCATCTTCGCCTACTACCAGAGCCGCTACGCCGAGGGGGAGGCCTACCTGGAGCGCGCCATCGCGGACTTCCGCGCCTGCGGCGACCTCTCCGGCGCGGCAGCGGCGCTGTGCAACCTCTCACGCCTGCACCTGCAGACGGACCGGGCCGACAGCGCGGTGCATCTCGCGCGGCAGGGCACCGAGATGTACGAGGACCTCGGTCACTCGCTGAAGGCGGCCAACGGCCACTACGCCCTCGGCCTGGCCCTCGGCAAGAGCGGGCAACTGGCCGATGCCGGGGCTCATCTCGGTCAGGCCCTGCACGTCTTCCGGGCCAGCCGGCAGCGTCTGTGGGAAGGGATGACCCTGTTCCGTCTCGCCGAGGTGGACCTGCTCGCCCAGCGCCCCGCCCAAGCCGCGGCCAACGCCGAGATGGCGCTGACGCCCCTCAAGGAGATCGGCGGCGAGTGGCGCCGCGGCAACGTGCTGACCGTACTCGGCAAGGCGCTGAACGGGATCGGCCAGACCGGCAGGGCACAGGTCTGCTGGCGCGAGGCACTCGTGATCTACGAGCAGCTGAACTCACCGGAGGCGGCGGAGGTCCAGGCGCTCCTGGCACCGGCCGCCGCGGCCTGACCTGGACGCTGTCGCGGCGTTCATCGATCGTTTATCGCCCCACGGCAGTCTCATGGATACCGGGCCGTCGTGTCGGGGGGCAGACGGACCAGCCGGTGAGACCGCCGCACTCGCGATCTAGAGTGGGCGGCTCCAGCGGCCCATCCGGCCGCACTCGGGGGAGTGTCCGGATGGGCCCGCCACAGCTGCAACGCAATCTCCAAGGGGAGCACCTGATGAGCGACATCATCAAGGACGAGCCGGTCGTCAAGCCGGACAACACGCACATCACCGACGCCAAGGCCGGCGCCGAGATCAAGCCGCTCAACACCCACATCACCGACGCCAAGGCCGGCGCCGACGTGAAGCCGCTCAACACCCACATCACGGACGCCGAGGCGGCTGCCGCCGACGGCACGGTCACGCCGGACAACACCCACATCACGTCCGACCCCAGCTGATCCATCACCCACAGGGGGAACGGCCGCGACGGCACCGAGGGGGAGCCGTCGCGGCCGACGTGTGTCCGGAAAAGACGGGCGGACGCCCGGCCCCTCTGTCCTGTCACTCGCCGAGAGGCCGATGGGGCTACCTCACCCCCTCCCCCGCAAAACCCCCTTCACCACCTTCCCGCTCGCGTTCCTCGGCAGTTCCGGGACGAACTCGACCAGCCGCGGCACCTTGTAGTTCGCCATCTCCCGGCGGGACCAGGCGATCAGGTCGTCGCAGGTGAGGGGTGAGCCGGGGCGGCGGACGACATAGGCCTTGGCCACCTCGCCGAGGCGGGGGTCGGGGACGCCGATCACGGCCGCCTCCCGGACATCCGGGTGCAGGGCGAGGAGTTGCTCTATCTCCGCCGGGTAGGCGTTGAAGCCTCCGACGATGAACATGTCCTTGATCCGGTCCGTGATGCGCAGGTTGCCCAGCTCGTCCAGGACACCCACGTCGCCCGTCCTCAGCCAGCCGTCCGGGGAGATCGCCTCGGCCGTCGCCGCCGCGTCCTCGTAGTAGCCCCGCATGACGTTGAAGCCGCGCACCAGCACCTCGCCCGAGGTGCCGGCGGGTACCGGGGCACCCGCCCCGTCCACCACCCGCACCCGCGTACCAGGGATCGCGCGGCCGGAGGTGGACGCGATCACCGACGGGTCGTCGCCGCGCCGGCACATCGTGACGATGCCGCTCGCCTCCGAGAGGCCGTACGCCGTGAGGACCGTGCCGACGCCCAGTTCGCCCCGCAGGCGTTCCACCAGCCGCAGGGGCACCACCGCCGCCCCCGTCACCACGAGCCGCAGTGCCGACAGGTCGTGGGTGCCGCGGGACGGGTGGTCCAGCAAGGACTGGTGGAGGGTCGGTGGGCCCGGGAGCACGGAGACCCGCTCCGCCGCGATGTTCGCCAGTGCCGTCTCCACGTTGAACACCGGTTGCGGGATCATCGTCGCCCCGCGCATCAGGCAGGCGATGACCCCGGCCTTGTAGCCGAAGGTGTGGAAGAAGGGGTTGACGATCAGGTAGCGGTCCGACGCACGCAGGCCCGCCAGGTCCGCCCAGGTCTCGTACGCCCGGAGGGTCTGGCTGTGCGTGATCACCGCGCCCTTCGGGCGGCCCGTCGTACCCGACGTGTAGATGATGTCCGAGACGTCACCGCCGTCCAACTCCCCGGACCGGGCGCGCACGTCGGCGGACGGCACCCCTTCCCCTCCCGCCAGGAAGTCCTTCCAGGTGCGGAAGTCCGGGGGCGCGTCCTCCGACAGGACCACCACCTCCTCCAGTTCCGGCAGGCCGGGCAGCGGGCCGCCCCGGCCACCCCCTCCGGCCGGCACCCCCGGCGCCCCCTCCCCCGCCGCCCTGCGCAGGCTCGCCACGTACGACGTGCCCAGGAACGTGCCCGTCACGAAGAGCAGCCGGGCGCCGCTGCGGCGCAGTACGTCCGCCGCCTCCGTGCCCTTGAAGCGGGTGTTCAGCGGGACCAGGACCGCACCCGCCGTCACCGCGCCGAGGGCCGACACGATCCAGTCCAGGGAGTTGGGGGCCCAGACCGCCACCCGGTCTCCCGTCTCCACACCGCTCGCCAGGCAGGCCGCCGCCGCGCGCTCGACCCGGGCGCCCAGCTCGGCGTACGTGATCCTCGTACGGCCCTCGACCACGGCCTCGGTGTCCGCGTACCGCGCGGCCGACCACCGCACCAGTTCCGGGATGGTGTCCCACTCGGTCACGACAGCCTCCCCAGCCAGGAACACAAAGAGCTGACTGTCCGTCAGATTAGCTGTAATCTGACGGACTGTCAGGACAGTCGGGAGGGGGACGCCGTGGCAGCCACAGCTGGGAACGGGCTCAAGGACGCCACCGCCATCGTCGGGATCGGGCAGACCGCGTTCGCCAGGCACCTCGCGGAGGACGAGAGGACGCTCGCCTGCCGGGCCGTGCTCGCCGCCCTCGACGACGCGGGGATCCGGCCCGGCGAGGTCGACGGGCTCGCCTCCTACACCATGGAGGAGACCGACGAGGTGGAGCTGGCGAAGGCCGTGGGGTTCGGCGACCTCACCTTCTTCAGCAAGGTGGGGTACGGAGGGGGCGGCTCCTGCGCCACCGTCGCGCACCTCGCCGCCGCCATCGCCTCCGGGCAGGCCACCGTCGGTGTCGCCTGGCGCTCGCGGAAACGGGGCAGCGGGCCCCGGCCCTGGACCAGCACCACCGTGCAGCTGCCCACTCCGGCCCAGTGGACGCGGCCGTTCGGCCTGCTCCGCCCGGCGGACGAGATAGCCATGCTGACCCGCCGCTACATGCACGAGTACGGTGCCACCCGCGATCACCTCTTCAACATCGCCCTCGCCTGCCGGAACCGGGCCAACCAGAATCCGGCCGCCGTGATGTACGAACGGCCCCTGACCCGCGAGATGTACATGACCTCCCGGTGGATCAGTGAGCCGCTGTGCCTCTTCGACAACTGCCTGGAGACGGACGGGGCCCTCGCCTGCGTCCTCGTGTCCAGCGAACGCGCCCGGGACTGCGCCAGGAAGCCCGTGTACGTCCACTCCGCCGCCCAGGGCCTGCCCGCCCAGCACCACGGCATGGTCAACTACTGGAACGACGACCCCCTCACCGGCCCCGCCTGGACCGCGTCCCGGCACCTGTGGAAGCACGCCGACTTCACCCCGGACGACGTGGACGTGGCGCAGATCTACGACGCGTTCACCGCCCTCGTGCCGCTCTCCCTGGAGGGATACGGCTTCTGCGGGCGGGGGGAAGGGGGCGCGTTCACCGAACAGGGCGCCCTGGAGATCGGGGGGCGGCTGCCCCTCAACACCAGCGGGGGCGGGCTGTCCGAGGCCTACGTCCACGGCTTCAACCTCATCAACGAAGGGGTGAAGCAGCTGCGCGGAGCCAGTACCGCGCAGGTTCCCGGAGCCGCCACCTGTCTGGTCACAGCGGGGGAAGGCGTCCCGACCTCCGCTCTGCTGCTGAGGAGTTGATCCAGTGTGCTGACCCCCGTCACCGACACCGACGGCGCCCCCTTCTGGGAGTACGCGGCCCGCGGTGAACTGCGCGTCCAGGCCTGCGGCGACTGCCACGAACCCCGCTTCCCGCCCCGCCCCTGCTGCCCGCACTGCCAGTCCTTCTCTAACGAGTGGCGGCCCACCGACGGGCGCGGACGGATCTGGTCGTATGTCGTGCCGCACCCGCCGCTGCTGCCCGGCTACGCCGAACAGGCGCCGTACAACGTCGTCGTGGTGGAACTGGAGCACCACCCGCGGATCCGGCTGGTGGGGAACCTGGTCAGCCGTGCCGGGGCCCGGCTCGACTCCGTCGATCCGGGGCGCCTGAGGATCGGTGCCCGGGTGCAGGTGGTCTTCGGCGACGACGGGCTGCCGCAGTGGGTGCTCGCGTGAGCACGGTGCGGGTGGACGCCGACAAGGACAGCGGGGTCGCCGTCGTCACCCTCGACCGGCCGCACCGGCTCAACGCCATCGACCTGGACATGGCGCGCGAACTCGCCGGGGCCTGGCGGGCGTTGCGGTTCGACGACTCGGTGCGGGCCGTCGTGCTCACCGGGAGTGGGGAGCGGGCGTTCTGCACCGGGATCGACCGGGACGTCGTCGTGCCGCAGCCCTCGTCGCCGTACTCGCAGGACGATCCGCTGCTGCGGATCGGGCCGAAGGCGAACGACCTGTGGAAGCCCGTCGTGGCCGCCGTGCGCGGGATCGCCTGCGGAGGTGCCTTCTATCTGCTGGGCGAGAGCGAGTTCGTCGTCGCCGATCCGGCGGCCGGGTTCTTCGATCCGCACACCACGTACGGCATGGTCAGCGCCTACGAGTCCCTGCTGATGGCCGCGCGGATGCCGTACGGGGAGGTGGCCCGGATGATGCTGATGGGCACCGCCGAGCGGATCTCCGCCCGGCGGGCCCACGAGATCGGGCTCGTCTCCGAGGTCACCGAGCCGGGTGGGGCGTTGGCGGCCGCCGTGCGCTGCGCCGCCGTCATCGCCGGGTACCCGGCGGAGGGGGTGCAGGGGACCGTGCGGGCGTTGTGGGCGGCGAAGGAGGCGGCGCTCGTGCAGGCGTTCGCGCAGGCACCGCACCTCATCGCGCTCGGGAACCTGCCGGCCGGGCGGCAGGCGGAGCTGTTCGCCGGGAGACGGCGGGAGTTCCGGCTGCGCTAGGCCCTCTCGTTTGGACCATCCCGGCGTCGCAGGGGCTGGCACGCACATCTGCCGCGTTGTCGTCACTCGCCGACGCTCCGCGTCGACGCTTGGGGTTCGTCACCCGCACCGTCGCACAGGGCTTCGCGGCGGTCGCGCAGCTGACCAGCCTCGCCGTCCCGTCCGCCGACGACGTGCCGCCACCGGACGGCGTCCGCCACTGGTGGCGGCCGTACGCCGGGGGTAGCGTCAGCCCTGGGACGGCCGCCGTCCGGAGCCCTTCCGTGACACACCGGTACGACGGCCGTCACGCACCCCGTCCCGCCCTCACGCGGTGCGTGCCGTCCCCGTCCCCTTCTCCGCGTCCAGCGCGTACACACACCGGTCCTTGCTGCACGCGTACACCACCCCGTCCTTGACGACCGGGGAGCCGGTGATCTCGCCACCGGTGGCGAGCTTCCACCTGAGCCGGCCGTCGTCGGCCTTCAGCGTGTACAGAAGGTGGTCCGTGGAGCCGAAGTGGATACGGCCCTCGGCCACCGCGGGGGCGCCCACCACGTCGCCGCCCGCCTGGAAGCGCCACTTGGGCGTGCCGGTGACCGCGTCCAGGGTGTACAGGCCCTTGCCGCTGCCGACGTGGACGTGGCCGGCCGCCACGAGCACCGGTTCGACGGAGGAGCGGGCCTCGGTGGCGATGCGCCAGCGGTCGCGGCCGTCGGTGGCGTCGAGGGCGTAGACCGTGCCGAGGTAGTCCGCGAGGTACACGCCGCCGCCCGTCACCGCCGGGCCCGGGGTGAACGCGGGCGGGGACAGGAAGACCGCGGGCGCCTCGAAGTGCCAGCGGACCATGCCGCTCGCCGCCTCGACGGCGAGGACGCGGGTGCCGGCCGAGACGTAGACGTAGCCGTCGGGCGCCGGGGTGAGGCGGACGGGCACGCCGCCGCAGGACGCGGCGTCGCCGACCGGGTACGACCAGCGCTCCTCGCCGGTGCGGGCCTCCAGGGCGCGCAGCCGGGCGTCCTGCCAGACGTAGACCGTGCCGTCGTGGACGAGCGGGCCGGACTCGGGGGACTCGAAGTCGGTCTGGCAGCCGGTGATCTCCCACAGCTTCTGCCCGTTCGCGGCCTCCCAGGCCTGGACACCGCCACCCCGGGTGCCGGTGACGACCGTGCCGTGGTCGGCCTTGAGCGAGTACACCCAGGCGTCCGTCGACAGGCGCCACAGGTCGGTGCCCTCGCGGGCGTCCAGGGCGAACAGGGTCGGGCCGTCGGAGGCGTGGATACGGCCGTCCGCCACCGCCATCGACCAGGCGACGTCCCTCGTCTTGAAGCGGCGGCGGCCGGTGCCCACGTCCAGGGCGTGCACCTCGAAGGAGGTGACGTAGACCAGGTCGCCGTCGACGGCGGGGGTGCCCCAGACCTCGTTGGACATGCGGAACCGCCAGGGCCGCCAGCCGCTCGCGGTCTCCGGGGGCTGGGGCGGGGCGGGCGGTACGGCAGGGCCTACGGCAGGGTCCGTGCCGGCGACGCCGGTGCGCGGGCGGGACCAGCTGGCGACCAGGCCGGCCTCCGGCGGGGGCGCCTTGACGGCGGCGGCGCGGGCGTCGGCGACGCGCGGGCCGGGACCGATGGGTACCTGGGCGCCGGCCAGCCGGACCGGGCCGGCGTCGGGCGCGACGGAGGAGGCGCCGGCGGGCACGGGCGGGTCGTACGGCGGCGGCGGGGGTACGGCCGAACGGCCACCGCTCCTGGGGCCGCCGGCGGGCGCCGGGGACGGCTTGGCCGCGGGGCGCCCGCCGCGGCGGGCCTCGATGAGGGCGACGGCCTTCTCGGGGAGCCAGGCGGAGGCGGTGCCGCTGTCGTCGGAGCCGGAGCCGAAGAGATGGGGGGCCAGCTGGGCCTGGAGGTCGGCCGGGCTGGGCCGGGCGGGGGCCTCCATCTGCATGCAGACCTCGATGAGCGGGCGCAGCTCGTCGGGCAGGCCGGTCAGGTCGGGGCCCTCGCGCAGCAGCATGAAGACCGTCTCGACCGGGTTGGCGCCGTGGAAGGGCGGGTGGCCGGTGGCCGCGAAGACCAGCATGGAGCCGAGTGAGAAGACATCGCTGGCGCCGGTGACGCTGCGGGAGTCCTTGGCCTGCTCCGGGGACATGTAGGCGGGGGTGCCGACGGCGACGTTGGTCATGGTCAGACGGGTGTTCGAGACGCCGGAGGCGATACCGAAGTCGATCACCCGGGGGCCGTCCTCGACCACGAGCACGTTGGACGGCTTCAGGTCGCGGTGGACGAGCCCGGCGCCGTGGATGGACTGCAGGGCCTCCGCCACGCCCGCCGCCAGCCAGCGCACCGCCTGGGCCGGGAGCGGCCCGCAGTCGTTCACTATCTCCTCGAGGGAGGGCGCGGGGACGTACGCGGTCGCGAGCCAGGGCACGGCGGCGCGCGGGTCGGCGTCGACCACGGCCGCCGTGTAGAAGCCGGAGACCGCGCGGGCCGCCTCCACCTCACGGGTGAAGCGGACCCGGAACAGCTGGTCCTCGGCCAGCTCGGTGCGCACCGTCTTGATCGCCACGCGCCGACCGGACGCCGAGCGCGCGAGATAGACCAGCCCCATGCCGCCGGCGCCCAGCCGCCCCAGCACCTCGAACGGCCCGATCCGCCGCGGATCGTGCTGCGTCAGCTGATCCACCACTTGCCTGCCACCTCCCCGTACGAGCCGCGCCACCCACATATGTACGCGACCGAAGTGCAGCGTCTCACCACCGCACCGCCGTGGCGGCACGCACCCCGATTCTTCCTGGCCGGGCCGCTGGTTGCGAACCCGGTGAGAATAGGGGTGTCTCCCCACCAATCCGACCAAAGCGGACGGATCAGCGCTGCAGCAGTGCGAAGGACGCCCCCTGATTGTCGGTGACGACGGCCACACGTCCGTACGACGTCTCGAAGGGTGGCGCCTGCACCCGGCCGCCCAGCCGCTGTACGGCCCCGAGCGCGTCGCCGAGGTCCGCGACCCGGAAGTGGGTCAGGAAGTGCGGGGGCATCTCGGCCGGGAAGACCTCGGTGACGTCGGCGCGGCCGAAGTCGGGCTCGGCCCCGGCGCCGAAGAGGGCCTCGCGGAACAGGCCGCCGTAGAAGACGTTGGCGGCGGCGGTGTCCCGGGTGTACAGCTCGGCCCAGACGAAGGTGCCGGGCTCGTGCCGCCGCCCGAAGCCGCGGTGGCGGCCCGGCTGCCACAGCCCGAACACCGCGCCCTCGGGGTCGGCGGCGAGGGCGGCGACCCCGAGGTCGCCCACCGGGAACGGGGCCATGACCACCTGCCCGCCGGCCTCGGTGATCCGCCGGCCGAGGGCCGCGGCGTCGGGGGTGGCGAAGGAGACCGTCCAGACGGTGGGCATACGGCCGTCGATCTTGGGGGCCAGCGAGGCGACGGGCTCCCCCTCCAGCCGGGCCCACACCGAGGTGCCGTAGGCGTCCCCGAAGGACCACCCGAAGAGCTCACCGTAGAACCGCTTGCCGGCCTCGACGTCCGCGAGCTGGGCGTCCACCCAGCAGGGCACGCCCTCCCCGTACACCACTCCCGCCTCTTCCGCCGCTTCATTCCCGGATGCCCTGTTTTCGGCCATGCCGTCAAAGTAACCGGGTCACGCGCACCCCGCAGACCAGGCACACCACCCTCAGCGCAGCCGTGCACCCCATTTGCAGTCGGCCGAATCGCGCTCCGATCACCCGTCGGTAAGCTGACGGCATGACAGGACAAGTGCGTACCGTCGACGGCCGCGTGGCCGGCCGGCGTGGGCAGGCGACCCGGCAGAAGCTGCTCGACTGCCTCAGCGAGATGCTCAGCTCCTCCCCCTACCGGGACGTCAAGGTCATCGATGTCGCCCGGAAGGCGGGTACTTCGCCCGCGACCTTCTATCAGTACTTCCCGGACGTCGAAGGCGCCGTCCTGGAGATCGCCGAGCAAATGGCGGCCGAGGGCGCCGGATTGACAGAACTGCTCGAGGGCCGGTCCTGGGCCGGGAAGTCGGGATGGCAGACGGCGCAGGAACTCGTGGACGGCTTCCTGGAGTTCTGGCGCAGGAACGACGCGATCCTGCGGGTGGTCGACCTCGGCGCGGCCGAAGGGGACAAACGGTTCTACAAGATCCGCATGAAGATCCTGAACTCGGTGAACAACTCCCTGTCCGACTCCATCGCCGAGCTGCAGTCCAAGGGCAGGGTCGACAAGGACGTGAACCCGGCGGCGGTGGCCGGTTCGCTGGTCGCGATGCTCGCGGCGGTGGCGGCGCACCAGAAGGGTTTCTCGTCGTGGGGGGTGAAGCAGGCCGAACTCAAGCCGAACCTGGCCCTGTTGATCCACCTGGGCGTGACCGGAAAGAAGCCGAGCAGGTAGGGACCCGCCTGTTTCCGGTACCTCTTTTCCGCTTCCCAAGTCCTGTCTGTCAGGCGGTGGTTCACCCGCGGTGCCCTCGCGGGTGAACCACCGCCTGCTCTGCTATGCGGGCAGCGGCCGGTCCCGCACGACGTGCTTCATCACCAGCGTCGAGGTCAGCCGCTGCACCCCGGGCAGGGTCGCGAGCCGCTCGTCGTACAGCCGCTGGAAGGCCGCGAGGTCGGCGGTGGCGACCCGGAGCAGATAGTCGGGCTCGCCGAACAGCCGCTGGGCGTCCAGCACGTGTTCCAGCTCGCCGACCGCCCGCTCGAACTCGGCGACCGTGTCCCGGTCCTCCTGCCGCATGGACACGAACACCAGCGCCTCGAAGTTCAGGCCGAGCGCCCCCGCGTCCACGACCGCCCGGTAGCCCTGGATGGCTCCGGAACGCTCCAGCTCACGCAGCCGGCGGTGGCAGGGCGAGACACTGAGCCGCACCCGCGCGGCCAGCTCGGTCACGGTCAGCCGCCCGTCCTGCTGCAGCTCGGCAAGGATTTTCCGGTCCACGTCGTCCATGAGGCAAATCTTCCCTCACAGTACGAGAGGACGGGCAAACTTCGGGAACACTTTCGGGCCATTCCCGCCTAATGTCCCCACCATGGACTCGGGACTCCTCTTCTCCTTCCTCGCCGTGGACCTGCTGCTGGTGTGCGTACCGGGCGCCGACTGGGCGTACGTCATCGCGACCGCCCTGCGCGGCCGGCCGGTGCCGCGCGCGGTCGCCGGCCTGGTCTGCGGCTATGCCCTGCACACGGCCCTGGCGACGGCGGGCCTCGCGGTCCTGGTGGCGGGCTCGCCCCAGCTGCTGACGGCCCTGACGGTGGCGGGCGCCGGATACCTGCTGTGGCTGGGCTGGGGCGTCCTGCGCCGGCCGGCGGTACCGGGCGCGGACGGAACCTCACCGGCCGACGGCAGGCTCTTCCTCAGGGGTGCCACGATCAGCGGGCTGAACCCCAAGGGGCTGCTGCTCTACCTCTCCGTCCTGCCCCAGTTCCTCACCCTCCGCGGCACCCACCTGCCGGTCCCGGTCCAGACGGCGGCCCTGGGCCTCCTCCACATGGCGTGCTGCGCGGTGGTCTACCTCACGGTCGGCCTCCTGTCCCGCGCGCTGCTGGCGGCACGGCCGGCGGCGGCCCGGGCGGTGACCCGTACGTCAGGGGCGGCGATGCTGGGGATCGGGGCGTTCCTGCTGGTGGAGCGGCTGGCGACGATCTAGGTCCGCCGCCGTTCGTCCGCGGGTCGGACGTGGTTGCCCCCGCAGTTCCCCGTGCCCGTGACGGGGGCTACCGGACCGTGAGCCGAAAGACCCTGATCTCCCGGTCCACCCGCGCCTGGTACGTCGCGTACGGCGGCCAGAACGTCAGCAGCGCCCGCCAGACGTCCGCTCGCTCCTTCCCCGTGAGCAGACGGGACGTCACCGGGATGTCCCGCCCCTTCCAGCTGATCGACGCCTCGGGGTGGGCCAGGAGATTGTGGGTCCAAGCCGGGTGGCCGGTGCGGCCGAAGTTGGAACCGGCCAGGACCCAGCTCCTGCCGCCCTCGACCGGCATACAGGCCAGCGGAGTCCTGCGGGGCAACCCGCTGCGGGCGCCGGTGGAGGTGAGGATCACCCCGGGCAGCATCCGGGTGCTCAGGAGGAACCGGCCGCCGGTGAGCCGGTGCACGGTCCGGTCGAGGGCCGGGACCACATGCGGGGCGGCCTTCGCGAAGGCGCGGGTGGAGGACACCCGCTGCACGAGGCGGACACCGAGGCCGGCCATCACAGGGCCGCCCCGCCGTCCGCGAAGAGACCGGCGACCTCGGCGGCCCGGTCCCGCAGCCGGTGGACCGGACCGAACAGCAGCTCGTCCCCGGCCGCCCGCTTGAAGTACAGCTGCGCGTCGTGCTCCCAGGTGAACCCGATCCCGCCGTGCAGCTGGACACCTTCCGCGGCCGCACACCGCAGCGCCTCCAGCGCCTGAGCGAGGGCCGGTCCACCCGCCTTCTCCCCCCGCGCCGTCGCCCAGGCGGCGTAGTACGCCGCCGACCGGGCCGCCTGCACCCCCACGTACACATCCGCCAGCCGGTGCTTCACCGCCTGGAAGGACCCGACGGGCCGGCCGAACTGCTCGCGCTGTCCGACGTACTCCACGGTCCGCTCCAGCACCCGGTCGGCCGCCCCGACGGCCTCGCAGGCGAGCACGGCCGCGGCCGAGTCCCCGAGCGCGGCGAGGGCGGGCAGCACGTCCGTCTCCTCCCGGCCGAGCAACTCGGCCCGTACGTCCCTCAGTTGGATCCGTCCCTGAGGCCGGGTGGCGTCGAGCGCGGTCTGCCGGGTCCGTACGACACCGGGCGCGTCCCCCGCCACCAGGAACAGCAGGGTCCGGGACCGGGCGAACCCCCCGGTGTGCGCGGCGACCAGCAGCAGCCCGGCGCTGTGCCCGTCCAGTACCTGGTCGACCTGCCCGTACAGCCGCCAGTCGCCGTCGGCGCGCCGGGCCTGGACCCCGCCGGCCCGCCCGCCGCCGGCGCAGAAGGTGCCGTTGTCGCCGGTCAGGGCGAGGGCGGCGGTGAGGGCGGGGCCGGGGACGGCGAGGGCGCCGGTGCGGGTGCCGGCGGCCAGGCGGGGCAGCAGCTCGGCGCGCTGAGCCCCGGTTCCGAGGGCGAGGACCAGCGGGGCGGTCAGGACGGAGGTGGCCAGCAGCGGGGAGGGGGCGATGCGGCGGCCGGTCTCCTCGCAGGCGAGGGCCAGTTCGGTGACCGAGCAGCCGACACCGCCGTACCGCTCGGGCAGCGCGAGCCCCGGCAGCCCGAGCTGGTCGGCGAGGGCGGACCACAGGAGGGGGTCGTGGCCGGCCGGGCTGTCGACGGCGGTCCGCAGCTCCGCCGGGCCGCACCGCTTGTGCAGCAGCTCGCGCAGGGTGCGGCGGATCTCGTCCTGTTCGGCGGTGAGGCGCGTGTCCATGGCTCTTCCCTCCGCATCTGACGGGCCGTCATATTAGGAGTCCGGAAACGATATGCACAGGGGAAGGTGGGCTCTGATGACTCCGGGAAGCCGGAAAGTCGCCGTGGTGGGCGTCTCGCTCTCCGACTGCGGACGCGTGGACGACGCCACCCCCTACACGCTGCACGCGCAGGCGGCCCGCCGCGCCCTGGCCGACGCGGGCCTCGGCCGTGAGGTGGTGGACGGTTTCGCCTCCGCCGGGCTCGGCACCCTGGCCCCCGTGGAGGTCGCCGAGTACCTGGGCCTGCGCCCCACCTGGGTGGACTCCACCTCGGTCGGCGGCTCGACCTGGGAGGTCATGGCGGCGCACGCGGCGGACGCGATAGCGGCGGGCCACGCGAACGCCGTCCTCCTCGTCTACGGCTCGACGGCACGGGCGGACATCAAGGCGGGCAGGAGGACCGGCGACCTCTCCTTCGGCGCCCGCGGCCCGCTGCAGTTCGAGGCCCCCTACGGCCACACCCTGATCGCCAAGTACGCGATGGCCGCCCGCCGCCACATGATCGAGTACGGCACGACCGTCGAGCAGCTGGCCCAGGTGGCGGTCCAGGCCCGGGCCAACGCGGCACTGAACCCGGAGGCGATGTTCCGCGACCCGGTCACGGTCGACGACGTCCTCGCCGGTCCGATGGTCGCCGACCCCTTCACCAGGCTGCACTGCTGCCTGCGCTCGGACGGTGGCGCGGCGGTCCTGCTGGCGGCCGGGGAGTACGTACGGGACTGCCGTACGGCACCGGTGTGGATCCTCGGCACCGGTGAGCACGTCTCGCACGCGACGATGTCCGAGTGGGCGGACTTCACGGTGTCCCCGGCGGCGGTGAGCGGCCGCCTCGCCTTCGAGCGGGCCGGGGTGCGCCCCGCCGAGATCGACTTCGCGGAGATCTACGACGCCTTCACCTACATGACCCTGGTGACCCTGGAGGACCTGGGCTTCTGCGCGAAGGGCGAGGGCGGGGCGTTCGTGGAGAAGGGCCGGCTGCTGGTGCGGGGCGGAGAGCTGCCGGTGAACACCGACGGGGGCGGGCTGTCCGCCCAGCATCCCGGGATGCGTGGGCTGTTCCTGCTGGTGGAGGCGGTACGCCAGCTGCGCGGCGAGGGCGGGGAGCGTCAAGTCCGCGCCGCGGACGGGGCGTTGCCGCGGCTCGCGGTCGCCTCCGGGACCGGCGGGTGGTTCTGCTCGTCGGGGACGGTGGTGCTGGGCCGGGACTGAGGGGGCGCCGGGCGATACTCGCCCCATGGCACAACACGATCTCCACGCACTGCTCCGCTCGCTGCGCGTGTGGTCCCCCGAGGCGACGGAGCTGCGCCCCTTCGACCCGGACACGGCCCCGCCGACCCCGCTGGCGCTGTTCACGAGCTGGTTCGCGGACGCGGTGGCGGCGGGGCAGCCGGAGCCGCACACGATGTCGCTGGCCACGGTGGACGGGGAGGGGAATCCGGACGTACGGATCGTGATGCTGCACGGCGCCGACGCGGACGGCTGGTCCTTCGCCACGCACCGCTCCAGCCGCAAGGGCCGGGCCCTCGGCACCCACCCGTACGCGGCGCTGGCCTTCTACTGGCCGGTGCTGGGCCGCCAGGTACGGGTGCGCGGGCCGGTGACGGCGGCACCGGCCCGGGAGAGCCAGGCGGATCTGCACGCCCGCTCGACGGGGGCGCTGGCCGCGGCGCTCACCGGCCGGCAGAGCGAGGAGCTGCCCTCGCTGGAGGAGCTGCGGCGGGCGTCGGAGACGGCCTGGGAGCGGGCCCGCCAGAACCCGGCCGAGGCGTCCCCGACCTGGACGCTGTACCGGCTGCACCCCGAGACGGTGGAGTTCTTCCAGGGCGACCCCGACCGGCGCCATGTACGCCTGGAGTACCGCAGCACGGAGTTCGGCTGGAGCAGGACACTGCTGTGGCCGTGAGGCCCCCCGCCGACGACGCGCCCGCCGGACGGACCGTCGTCATGCGAAGACGTGGCGGTTCCGGCGTACGAACTCGGCGAAGCCGAGGGCCGCGGTGCCGGTGAGATCGGCGACGGTCGACGTGACGGTCCCGGCGCCGCCGTCGCGGTAGGCGCGGGCGACGCCGATCACGGCGTCGGCGTGGAACTCCGGTATGCCACGGCCGAGCAGGACCGCGCGCGCCCGGTCGTCGGACAGACCGACGTAGCGCACCGGCCTGCCGAGGACGCCGGAGAACTCCTCCGCGGCCTCGGCGTAGGTCAGCGCCCGCGGTCCGGTGAGGTCGTAGACGCGGCCGTCATGGCCCTCGGTGGTGAGAACCCGCGCGGCGACCCGGGCGATGTCGCCGGTGTCGACGAAGCTGATGGGCGCGGTGATCAGCGGCAGGGAGAACTCCCCGGCCTCGCGGATGGACGGCTGGCTCAGGAAGTTCTGCAGATAGAAGTTGGGCCGCAGGACGGTCCAGGGCAGTCCGGAGACGGCCAGTGACCGTTCGACGGGCCGGTGCAGCCGGGCGATCGGTGAGAGCTCCTCGTCGGCCCGCCAGACCGACAGCTTGACCACCCGGGCACCCACCGCACGGGCGGCTTCGACCATGTTGAGTTCGTGCGTGGTCTGGGCGGGGCTCGTCGCGCCGAGCAGGAACACGGTCCCGATGCCGTCGAGTGCCGGTCCGAGCGTGTCCGGCCTGGCCAGATCGAGCGTCACCGCCCGGCCGCCCGCCTCGCTCACCCGGGCCGTGGTCCGCGGGTCGCGGTACGCCGCCCGCACGGCCGCCCCCTCGGCCCGCAGGCATGCGAGGAGGGCCCGTCCGACCCTTCCGCTCGCGCCGGTCACCAGGATCACCGTCGTGTCCCCCCGCCGGTCGTCTCAAGGCCGCCGCTGCCGGCCGACGTACGCCTCCCCCGCCTCATCCCTCCGCACCCCCGAACCGCCACACCGTGAAGTCCGCCACCGGCCGGTACCCGATGCGCTGGTACAGGCCGTTGCTCGTCGGGTTGGCGAGGTCGGTGAAGAGGAGGACCTCCGTCGCGCCCGCCTGCCGCGCGGCCCGGCTCACCTCGGCCGTGGCCGCGCCCGCGTAGCCGCGGCCGCGCAGGTCCGCGGGGGTGTAGACGGGGGCGATCCGGACCTGGCCGGCCGTTCGGGGGGTGGCTCCGGCCATGGCGAGCGGGGCGCCGTCGGGGGTTTCCCAGAAGGTGACGCCGCCGTAGGAGATGCGGGCGTCGGCCCAGTTGCCCGCGTTCTGGCCGACGCCGCCGGTGATCTCCTCGAACTCCTGGAACCAGCGGATCAGCAGGTCCCGGTCGGCCGGCCCGGCGATCCGTGCCCGCCCCCGCGGCCGGGGCTCCGGTGCGGTCAACTCGCCCAGCCGGTACAGCCGTTGCCGCTTGTCGACGGCGACCGCCGCGCCGGTGCGCCGCTGCCAGGCCGCCGCGAAGGCCTCCGCCGTCTCCTGCGGCCCGGAGACTCCGGGGAGCGGGCGGCCCAGCTCCGCGTACCGCACGGCCAGGGCGTCGGCCTCCTGCGGGGTGAGCGCGGTGACGTGGACGGGGAAGGGCGGGGTGTGCAGCAGGGCGGCCCGTACCGTGCCGTCGTCCGCCGCCAGCAGGCCGAAGAGGGGGGCCTGTTCGCCGTAGAGGTGCAGGCCGCGGCGGCGCAGCGCGTCCACCACCGTCAGCGGGACCGTGTGCAGGGCGGGACGGGAACGCAGGAAGTCGCCGGCGCGGGCGAGGAACTCGTCCAGGTCTTCGGTGAGACACCAGTTGTCGGGGCGCATACCGCCCATGATCGGCGCGAACCTCCCGGGCAGGACACCGGTTTTCCCCAGGAGCTCAGTCCTCCGGGCGGAACACCGGCCTGCCCTCCACGAACGTCGCACGCAGCGGCAGCCCGGCCCGCAGGTCCTCCCCGGCACAGTCGACCACCTGCGTCATCATCCGCGGGCCCTCCGCCAGGTCGACCACCGCGGCCACGTACGGCGTCCGGTCGCCGAAGGGCGGCAGGTCGTTGCGGTGGACCGTGGACCAGGTGTAGAGCGCGGCCCGGCCGCTCGCCTCCTCCCAGGTCACCTCCTCGCTCCAGCAGTGCGGGCAGAACTCGCGGGGGTAGTGGTGGGCCCGGCCGCAGGCCCCGCAGCGGCGGATCAGCAGCCGGCCCCGCCCGGCCGCCTCCCAGTAGGGGCGGGTGAAGGCGTCGGGCTCGGGAAGGTCGTGGCGCACCGCACTCACCGGAACCAGCCCAGCCACGCGTCCAGCGACCACGCCTGCCACGACATGCCGAAGAAGCCGACGAGGGAGATCAGCGCCATCATCGAGTTCTGGCCCTGCTCGGCCCAGTCGTGGATCATCAGCGCGAAGTAGACCGCGTTCAGCAGCAGGCCGCCGATCAGGGCCACCGGGGTCAGGAAGCCGAGGACCAGGCCGAGCCCGAGGGAGAGTTCGGCGTACGCGACGACGTACGCCATCAGCTTCGGATGCGGTTTCACCACCGTCTCGAAGCCGGTCCGCACCGCCGCCCAGCGGTGCTCCGCCGCCACGTCCGCCGCCCAGGCGATACCGCTGCCGCGCTCGAACCAGGCCTTCTTGTCCTTGTGCCGCCAGCTCTCCAGCCACCACAGACCGAGGCCGATCCGCAGCACCGCCAGCCACTGAGCGCCGTCGAGCCATATCGAGTCCATGACATCTGACGGTACGTCAGATCCGTCGTGATGCCCACCCGTGAGGGACGGGGGCGATCGCCGTACGGCCACAACCAGATGTCCTACGTCACCGGCCCCACCCACTTCTCCTACACCCGTGATCAATCCGCAACCAATTCCGGTCTTGACCGAGACCCATCAACGAGGTGGGTGATTACGCTCCGAGCATGGCCGACTCCCGTTCCGCTTCCGTTCCGCTCTCCGCCACACCCGCCGACCGCCCGGTCTACGTGATAGGCGCCGGTCCGGGCGGCCTGGCCGCCGCCCACGCGCTGCGGGCCCGGGGCATACGGGCCGTGGTCCTGGAGAAGGCCGACCGGGTGGGCGCCTCCTGGCGCGGCCACTACGACCGCCTGCGCCTGCACACCACCCGACGGCTGTCTGCGCTGCCCGGCCTGAAGATCCCCCGGAAGTTCGGGCGCTGGGTGTCCCGCGACAACGTGGTGCGCTACCTGGAGAAGTACACCGAGCACCACGGGCTGGAGATCGTCACCGGTGTGGAGGTCTTCCGCGTCGAGCGGACCGGGGACGGCACCGGCTGGCTGCTGCACGCCTCCGGCGGACGTGAGCTGACCGGCAGCGCGGTGGTCGTCGCCACCGGCTACAACCACACCCCGCGCATCCCCGACTGGCCGGGCCTCGCGGAGTACGGCGGTCAGTTCCTGCACGCCGGCGCCTACCGCAACGCCGAGCCGTACGCCGGCCGGGACGTCCTGGTCGTCGGCGTCGGCAACACCGGCGCCGAGATCGCCGTGGACCTGGTCGAGGGCGGGGCCGCTCGGGTGCGGCTGGCCGTGCGCACGGTCCCGCACATCGTGCGCCGTACGACGCTCGGCTGGCCCGCTCAGTACTCGGGCGTGCTGGTACGGCGGCTGCCGGTACGGCTGGTGGACCGGCTCGCCAGGTCGGCGGCCCGGCTCGGCGTACCGGACCTGTCGGCCCATGGCCTGCCCCGCCCGGACACCGGGATGTACAGCAGGGTGAAGGAGGGCGCCGTCCCGGTGCAGGACGTCGGCCTGATCGACGCCGTGCGCCGGGGGAAGGTGGAGGTCGTGGCCGCCGTCGAGTCCTTCGAGGGCGGGAACCCCGGAAAGGTCGTCCTCGCCGACGGCAGCCGGATCGAGCCGGACGCCGTGATCGCGGCGACCGGGTACACGCGGGCGCTGGAGGGCCTGGTCGGGCATCTCGGCGTGCTGGACGGGCGCGGCAAGCCGGTCGTGCAGGGCGGCCGTACGCCCGCGCAGGCGCCGGGTCTGTACTTCACCGGTTACACCAACCCGATCAGCGGAATGTTCCGGGAGATGGCGCTCGACGCCGGGAAGATCGCGAAGGCGGTGGCCGGGCAGCTGCGCGCCGGACGGTGACCCCACCCGGCGGTAACTTTGCGGGTCCGACCCGTTCCTGACATTGCGTCAGTTCAGTAATCTGACAGAGCGTCAGTTTACTTTGCTGTCTCACAGGAGCGGGGCGGACCGATGCTTGGATCAACCCACGGCACCCTCACCACCGACTCCCGCCGGGCCCGGGTCATCGCCTGCGGCGAGCAGCGGCCCGGCCCCGCCGTCCACGACCGGGCCTGTGACCTCGACGTCAGCGGACGCCCCCTGTACGCGGACGTACCCGACCTGACCCGCTTCTTCCGGCCCGAGTCGGTCGCCGTGATCGGCGCCTCGGACGCACAGGGGCGGCCGAACACCGGGATCACCCGGCAGCTGCTGGCCTGGGCCGAACGCGTCGGCGCGCGCGTGTTTCCGGTGCATCCGACCCGCCCGTCCGTCTTCGGCATCCCCTGCGCCGCCTCCGTCGCCGAGCTGCCCGACCGTGTCGACCTGGCGGTGCTGCTGGTGGCCGACCCGCTGCCGGTGATCGGGGAACTGGCCGAGGCCAAGGTGCGGTTCGCGGTCGCCTTCGCCTCCGGGTTCGCCGAGACCGGCGAGGCGGGCGCCGAGGCGCAGCGGCGGCTCACGGACGCCGTACGCCGCTCGGGTCTGCGTCTGCTCGGCCCCAACACCAACCTCAACGCCTTCGAGCGCTTCCGCGACGACCTGACCGGCCCGGCGATCGCGCTCATCACCCAGTCCGGACACCAGGGCCGCCCCGTCTTCGCCCTGCAGGAGCTGGGCATCCGGCTGTCCCACTGGGCGCCCACCGGCAACGAGGCCGACCTGGAGACCGCCGACTTCGTCTCCTGGTTCGCCGAGCAGCCCGAGGTCGGCGCCATCGCCTGTTACGTGGAGGGCCTGAAGGACGGCCGTGCCTTCCTGCTGGCCGCCGACCGCGCCGCCCGCCGCCGGGTGCCGGTGGTCGCGGTGAAGGTCGGCCGCACGGAAACCGGCGCGCGCACCGCCGCCTCGCACACCGGCAAGCTCACGGGCGCGGACGACGTGGTGGACGCGGCGATGCGCCAGTTCGGGGTCGTACGGGTCGACGGCCTCGACGAACTCCAGGACACCGCGACCCTGCTGGCGCGGGCCCGGGCCCCGCTGGCGGACGGGGTCGCGGTGTACTCGATCTCCGGCGGCACCGGCGCCCACGCCGCCGACCTGGCCGCGGCGGCCGGGCTGCGGCTCCCCCGACTGTCCGAGGCCAAGCAGGCCGAGCTGCACCAGTGGATACCGGAGTACCTGAGCGTGGCCAACCCGGTGGACAACGGCGGGCACCCGGTCGGCGACCACCGCGGCCGGAAGATCATCGACGCGCTCCTCGCCGACCCGTCGATCGGGGCACTGATCTGCCCGGTCACCGGACCGTTCCCGCCGCTGAGCGACAGGCTCGTGACGGACCTGGTCGAGGCGGCGGAGGAGACGGACAAGCTGGTGTGCGTGGTGTGGGGTTCGCCGGTCGGCACGGAGGCGGCGTACCGCGAGGTCCTGCTCGGCTCCTCCCGCGTGGCGACCTTCCGCACGGTGGGCAACTGCCTGACCGCCGTCCGCGCCTGGCTGGACCACCACGCCTTCGTCAGCGACTACCGCTCCCCCTTCGACGAGGCCCCGCGCACCCCCTCGCCGTCGTACCGCAAGGCGGAGGCGCTGATGCGCCCGGGCCAGCAGCTGAGCGAACACGCGGCCAAACAACTGCTGCGCGCCTACGGCATCCGGGTGCCGCGCGAGCAGCTGGTGACCAGCGCGGCCGCGGCCGTACGCGCCGCGGCCCAGGTCGGGTACCCGGTGGTGATGAAGGCGTCCGGCGCCCAGATCGCCCACAAGACCGAACTGGGCCTCGTGAAGATCGGGTTGACGTCCGCCAGCCAGGTCCGGGACGCCTACCGCGAGCTGACCGACATCGCCCGCTACGAGGGCGTCTCGCTCGACGGGGTCCTGGTGTGCCAGATGGTCGAGCAGGGCGTGGAGATGGTCGTCGGGGTGACCCACGACGACCTGTTCGGCCCGACCGTGACGGCCGGACTGGGCGGGGTGCTGGTGGAGGTCCTGCACGACACCGCCGTCCGCGTCCCCCCGTTCGGCGAGGACCAGGCCCGCGCCATGCTCGCCGAACTGCGCGGCCGGGCCCTGCTGGACGGTGTCCGGGGTCGCCCGCCGGCCGACCGGGACGCACTGGTGGAGGTGATCCTGCGGGTGCAGCGCATGGCCCTGGAACTCGGCGAGCACCTGGCGGAGTTGGACGTCAACCCGCTGATGGTGCTGCCCCGGGGGCAGGGCGCGGTGGCACTGGACGCGCTGGTGGTGTGCCGATGAGCGAGCTGGAGACCGAGCGCGTCGGCCAGGTGGCGTACGTGGCGTTGAACCGCCCCGACGCCCTCAACGCCCTGACCCCGCAGCTGCGGGACCGGTTGATCGACGTGCTCGCCAAGGCGTCGGCCGACCCGGACGTCCGGGCGGTGGTGCTGACCGGCACGGGCCGCGGTTTCTGCGCGGGCGCGGACCTGCGGGGCGGCGCGGGGGGCGGCGACCGGCTGCCGGGCGACGTGGCCCGCGTCCTGCGCCTGGGCGCGCAACGCCTGGTCGCGGCCGTCCTGGACTGCGAGAAACCGGTGATCGCCGCCGTGAACGGCACGGCGGCGGGCCTCGGCGCACACCTGGCGTTCGCGTGCGACCTGGTCCTGGCCGCCGAGTCGGCCCGCTTCATCGAGGTGTTCGTACGCCGGGGCCTGGTACCGGACGCCGGCGGCGCCTACCTGCTCCCCCGCCTGCTGGGCCCCCACCGGACGAAGGAGCTGATGTTCCTCGGCGACGCGGTGCCCGCGGCGGACGCGGCACGCCTGGGCCTGGTCAACCGGGTCGTCCCCGACGCCGACCTGGAGAAGACAGCCCGCGCGTGGGCTGCGCGCCTGGCCTCCGGCCCCACCCGTGCCCTGGCCCTGACCAAGCACCTGGTGAACACCTCCCTGGAGTCGGACCGCGCCACCGCCTTCGCGGCGGAGGCCTGGGCCCAGGAGCTCAACATGACGACCGAGGACGCCCGGGAGGGACTGCGGGCCTTCGTGGAACGGCGGGGGGCGGAGTTCCAGGGGCGGTGAGGATCCGTCCTCGGTGCGGTCCAGGGGGCGCGAGCTGCCGTCATCGGGGTCGCCGGTCGCCCAGGAGGACAAACAGCCGGAGGAGGTCCTCGGGCCGGGGCCCGCGCGGATCACGCAGTTCTGGTGGTGCGGGGCCGTCCGGTCGTTGCGCGGGGGGCCGGTGGGAGTCGGCGGGCCTCGACCCGGCTTCCGGGCGCGCGACGCAGCCCGACGCCGTTCTCGCCGCGCCGGACTCCACTGAGCCGCACGGGGTCGGCTCGGGCGGCTCGTACTACTGGATCACGCCGGCCGCGGAGGCCGCGAGCCCGGCGCCGAACACCAGGGCGAAGAGGCCGGCACAGGCGAGTGCCGACCGCCACCACAGCCCCCACCGCGACCAGGCGCGCGTGCGGACGTAGGCGATGCCGAGCGCGGGCAGCAGGCCGAGGGCCATGAGGACCGAGGCCGTGGTGGCGAACGGCCAGCGGAAGAGTGCCGTCGTCACTGCGGCCCAGACGACGGCCGTGGCCGCTGCGGCGACCGTGCGGGAGGCCCACTCCGGCCCGCCGAACCACCGGAGCACCGGCCGGGCGACCACGCTCGCGGGCAGCGTCAGCACGACGGAGACGACCAGGCCCAGCAACGGCAGCAGCAGCGGTGCGAAGACCAGCAGACAGAAGATCCCGAAGGCACCGTCGTAACCGGTGCCGTACCGGTCCTGGCTCGCGCTCCGGATCCACCACAGCAACCCGGCCGCCGGCAGCTGTGCCGCGTTCACCGGGATCGCGGCGGCCAGGTCGCTCCGCACGGACCGGGTGGCCCGGAACCCCTCGCGCACTTTCTCCCACCCCATGCCCGCACCCTACGAAGTGCCTGTACGGAGCCCTTCACCGCACTTCCCATCTGACGTTCCGTCAGCTTCAATGGGTGCGTGATGGGACACGCAGGGGCGGCGGCCGCCGCCGTCCGCTATCTGGGGCCGAGGCCCGTTCGGCCGTTGCCACGCCCGGAGTTGCGGTGCGTGCGGGAGGACGAGCGGGCACCGGTGGAGCCGGCCGAGTTCCGGCGGGTGCTGGGCAGCTTCGCGAGCGGGGTAACCGTGATCACGGCACCGGCGGCGGACCCCTCGGGGCCGCCCGCCGGCTTCGCCTGCCAGTCCTTCGCCTCCCTCTCCCTCGAACCGCCCCTGGTCTGCTTCATGGTCGGCCGTACGTCCACCACCTGGCCGCGCATCGCCCGCGCGGGCGTCTTCTGCGTCAACGTCCTCGGCGCCCGCCAGGCCGGACTGTGCCGCACCTTCGCGGTGAGCGGCGCGGACAAGTTCGCCGGGGTGGGGTACGACCCGGCGCCCGCCTCCGGCTCCCCGCGCCTGACCGGTGCCGCCGCCTGGATCGACTGCACCGTCCACGCCGTGCACACCGGGGGCGACCACCTGATCGTCGTGGGCCGGGTGGACGCCCTAGGCACCACGGAGGAACCGAGCGACCCGCTGCTCTTCCACCGGGGGCGGTTCGCCCGGCTTGATCCCCAGGCGTGAGGATCAACGCGCCCCTGCCCTCAGACCCTGATGCTCCGGCGGACACGGGCGATCACCTGCTGGGCGTCCGCGCCGAAGACGGCTGACTCCGCGAAGGTGTCCCAGACGCGGCGGTAGAGAGCGATCGTTTCGGCGTCGTCCAGCCAGAGTGCCGCATGCCAGTCCTCCACGGTGACCAGCCGGCCGTCCAGGATCCAGAACCCGTTCGCCGGCGGCAGACGCAGCGCGGCGTCCCAGGGCACGATCCCGAGACGGACGGTGTCCATCCCCACCACTCCCAGCAACCGGTCCAGTTGAGCTGCCAGCACCTCCGGCGGACACACCTGGGCCCGCAGCGCACCCTCCCACATGAGCGTCCTCAACTGCCTGCCAGGCTGGTACAGCCATTCCTGCCGCTTCATGCGGGCTCGCACCGCGTCCTCCGCGTCCCGTGGGGAGCGTCGGAACTCCGCGTAGCGCTCAAACAGGTTCCGGGCGTAGTCAGCGGTCTGAAGCATGCCGTTGACGGCGAAGTTGTCCCACGTGTGCAAGGTCCGGGACTCCCCGACGAGAGTGTTCCACTCCTCTTGCACCGGTGCGTGCCCTGCCGCCAACCGGCGCCGCCAGGAGCGAATATGGCTCTCGAAGCCATTCAGACGGGCGCGCAGTTCGGTGAAGGCCGCAGGCTGCCCCACGGCCTCGACCCACGCCCGGAGGTCGTCGTCCGTGGGTGTCTGCCTGCCGTTCTCCAGCTTGCTGACCTTCGACTGCGGCCACCCGAGCCGTTGGGCCAGTTCCGTACCGGTGAGACGGCCATCGGAGCTCTCGACACGCAGTTCCCTGAGCCTGCGGCCCAGTTCCGCACGCGCCCTCTGGTAGTCCGTGCTCACCGGTACCCGCTCTTGCTCCTACGCGTCGCTGTGCATCTCCGCCGTGAACTGCTTCCACGGTACGGCGTGATGCCAAGCAGCATCCCGCACCATGCAGCAACGCACCACCTCTGCGGGTTCGGTGATCAGGTCGACGTGCGTGAGCTGATCGTCGTCATCGAACCTCAGGAGCGCGATGAGGCGGCTGTCGAACAGCCAGAAGTCCTCGGCAGGGAGCCTGAGTCCTTCCGCGTCGGTACGCCACAGGTTGCGGATGTCCTCACCCATGCCGCTGTTCCGCTTGGCGTTGTCGAGGAGATAGAGCTGGCCCGTGGTGGGCGGTTGGTCCACGATGCGCACGCGCTCGACGCGCTTGCCCAGGGCGGTCTGCTCACTGATCGTCTTGCAGTACGGATGGTCGAACGTCCAGTTGACTTGGCCGGTCTCCACGAACTGACGGTAGGTGTCGGTCGCTTCGTCACTCGCGTACCGCTGCCGTGTCTCCAGACGCCATGCGGTGTGCTCGAACTTGTTGAACAGACCGCTGAACTCGTCCAGCCCGATCGTCCGCACCTTCCTCGTCCGCTCCTTCGGGGCCCAGTCCACAAGAAGGTCCCGTGGCACCACCACGGCGACCTCCCCCTCCGAACGGTGCTGAAGTTGTGCGATGTCCGCCGGGTCGGTGAGAGGAGGACCGTGTACGACCACCTCCCCACTGTCCAAGTCCTCATGTACGGATGGACATCCGTCCTCACCGCTGCCCGTCCCGTTGAACCGCAACCTGCGCGCCATGTACGACGACCTCCTGGGTCTCGTCGTTGTTGTGCGCCCAGCATCTCGGTGTCTCTGAGTGAATGTCCATGCATCCAGAGTGACCGCGCGAGAATAACGAAGAATATTCTGCTCCTTGGTTCCCTCCGCCCACCTACGGTCATCTCCCGAAGCCACACCAACTCCGGGAGAGACGGTGACAGCCATGGCCAAGGCGGAGCAGAAGCGCTCGGCGCAGGTGCCCAGTGGGTACGACGTCTGGCTGTTGGACTGCGTACCGGCCACCGGTTGTGAGGTGTGCGCCGCGAACTGGCGGCAGCTCGTCGCCTGCAAGCAGTCCGGTGACATCGCGCGGGCCGCGCGCCACGCCACCGAGATCCGCGACCACACCTCGGGCGTGCACGGATAACTGTGATCCGCGCACCCGCGCCCACCTCGGGTCAGCGCACGGCCAGCCGCCACAGCGACGTCACCTCGGCCGCACGTGCCGCGTGCAGGGGGTCGCCCGGGTCGGTCGCGCGCGGGTGGCGGGGGCGGGTGTCCATACGGGCCAGCACCTTCAGGCCCGTCCTCTCGATCGCTTCGAGCAGCTCGGCGCGGGTGCGCAGGCCCAGGTGTTCGGCCAGGTCGGACAGGATCAGCCAGCCCTCGCCGCCGGGTTCCAGGTGCGCGGGCAGGCCCGCCAGGAAGGCGTGCAGCATGGCGCCGCCGGGGTCGTACACGCCCTGGTCGAGCGTGGAGGCGGGGCGGCCCGGGAGCCAGGGCGGGTTGCAGACGACCAGCGCGGCCCGGCCGGGCGGGTACAGCTCCGGGCCGGTGACCGTGACCCGGTCCGCGAGGCCGAGGCGGCCGAGGTTGTCCCTGGCGCAGGCGCGGGCCCGGGGACTGAGGTCGGTCGCGGTGACACGCCGCATGCCGCGCCGCACCAGCACGGCCGCCAGCACACCGGTGCCGGTGCCGAGGTCGAAGGCGGTGCCGTGCCCCGGTCCGTCGTGGACCGCGGGCAGCGGCGCCTCGGCGACCAGGTCGACGTACTCGCCGCGTACGGGAGCGAAGACGCCGTAGTGCGGGTGGATGCGGGCGTCGGCCAGGGCCGGTACGGGCACGCCCCTCTCGCGCCACTGATCGGCACCGATGGCGCCCAGGAGTTCCCGGAGCGGGACGAGGGTCGGGCCGACCGGTGGGCCGTAGGCGTCGGCGCAGGCGCGGCGGACGTCCGGGGCGCGGCGCAGGGCGAGGGTGTGGTCCGGTTCGAGGAGGACCAGGAGGCGGCTCAGTAGGCGGGCGCGGTGGGCTCGGAAGCGGCGCCCGCGGTGGAACGTCTCGGCCGCCGACGGGGCCGGCCCGGGCGCCTTGCGGTCGATGCGGCGGGACAGTGCGGACAGCAGCCGGCGGGCGCCGTGGTAGTCGCCCCGCCAGAGCAGGGCGGTGCCCTCGGCCATCAGGCGATGGGCGGTGGCGGCGCGGACGCGGTCGTCGGCGACGATCAGCCGGCGGGGCGGCGGGAATCCGCTCTCAGAGTGCCAGCGGGCGGACAGGGGGGCGTTCTCGGTCCAGCGGACCAGGGACACGGCATGCTCCTCGGGAAGGTGTTCCTACGTGGGCGGGCACGAGGAACGCGTCGCCGAGGACCATGCCGAGTGTCATCAACTTCCCCTTCCGGAAACCTGGGTTCAGGGTATCGCCGGCGCGAGCACGGGCTGGGGGCGGCGGATCACCAGGGACATCAGGGCCGCCGCCGCGCACAGCGTGCCGGAGGCGTACCAGACGAGGTCGTAGGAGCCGAAGACGTCCCGGGCGAGGCCGCCGAGATAGGCGACGAGGGCCGCGCCGACCTGGTGGGAGGCGAGCACCCAGCCGAAGACGATGGCGCTGTCCTCGCCGTACTGCTCCCGGCACAGGGCCAGGGTCGGCGGGACGGTCGCCACCCAGTCCAGGCCGTAGAAGACGATGAAGAACAGCATCGGGGGGTGGACCGCCGGACCCAGCAGCATCGGGAGGAAGACGAGGGAGATGCCGCGCAGGGCGTAGTAGACCGCCAGCAGGCGGCGCGGTTCGAAGCGGTCGGTGAACCAGCCGGAGGCGACGGTGCCCACCACGTCGAACACCCCGACGACCGCGAGCAGCGAGGCCGCCGTCGTGACGGGCATGCCGTGGTCGTGCTCGGCGGGCACGAAGTGGGTCTGGATCAGACCGTTGGTGGAGGCGCCGCAGATCGCGAAGGTGCCGGCCAGCAGCCAGAAGGTGCCGGTGCCGACGGAGGTCGTCAGGACCTTCAGGGTGCGGCGGGCGGCGCCCGTCACCGGGGGCGGCTTCGGTACGAACTCCCGGGCGCCGTACGGGGACATGCGCACGTCCGCCGGGTGGTCGTGGAGAAGGAGCCAGACGAACGGGACGACGGCCAGGGCGGCGAGGGCGACCGTCACGGCGGCCGGGCGCCAGCCGTGGTGCTCGGTCAGCCAGGACAGCACCGGCAGGAAGATCAGCTGGCCGGAGGCGGACGCGGCCGTGAGGATGCCGCTGACCAGGCCGCGCCGCTCGGTGAACCAGCGGTTGGTGACCGTGGCGGCGAAGGCCAGGGCCATCGAGCCGCTGCCGAGGCCGACCAGCAGGCCCCAGCACAGCCACAGCTGCCAGGCCGCCGTCATCCACACGGTCAGGCCGGAGCCGGCCGCGATCACGGTCAGCGCGGCGGCGACCACCCGGCGGATGCCGAAGCGGTCCATCAGCGCGGCGGCGAACGGCGCGGTGAGGCCGTAGAGCGCGAGGTTGAGGGAGACGGCCGCCCCGATCGTGCCGCGCGACCAGCCGAACTCCCGGTTCAGCGGGTCGATGAGCAGGCCGGGCAGGGAACGGAAGGCGGCGGCGCCGATGATCGTGACGAAGGTGACGGCGGCGACGAACCAGGCGCGGTGCACACGGCGGCGCCGTCCGGGCGGGGCCTGGACGGGGGCTGCGGCGGGACTTGTCTGAGTCACGTCATAGAGCGTCCTGCCTCCATGAGCGCTCATCGAGTGGCCCGCAGGACAGCATTCGCTAGGATCGGGCCATGAGTGGTTCCGGGGAGTTCCGTCCGCACCGGGTCGTCGTCCTCGCCCTCGACGGCCTGCTGCCCTTCGAGCTGGGCATCCCGCACCGCATCTTCGGCCGCCCGAAGGACGGGCGGGGCCGGCCTCTGTACGAGGTGGTGACCTGCTCGGTACGGCCGCCCGGCCCGGTCGAGACGGACGCCGACTTCGCCATCCACGTCGCCCACGGACCGGAGGCGCTCGCCGAGGCCGACACGGTCATCGTCCCGGCGTCGTACGAGCTGGGCCCGGTCTTCGAGGAGGGCCGGCTCACCGACGAACTGGCCGCCGCCCTCGCCCGCATCCGCCCCGGCACCCGGCTCGCCTCCATCTGCACCGGCGTCTACGTCCTCGCCGCCGCCGGACACCTCGACGGCCGCCCGGCGACCACGCACTGGGCCGACGCCGAGCGTTTCCAGCGGCTCTTCCCGAGGATCAGGGTCGACGCGGACGTGCTGTTCATCGACGACGGTGATGTCCTGACCTCGGCGGGCGTGGCCGCCGGGATCGACCTGTGCCTGCACATGGTGCGCCGCGACTTCGGTGCGGCGGTCGCCAACGACGTCGCCCGGCGCACGGTCGTACCGCCGCACCGCGACGGCGGCCAGGCCCAGTACATCGAACGTCCGGTGCCCGACCCGCAGCTGGCCACGACCACGGCCGCCCGCGCCTGGGCGCTGGGCCGGCTGCACGAGCCGATCCAGCTGCGGGACATGGCCGAGCAGGAGGCCATGTCGGTGCGCACCTTCACCCGCCGGTTCCGTGAGGAGGCCGGGGTCAGTCCCGGCCAGTGGCTCACCCGGCAGCGCGTCGAGCGTGCCCGGCACCTGCTGGAGACCACCGACCTGTCCATCGACCAGGTGGCCCGCGAGGCGGGCTTCGGCACGGCCCAGTCGATGCGCCAGCACCTGCAGCACGCCCTCGGGGTGACACCGACCGCCTATCGCAGGACGTTCCGTACCGGCGTCAGAAGGTGAGCACCGCGCGGGCCACCCGCCCGGCCTCCGCGTCCGCGCGGGCCTTGTCGAAGTCCTCCACCGGGTAGAGGGCCGTCACCAGCTCGTCGAGCAGCAGGCGCCCCTGCCGGTACAGCTCGGCGTAGCGGGCGATGTCCCGCTGCGGGCGCGAGGAGCCGTAGCGGCAGCCGAGGACCGACTTGTCCAGGTAGAGGGAGGAGACGAGGAAGGACGCCTCGGCCGTCGCCGGGGGCACCCCCAGGAGGACCGCCTGCCCGTGCCGGTCGAGGAGGTCGATCGCCTGCCGGATCAGCTCCACCCGGCCGACGCACTCGAAGGCGTGGTCGGCGCCCGTGGGCAGGAGGTCCCGCACGCCCTGCGCCGAGGTCAGGAAGTCGGTGGCGCCGAACCGCCGGGCCATCCCCTCCTTGGCCGGATCGGCGTCCACGGCGACGATCCTGAGCGCTCCCGCGAGCCGCGCGCCCTGCAGCACGTTCAGCCCGATGCCGCCGGCCCCGATGACGACGACGCTGTCCCCGTGGTCCACCCGCGCCCGGTTCAGCACCGCCCCCACGCCCGTGAGCACCCCGCACCCGATCAGCGCGGCGGACTCCAGGGGGATGTCCTTCGGGATCCGTACCGCCTGCACGGCCTTGACGAGCGTGCGCTCGGCGAAGGCCGAGTTGGCGGCGAACTGGTGGACAGGCGAGTTCCCGCGGGTGAACGGCTTCCCGGGGCGCCCGATCGCCTGCCGGCACATCGTCGGCCGGCCCCGGTCGCACTCCGGGCAGGTGCCGCAGTTGGCGAGCGTGGACAGCGCCACGTGGTCGCCGGGCGCGACATGGGTGACGCCGGCACCGACCGCTTCCACGACTCCCGCGCCCTCGTGCCCCAGCACCACCGGCACCGGAAAGGGGATGGTGCCGTCCACCACGGACAGATCGCTGTGGCACAGCCCGGCCGCCGCGACCGCCACCAGCACCTCACCGGCCCCCGGCTCGCGCACCGCGAGGTCGTCGACCACCCGCACCCGCCTGCCGTCGAACACCACACCACGCATCACACGGCCCCCTTGGGCTCTCTGGGCAGACCGAGCACACGCTCGGCGATGATCGTGCGCTGGACCTGGTCCGAGCCGCCGTAGATCGTGTCGGCCCGGGAGAAGAGGAACAGGTGCTGGTCGGCGCCGAGTTCGTACGGCGCCGAGGGCGACCAGTCGGCGGGTCCGACGGCGGCGCGTGCCCCGCGCACCTGTACGGCGAGCTCACCCAGCCGCTGGTGCCAGCCGCCCCACAGCAGTTTGGCCACGCTGGGTGCGCCGGGACCGGCCGAACCGCCGAGGGTGCGCAGGGCGTGCCGGCGCATCGTCCCCAGCTCGGCCCACTGCCGTACCAGGCGCGCCCGTACGACGGGGTCACGGACCGCTCCGCTGTCCTCGGCCGCACGGACCACGGCCCCCAGCTCCTCGGCGAACCCGATCTGCTGGGCGAGCATGGAGACCCCCCGCTCGAAGCCCAGCAGGCTCATGGCCACCTCCCATCCGTGTCCCTCTCCCCCGACGACGTGCTCCACGCGCGCGTACGCCCCGTCGAAGAAGACCTCGTTGAAGTCGCCGGCGCCGGTCATCTGCCGGATGGGGCGGACCTCGATCCGGCCGGGCTGGTCCATGGGGACGAGCAGGAAACCGAGGCCGTGGTGGCGCCTGGACTCCGGGTCGGTGCGGGCCAGCACGAAGCACCAGTCGGCCTCGTGGGCGAGCGAGGTCCAGATCTTCTGCCCGCTGACCCGGTAACGGTCCCCGTCCCGTACGGCAGCCGTCCGCACTCCCGCCAGATCCGACCCGGCACCGGGCTCGCTGTACCCCTGGCACCACAGCTCCTCACCGGCCGCGACCGGGGGCAGGAAGCGGGACTTCTGTTCCTCGGTGCCGTGGGCGATGAGGGTGGGGGCGAGCAGGTTCTCACCGATGTGCCCGCAGCGGGGCGGTGCGGGTGACCGGGCGTATTCCTCGGCCCAGACGACCTGCTGGGTGAGGGTGGCGGTCCGGTTGCCGTGTCCCGACTCCGCCCAGCCGAGGCCGATCCAGCCGTCCGCGCCGAGGGTGCGTTCCCAGGTGCGGCGGTCTGTCGAGGGGATGGAGTTCGCCGCAAGCCAGGCGCGAGCCTCCACGCGGAACGTCTCGTCCTCTCGACTGAACCCGAAATCCATGAAGACCCCCTTGGGTGGAGTGCCGCAAAGGCGCGGGGCTGTACCGATGTGCGGCTCCGCCGCGTGGGCGCGAGCGACCACAGCGCAGCCGCAACCGCGACCGCAACCGCAACCGCGACCGCAACCGCCGAACCACAACGCGCCCCGGGCTACGAGGCGTTCGGCCGGGACCCACTCCGCGCCGCCTCTTCCATCGCCGCCAACCGCACCAGCATCGGCATCGGATCCACCCCCACCGCCCCGGGCAGGAGCTCGGCGATCCGCTCCGGCGTCCAGGACCCCTCCGCGTACACCGAACGGAGTTCACGCGGCTGGGCCCACACCGCGATCTTCGGCCCCGCGACGGTGTACACCTGCCCGGTGATGCCCTGCGCGGCGGCCCCGTCGGACAGCAGGTACACCACCAGCGCGGCCACGTCCTCCGGCTCGCCGATCTCCGTCAGCTCCATGGGGACGTTGGCGGACATGCGTGTACGAGCCACCGGCGCCACCGCGTTCGCGGTCACCCCGTACTTGTGCAGGCCGAGAGCCGCGCTGCGGACGAGCGAGATGATCCCGCCCTTGGCCGCGCTGTAGTTGGCCTGGGACACCGATCCCTGGTGGTTGCCGCTGGTGAAGCCGATCAGCGTGCCGGACCGCTGCTTGCGCATCACCGCGGACGCCGCCCGGAACACCGTGAACGTGCCCTTCAGATGGGTGGCGACCACGGGGTCCCACTCCTCCTCGGTCATGTTGAACAGCATGCGTTCGCGCAGGATCCCGGCCACGCACACGACCCCGTCCAGCCGGCCGTACGCCGCCGACGCGACGTCCACCACCCGCTGCCCGCCCGCCATCGTGGAGATGTCGTCGGCGACCGCGACCGCCTCGCCGCCCGCCGCCTCGATCTCCTTGACGACCGCCTCGGCGACCTCGCTCGTGGGCGAGGCCCCGTCCACGGAGACGCCGTAGTCGTTGACGACGACCTTCGCCCCCTCGGCGGCGGCGGCCAGCGCGACCGCCCGGCCGATCCCGCGTCCGGCGCCCGTCACGGCGACGACCTTCCCTGCCAAGAAGTTCCCCACGGCCGGCCCCTTCCCGCTGTTTCTGACGGACCGTTAGATTTTATGACCCGTCAGACAGTCGGAGACAAGCCCCGGGGAGGGCCGATGTCGCTGCCCGCCGAGTTCCATGAGATCGCCGAACGCGTGAACAACTGGGGGCGCTGGGGGGCGGATGACGAGATCGGGACCCTGAACCTGATCACGGACGAGGTGGTGCGGCGGGCCGCCGCCGGTATCCGCACCGGCCGCCGCGTCCCCCTCGCGCTCCCGCTCCAGCAGGACGGGGTGCAGACCGGCGTGATCCCGGGCCGTGTCAATCCGCTGCACGCGATGGTGCAGATCAACCAGGAGCTGTTCGGGCCGGGCACGGTGGCGTGCAGTGACGACACGGTGACCATGGGCCTGCAGGCGGGCACCCACTGGGACGCCCTCGCCCATGTCTCGTACTCCGGGAAGCTCTACAACGGCCGCCCGGCGCACACGGTCACCGCGCACGGCGGTGCCGAGTTCAGCGGGATCGACAAGGCGCGGCACGTCGTCTCGCGCGGGGTGCTGCTGGACGTGGCGCGCGCGCGGGGTGTGGAGCGACTGGAGGGGGGTCACGCGGTCACGCCGGAGGATCTGGAGGCGGCGGAGGAGTTCGGCGCGGTGCGCGTCCGGGCGGGGGACGTCGTACTCGTCCGCACCGGGCAGGTCCAGCTGTATCTGGCCGGGGACAAGCACGGGTACGGCTATCCGTCACCGGGCTTGTCCCTGCGCACGCCGGAGTGGTTCCACGCGCGCGATGTGGCGGCGGTCGCGAACGACACGCTCACTTTTGAGATATTTCCGCCCGAGACGGAGAATCTGTGGCTGCCCGTGCACGCCCTGGATCTGGTGGAGATGGGGATGCTCCAGGGCCAGAACTGGAATCTCGAAGAGTTGTCCACAGCCTGTGGAGAAGCGGGGCGGTACGCGTTCCTGCTGTCGGCGACGCCCGAGCCGTTCGTCGGCGCGACGGGGACACCGGTGGCACCCGTGGCCGTCCTCTGAGAAACCCGTGGCCCTGCCCGGACCGGCCGGCGGCGCGCCTCCCCCCACGGTCGCGCGCACGCGCCGCCCACCGGGTGCGACCCACACTCGACGAGGACCGCCGTCGCCCGGGCCCTCGCCGTCCCCTCGCGGCGAATCGTCGCCCACCAGCGTGATCAGGTCGTCACGGGTCGTCAACGCCGGTACGGGGATGTGTTGCGTAAGCCCTGTTCGCGGCACCCCGCGCACGGATGCATCCCCGGCGCACCACCGCGCCGGGTACTACACCGCCTCGAAGGCGAGACCCTCGTACGCGGACGCTCCGCCCTCGTACGCCATCGCTGCGCTCTCCGCAGACTGCGAACAGCGGTCCAGCTCGCACCAGATGCTCTTGCCGGCGCCTTCCGGGCTCCAGCCCCAGCGGTCGGCCAGGCAGTCCACGAGGGCCAGGCCACGGCCGCCGGTGGCGTCACCGCCGACGCAGCGCGGCACGGGGGCGCGGGAGGAACGGTCGGCCACCTCGACCCGCACCGTGGCCACCGCGGGCGGCTCGCCGGCGTCCGCGGCCCCGGCGGAACGCATCGCCCCGGCGGCGTCGGCGGCAACGGGCGGACCGGTCGCCACGGCGGGTTCGGCGGTCGCGGCGGGCTCAGGGGCCGCGACCGGACCGGGGGTCCCGTCGGGATCGGCGGTCACGGCCGGATCGGTCGTGCCGGCCGCCGTGCCGGGCAGGGAGAGCCGTAGTACGGCCGTGTGACCGGTGTGCACCACGGCGTTGGTCACCAGCTCGGAGACCAGCAGGATCAGGGTCTCGGCCAGCGGCTCGTCGGCAGCTATTCCCAGCCCCGCGAGCCGTGAGCGGGCCCATCTCCGCGCCCGTCCCACCTCCGTGGGGTCGGGCCGGATCTCCAGCTGCACTTGAAGCACCTGCACCGCTCACACCATCCGAACCGGCGGACACATGACCCCACGCCGACCGGCCGCCACGGCCGGGGCCGCGGCGACGATCACGAGGGCCACGATCGTAGCCATTTTCTGCATGGCCAGGACAACGGCCAGAGCAAGGGTCACGGAACGTGAGTCCCTTACGCGACAGCATGGTTGACGTACAGTCACCCCAACAAGCGCTTCGGGCATATTCCAGCGCGAAGGAGTACGCCTGCGGCATACTGTGCGACGCTCGTCCCGGGGAGTCGAACAGGCGGCGGCCGAAGCGGCAACCGCCCCGCGAGCAGCGGCGCGCACCGTGCGATACGGCATCGCCCCAGAGGCTTTGCCGGTCCGGCTCGTACTCACAGCCACTCGCATCCCACACAAGGTACCGGAGCGGACCCCCGACTCCGGGTCGTGACGAGTCCCATGAAGGACACAACCCGGTATCGACGCTCCGTGATATCGGCATGCCACGATCCGCGACATCTTGGGCCAAGGCTTTGGTGCGGGTGCAGTCCAGAGCGCTGCCAACCCTTCAGGCCGTCAGGCCGGCGGCGAGCAACTCCTCACTCTCCGTGCTCCCCCCGCCACGGCGGGCCCGGACCCAGGCCCGTTTCAGGTGCAGATGGACGTCCGCCTCCCAGGTGAACCCCATGCCGCCGTGCACCTGGAGGCAGTCGCGGGCGCCGCGTACGGCGGCCTCGTCGGCGAGCAGGCGGGCGGCGGCGACGTCCGCCGGGTCGGCGGTGACGGCGGCGGCGTAGACGGCGACGCGGGCGGTTTCGGTACGCACCAGGAGGTCCGCGCACAGGTGCTTGACGGCCTGGAAGGCGCCGATGGGGTGGCCGAACTGCTCGCGGGTGCGGGCGTGCTGGACGGCGAGCTCGGTCACGCGCGTGGCTGTGCCGAGTTGTTCCGCCGCGGTGAGGAGACCGGCTACGAGGTTGTGGGTGCCGGTGCCGGCGGACGTGCCGGTGCCGGCCGCGGGCCGGTTCGCTCGCCCGGGCCGGCGGCCCGCGGCCACGCGGTGCAGGGGCGTCAGCGGGTCCACCGAGCGCAGCGCGGTCGCCCCGGCCGCGTCGCCCCGCACCACGTCCGCCGTCTCCAGCCACTCCACCAGTTCCCCGTCCACGGCTGTCACGACCGTCTCGCCGGTGGCCGCGCCCGGGACGGTACCGGCCGCCAGGTGGGTGGCGACGAGGGGGCCGGGCAGGAGCGCCCGGCCCGCCTCCTCGAAGGCCAGTACCGCCTCCGGCAGGCCCAGTCCGACCCCGCCGTCCGCCTCGGGCAGCCGCAGGGCGAAGAACCCCGCGTCCCCGAGCGCCCGCCACAGCCGCCGGTCCAGCCGCCCCGGCGCGTCGACGGCCGCACGCAACGCCTCCCGCCCGAACCGCCGGTCCAGCAACTGGCGTACGCCGGCCTGCAACGCGCGCTGGTCACCGCTCAGTTGGAAACGCACGCTCATCTCCCCTCCGGACGGCCCGGGGACCCGCTCGGCCCCTTCGGCAGACCGAGGATCCGTTCCGCCACGATGGTGCGCTGGATCTGTGAGGTGCCGGCGGCGATCGTGTACGCCAGGGACGACAGGCGGTCGAGAGTCCAGGGGCGGTCCAGGTCGAGGCCGTCCGGGCCGAGTACGTCGGCCGCGGTGTCGTACAGCTCCTGGCGGGCGTGTGAGTAGCGGAGCTTGAAGACCGAGCCGCCGGCGCCCGGCACTCGGCCGCTCGCCTCCGCCTCGCTCACGTTCCACTGGGTCAGCCGCCACAACGCCCGGAACTCCGCCTCCAGCCGCCCGAGCCGGCGGCGCAGTACGGCGTCGTCCCAGCGGCCGTTGTCCCGTGCGGTCCGGGCGAGTTCGCGCAGGACCCGGCGGCAGGCGACGACCTCGCCGGCGAAGGCCGTGCCACGCTCGAAGGACAGGGTCACCATGGTCACGCGCCAGCCGTCGTTCTCCGCTCCCACCCGGTGGGCCACCGGCACCCGGACCTCGTCCAGGAACACCTCGGCGAACTCCGCCGACCCGGCCAGCGTGCGCAGCGGCCGTACGGTGATGCCCGGCGCGTCCATGGGCATCGCGAGCCAGGTGATCCCCTTGTGCCTGGGCGCGTCCGGATCGGTGCGGACCAGCAGTTCGCACCAGTCGGCGACCTCGGCGTGGGAGGTCCAGATCTTGGACCCGGTGACCACGTAGTCGTCGCCGTCGCGCCACGCGCGCGTGCGCAGCGCGGCGAGGTCGGAGCCGGCGTCCGGTTCGCTGAACCCCTGGCACCACACCTCCTCGCCGCGCAGGATCGGCGGCAGCCAGCGCGCCCGCTGCCCGGGAGTGCCCTCGGCGGCGATCGTCGGGCCGGCGTGCAGCAGTCCGACGAAACCGGCCCCCACATAGGGCGCGCCCGCCCTCTCGGTCTCCTCCAGGAAGATCAGCCGGGTGGTCGGCGAGGCGTCCCAGTGGACGTCGGCGTACCCGGCGTCGTACAGCATCCGCTGCCAGCCGAGGTCGTACGCCCTGCGCGCGGGCCAGTCGTCCGGGGACGGCTTGGCGGGGAGGGTGGGGAGCACCTTGGCGAGCCACTCCCGCAGCCGGCCCCGGAACTCCTCCTCCTCGGGCGTGTAGGAGAGGTCCACTAGCGGTCCAGGTCGAGGTCCAGCATGCGGATGGCGTTGCCCCGCATCAGCTTGTGGACCGTCTCGTCGTCAAGGCCCTTCACATGGTCGAGGGCGACCTCCTTGGTGTGCGGGAAGGTCGAGTCGACGTGCGGGTAGTCGGTCTCGAAGGTGGCGTTGTCCCTGCCGACCACATCCAGCGACGCGACCCCGTGCTTGTCGCGGAAGAAGCAGCAGAAGATCTGCCGGTAGTAGTACGTCGACGGCGGTTCCGGGATCAGGTCCCTGACCCCGCCCCAGGCACGGTGTTCCTCCCAGACGTCGTCGGCGCGTTCCAGGGCGTACGGGATCCAGCCCATCTGCCCCTCGGAGTAGGCGAGTTTGAGGGACGGGAACTTCACCAGGACCCCGCTGAAGAGGTAGTCCGTCATCGAGGCCATCGCGTTGTTGAAGCTGAGCGAGGCCTGGACGGCGGGCGGGGCGTCCGGGGAGGCGGCCGGCATCTGCGAGCTGCTGCCGATGTGCATGTTGACGACCGTGCCCGTCTCCTGGCAGGCCGCGAAGAACGGGTCCCAGTAGCCGGAGTGGATGGAGGGCAGCCCCAGGTGGGTGGGGATCTCGGAGAAGGTCACCGCCCGCACCCCGCGCGCGGCGTTGCGCCGGATCTCGGCGACGGCCAGCGTCACGTCCCACAGCGGGATCAGGCACAGCGGGATGAGCCGGCCGCCGCTGTCCCCGCACCACTCCTCCACCATCCAGTCGTTGTAGGCGCGCACGCAGGCGAGGGCGACCTCCTTGTCGTGCGCCTCGGCGAAGGTCTGTCCGCAGAAGCGGGGGAAGGTCGGGAAGCAGAGGCTGGCCTCGACGTGGTTGAGGTCCATGTCCGCGAGGCGGGCCTTCGGGTCCCAGCACCCGCGCCGCATCTGCTCCCTCGTGATCCCCTCCAGCGTCATCTCGTCCCGGTCGAAGCCGACGGCGGCGATGTTGCGCTTGTACGGGAACTTCAGGTCCTCGTAGATCCACCAGTCCGTCGGCTGGCCCGCCGGGTCCATGGTGATCCGGTAGGTGCCGCCGACGTAGGCCAGCTCCCCGATTCCGGCGGTCAGCGGTTTGGGCCCCCGGTCCCGGTACCTGGACGGCAGCCAGGTCTCGAAGAGGTGGGCGGGTTCGATCACATGGTCGTCGACGCTGATGATGCGGGGCAGTTCGGTCATGGTTCCCCTCGCGTTCCCCTCCGTCGGACAGCAGCCGGACGGCTACTTATCTGATGACCCGTCAGATAGCATGACAGCTGACGGTGCGTCAGCCAAGACAGTCAGGGGGCATCCGTGAACGAGACCCCGCACTCCCTGGGTTCCGCCCGCACTCTGTGGGACCTGGTCGTCCGCCGCGCGGCCCTCACCCCCGACCGCCCGGTGCTGCTCCAGGAGGACCGCTCCCTCACCTTCGGCGAGCTGCGCACGCGTGCCGAGCGGGTGGCGGCCGGCCTGTACGGCATGGGCGTGCGCCCCGGCACGGTGGTCGCCTGGCAGCTGCCCACCCGCATCGAGACCGCCCTGCTGTCCTTCGCGCTGGCCCGCCTGGGCGCCGTGCAGTCCCCCGTGATCCCCTTCTACCGGGACCGGGAGGTCGGTTTCGCGCTGAGGGAGTCGAAGGCGGAGTTCTTCGCGGTCCCGGGTGTGTGGCGGGGGCACGACCACACCGACGCGGCCCGCCGGCTGGGGGCGAGGGGGATCTTCGAGGCGTACGACACCCTCCCCGACGGCGACCCGTCCGTGCTGCCCGCCCCGCCCGCGGAGGGCACCTCGGTCCGCTGGATCTACTGGACCTCGGGCACCACCTCCGACCCCAAGGGCGTGCTGCACTGCGACCGCTCCCTGATCGCCGGGGGTTCCTGCCTCGCCCACGCCCTGCGCCTGAGGCCGGACGACGTCGGCTCGATGGCCTTCCCGTACGCCCACATAGCGGGCCCCGACTACACGGTGATGCTACTGCTGTACGGCTTCCCGGCGGTGATGTTCGAGCACTTCGCGCTGCCGGAGGCACTGGCGCAGTACCGGCGGCACCAGGTGACGGTGGCCGGCGGCTCCACGGCCTTCTACTCCATGTTCCTGGCCGAACAGCGCAAACAGCCGGGCGAGAAGCTCATCCCGTCCCTGCGCCTGCTCGCGGGCGGCGGCGCACCGAAGCCCCCCGAGGTCTACCACTGCGTGGTCCGCGAGATGGGCGTCCAGCTCACCCACGGCTACGGCATGACCGAGGTCCCGATGATCACCATGGGCGATCCGCGGGACACCCCGGAGAACCTGGCCACCACCGAGGGGCGTCCCCCGGCCGGCATGGAGATCCGGATCGTCGACGGCGAGGTCCGGCTGCGCGGCGAGGCCGTCTGCCAGGGCTATCTGGATCCCGCGCAGACGGCCGCCGCCTTCGACGCCGACGGCTTCCTGCGCACCGGGGACCTGGGCCGTGTCACGGACTCGGGCCATCTGGTCCTCACCGGCCGCCTCAAGGACGTGATCATCCGCAAGGGCGAGAACATCTCGGCCAAGGAGATCGAGGACCTGCTCGCCGCGCATCCGTCGGTGGCCGACGCGGCCGTGATCGGCCTGCCGGACGCGGAACGGGGGGAACTGGTCTGCGCGGTGGTGGAACAGCCGCCCGACGCCGACGGGTTGACCCTGCCGGACGTCGTCTCGTACCTGCGCTCGGCGGGCCTGTCCGTGCACAAGCTGCCCGAGCGGCTGGAGGTGGTCCAGGCGCTGCCGCGCAACGAGACCCTGCGCAAGGTGCTGAAGTACAAGCTGCGGGAGCGGTTTTCCCGGCCGCTCGCCCAAGGGGTGCCCGACGGCTCGCGGGACTGAGCCGCACGGGTTCCGTTCCGGCCGGTGCGGGCCCGGGTGATCCGTCCGACCGGAAGTGGACCCGGCTCGCACGGCACTTGCCGCGCAGCCTCCTCTCCCGCGCGCCGCCAGCCGGCCGCCCGCCCTACGGGACATGCCGGGTCATGCCCGACGGTTCGGGACGGCTCTTGCGCCCGGTCACACCGGGCGGCCGTGCCGGTCGTCCGCTGAACCGCCGGTGGTCGGTGGCAGGTCTGAGCCGCGGCCTCGCCTTCGGAGCGACCGGCCCCTACATCCGGCTCAGGTTCGCGGCGGCGAACAGCACATCCCTGATCGCCTCCCGGTCCCCGACCTGACCCGCCGCTGCCTCCTCCGGAGGAATGTGGCCCGCCGCCAGCCGGCAGAACTCCGTGCCGTCGAGCGCCACATGGGCCACCTCCAGGTCCGCGGAGCCCAGTGCCGCCGGTGAGTCCAGGGGGATCAGCCACTCGCCGCCGCCCGAGCCCTCGATCTCCAGGCGCAGGCTGCGGCCGGGTTCACCGGCGAGGCCCAGGTGCCGTCCCCGGGCGGGCGAGGCCAGCCCCTGCTGACGGCGTTCCGCGAGCGCGGCGGGCAGCATGCGGGCCGCGAGGTCGATCATCCTGTTCAGGTGACGGGGCGCGGGCGGCTCGTACGGGTAGTCCACCGCCTCCGCGATGTCCTCGGCGTGGATCCAGCACTCGAAGGCCCGGTCCAGCATCGCGTCGTGCAGCGGCAGTTCGAAGTCGCCGTACGACACCGCGAATCCGTCCGCGTGGCCGCCCGTGAAGGACACCGTCCGGACCAGGCCGTGGCTCTGCTCCCGCCAGGGCCCGCGCACCGAGCCGGTGGGCGGGAAGCGGGAGGTCCGCCAGTACGCCTCGGTACGCGCGACCGGGCCCGACGCGTGCCGTGCCGCCGCCCCGGCGGCCTCGGTCAGCGGGTCCTCCAGGCCGAGTGCGACGGCGATCAGCCCGTCCACGGACAGCAGGTGCGCGATCACCCCGGCCACGGTCGTACGACGGCTCTGCGCCGCGTCGGCCGCGAACCACCGCAGCCGTACCGGCGCGTGCCACTCCGCGTACCCGAAGTCCTGCAGCAGGGCGTCCAGCCGGGCGGTCTCGGCGTCGTACGGCGCCGCCCACTCCGGCAGAGGTATCCGCGGCGGGCGGCGCTCCAGGCAGCTCTCCAGAACGCGGGCGCGCAGCCCGGGGTCCAGGTCGAGGCTCTCCGGCTGGTGCAGCAGGCCGACCGCCTCGCGCAGCCGGCGGGCCTCGTCGGCGCAGCCGCCGCACGAGCCCAGGTGGTCCTCGACGGCCGCGGTCTCCGCTGCCGAGCAGGCGGCCAGCGCCCAGGCGCCGAGGAGCGATTTCAGGACGTCGTGCGGCAGGTCGAGCGGCACGGGGGCGGGGTCGGGCAGCGGCAGCCCGCTGTCCTCGACGGAGGCGCGGGGCGTCGGTATGCGCGCGGGCCGGTCCGGGTCGGGCCCGCCGGTGCCGTCCGGGTCCCGTCCCGAGCCACCGGTGCCGTCACCGGTGTGTCCCTTGTCACCCCGGCCGTCGGCGCCCTCGCACCCCTCGCGCGGCTTGTCCTCCCCCTGTCCGCCGTGCTCGTCGGGTGCCTCGAACCCTCCCGCTCCGCTCACACCGCACCTCCGTGTCCCGGCGGCGTCCCGGCGTCGTGGGCGGTGGAGAGCAGTTGCAGGCCGAGGCGGAGCCGGCGGCGGGCCTCGTCCTCGGTGACACCGAGGTCGGCGGCGGTCTGGCGGTAGTCGCGGCGCTGGAAGTAGGCCAGGTCGAGGGCGCGGCGCAGCGGGGCGGGCATGGAGTGGACGATGTAGTCGGCGCGGGCGGCGACCGAGGCGCGGCGCACCTTGCGCTCCAGCTCCGCCACGGAGCCGCCGTCCCGCGGCAGCGCCGCGGTCTCGCTGTCGCGCAGCCGCTGCACGGCGAGCCGGTGGGTCACCCCGGCGACCCAGGTGCGCAGCGGCCCCTTCCGGGGGTCGTAGGTCTCGGGGTGTTCCCACAGGTGCGCGAAGACCTCGCGGGTGAGGGTGTCGGCGGCCTTCTCGTCACCGAGGACGCGGTGGGCGAGGCCGTGCACGAGCGAGGCGAACCGGTCGTACATCTCACCCAGGGCGGCTGCCTCGCCGCGGGCGAGCCGCTGCTGCATCTTGCGGTCCCCGCGGGGCGGTACGTCCTTCGTGGCCATGCGGTCCCCTCCCCTCACCCGTGTCCGGCCCGTCCAGCCTGTCGGCACCGTCTTCCCGAATGTAGTCGGCACCTCTGACAGGGCACGCCCCTTTGTGTCAATGCGCGCCCCCCGAAGCGCCGCTGGTGATAGTGCCCTTTTCACACAACCTTCACACAAACCGTGTGCATGCCTGATCGAACAGGATCGGTAGTGACCGAAATAAGACCCTTGTTGATCGCGTCCGGTTTGCTGCTCGACGTTTCAGGGAACGGCCGCTGGGCAGCCGCGCGGAAGCAAGCGTAGGAACTGCTTCCGTTTCCGGGCGGTTCCGGGAGTTCCGGCGAGCGGAGGGGCAGGGACGTGGCATTCAACGTGACCGGCGTCGAACAGGGCGAGTGGGCCGTGCTCCGGGTGTCCGGGGAACTGGACCTGATGACCTCGCCGGTGCTGCGCCAACGGGTGCACGACGTCGTCGCTGAGGGGCATCACAGCCTGGTCGTGGACCTCTCCGACGTGTTCTTCTGCGACTCCAGCGGGGTCGGCGTCCTCATCGCCGCCCGCAGGCTCATCCGCTCCTGCCAAGGCAGCCTCAGGCTCATCCTGCCCGACCGGGGCGCCGACGACGGCTCGCACGTCAACCGGGTCCTCGGCGCACTCGGGGTCCGCCGCCTCTTCGACGTCCGGCCCGATCTGGAGGCCGCGACGACCGACGAGGCGGACCCGCTGTCCGCATGAGAGCCACCGGAGTCCTCGCGACAAGACCACACTGTTGTCGCGGAATTCCCCCGGTCTTGGCACAACCGCCGGATTCCCGCCGTCCGGCGGCCGTCTCCGTCATACGCTCCCGCCAGGTCCGTCACGCACCCGCGCGACGCACCCCTTGGACGACCCGTACGACGTATCCGTACGACGCACACGTAAGGCGGCCCGAACAGACATGGTCAGCACCGAGTACGAACGCAGGATCGCCGCCCGGTTCGCCACCTTCGACCAGGACGGCAACGGCTGGATCGACCGCGAGGACTTCAGTTCGGCGGCCAAGGCGCTGCTCGCCGAGTTCTCCGTCACCGCCCGCTCCGACAAGGGACAGGCGCTGTACGCCGGCGCGGAGGCGTTCTGGCAGGGCATGGCCGGGATCGCGGACCGGGACGGCGACCAGCGCATCACCCGCGAGGAGTTCGTCACCGGCGCGGTCAAGCGCCTGCGCGACAACCCCGAACGCTTCGCCGAGATCGCCCGCCCGTTCCTGCACGCGGCCCTGGCCGTCGCGGACACCGACGACGACGGCCGGGCCACGGTCGAGGAGACCGTACGCGTGCTGCGGGTCTTCCATGTGCCGCAGGAGATCGCCCGGACGGTCGCCGCCGCACTGGACACCGACGGCGACGGCCTGGTGGGCGAGCCGGAGATCGTCCCGGCGTTCGCCCACTACTTCACCGTCCCGGCATAGCCGTCACCGGGCGCCGTGGGCAACGGCGGTACGAAGGCGGCGGTTTCCGCGGCGCCGATCGGTCCTCCCGGACACGGCCGCGACGGACCCGCGCCACCCCGCGACCGAAACCCCCTAGGCGAACACCACCGTACGGCGCCCGTTCAGCAGGATCCTGCGCTCCGCGTGCCACTTCACGGCCCGCGCCAGCGCCTGGCACTCCACGTCCCGCCCGATCGCGACCAGCTGGTCCGGTGTGACGTCATGCCCCACCCGCTCGACCTCCTGCTCGATGATCGGCCCCTCGTCCAGGTCGGCGGTCACGTAGTGCGCGGTCGCCCCGATGAGCTTGACCCCCCTGGCGTGCGCCTGGTGGTACGGCTTCGCGCCCTTGAAGCTCGGCAGGAAGGAGTGGTGGATGTTGATGATCCGGCCGCTGAGCTGCTTGCACAGGTCGTCGGAGAGGACCTGCATGTAGCGGGCGAGGACGACCAGTTCGACACCCTGCTCGCGCACGATGCCCAGCAGCTTCGCCTCAGCCTCCGCCTTGGTGTCCTTGGTGACCGGAATGTGGTGGAAGGGAATGTTGTAAGACCCCACCAGCTCTTCGAAATCGGTGTGGTTGGAGACCACGCCCACGATCTCCACCGGCAGCGCACCGGTCCGGGCCCGGAACAGCAGGTCGTTCAGGCAGTGCCCGAACTTGCTGACCATCAGCAGGATGCGCGTCTTCGCGTCGGCCCGGTTGATCTGCCAGTCCATGTGGAAGGAGTCACCGATCGCCGCGAAGCTCGCCCGCAGCTTCTCCACCGTCACCGGCGCCTCCGCCGAGAAGTGGACACGCATGAAGAACAGACCCGTGTCACGGTCGCCGAACTGCTGGCTGTCCTCGATGTTGCAGCCGGTCATGAACAGATAGCTCGACACGGCGTGCACGATGCCCTGCTTGTCCGGGCAGGAGAGGGTGAGGACGTACTGGTCGGCCGGTGCGGCGACGGACGCGGACTGCTCGTTCATGCCCTACAGGTTCTCACGCCGGCCGCCCGCCGTGGGCAGTCGTCCCGCAGGACGGGACGGGCGGGCACAGCCCCCGGCGCCGGACGCCGGCCCGAGATGCTCGACCCCCGCCTAAGCGGTCCTCGTCATGATCCGCAGCACCTCGAGGCTCCGGGGAGGGGTGTCGGGATCGTCCCCGTCGCTCGCCGCGAGGCGCAGGTGCGCGTCCCGCGCCGCCCGCACCGCCTCCGGCCACCCCTGGTGGTCGAGATAGGCGGCGACCGGCGCGTCCGGCCCGACCTGGTGCATGATCCGCAGCACCCGCAGCACGGCGGTGTCGACGAGTGCCGCCTCCTGCGAGTCCCGGAATATCGTGCCGACGTATTTCTCCGCGGACCAGTTGTCCAGCCAGGTGTCCTCCACCAGTCGGTAGACGGCGTCGGTGACGTCGCCGTACCCGTCCACGCCGGCCAGCCAGACGTCGCGCTGGAACACCGGGTCGGAGAGCATGTGCAGCGCCGAGCGCACATTGCTGCGCCAGCGCCACCACGGCATGTCGCTTAGGGGCATGCCGCCCATGGTGGAGGAGCGACGGCCGCGACGGGAAGAGTTCTCCGAACCTTGCACGGTCATCGATCGTACGTTCCCCGTCACACCAGCCTCACCACCCCCCGCAATTCACCTGGGTGTCACCCTTCGTTGACCTGGGATCACTCTCCGGTTAGCGGTGTGAGGGAATCGTGCGTGTACATGACCGGCAGGCGACGCACCGCTAGTACGTTCCTCCACTCGACCCTCCGCCCCGGCAGAGCCACCGTGCTGTCCGCCGGCGCTGTGGCCCTGTGTGCGTCGCTCACCGCCGGGTGCGGGGTCGTCCCCGGCGTCACGGGGGGCGTCGGGGACGACCCGGTCAAGGTCATGACCTGGGCCCCGCAGGACACCGACGCCACGAACAAGCCGGGCATGCCCGCGATGGCCCTCGCCTACGCCCGGTGGATCAACGCGCACGGCGGCATCAACGGCCACAAACTGCAGGTCCTGACCTGCAACGACAACAACGACAGCGTCGGCGCCGCCAAGTGCGCCCGGCGCGCGGCCCACGAGAAGGTGGTCGCGGTCGTCGGCTCCTACAGCCAGTTCGGCGACTCCTACCTCGCCCCGCTGGAAGGCGCCGGCATCCCCTACATCGGCGGCTACGGCGTCACCAACGACGAGTTCACCGGCCAGATGTCGTACCCGGTCAACGGCGGCCAGCCCGCCCTGCTCGCCGGGCTCGGCAGGGCCCTCGCCGACACCTGCGGCAACGTCGCCCTGGTCCGCCCGGACAGCATCGCCGGCGACGAGCTGCCCGTACTGCTCGACTCCGGCCTGAAGGAGGGCAGACACGCGAACGCGGGCGACCACCTCGCCGCCGAGGACGCCACCGAGTACGGCGACCAGGCCGATCAGGCGCTGCGGTACGCCACCAAGGACGTACTGAGGAAGGGCTGCGTGGTGCCCGCGCTCGGCGACCGCACCGACACCTTCATGGACTCCTTCCGGCGGGCACGCGAGAACTACCCCGGGGTACGGCTCGGGACCGTGCTCGGCAGCGTCGACCAGACCGTGATCAACGCCACGGGGGGTGCGTCGGGGCCGTACGAGGGGGCGTACATCACCGGCTGGTATCCGCCGGCGTCCGACGCCCGGTGGGACCCGATGAAGAAGGTGATCAACGAGGAGGCCTTCGGCGACAACCGCATCGACCCCGCGGACGCCGGAGTGCAGACCACCTGGATCGCCTACACCGTGCTGAAGGCCGTACTGGACAAGATCGGGGACGGCGAGATGAGTTCCGACAGCGTGCGGCGCACCCTCAACGACGGCCTGCGGGTCTCCACCGGCGGTCTCACCCCGACCCTGAGCTGGCCCTACGAGGGAAAGCTCGCCTCGGTCGGCTTCCCGCGGCTGGTCAACGCCGACGTCACCCTCCAGGTGGTCCACAACGGCAGCCTGGTCGAGGCCCGCAAGGGCATCGGCGGCCGGGGCGGGACCACCGACATGACGCAGACGCTGGAGAACGCCGACGTGCAGTGACGCCCGCCGGCGCGTCCCTCGGGGCCGGGTCGCGGCCCGGCCCACGGCCCGGTCACAGCTGGGTGGGCTGGCGCTGGGTCAGGCCGTACTTCCGCGCGATCGCGTTCCACAGCGCCGCCGCCTTCACCTTCTGCGCGCTGGCGGTGCCGCTCTGCCGGTTGCCGGCCCGGGTCTCGTCCGTGACGCGGGCGTGGCCCTTGCGGCAGACCTTGCGCCCCTTGGCCTGACCGGCCCAGGCCGCGTAGTGGTTGTCGGCCGCGGCGGACGCCTGCCAGGCCTTGGTCAGCGCGGCCGTCAGGTCGCCGTTGGCCGGCAGCTTGTCGACGCTCAGCTTGCCGAGCCGGGTGACCAGTCCGCTGCGCTGCCCGGCCGCGGCGCGCAGGTCGGAGGCGGCCTGGTCGAGGTTGTCGCAGTTCTTCACGTCGGCCACCGCCCCGATCACCGAGGCGCGGCTGCTGCCGCTGTCGGCGAGCAGCTTGTCCAGCTCGACCGCCTGCTGGCGGGCCGGGTCGGCGGCGGGCGCGGAGGAGCCCTGGCCGGGGGCCGGGGAGGCGGCCGCGACCGTCTTGCCGTCGTTGCCCTGGTCCTTGCCGCCACCGCCGCTGAGCAGCACGCCGGCGCCCACACCGATGACGACGATGCCGACACCGACGGCGGCGATCAGCGGCACCCGCGAGCGGCCGCGGGGCCGGTCGTCGTCGTAGTCGCCCTCGTACGACGGCTGGGGGGCGCCGTACGAGGGCTGCTGCGAGCCGTACGACGGCTGCGCCGGGCCGGGGTGGGCGTCCGGCTGCTGGACGCGCGGAAGCTGCTGGGTGGCCCCGGCCGGGCCGTCACCGCCCGCCGGGCCGCCGCGGAAGAGGCTGTCGAACTCGGCCGGCGGCTGCCGGTCCACACCCTGCGCCTGCGCGGCGTACGGCGGGATGTACTGGGTGGCCTCCGCGTCGGACGGCACGGGCGCCGGCGCCTGCCGCGGCGGGACCTGGCCGAGATACCGCGTCTCCTCGCCGGCCGACTCGGGCGGCAGCGCTCCGGAGGCCACCGGCGGGATGTACTGGGTCGCACCCTCGTCCGCCGCGGCCGGAACCGGCGGCAGGTACTGGGTGGCACCCTCGGCGTGGGCCGCCGGTACGGGCGGTATGTACTGCGTCGCGCCCTCGTCGGCGGGAGCGGCCTGGACCGGCGGGATGTACTGGGTGGCGCCGTCGGCCGCCGGGGGCAGCGGGGCACCGGCGGCCGGATAGGCCCCCGGGACGGCCGGCGGAAGCGGCGCGGCGGCGGCAGGCGGCTGCGGGTGCTGCTGGTTCTGGTGCTGCTGCTGGTACGGCGCCGGGGTGCCGTACCCGGGCTGCTGGCCGGCGCCGTAGCCGCCGCCCTGGGCGCCGGGGTGGTCGTACGACGGCGTCGGGCCGCCGTACGACGGGGCCGGGGCGCCCTCCGGGGGGAGCGGGCCGGGGTTCCCGGCCGGGAGCTGCTGGTCCGGGGCGTCCTGGGTGTGCCACTGCTGGGCCGCCGCCGGGGGCCAGCCCTGCCCCTGCTGGGGCGCCTGCTGCCCGGGCCCCCAGGAGCCGCCCCAGGCCTGGCCGCCGGCCGGGGCGGCGGGGGCGGGCGCGCCGGTCATGCCGGGCAGCAAGGGCTCGCCTCCGTCGGAGGGCAGCACGATGCCTTCGCGCGCGGGCTGCGCCGAGGGCTCCTCGCCCCGTCCACTCTGCGTCACCGGGACTCCTACCAATGGGGGACCTTGTGAATCGGGCTCACGCTACCGGGTCCCCCGAGCCGGGTGCCACGCAGCTCAAGGCGCGATCTTCTTCCCTGTGACAGCGGTAACACATCCGCCCCGCGGCGCGCTGCACATGGCACGTCACGCGGCACCGCGTACGGCGCCGGATGCCGTTCGCCGTGCGTTCACGCCACCGCGGGGCCGGCGTTCACGCTGCCTGCTGGAGATCGAGGCGCGCCCCGAACTCCCGTACCACCGCCTCCTCCCGGAAGGGTTCCAGGCGCTGCTGCAGATCCTCCAGATACTCCGCGCCCCGGTTGGAACGCAGCGACTCCAGCAGCTCCACCGCCTTCAGGCCCGTGCTGCAGGCCTGTTCGATCTCGCGCTGCTGCACCTGGGCCGTGGCCAGTAGCACATGACCGATGGCACGCCGGCGGACCCGGGTCTCGGGGTGCCCGGCCAGCGACTGCTCGGCGTACCGGGCCGCCTGCTCGGCCTGCCCGAGGTCGCGGTGGCAGTGCGCCAGTTCGTCGGCCAGATACGCCTCGTCGAAGTGCCGGATCCACACCGGGTCGTCGTCACGCGAGTCGTCGGCCTGCTCCATGGCCGTCACCGCCCGCGCGATGGACGCCTGCGCCGCGCGGGCGTCACCGAGCAGGGCGTGCCCGCGCGCCTCGGCCGCGTGGAACATCGCCTCCACGCGCGGGGTCACGTGCCCCCGCGCCCCCTCCTGCGCGGCCCGCGCCAGCTGGGAGATCTCGCGCGGGTTCCCGAGCTGCGCGGCGAGGTGACTCATGGACGCGGCCAGGACGTAACCGCCGTACCCGCGGTCCCCGGCGGCCTGCGCGAGCCGCAGCGACTGGATGTAGTACCGCTGGGCCAGCCCCGGCTGCCCGGTGTCCACCGCCATGTAGCCCGCCAGCTCGGTCAGCCGGGACACGGCCGCGAACAGGTCCCGGCCGACCGTCTCCCGGTACGAGCCCGCGAGCAGCCCGGAGACGACGCTGTTGAGGTAGTGCACGACGACCGGGCGGACATGCCCGCTGCCGTACTGGTGGTCGAGGTCGGTCAGCGCCTGGGTCATGGACCGTACGGCCGCCACGTCGGCCTGCCCCACCCGCGGTCCGGCCTGCCGGGCCACCTGGGCGTCCGGCGCCGAGATCAGCCAGTCGCGGCTGGGCTCGACCAGCGCGGAGGCGGCGACGGAGGAGCCGGACAGGAAGTCCCGGCGCCCCACGTCGCTGCGCCACAGCTCGCAGACCTGCTCGATGGCCCCCAGTACCGTCGGCGAGAACTGGAGACCGACCCCCGAGGCGAGGTTCTTGCCGTTGGCCATGCCGATCTCGTCGATCGTGACCGTACGGCCGAGCTTGCGCCCGAGCGCCTCCGCGATGATCGCCGGGGCCCGGCCCCGCGGCTGCTGACCGCGCAGCCAGCGGGCCACGGACGTCTTGTCGTAGCGCAGGTCGAGGCCGTGCTCGGCACCGCACATGTTGACCCGCCGGGCCAGCCCGGCGTTCGAGCACCCCGCTTCCTGGATGAGCGCCTGCAGCCGTTCGTTCGGCTGCCTCGCCACGAGAGGCCTTGCGGCCATGTACTACCCCCTGCGTTGCGATCCCCTGGACGTGACCGGTTCCGGAAAGATCACTGCCCAGCTGACATACCGTCAATGCGCGACATGTGCGGTTTGCCGGGGTAACGACGGCCGCCAACCCCATCCCTGGCTACCCAGCCCACCCCGTGCTTCCTCCCGCGCGCCCCCACCCGTGCACCCATGCGCCCCGACTGCGGAACCGATGCTCCACCCCCGCGCGCACCGCAGCCGTAACTCCAGGTGGACGCGGGAGTTGAGAGGGGCGTGGAAGAGACGATCGCGGGCGCCCAGAACACTCAGATTGCCGGTCAGATTCCGCAGCAACGCGGGGAATCGCTGCTGGAGACCGCCGTACGCTACGCCGAGGAACGGCACTGGGACGTGTTCCCGGGCACCTGGCTGGAAGCGGTCGCCGGCCAGCAGCGCTGCTCGTGCAGCGACGCTTCCTGCCCTGCGCCGGGTGCGCACCCCGCGCGCCCCGACTGGGCGACCCAGGCGACCGGCAGCGCGACCGTCGCCCGCCGGATGTGGCAGCGGCAGCCGACGGCGTCGATCCTGCTGCCGACGGGGCGGACGTTCGACGCGTTGTCCGTCCCGGAGAGCGCGGGATTTCTGGCTCTCGCCCGGATGGAGCGGATGGAGCTGACCCTGGGACCGGTCACGCTGAGCCCGGACCGGCGGATGAACTTCTTCGTACTGCCCGGGGCGTCGGCGAAGGTCCCGGACCTGGTGCGGAAGTTGGGGTGGTCGCTTCCGTCCCTGGATCTGGTCGCCCTGGGCGAGGGGGCCTATGTGGCCGCGCCGCCCACCCGGTTCGGGTCCCGTGGGGCGGTGCAGTGGGCCTGCCGGCCCACCCCGGCGAACCGGTGGTTGCCGGACGCGGAGGAGTTGATCTCACCCCTCGCGTATGCGTGCGGCCGGGACCGGTGACGTGCGCGGTTCCCCGCGCCCCCGGGAACCCGCGGCCACCCGTACTGTGCATGCATGACCGAAGCCGCAGTACGCGTTCGAGGGCTCTGGAAGCAGTTCGGGCAGCAAGTCGCCGTCGGCGGGATCGATCTCGATCTGCCCGCAGGGAAGTTCATCGGGCTGGTCGGGCCCAACGGGGCCGGGAAGACCACGACGCTGTCCATGGTGACGGGGTTGCTGCGCCCCGATGCCGGGACCGTCGAGGTCGTCGGTCATGACGTGTGGCGGGATCCGGTGGCCGTCAAGGCGCGGATCGGGGTCCTCCCCGAGGGGCTGCGGCTGTTCGAGCGGCTGTCGGGGCGGGAGTTGCTCGGGTACGCGGGGCGGCTGCGCGGGATGCCGGGGGCCGAGGTCGACAAGCGGGCCACCCAGCTGCTGGACGTCCTCGACCTGGCCGGCGCCCAGCACAAGCTCGTCGTCGACTACTCGACCGGCATGCGCAAGAAGATCGGACTCGCCGCCGCCCTCCTGCACAATCCCGACGTGCTCTTCCTCGACGAGCCGTTCGAGGGCGTCGACCCGGTGTCCGCGCAGACCATCCGGGGCGTCCTCGAGCGGTACACGGCATCCGGAGCCACCGTCGTCTTCTCCTCCCACGTCATGGAGCTGGTCGAGTCGCTGTGCGACTGGGTGGCCGTGTTGGCGGCCGGGCGGATCCGCGCGACCGGCCCGCTGACCGAGGTGCGCGGCGCGCATCCCACGCTCCAGGGGGCGTTCCTGGAGCTGGTCGGGGCGAGCGGCCGGGACACCGGATCCGATCTGGACTGGCTGGGCGGCGGGGCGGCCCGATGACGGGCCTCACCTCCACCCTCGTCCGGCTGAAACTGTCGCTGCTGCGGGGCGGGCTGCGGCAGTCCGGGGGCCGGCGGGCCGCGTTCGTCGCCTCGGCGGTCGTCGCGGTCCTGTTCGCGCTGCTGCAACTGCTGGGACTGCTGGCGCTGCGCGGGCACCCGCACGCCGACGCCGTCGCCGTACCGGGAACAGCCGTACTGGCGCTGGGCTGGGCGGTGCTGCCGCTGTTCTTCCCGACCGGCGACGAGACGCTGGACCCGACCCGGCTGGTGATGCTTCCGCTGCGCCCCCGGCCGCTGGTCCGGGCGCTGCTCGCGGCCTCCCTGGTCGGCACCGGTCCGCTGTTCACCCTGCTGGTCCTCGCGGGCTGCGCGCTGTCCCTGGCGCACGGCGCGGCGGGCCTTCTCTGCGCCGTCGTCGCCGTCGGCCTCTCCCTGCTGGTCTGCGTGGCGCTGGCCCGGGCCGTCGCCACGGCCAACGTACGGCTGCTGACCAGCAGGAAGGGCCGCGATCTCGCCGTACTGAGCGGGCTGGTGATCGCGGTCGGGGCGCAGCTGGTCAACTTCGGCGCCCAGCACCTGGGTTCGGCCGGGCTGCGGCCTCTGCAGCCGGTCGCGGACGTGCTGTCCTGGGTGCCGCCCGCGTCGGCGGTGGCGGCGGTGCGCGCGGCGAGCGAGGGGTCGTACGGCATCGCGCTCGCCCAGCTCGCCGTCGCGGCGGCCGGGCTGGCGGCACTGATCACCGGGTGGGCACGGAGCCTCACCCGGCTGATGACCGCGCCCGACGCGTCCACGCTGCAGCCGGCCGATGCCGGGGGCAGCCGCCGCTCGGCCACCGGGCTCGCACGGCTGCTGCCGCGGGGCCGCACGGGTACGGTCATGGAACGCAGCCTGCGCTACCTCTGGCGGGATCCGAAGACCAAGGCCGCCTGGGTCACCGCGCTGGCGATCGGGCTGATCGTGCCGGTGTTCAACGCCGTGCAGGGCACCGGATCGGTCTACTTCGCGTGCTTCGCGGCCGGGATGCTGGGCATCCAGATGTACAACCAGTTCGGGCAGGACACCTCCGCTTTCTGGATGGTCGCCACGACCATCTCCTCACCCCGGGACGCCTACGCCGAGCTGCGCGGCCGTGCCCTCGCCCTGCTGCTGGTCACCCTGCCCTACGCGGCGCTCGTGACGGTCCTGACGACAGCGCTGCTGGGCGCCTGGGCGCGGCTGCCGGAGGTCCTGGGCCTGTCCTTCGCGCTGCTCGGGGCGATGCTCGCGACCGGCGCCTGGACCTCGGCCCGCTTCCCCTACTCCATCCCCCAGGAGGGCCACAAGAACGTCGCCCCGGGCCAGGCGGGCCTCGCCTGGATCTCCATCTTCGGCGGCATGGTCGCGGCGGCCCTGCTGTGCTCCCCCGTCATCGCCCTCACCATCTGGCTGAACGTGAGCGCGGACGGCAAGGGCTGGGTGTGGGTGCTCCTGCCCGTCGGGGCGGCGTACGGCGCGGGGGTGACCCTCATGGGCCTGCGCCTGGCAGCTCCGAGAACGGCAGCCCGCCTGCCGGAGATCCTGACGGCTGTCAGCAAGGGGTAGGGGGGCGAGAACCACCCACGGGGTCGCAGCCGCCGACGCGACACCGACCCGTCGGACTCTCACGCGCTCACGTTCCCGAGCATCCGGTCAAGAAACGGTTGGACGGCCGACCGCCAAGCCGACGGCAGTTCATAGTGCGCGAGGTGCCCGGCGTCGGAAACCTCCGCGTACTGCCCGGCCGGAAGCACCCGCACCATCTCCTGCGCCTCGGCCCGCCCCAGCTCCCCGTCCACCCCCCGCACCACCAGCGTCGGGCACCGCACCTGCGCCAGTTCCTCCCAGTGCGCGTCGTACACCCAGCTCTCCCGGGTGCGCAGCATCTGCTCCGGCTCGAACACGGGGCGCCAGCCGTCGGCGGACTCGTGCATGACCTCGGCGTAGAAGGCGCCGCGGGCAGGGCTCGGCCGCTCCACCCACGGATCGTCCGCACCGAACCACTTGCGTACGTCGGCGAGCGTGGCGAAGGGCACGGGCCAGGCCCTGAACCAGTCCGCCCACTCCCGCTGCGAGGCGGCCCCCAACGCGGAGGCCCGCATGTCGCAGATGATCAGACCCCGGACCAGATCCGGCCGCTTCGCGGCGAGCTGCCAGGCGGTCAGCGCGCCCATGGCGTGGCCGATGAGGAGGGCGGGGGCGAGACCGAGCTGTTCGATCGCGGCCTCGGCGTCCTCGACATAGGCCTCGCGGGTGTAGGCCGCCTGCGGGGGCTTCTCGCTCTGGCCGTGACCGCGCTGGTCGAGGGCGACGGCGCGGTGGCGGGCGGCGAGCCAGCGGGCGGTCGAGGCCCAGTGGGAGGCCCGGCCCATCAGGCCGTGAAGTAACAGCACGCCCGGACCGCCGGGCTCGGGGTCCGGCCGGCCGTCCGCCGCGTCGGGTCCCGTCTTGGGAGGGTCGGCGAACTCCCAGGCGGCCAGGCGCACACCGCCCGCTCCCGTCACGTCCATGCGCCGCGCCATGGGCCTGGCACCCCCCAGCTCCGCCTGCCTCGTACCGGTGTACTGCCGTACTCGTACTCGCTGCTGTCGCTGTCGAACTGCCGCCGCAGACTATCGAATGCTCATTCGAAAAATCTGTCTCTGCGGACAACACCCCTCATTCGAGTGACACCCCTCAAGGAATGATCGCCGCCGCCCAGGGGATCTTTTCTGGCGGGAGGCGGACCGCTCGGGGAAAAACGGTCCGAGGGGGATGACCCTGAGAGCTCGGGGCTCCGGGTCAGCACAGGGGAGGACAGGCCCCGGCGCCGCGAGGCGCCGGGGCCCTCCCCTGCTCAGCGCTTGGCGACGAACACATGCGAGGCCACGTCCGCCTCCAGCTCGGCCGCCTCGCCTCCACTGCCCACCAGCACACCGCCGGCCGACTCGGTCACGCTCACCACGGAGCCGGGCTGCACGCCCGCGCGCCGCAGCGTGTACATCAGCTGCGCGTCCGTCTGGATCGGCTCGCCGATACGGCGGACGACGACCGTCTTGCCGTCCGTGCCCGGATCCAGGTCGGCCAGCGAGACCATGCTCTCGTCCAGGAACGGGTCGGCGCCGTCCTTCTCGCCCAGCTCCTCCAGGCCCGGGATCGGGTTGCCGTACGGCGACTCGGTCGGGTGCCGCAGCAGCTCCAGCACCCGCCGCTCGACGGCCTCGCTCATCACGTGCTCCCAGCGGCAGGCCTCCGCGTGCACCTGCTCCCACTCCAGGCCGATCACGTCGACGAGGAGACACTCGGCCAGCCGGTGCTTGCGCATCACGCGCGTGGCGAGCCTTCTGCCCTCGTCGGTCAGCTCCAGATGACGGTCGCTGGCCACCGAGACCAGGCCGTCGCGCTCCATGCGCGCCACCGTCTGGCTCACCGTCGGCCCGCTCTGGTCGAGCCGCTCCGCGATGCGGGCGCGCATGGGGACGACGCCTTCCTCTTCGAGTTCGAGGATGGTGCGGAGATACATCTCCGTGGTGTCGATCAGTCCGGACATACGTGCCCCTCGATTACCTCTGCCGGCAGCCCGGCGCGTGCGCTGGCCCTGGCACCAATTCTGCCGGATCCCACTGACATCCGGGGGCCGCCGGGGAAACGGCCGGGGTTACCGTCCCGTCGGCCGCGCGGCGCCGTATTGACACCGCGCTGGTCCAGACCGCACGGTGATCCGCGACACAGACGCTGCGAAGGGGCACCGCATGAGCGACGGCACGCCTGCCGACCTGTTCTTCGACGCCGCCGTCACCCTGCTGCAACGGGTCCGCGAAGAGGAGGCCGAGTCGATCGCCGCGGCGGCCGCCCTCCTCGCCGACACCGTCGCCGCCGGCGGCCGCCTGTTCGCCTTCGGCGCCGGCCACTCCTCGCTGGCCGCCCAGGACGTCGTCTACCGCGCCGGCGGCCTCGCCCTGATGAACCTGCTCACCGTCCCCGGCGTCGTCGGCGTCGACGTCACCCCGGCCACCCTCGGCTCCGCCCTCGAACGCGTCGACGGCCTCGCGAGCGCCGTCCTCGACACCTCACCGCTCCGCTCCGGCGACGCCCTGGTGATCATCTCCCTCTCCGGGCGCAACGCCCTGCCCGTGGAGATGGCCACCGGCGCCCGCGCCCTCGGCGTGAAGGTGATCGGCGTCACCTCGGTCGCCTACGCCACGCAGACCACGTCCCGGCACGCCTCCGGCACCTTCCTCAAGGACCACTGCGATGTCGTCCTGGACTCGAAGATCGCGGTCGGCGACGCGGAACTCACCCTCGACACCATCCCGGCACCCTTCGCCCCCGCCTCCACGGTCGTCACCACCGCCCTGATACAGGCGGTCATGGCGACCACCGCCGCCACCCTCGCCGGCCGCGGCATCGAGCCCCCGCTCCTGCGCTCCGGCAACGTCGACGGCGGCCACGAGTGGAACGGCCGCGTGATGCGGGAGTACGGCGACCGGATCTTCTACCGGCGCTGAGACCGGCCCCGCGCACCGGTGGCGGGACCCGCGCAAACGCAGACGACCCGCGAGCTCGGGTCCTCCGCCTGTCGGCGGAGAAGCCGGCCGGACGTACCGGCGAGCTCGCGGGTCGGGTGGACTGCTTGGGATTGGGCCGGCTGCACGCCTGTCACGTGCTGGTCCGGCACCGCACTGGATGTGGTGGCGGACCGCTAGCCCGCAGCCACCTCACGCGTCCGGTTCTCATACATCTGCCGAACCACCTCCCTTCTCGTGTACCCCACACCCTAGGAAGCCGGCCGGAGACGCTCAACCCCTTTTTTGGCGCGCATTGACTCCCTCAATCTTGCGGGAACAGGATGTGGGCTGGGTCACGTTCCAGTTGAATGAAGGCCGGATGTAACGCAGCCTCCAGGGGGTCCAGGTGAGTGCTTCCCGGCGGAGTGGGACCACCGATGAGCTGGGGCCGGACGAGCCCGGTGAGTCCGGGGGCTCCGATCTGCTCGCCGCGCTGCTCGACGGCATGGACGCGGCACTGTGCGCCTTCGACGCGGACGGGGTCGTCACGCACTGGAACCGCGAGGCCGAGCGGATCCTCGGCTGGACGGCCGCCGAGGCGGTCGGGCGGCACGGGTTCGCCGGGTGGGCGGTGCGCCGTGCCGACGCCGAGGAGGTGCAGGCCCGGCTGATGTCGGCGATGCACGCGCCCGGGCGGCAGGTGCATGAGTTCGCGCTGGTGACGAAGGACGGCGGGCGGGTCCTCGTACGGACCCAGTCCGCCGCCGTGCGCGGGCCCGAGGGGAAGCCGGCCGGGGTGTACTGCGCGTTCAGCGAGGTGCACGCGCAGATCGATCTGGAGCGGTCGATCGCGCTGAGCGAGGCGCTGTTCGAGGACGCGGCGTGGGGGGTCGTACTGATCGACGCCGATCTGCGGCCGGCCGTCGTCAACGCGCACGCGGCCCGTGCCCTCGGGATCGGGCGTACGTCCGCGCTGGGCAGGCCGCTCGGCGAGCTGCTCGCGCAGGGCGTGGAGGAGCTGGAGGCCGCGCTCACCCATGTGCTGGCCGAGGGTGCGCCGCCCGCGCCCGCCGAGATGTGGGTGACCGTGCGCACCACGGAGGGCGAGCGGCGCTGCTGGCGGAACGGGTTCGTGCGGCTGGCCTCGCCGCTCGCGGAGGAACCGGTGCCCCTGGGTGTCGGCTGGCTGTTCCAGGACGTCACGGAGGCCAAGCAGGGTGAGCAGGAGGCGGCCCTGCTGCGGTTCCGTACGAACCAGTTGCACCGGGCCGCCCGCGCCGCCGCCGAGTGCGAGGACCCGGCCGAGGCGGCCGTCGTCCACCTGGACTTCGCCCTCGCCGGCTTCGCCGATCACGCGTTGATCGACCGTACGGCGCCCGCCCCGCACCCGGAGGGCGAGGAGCCGGCCGTACGGCTGGTGCGGCTCGCCGCGACACCCGCCGGAGCGCCGGGGCCGAGCGTGCTCACGGGCGCGGCCGGGCTGCCCGTGCGCTACGAGGCGGGTCATCCGGCGCTGCAGTGCGTGGAGCGGGCCGGGGCCGTGCGGGCGGACGCCGGGTCGGTCCCGGCGGAGCGGGCGCGGGAGTGGGCGCTGGCCCGGCAGTGGCCCGGGGACGCGGTGCACGCCCTGTGCGTGGTGCTGCGCAGCCGGGGGCGGACGCTGGGGGTGGTGACCTTCCTGCGCGGCTCGGGCCGCAGCCGCTTCGAGCGGTCCGACACGGCCTATGCGGAGGATGTGGCGGTCCGTATCGCGGCGGCGCTGGATCTGGCGGAGGCGCTGCGGGACACGTAGGCCTGCGGGTGGCTCGGGTCAGGGGCTGAGGCGTTCCACTGCCCAGTGGCCGTCGGCCTGAAGGACGTACCGCAGCCGGTCGTGGAGGCGGTTCTCGCGGCCCTGCCAGTACTCGAAGGTTTCCGGGGTGATGCGGTAGCCGCCCCAGTGCGGGGGGACGGGGACCTGTTCGCCTTCGGGGTAGCGGGCCTCCAGGTCGGCGTAGGCGGTGTCCAGTTCGGTGCGGGAGGCGATCACCGAGGACTGGGCACTGGCCCAGGCGCCCAGCTGGGAGCCGTGCGGGCGGCTGCGGAAGTAGGCGGCGGTCTCGTCGCGGCCGGTGCGGTGGGCGGTGCCGGTGACGATGACCTGGCGGGCGAGCGGGTGCCAGGGGAAGAGCAGGCAGATGTGCGGGTTCTCGGCGAGGTCGCGGGCCTTGCGGGAGTCGTAGTTGGTGTAGAAGACGAAGCCCTCGGTGTCGAACTGCTTCATCAGGACCGTGCGCGAGGTGGGGCGGCCCGCCGCGTCCGCCGTGGAGACGACCATCGCGTTGGGTTCGTAGACCGTGCCGTGCAGGGCCGCCCGGGCGGCGTCCTCGAACCAGCGGGCGAACTGGTCCATGGGGTGCGTGGCGAGGTCCTGTTCGGCGAGGCCCTCCGCCCGGTACTGCTTGCGCATGGCGGCGGGGTCGAGGACGGGGTCCAGGAGGGGTTCGCGGTCGGTCACGCGGTCATCTTGCCGTACGTGCGGTGCGTGCCGTCCAGACGTATCGGACGGGTCTGGCACTGAGTGTCGCGTGGGCTCCCCAAGTGTGACACTGGGGGTTATCGTGCTGGTTCCCTTGCGGTTTGGGTGACCACCGGCCGATCGGGGCATCACCGGGGTGACCGCCGCCGACCACATCACGAGGAGCCGCCTGATGTCCGATTTCGTACCCGGACTCGAGGGAGTCGTCGCGTTCGAGACGGAGATCGCCGAACCGGACAAGGAGGGCGGCGCCCTGCGCTACCGGGGCGTCGACATCGAGGACCTGGTGGGGCACGTCTCGTTCGGGAACGTGTGGGGGCTGCTGGTCGACGGCGCCTTCAACCCGGGTCTGCCGCCCGCCGAGCCGTTCCCGATCCCGGTGCACTCCGGGGACATCCGGGTGGACGTGCAGTCGGCGCTCGCCATGCTGGCGCCGGTGTGGGGACTGAAGCCGCTCCTCGACATCGACGAGCGGCAGGCGCGGGAGGACCTGGCCCGGGCCGCCGTCATGGCGCTGTCCTACGTCGCCCAGTCCGCGCGGGGGCAGACGCAGCCGATGGTGCCGCAGCGGGAGATCGACAAGGCGAAGTCGGTCGTGGAGCGGTTCATGATCCGCTGGCGGGGCGAGCCGGACCCCAAGCACGTCGCGGCCGTGGACGCGTACTGGACGTCCGCCGCGGAGCACGGCATGAACGCGTCCACGTTCACGGCGCGGGTGATCGCGTCGACGGGTGCCGATGTCGCCGCCGCGCTGTCGGGGGCGGTGGGCGCCATGTCCGGACCGCTGCACGGGGGTGCGCCGTCACGGGTGCTCGGGATGATCGAGGAGATCGAGCGGACCGGGGACGCGGAGGCGTACGTCAGGCAGGCCCTCGACCGGGGTGAGCGGCTGATGGGGTTCGGGCACCGGGTGTACCGGGCGGAGGACCCGCGGGCGCGGGTGCTGCGGCGTACGGCGCGGGAGCTGGGCGCACCGCGGTTCGAGGTCGCCGAGGCGTTGGAGAAGGCGGCGCTGGAGGAACTCCACAACCGGCGGCCGGACCGGGTGCTGGCCACCAACGTGGAGTTCTGGGCCGCGATCACGCTGGACTTCGCCGAGGTGCCGGCCCACATGTTCACGTCGATGTTCACGTGCGCGAGGACCGCCGGGTGGTCGGCGCACGTCCTGGAGCAGAAGCGGACGGGGAGGCTTGTGCGGCCGTCCGCGCGGTATGTGGGGCCCGGTCCGCGTCGGCCGGAGGACATCGAGGGGTACGGAGAGATCACCCGCTGAGAGGGGTGCCCGGGGCGCGGTGGCGGCTGCGGGCGCGTCGTGGATTCGCGCGCCCGCGCGGCGGAGTCGCAGGTCGATACGGCCCCGCGCCCCTGAGGACGGGCCCTGCGGGCCCGTCTTTCATACGGCGGTCAGCAACTGCGCGTGATGCCTCTCCGCCACCAGCGGGTGCGCCCTCAGTTTCCCTTTCAGCTCGTTGTAGCCGTACTCGGCGTACAGGGGGTTCGTCGGGTCCGTGGTGATGCCCGGGGCCTTCGACGCGTGCGGGAAGGGCAGGGGCTCGACCCTCGCGTCCAGGCGGGGGTTGTAGAAGAACGGGACCGAGAAGCGTTCCGTGGCTCCCGGTGGGCTCACCACGCGGTGGTTGGTGGCGAGGAGGTAGCCGTTGGTGGCGACCTCCAGGAGTTCGCCGAGGTTGACGACGAAGGCGCCGTCGATGGGCGGGACGTCGTGGAAACGGCCGTCCTCGCGCTGGACCTGGAGGCCGCCGACCGTGTCCTGCAGGAGCAGGGTCAGGAAGCCGTAGTCCTTGTGGGCGCCGACCCCCTGGTCGGTGCCGTCGCCCGCGCTGCCGGGGTAGCGGACGAGCTTGAGGTGCGGGTGGGCGTGGTCGCCGAAGACCGGGTCGTAGAAGTCGGCCGGGGCGCCGATGGCCGTGAGGAGTTCGTGCAGGAGGCGCTGGGCTACTGTGCTCAGCTTGTCGATCCAGGCCAGGGCCGCCGTGCGGAGTTCGGGCAGGGCCGCGGGCCACTGGTTGGGGCCCTGCAGCCACCAGTACGCGGGCTCCTGGGCGGCGGGGGCGCGGGCGGGGCGTTCGGCGCCTATGTCGAGCTGGTCGCGCCAGTCACGGGCGCCGGCGGTGCGTTCGTCGCCGGTGCGGGTGTAGCCGCGGAAATGGGGCGAGTTGATGTTGTCCAGGGCGAGGCGGTCGGCCTCGGGGAGGGCGAAGAAGGCGCGCATGGCGGTGAGCAGCGCGTCGGTCTCGGCCGGAGTCACGCCGTGTCCGACGAGTTGGAAGAAGCCGACGTCGTGCGCGGCGCTGTGCAGCTGGGCGTGGAGCAGTGCGCGGGCCTGGGGGCCGCGGTCGGCGGCCGACAGGTCGATCACGGGGAGCTGGTCGTACGACGAGGTCGTCGCCGGGGTGTGCGTCGTCATGGGTGCGTCCACAGGGGTGTGTGGGCCACGGGCAGGCCGCCGAGGGTAAGGGGCGGCGCCCAGGATGCCGTAAGAAGAGGAAGAAAAAAGGGGCTGAATCAGGCCGAATGGCGACAGCCCATGCTCGTGACGCGCACGTAGTCCACGTGGCGGCGTCGAACGAGCATCGGAAGCATGCGGCAAGGGTACTGCCCCCTGCCGGATACGGGTGTGGCCCACTTCACTGGCTCGGCACCGGCAGGGACTCAGCCCAGGGCCCGGTCCAGCAGGTCGGCCCACTGGGCGACGACGCGTTCCCGGCGGGCGGTGTCGTCGGTGAGGAGGTTGGCGAGGCCCAGGCCGCGGGCCATGTCGAGCAGGCCCTGGACGGTCTCGCGGACGCCGGGACGGGACTCGTCGGCGCCGAGGAGGTCGACGGCGATGCGGTGGGTCTCGCGGCCGACGCGGGCCTCCAGCTCGGTCACGCGCGTGCGCAGCTGGTCCTCGTCGGAGGCGGCGACCCACAGGTGAAGGGCGGCGCGGAAGAGGGGGCCGGTGTAGAGGTCGACCAGGGCCGAGACCACGGCACGGCGGTCGGCGGGGCCGGCCGGGAAGAGGGCCCGCAGGGCGGTGGAGCGCTCCTCGGCGACGTACTCGACGGCGGCCGTGAACAGGTCCTCGCGGGTCGGGAAGTGGTGCTGGGCGGCGCCGCGGGAGACGCCGGCGCGTTCGGCGACGACGGCCACGGTCGAGCCCGCCCAGCCGTAGTCGGCCAGGCAGGCCACGGCGGCCTCCAGGAGCCGCTGCCGGGTGGCCCGGCTGCGGTCCTGCTTGGGTACGCGGTCGCGTTCCACCGTCGTGCTCATGTGGTCACACCACCCATGCCGCATCCCGTCTTTCCAGGAAGGCCGTCATCCCCTCCTGGGCCTGCGCGGAGGAGAACAGCCGGGCCGAGAGCGCGGTCAGTTCCGCCGCGTCCCGGTCGAACGTTTCCAGCACCCTAGCCGTGAGCAGCCTTTTCGTCTCGGCCAGGGCCTCGGGGGAGGAGCGGCGCAGGCCGTCCAGGACGGGTGCGAGTGCCGCGTCGACGTCGTCGGCGGTCGTCGTGAGCAGGCCTGCGCGCACGGCCTCGACGGGGCCGAAGCGTTCGCCGGTGAGGTAGTAGCGCGCCAGGGCGCGGGGGTCGGCGCGGGGGACGACCGGCAGGGAGATCACCGCGGGAGCCACGCCGATGCGGACCTCGGTGAAGGCGAAGGTGGCCCGGGGCGAGGCGGCGGCGATGTCGCAGGCCGCCAGGAGGCCGAGGCCGCCGGCGCGGACGTGTCCGGTGACCCGGGCGACGACGGGTTTGGGCAGCTCGATGACCTGCCGCAGCAGGGCGACCAGCGCGTCCGGGTGGGGTGGGTCGCGCAGGTCGGCGCCGGCGCAGAAGGTGGTCCCGGTGTGCGTGAGGACGACGGCGCGGACGTCGGGGTCCTTGCCGCAGTCGGTGAGGGCGTTCGCGAGGCCGCCGACGAGTGCCGCGGAGAGCGCGTTACGGGTCTCGGTGGCGTCCAGGCTGAGGATTTCGACGGCACGCGCGCGCGTGCGGCCGATCGGTGCGCTCATGTGTGCTCCCTGAGCTGTCGGCGCAGGATCTTTCCGGAGGCGGCGCGGGGCACGGCGTGCAGGAAGGTGATCCGGCGCACGCGCTTGTACGGGGCGACGCGTTCGGCGACGTACAGCATGATCTCGTTCTCGGTCAGGTCCTCGGCGGCCTCGGCCCGGACGACGAAGGCGTGCGGGACCTCGTTGCCGTCGTCGTTGCGGGAGCCGATGACGGCGGCGTCGGCGATGCCGGGGTGGGTGAGCAGCAGGGCCTCCAGTTCGGCGGGGGCCACCTGGAAGCCCTTGTACTTGATGAGTTCCTTCACGCGGTCGACGACGAAGAGCCAGCCGTCCTCGTCCGCGTGGCCGACGTCGCCGGTGTGCAGCCAGCCGTCGGCGTCGATCATCTGGGCGGTGGCGTCGGGGCGGCCGAGGTAGCCCTTCATCACCTGGGGGCCGCGGATCAGGATCTCGCCGGCCTCGCCGGTGCCGAGGTCCTTGCCGGGGTCGTCGAGGGAGACGATCCGCATCTCGGTGCCGGCGATGAGCCTGCCGACGGTGCCCGCGGGGGCGTCGTGCAGCCGGTCGAGGGGGACGACGTGGGTGCCGGGGGACAGTTCCGTCATGCCGTAGGCCTGGCCGATCGGGGGCAGGCCGAGCCGCTGCGCGCAGGCGCGGGCGAGGGCGGCGTCCAGCGGGGCGGCGGCGCTCATGACGTACGTGAGGGAGGAGAGGTCGTAGCGGGTGACCGCGGGGTGCTTGGCGAGGGCGAGGACGATCGGCGGGGCGACGTACAGGCCGGTGATGCGGTGCTTCTCGATCGCGGCGAGGAAGGTCTCGAGGTCGAAGCGGGGCAGGACGACGACCGTGGCGCCCTTCCTCAGGGGCGCGTTCATCAGGGCGGTGAGGCCGTAGATGTGGAAGAGCGGCAGGACGGCGAGGATGCGCTCGTCCGGTCCGGTCGGGACGGCCGGCTCCAGCTGGGCGAGGTTGGTGGCGATCTGCCGGTGCGTGAGCATCACCCCCTTGGGGACGCCGGTGGTGCCGGAGGAGTACGGCAGCGCGGCGATGTCCTCGGCCGGGTCGATGGTGACGTGCGGTTCGGGGGCGGTGGTGGCGAGCATGTCGATCAGGGAGCGGTGCCCGGGCGCGCTGTCGCAGACGAAGATCTCCCGTACCCCGCCCGCGAGTTCGGCGGCGCGGCGGGCCGTCTCCAGCAGGGGTGAGACGGTGACGATCCAGCCGGCGCGGCTGTCGTGGAGCTGTTTGGCGAACTCCTCGGGCGTGGCGAGCGGGTGCACGGTGGTGACGGAGGCACCCGCGCGCGTGGCGGCGTAGAAGGCGGTCGGGAAGACGATGGTGTTGGGGCTGTGCAGGGCGAGGACGTCGCCCTTGCGGACGCCGGCGTCGGCGAGTGAGGCGGCGAGACGCCGGTGGAACCGGTCCACCTGCTCGTACGTGAGGGTGGTGCCGTCCGTGCCGTCGATGAGGGCGGGGCGGGCGCCGAAGCCGGCGGCGTGGCCCAGGACGGCGTCGTGGATGGGGAGCGCTACGGGCGGAACGTCTGCGTACTCGCTGCGGAACACGGTTCCTCCTCGTACGGCGGGGGAGATCAGTACGACTTGGGCAGGCCCAAGGTCTGATGGGAGACGTAGTTGAGAATCATCTCCCGGCTCACCGGAGCAATACGAGCCACGCGTGCGGCCGTTATCAACGAGGCGAGCCCGAATTCCCGTGTGAGCCCGTTGCCGCCGAGGGTGTGCACGGCCTGGTCGACGGCCTTCACACAGGCCTCCCCGGCCGCGTACTTGGCCATGTTGGCGGCCTCGCCCGCGCCGAGGTCGTCGCCGGTGTCGTAGAGGTGGGCCGCCTTCTGCATCATCAGCCGGGCCAGTTCCAGCTCGATGTGCGCCTGCGCCAGGGGGTGGGCGATCGCCTGGTGGGCGCCGATGGGCGTCTTCCAGACGGTGCGGTCGCGGGCGTACTCGACGGCCCTGGCGAGCGCGTACCGGCCCATTCCGACGGCGAAGGCCGCCGTCATGATGCGCTCGGGGTTGAGTCCGGCGAAGAGCTGCAGCAGCCCGGAGTCCTCTCCCCCGCTGCCGAAAGCGTGGGAGGTGTCCCCACCGACGAGCGCGTCCGCCGGCAGCCGTACGTCGTCCAGGACCAGCTCGAACTGCTTTTCCGCGGCGCCCAGTTCCATGTCGATCGGGCGTTTCTGGAAGCCCTCGGCGTCCGTGGGGACGATGAACAGGCAGGGTTTGAGGCGTCCGGTGCGGGCGTCTTCGGTGCGGCCGACGATGAGGACGGCGTCCGCCATGTCGACACCGGAGATGAAGACTTTGCGGCCGGTCAGGAGCCAGTCGGTGCCGTCGCGGCGGGCGGTGGTGGTGATGCGGTGGCTGTTGGAGCCGGCGTCGGGTTCGGTGATGCCGAAGGCCATGAGGCGGGTGCCGTCGGCGATCCCGGGGAGCCATGTCCGCTTCTGGGCCTGTGTGCCGAAGCGGGAGATGACCGTTCCGCAGATGGCCGGGGAGACGACGAGCATGAGGAGGGGGGAGCCCGCGGCACCCAGCTCCTCCAGGACTATGGCGAGTTCGGCGATGCCCGCTCCGCCGCCTCCGTATTCCACCGGGAGGTTGACGCCCAGGTAGCCGAGCTTTCCCGCCTCGGACCAGAGTGCGGCGGGGGGTTTGCCTTCGGCGACGGCCCGTACCAGGTAGGCCCGGCCATAGCGTTTGCCGAGGGCGGCCACCGCGGCGCGGAGGGCTTGGTGTTCTTCGGATTCGATGACGGACGTCATGGGGCTCCTAGGAAGAGAGTTCCTCGACTACGGCCAGCAGCGTTCCTGGCTCCACTTGCTGTCCGACGGCCACCGGCAGGGCCGTCAGCGTCCCCGTGACCGGTGCCGAGATCTGGTGCTGCATCTTCATCGCCTCCAGCCATATGAGGCCTTGGCCGGCCCGGACCGTTGCCCCTTGCGTCAGGCCCTCGGCGATGCGTACGACCGTGCCCGGCATGGGGGCCAGGAGAGAGCCGGGGGCGTGCTGGGCGGTGGGGTCGGGGAAGCGGGGCAGGACGGTCAGGCGGGTGGAGTTGACGTACACCTCGTCGCCGTACGCGGACACCTGGTACCGGCGCCGCACACCATCGGCTTCGAGGACGACCAGGTCCTTCCCGGTGTGCACGACCCGCACCCCGTCCGCCGCCGGACCCTGCCGGGTGTGCCGGTAGCGGACCTCGTGCTCCTGCCCCGCCATCCGGTACCGCTTGACCTGCGGCTGCGAGGGAACGTTGCGCCAGCCGCCGAAACGGGAGCGGCCGTGGGCGTCGGCGAGGGCGGCGGCCAGGGGGGCGTACGGGTCGGGGGCGGGCTCGGTGAGGTCGGCGAGGTGGCGGTCGTAGAAGCCGGTGTCCATCCGGCCACTCGTGAACTCCCGGTGGCGCAGCGAGCGCACCAGCAGGTCCCGGTTGGTGACCGGACCGTGGATCACCGCGCGCTCCAGGGCGCCCGCGAGTCTGCGGATGGCCTCCGCGCGCGTGGGGGCGTGTGCGACGGCCTTCGCGAGCAGGGGGTCGTAGTGGACGCCGATGTCGTCTCCGTCGCCGTAGCCGGTGTCGAGGCGGACGTCGGGGACCGTCAGGCGGTGCAGGGTGCCGGTCTGCGGGGCCCAGCCGTTCGCCGGGTCCTCGGCGTAGAGGCGGGCCTCGACGGCGTGGCCACGCGCGCGTGGAGGGTCGGTGGCGAGGGGGTGGCCCTCCGCGACGCGGATCTGTTCGGCGACCAGGTCGAGGCCGAACACGGCTTCCGTGACGGGGTGTTCGACCTGGAGGCGGGTGTTCATCTCCAGGAAGTGGGCCCTTCCGTCGGCCACCAGGAACTCCACCGTGCCCGCGCCGACGTACGCGACGGCGCGCGCGGCGCGTACGGCCAGCGCGCGCAGCTCCTCCTCGAGCTCCGCCGAGAGCCCGGGCGCCGGGGCCTCCTCGACGACCTTCTGGTGGCGGCGCTGGAGGGAGCAGTCGCGGGTGCCCAGCGCCCACACCGTGCCGTGCGCGTCGGCGAGCACCTGCACCTCGACGTGCCGGCCGTTCTCGACGTACGGCTCGACGAACACCTCGCCGTCGCCGAAGGCGCTCGCGGCCTCGGCGCGCGCGCCCTCCAGCGCGGCGCCCAGATCCTCCAGGCGGCGCACGACTCGCATCCCGCGCCCCCCGCCCCCGGCGGCCGCCTTCACCAGCACCGGCAGGTCGGACTCCCCCACCTCGGCCAGGGGCGCGAGCCCCATCAGCTTCTTCGCCCGCGTCTTGGACGCCATCGCCTCGATCGCCTCCGGGGGCGGGCCGATCCAGGTCAGACCGGCGTCGAGGACGGCGCGGGCGAAGTCGGGGTTCTCGGAGAGGAAGCCGTAGCCGGGGTGCACGGCGTCCGCGCCGGCGGCCAGGGCCGCCTTCACGACCAGGTCGCCGCGCAGATACGTCTCGGCGGGCGTCGCGCCCGGCAGCCGTACCGCGGTGTCGGCCACGCGCGCGTGGAGCGCGTTCTCGTCCGCGTCCGAGTGCACGGCGACCGTCCGGATCCCCCACTCACCACAGGTGCGGAAGATCCGGCAGGCGATCTCGCCGCGATTGGCGACCAACAGGGTCTGGATCATGGACCTCACATCCGGAAGACGCCGAAGCCGCCGCGCGCGCCCGCGTAGGGCGCGGTGTGGACGGCGGACAGGCACAGGCCGAGGACGGTGCGGGTGTCGCGCGGGTCGATGACGCCGTCGTCGTACAGCCGCCCGGACAGGAACATCGGCAGCGACTCGGACTCGATCTGCTGCTCCACCAGCGCGCGCAGGGCGGCGTCCGCGTCCTCGTCGTACGGCTGCCCCTTCGCCTCGGCCGACTGCCGGGCGACGATCGACAGCACGCCGGCGAGCTGCTGCGGGCCCATGACGGCGGACTTGGCGCTGGGCCAGGCGAACAGGAACCGGGGGTCGTAGGCGCGTCCGCACATGCCGTAGTGGCCGGCACCGTACGACGCCCCCATGAGGACGGACAGGTGCGGGACCCTGCTGTTGCTGACCGCGTTGATCATCATCGCGCCGTGCTTGATGATCCCGCCCTGCTCGTACTCCTTGCCGACCATGTAGCCGGTGGTGTTGTGCAGGAAGAGCAGCGGGATGTCGCGCTGGTTGGCGAGCTGGATGAACTGGGCGGCCTTCTGCGACTCCGCGCTGAACAGGACACCCTGCGCGTTGGCGAGGATCCCGACCGGGTAGCCGTGCAGGCTCGCCCAGCCGGTCACCAGACTGGTCCCGTACAGCGGCTTGAACTCGTCGAAGTCGGAGGCGTCGACGATCCGGGCGATGACCTCGCGCGGGTCGAAGGGGATCTTGAGGTCACCGGGGACGATGCCGAGGAGTTCGTCCGGGTCGTACCGGGGCGGCTCGGCCGGTCCGGGGTCCGGGTACGCCTTGCGGTGGTGGAGGCGGGCGACCACGCGCCGCGCCTGCCGCAGCGCGTCCGGCTCGTCCACGGCGAAGTAGTCGGCGAGGCCGGACACGCGCGCGTGCATCTCCGCGCCGCCCAGGGACTCGTCGTCGCTCTCCTCGCCGGTGGCCATCTTCACCAGCGGGGGCCCGCCGAGGAAGACCTTCGCCCGCTCCTTGACCATGATCACGTGGTCGGACATGCCGGGGATGTAGGCGCCCCCGGCGGTGGAGTTCCCGAAGACGACCGCGATCGTCGGGATCCCGGCCGCCGACAGCCGGGTGAGGTCGCGGAAGATCGCGCCGCCCGGGATGAAGATCTCCTTCTGCGACGGCAGGTCCGCCCCTCCGGACTCCACCAGGCTGATGCAGGGCAGCCGGTTGGCGAGGGCGATGTCGTTGGCGCGCAGGGCCTTCTTCAGGCTCCACGGATTGCTCGCGCCGCCGCGCACGGTGGGGTCGTTGGCGGTGATCAGGCACTCCACACCCTCGACCACGCCGATGCCGGTGACCAGCGAGGCGCCCACCGTGTAGTCGCTCCCCCAGGCGGCGAGCGGGGACAGTTCCAGGAACGGCGTGTCCGGGTCGAGCAGCAGCTCGATCCGCTCCCGTGCGAGCAACTTGCCGCGTGTGCGGTGCCTTTGCAGGTACTTCTCGCCGCCGCCCGCGAGCGCCTTGGCGTGTTCGGCGTCGAGTTCGGCGAGCTTGGCGAGCATGGCCTCGCGGTGGGCCCGGTGGTCGGGACCGCCCGGGTCCAGGGCCGAGGTCAGGGTGGTCACAGCAGGGCCTCCGGGATGTCCAGGTGGCGGGAGCGCAGCCATTCGCCGAGCGCCTTGGCCTGGGGGTCGAAGCGGTGCCGGGCGGCGACGCCCGCGCCGAGGATGCCCTCGACGACGAAGTTGACGGCGCGCAGGTGCGGCAGCACATGCCGGGTGACGGGCAGGTCCCGGCTCTCGGGGATCAGCTGCCGGAACCTTTCGGCGGTCAGCTCGTGCGCGAGCCACCGCCAGGCGTCCTCGGTACGGGCCCACACGCCGACGTTGGCGTTGCCGCCCTTGTCCCCGCTGCGGGCGCCGGCGACCAGCCCGAGCGGCGCGCGCCGGGTCGGACCGGCCGGCAGCGGCTCGGGCAGGGGCGGGGGCGGTACGTCGTCCAGGGCCTGCGTCTTGTGGGGCGGCGGCACGGGGACACGGCGGCCGTCGTGGAGAACAGCCCTATGGTCCACGGCACCATGGGGGACGTACGCATCCTCGAAGACCCCATAGGGGTCGCCCTTTCCGGGTGGGGACAGCACATGGAAGCCCGGGTAGCTGGCGAGCGCCAGCTCCACGGCGGCCCCGCTCAGCGCCCGCCCGACGACCCGCTCGTCCGGATCCCTTACGACGAGCCGCAGCAGGGCGCTCGCGGTCTCCTCGGTGTCGGCGTCGGCCCGGTCGGTGCGGACCAGGTCCCATCTCACCTCGGCCGGAGGCGACTCGGCGAGCGCGTCGGTGAGCTGCTCGCGCACCAGGTCCGCCTTCGCCTCGATGCCGAGCCCGGTGAGGACGAAGACGACCTCGTTGCGGAAGCCGCCGAGCCGGTTGAGGCCGACCTTGAGGGTCGGCGGCGGCGCCTCCCCGCGCACACCCTCGATCCGCACCCGGTCCCGGCCGACCTGGCTCAGCCGTACGGTGTCCAGCCGGGCGGTGACGTCCGGCCCGGCGTACCGGCCGCCACCGGTCTCGTACAGCAGCTGGGCGGTGACCGTGCCGACGTCGACCAGGCCCCCGGTGCCGGGGTGCTTGGTGATGACACTGCTGCCGTCGGCGTGGATCTCGGCGAGCGGGAAGCCGGGCCGGCGCATGTCGGCCTCCCGGAAGAACGCGTAGTTCCCGCCGGTGGCCTGCGTCCCGCACTCCAGTACGTGCCCGGCGACGACGGCGCCCGCGAGCCGGTCGTACTCCCCGGGCCGCCAGCCGAAGTGGGCGGCGGCGGGTCCGGTGACGAGGGCCGCGTCGGTCACGCGCCCGGTGACGACGATGTCCGCTCCGGCGCGCAGGCACTCGGCGATGCCGAAGCCGCCGAGGTAGGCGTGGGCGGCGAGGGCGCCGGGGTGGCGGGCGGTGAGGTCGTCCCCCTCGACATGCGCGACCCGGACGGGGATGCCGATCCGGTCGGCCGACTCCCGTACGGCGTCGGCGAGTCCGGCCGGGTTGAGTCCGCCCGCGTTGGTGACGATCTTCACGCCGCGCTCCCGGGCAAGGCCGAGGCAGTCCTCCAGCTGGCGCAGGAAGGTGCGGGCGTATCCGGCGGAGGGGTTTTTCAGACGGTCGCGGGCGAGGATCAGCATGGTGAGTTCGGCGAGGTAGTCGCCGGTGAGGACGTCCACCTCGCCACCGGTGAGCATCTCGCGCAGGGCGCCCGCCCGATCGCCGTAGAAGCCGGAGAAGTTGCCGATGCGCAGCACCGTCACGCCGGGGCCCCCTTCGGGGGGCGGCCGGTGCCGGGCGGGCCCGCGAAGGCCTGCGCGATGTCCAGCCAGCGGTCGGCTTCCGGGCCGACGGCGGTCAGGGCGAGGTCGGTGCGGTGGGCGCGCTGGGTGACGAGGAGGCAGAAGTCGAGGGCGGGGCCGGTGACGCGCTGCGGGGCGTCTTCCGGACCGTACGTCCAGACCTCTTGGGAGGGGGCGACGAGTTCGACGCGGAACGCGTCGGCCGGCGGGGTGAGCCCGTGGACGGTGTGGGCGAAGTCGCGGGTCCGCACCCCGAGCCGGGCCACATGCCTGAGCCGATCGGTGGGTGGGCGGACCACACCCAGCGCGTCGGCGATGTCCAGCCCATGGGCCCAGGTCTCCATAAGACGGGCCGTGGCCATTGAGGCGGCCGACATGGGAGGGCCGTACCAGGGGAAACGGGCGCCGGGTGGGGCGGCGCGCAGCGCCCGGTCGAGCGCGTCACGTCCTGCCCGCCACTCGGCCAGCAGCTCGGCGGGCGGGAGACGGGCGCCGTCCCGCGCACCCTGGTCCACGAACGAGTCGGGGGCGGTGAGCGCCTTCCCGACCAGCGCCCGGAAGGCGTCGGCGTCGGTGACGGCCAGCAGCGCCGAGCGGTCGGTCCAGGCGAGGTGGGCGATCTGGTGGGCGAGGGTCCAGCCCGGCGCGGGAGTGGGGAGCGTCCACTGTCCGGGGCTCAACCCGGCGGTGAGCCGGTCGAGTTCCTCGCTCTCCGCGCGCAGGTCGTCGATGACGGGCGTGGGGTCGGCCATGGGGGGAGCATGGCAGCGACCCCAGAAACAATCAAGCACGCTTGCATGAAAATGAGCGGCGGGGGTTCCGCCGCGGCGACGCTGTGCGGCGTACGTCGCAGAAGCCGGCGCCGGGGCGTTCCTCCGTGTCGGTGCGGGGTGGCGTCGCCGAGGAGCCGGCCCGGCACCGCGCAGGACGTCGTGCGCCCGGGACCGCCGCACGGCGGGTAGGTGCCCGGCATCACGTGCCCGCGGCCCGCGGCGTGCCGCCCCCCTCCTCCCTCGAGGTGCCCTGCGTTTCCCCGGCTCGCACGGGCGGTGGGCACACCGGTGCACGGAGTGCCGCCGCGTCGGGGCCGGATCCGGGGGCGAGCGGTTTTCGGTTGCGGTCGGCAGGGCGGTCAGGCAGAGGGATCCTGTCCCTGTTCCTGACCGCCCTGGGAATGGGTGGGTTGACTACTCTCATGTGCGGTTGTTCGGTTGGCGGAGGGGAACTACCGCCGGTTGTCGGTCAGTTGCAGAAGTTGAGCAGGTCGAGGAGGCCGTTGCCGCACTGGAAGTGCTCCCCGTCTCCGCCTCCGCCGCCGTGGCCGTAGGCTGGGGCGGCTTTCGTGGCGACGTGCGTGGCGGGCGTCGCGGCCACGGCGGATGTGGCGGTTGCCACCCCCGCCGCACAGGCGATGCCCACGGCGGCAGTCACCGCGAATACTCGCGGAATCCGGGAAACGACCTTCTTGGAGCGAGGTGTAGTGTTCATGAACTCACCATGCACACCCTCGCAACCAGTCGCTCGCCGAGCGCATCCGAGCGGGTGAGCCACCGTCAGGGACGGATCGGGCGCGTTTCCTGAGACCCGCCGGCCGCGCTACGCGGCACATCCCCCAGCGGGCCTCCTCCACCTTGTGCGCGCAGGGTGAGAGCTGGTCAGCGGAGTTGAACTGGCCGTGGCGGGACGTGGGTTGCCGTACGCCCCGCACCCGCGGCCCCGCACCAGGGACACCCCCGTCACTGGCCGACCAGCCGGACCGGGTGGTGCGGGTCACGCGGGCATACGGCGATGACCAGGCGGCCACGCCCCGGCGAGACCTCCGTGGGGCAGTACGCCCGTCCGGTGTCCGCGTCCCGTTGGTCCTCGTACGGGATCCAGCTCGTCGTGCCGGAGTCCCACTCATGGGACGCCACTGTGAGGAGCGGGAAGAGCTCCGTGCCACAAGCGGGGCAGTTCAGGGCCGCCGGGCCGGTGAGGTTCCAGGCGATGTGACCGCCGACCTTCCAGCCGGGGGCCGTGGAGAGGTCGCAGACATACCCCTCGCCTTCGTCCTCCGGTCCCGCCCACTCGGCGACACGGTCCTGCAGGGAGACGTCGAGGTCCTCGAACCAGGGAAGTTCGGTGATCTCCTCGGGGTGCAACACGCAGGGCGCCGGGACGAGTTCGGGACGGCCGACGACCTCGGGGACCGGCTGCCGGGCCGGAACCGCGCCGACGTCCTGCGAGTGGCGCCACCGCAGCTCCACATGGACCTCGTGGCGGCTGTCGCCGTGCCGTTCGTAGCCGCACCAGAACACCTGGAGCAGGTCTCCCAGCCCCAGGTCGGGCAGGCCGGGGACGTCCCGCCGGTACAGCTGGGCCACCGCGACCAGCGGGACGGGATCCGTGTCGGCGAGATGCGGGGCGTGCCGGCCGCGCTTGAACCCGGCCAGTTCCAGAGCTTCTTCGGGCGTGAACCCTGGTTCGTCACGCCGCTGGGCCCGCTCCTGGATCTCCCGCTCGCGCAGCACATCGGCGTACCGGTAGCCGCTGTGGCGCTGGTGCGCGACCGTGCACACCGGCCAGGGCTCGTCGGCGGGCCACAGCATCGGGCCGCCCGCCGAACTGTCGCCGGCCGTCGGGGTTCCGCGCCGGGGGTGCAGCCGTGTGGCCGGCCGCCGGGTCGCGGCGAGTTCGGGGAAGACCGCCTCGATGTCATGGGGGCGGGGCGGGGTGGTACGCGGCACGGTGGCGGTCCTCGTCAGCGGATGTCGTGGTCGGGGTGTTCCTCACGCCCGCAGGGGTGGAGGCCGGCGGGAGTGGGGGTTGGCTGTGCGGGGGTGACATGGAACTGCCTTCTCGTGGCGGCTGATCGTGCCGTCAAGGATCAAGCGTAGTCACCGATTGCGTGCCCCCGTGCGGGTGAGGGATCCGCGGGTGGCCGGCCCGCGGAGCCTCCCGGACCGACGCGCCCCGGTGGACCCGGCCGCCATTCGGCCGCGGGGTGCCGGGTCGGTGCGTCAGGCCTCCGGGGCCGGTTCCACTCTCGCCCCGCCCCGGCCCACCTGGGTGCGGACCGCTCCGATGCTCGCTGCGATGACCAGGGCGATGGCGCCCGCCTCCGCCAGGGACAGGGACTGGCCCAGGACGAGGAAGCCGGCCGTCGCCGCGAGAGCCGGTTCGAGGCTCATCAGGATCGCGAAGGTCGAGGCGGGCAGGCGGCGCAGGGCCAGGAGTTCGAGGGTGTAGGGGAGGACCGAGGAGAGCAGGGCCACCGCGGAGCCGAGGGCCAAGGTGGTGGGGTTCAGCAGGCGGGGGCCTGCCGCGGCCATGCCGATCGGGAGGAAGAGGAGGGCCGCGACCGCCATGGCCAGGGCCAGGCCGTCCGCCTGGGGGAAGCGGCGGCCCGTACGGGCGCTGAAGAGGATGTAGACCGCCCACATGGCTCCGGCGCCCAGGGCGAACGCGACACCGGTGGGGTCGAGGTTGCTGAAGCCTCCGCCGCCCAGCAGGAAGACGCCGAGCAGAGCCAGTCCCGCCCAGAGCGCGTTGATCGCGCGGCGGGAGGCCAGGACCGAGAGGGTCAGGGGGCCGAGGACCTCCAGGGTGACCGCCGGGCCCAGCGGGATACGGGCCACCGCCTCGTAGAAGAGGCCGTTCATCGCGCCCATGGCGACGCCGAACGCGATGACCGTGCCCCAGTCGGCGCGGGAGTGGCCGCGCAGCCGGGGGCGGCAGACCAGCAGGAGGACGACGGCCGCCGCGAGCAGGCGCAGGGTGACGACACCCGGTGCGCCGGCCCGGGGTATCAGCGTCACCGCGAGGGCGCCGCCGAACTGGACGGAGATACCGCCGGACAGGACCAGTCCGACCGGGCCGAGCGAGCCGAAGCGGCGCGGCCCTCGGACAGGGGTGACCGGGGTCTGCGTGGTGGTGCTGGAGGTGACGGTCACGGGCGGTCCTGGTGCTTGATCGGGTTCGTTCATCGCGATGTACTGCCAAGTCCAGGGTAGTGGACTTCGACAGGAGCGTGAACCCTTTACGGCACTGTCCCGGATGGTGGGACTCCAGCGGCTGTCAGATCCCGGGCCAGGGCTGCTCGTCGCGGAACAGGGGGCGGCCGTCGGGAAGGTGCGAGGGGGTGTTCCCGTGGTTCCCGTACTGCTCGTAGGCAGGGTGCGTCCAGTGACCCGCGGGGGCGTAGGTCACGTAGTCGTGGGCCGGCCGCGGCGCCTGCCCCTCCTCCCACAGCGGCATGCGCAGCTCACCGGTGTCCATCGTCGCGTTGTTCTGCGAGCGGTGCAGCCGTGCGTACGCCCCGCCCCGGGCGAGGAGTTCGTCATGGCGGCCGGCCTCCACGATCCGCCCCCGGTCGACGACGAGGATGCGGTCGGCGTCGGGGGCGAGGTTGAGATCGTGGGTGATCATGATCGTCGTACGGCCGGTCGTCAGGCGGCGCAGGGGCCTCACGACGCGGCGGGCGGCCATCGCGTCCAGGCCGGTCGTCGGCTCGTCCAGGACCAGGACGGGGGCGTCGCGCAGGATGGCGCGGGCGATGGCCAGACGCTGCAGCTGGCCGCCGGACAGACGGGCCGAGTGGGGGTCCACCTGCGTGTCGTAACCGTCGGGCAGCCGCACGATGAAGTCGTGGGCGTCCGCCGCCCGCGCCGCCTCCTCGATCGCCTGGTCGCTGGCGCCGGGCCGGCCGCAGGCTATGTTGGCGCGCACCGTGTCGTGCAGCACCAGGGTCTCCTGGGGGAGCAGTGTGACGTACTCACGCAGGCGTGCCAGGGGGAAGTCGCGGAGCGGTACGCCGTCGAGCAGGACGTCGCCCGCGTCCGGGTCGTAGAAGCGGAGCAGGAGCTTGGACACCGTGGACTTGCCCGCGCCGCTCGGGCCGGTGACGATCACCAGCTCGCCGGGGCGGACCGAGAAGGACAGCCCTTCGAGGGCGCTTGCTTCCGCACCCGGGTAGCGGAAGGTCACGTCCCGGACCTCGACGGTTCCGTCCGGGCGGCCCGTGTCCGAAGGGTGCCGCGGGTCGGCGACCGACGGACGGACGTCCAGGATCTCGATGAGCCGCTCGGCACCCGCCGTGGCTGCCGTGACGGTCAGACCCAGCTGGGCGAGGCCGCGTACCGGCGGATAGAGGTAGCCGAGGAAGGCGGCGAAGGCGAGGAGCCGGCCGAGGGTCATCCGGCCCGTGGAGATCTCCCAGGCGCCGATGCCGATCACGGCGAGCACGCACACCGTCTCGATGACCTGGACGAGCTGTTCGTAGGCCTCGTTCAGCCGGGTGGAACGCACCGACGAACCGAGTGCCGCCTTATGAACTCCCGGCCTTCGGCCCCCACGCGGCCAGCACCTCCGTGTCCGTCGCGCGGGCGTGGAGGAAGTAGTCGGCCCACTCGGCGATGTCCGGGTAGGCGCACTCCGCGGTGAGCCGGGCGACGGCCGCCGGTATGTCGTACGGCGTCACGCGCAGGTCGGCACCGGAGCCGAGGAGGCACCAGTGGGCGCCGGGACGGCCGTAGGGCATGCCGACGCTGCCGGGGTTGACCACCAGACGGCCGTGCGCGAGGCGGACGTAGGGCATGTGGGTGTGGCCGCAGACGACCGTGCCGACGTCCGGCGACAGGCCGGTGAAGACCTCCGACCAGCGGGCCGGCCGGGAGTCCACCAGGACCAGTTCCTCGTCGTCGCGCGGGGTGGCATGGCAGAACAGGACCGTGCCGAGGCCGCGGACGCGCAGGGTGAGGGTCTTGGGGAGGGCGGCGAGGAAATCGATCTGGTCCGCGCGGAGCGCCTGCGCGGCGAAGACACCTATGGGGTCCGGGATTTCGGTGCGTGCGCCACGGCGGTACTCCACCAGCTCCCGGTCGGCGTTCCCGGCCAGCCACAGCACCCGCTCGCCCTGTTCCCGCAGCAGGTCCAGCACCTCGGCCGGCTGCGGGCCCGCCGTGATGTCCCCGGTGAGGACGATGCGGTCGGCCGCGGCCACCTCGGGCTCGGCCAGGACGGCTTCCAGGGCGGGCAGTACCCCGTGGATGTCGGAGAGGACCGCCAACCTGCCGTACTCGTGCGTCACTTGTTCCTCCTCGTGTTCTCGTCCAGTGCCTGGGCCAGCACCTCCGCCAGATGCAGGCCCCGCACCCCGGCCAGCTGTTCCAGTTGGGTGCGGCAGGAGAAGCCGTCGGCCAGGATCACCGTCCGCTCGGGCGCTTCGCGGACAGAGGGCAGGAGTTGCTCCTCCGCGCAGGCTCTCGACACCTCGAAGTGGCCCTTCTCGAAGCCGAAGTCGCCCGCGAGGCCGCAGCAGCCGCCGCTGAGCTCGCCGGTGAGGCCCGCGGACTCGCGCAGCCGGCGGTCGGGGGCGTCGCCGAGCACCGCGTGCTGGTGGCAGTGGGTCTGGCCGGCGACCGGGCGGCCGACGGCGGGAGGGGTCCAGTGCCCGGCGTGCCGTTCCAGGGTCTCGGCGAACGTCTCGACGAGCGAGGCGAGTCGGGCCGCCCGGGGATCCTCGGACAGCAGCTCGGGCAGGTCGGTGCGCAGGGCGGCGGCGCAGCTCGGTTCCAGGACGACGACCGACACGCCGGCTCGCAGCACCGGTTCCATGAGGTCGAGCGTGCGGCGCAGCACCCTGCGGGCGTGGTCGAGTTGGCCGGTGGAGATGTAGGTGAGGCCGCAGCAGACCCGGGCCCGGCGGGCGGTGAGGAGTGCGGTGGCGGCCCGGGTGCGGCCGTCCCCGATCGCTCCCCGGCGGGGCCGGAGGGCGGGCGGGAGGGTCACGCGCAGGCCGGCGGCCTCCAGCACCCGGACGGCGGCCCGGCCGACGGACGGGGACAGATGCTCGGTGAAGGTGTCCGGCCAGAGGACGACCAGATCGCCCACACCGAAGCCACCGGCCCCCGCCCCAGAAGCGCCCGCCCCCGGCACAGCACCACCCGTCCCCGGCAGCGCACCACCCACACCCGGCACAGCACCACCCGACCCCGGCAGCGCACCACCCGTCCCCGGCGCCGAAACACCCGCCCCCGCCCCAGAAGCGCCCGCCCCCGGCACCGAACCACCCACACCCGGTACCGACCCCCGTGCCGGTTTCCTCCGGCGCCACCAGCCGGTGAATGTCTGCGTCGCCAGCCGGGGGATCTGCCGCTCGGCCGCGATCCCGGCCAGCCGCTTCCCGGCGCGGGCCAGCGGCCCCACCGAGGCCAGGGCGTTGAGCAGCGGGGCCGTGCGGGTGGCGGCCACCCAGCGCAGCCACTGCGGCAGGCGGCCCATGCTGAGGTGGGCCGCGGGGCGGCGGCGGCCGGCGTAGTGGTGGTGCAGGAACTCCGCCTTGTAGGTGGCCATGTCCACGCCGACCGGACAGTCGGAGCGGCAGCCCTTGCAGGACAGACACAGGTCCAGGGCGTCACGGACCTCCGTGGACCGCCAGCCGTCGCCGACCAGTTCACCCGCGAGCATCTCGTGCAGCAGCCGGGCCCGGCCGCGCGTGGAGTGCTCCTCCTCGCCGGTCGCCCGGAAGGACGGGCACATCACGGCGGGGCCGGCCGCCGTGGTCGTACGGCACTTGGCGACGCCGACGCAGCGGCGGACCGCCGCGCGGAAGTCGCCGCCGTCGGCCGGGTAGCCGAAGGCCACGTCGACCGGCCCTCGCGGCAGCACCGAGAAGCGGAGGTTGGTGTCGAGCGGGGCGGGGCGGACCAGCATGCCGGGGTTGAGCAGGTCGTCGGGGTCCCAGAGCGCCTTGGCCCGCTCGAAGAGCAGGACCGTCTCGGCGCCGTACATGCGCGGCAGCAGCTCCGCGCGGGCCTGCCCGTCCCCGTGCTCCCCGGACAGCGAGCCGCCGTGTTCCACCACCAGGTCGGCCAGTTCCTCGGAGAAGCGGCGGAAGCGGCGGATGCCGGCCTCGGTGAGCAGGTCGAAGTCGATACGGACGTGGATGCAGCCGTCACCGAAGTGGCCGTACGGCGTGCCGCGCAGGCCGTGCGCCGACAGCAGGGCGCGGAAGTCCCGCAGATAGGCGCCGAGCCGGGCGGGCGGCACCGCGCAGTCCTCCCAGCCGGGCCAGGCCTCCCCGCCGTCCGGCATCCGCGTGGCCGTGCCGCTCGCGTCCTCGCGGATGCGCCACAGGGCACCCTGGGCGGCCGGGTCGGTCACCACCAGGGAGTCGGTCACGTCGGCCGCGCGGACGACGGCCTGCGCACGCGCGCGTGCCTCGGCCGGTGACTCGCCGCCGGTCTCCACGAACAGCCAGGCGCCCCCCTCGGGCAGTCCGGCCGGTGAACGCACGAGGTCGGCCGCCATGCCCTCCACCGTCAGGGGGCCGAGCGGCAGCAGCCCGGCGGCGGCCTCGGCGGCGGCGCTCTCGTCGCCGTACGCCAGCACGGCCAGGGCACGCGCGCGTGGGGCCCGCACCAGGTGGACGACCGCTTCGGTGAGGATGCCGAGGGTGCCCTCCGAGCCGCAGAAGGAGCGGGCGACGTCCGCGCCCCTCTCGGGCAGCAGCGCGTCCAGCGCGTATCCGGAGATGCGGCGGGGCAGGTCGGGGAAGCCGGTGCGCAGCCGGGCCAGTTCGCCCTGGGCCAGCTCGCGCAGCCCTTCCGGTGCGCCCGCCCAGTCCCGTGCGAGCCGCAGCCGGCGTCCCCGCGCGGTGATGACGGACAGCTCGCGCACGCTGTCCGCGGTCGTCCCCCAGGCCACCGAGTGCGAGCCGCAGGAGTTGTTGCCGATCATTCCGCCGAGCGTGCAGCGGCTGTGTGTGGAGGGATCCGGGCCGAAGCGCAGGCCGTGCGGGGCGGCGGCCTCCTGGAGCCGGTCGAGGACGAGCCCCGGCTGTACGACGGCCGTGCGGGTGCCCGGGTCCAGCTCCAGCAGGCCGTTCATGTGCCGGGTGAAGTCCAGGACCACGCCGGTGCCGGTCGCCTGTCCGGCGATCGACGTGCCCCCGCCGCGTGCCACCACGGGCACCCCGCGCGCCCGGCAGACCTCCAGCACGGCGGCCACGTCGTCGGCGCCGGTGGGGGCTACCACGCCCAGCGGGACACGCCGGTAGTTGGAGGCGTCCATGGTGACCAGCGCCCGGGAGGTGGTGTCGAAACCGACCTCGCCCCGGACGGCGCCGCGCAGCTCCGCTTCGAGACCCGAGTGATCCGTCATGCGTCCAGGATGCATCCGCTCACGGACAGTCACCGAAGGTTTTCACAGCCCCGCGCAGATCGTCGTACTACTTCACAAGTCCACGGTTCGGTGATCTCGTCTCATCCGACGGACGCCGTTGCGCCCGGTTTCGCCCAGCGGGATACCCTCCGACTCGTGGCCGACATCCAGATCCCCGCTGACATCAAGCCCGCCGACGGACGTTTCGGCGCGGGCCCCTCCAAGGTGCGCACCGAGGCGCTGGACGCCCTCGCCGCCACCGGCACGTCCCTGCTGGGCACCTCCCACCGCCAGGCCCCCGTCAAGAACCTGGTGGGCCAGGTCCGTGAGGGCATCAGCTCCCTGTTCTCCCTCCCCGAGGGCTACGAGGTGGTCCTCGGCAACGGTGGCTCCACCGCCTTCTGGGACATCGCCACCCACGGTCTGATCGAGAACAAGTCCCAGCACCTGAGCTTCGGCGAGTTCTCCTCCAAGTTCGCGAAGGCCGCCAAGCTGGCGCCCTGGCTGGCCGAGCCGACCGTCGTCGCCGCCGACCCCGGCACCCACCCCGAGGCGCGGGCCGAGGCGGGCGTCGACGTCTACGCCTTCACTCACAACGAGACCTCGACCGGCGTCGCCATGCCGATCAAGCGGGTCGAAGGGGCCGACGAGGGCGCGCTCGTCCTCGTGGACGCGACGAGCGGCGCGGGCGGCCTCCCGGTCGACGTCGCCGAGACCGACGTCTACTACTTCGCCCCGCAGAAGTCCTTCGCCTCCGACGGCGGCCTGTGGATCGGCGTCTTCTCCCCGGCCGCGATCGAGCGCGCCGAGCGCGTCCACGCGTCCGGCCGGCACGTCCCGGAGTTCTTCTCGCTGCCGACCGCGATCGACAACTCCCGCAAGAACCAGACGTACAACACCCCGGCGCTGGCCACCCTCTTCCTGCTGAACCAGCAGCTGGAGTGGCTCAACGGCCAGGGTGGTCTGGCCTGGTCCACGGCCCGCACCAAGGACTCCTCCAGCCGCCTGTACTCCTGGGCGGAGGAGTCCAAGTACGCCACCCCGTTCGTCGCCGACCCGGCCAAGCGGTCGCAGGTCATCGGCACGATCGACTTCTCCGACGAGATCGACGCGGCCGCCGTCGCCAAGGTGCTGCGCGCCAACGGCATCGTGGACACCGAGCCGTACCGCAAGCTCGGCCGCAACCAGCTGCGCATCGCGATGTTCCCGGCGATCGACCCGGCGGACGTCGAGGCGCTGACGAAGTGCGTCGACTACGTGATCGAGAAGCTGTAGCGGCTACGACGGCGAAGGGCACCCGGTGCACACCGGGCGCCCTTCTCTCATGTCACGGGCGGCCTCAGCCCCGCAGCTCCGTCAGGAACCCGATCAGCGCGGCGTTCACTTCCCCGGGCCGCTCCTGCTGCGTCCAGTGGCCGCAGCCCGGCAGCACGACGGGCTCGCGGCGCAGGTCGGGCATCAGCCGGGGCAGCTCGGCGATGAGTTCCGGGGTGCCCGGGAACGCCGGGACGAGATCACGGTCGCCGTACAGGTACAGCGCGGGCGCGCTGACGACCGCGTCGTGCCAGGCCGCGGTCAGCTCCCAGTTGCGGTCCAGGTTGCGGTACCAGTTCAGGGCGCCGGTGAAGCCCCTGGCGTAGCTCTCGGTGAGCGCGTCCAGGTCCTGTTCGGTGAGCCAGTCCGGCAGCACCTCCGGATCGGTCATGTCCGCCAGCCAGCCCCGCTCCGGGTCGGCCACCAGGGCCTGGTCGGGGCGGCCGGCGCCGGGGGCGTCACCGGAGGCGGAGTAGAACAGCTTGCGCAGGGCGGTGCGGGTGTCCTTGGCGAACTCGGCGTCGGCGACCCCGGGCCGGTTGAAGTAGTTCCAGTAGAACCGCCCGCCGAACCGCTCCTGCATGGCGGCGAGCGGCGGCCGTTCCCCGCGGAACGGCGGCGGCACGCTCAGCCCCGCGACCCCGCGCACCACGTCGGGCCGCAGCAGCGCGGTGTGCCAGGCCACCGGCGCGCCCCAGTCGTGCCCGACGACGAACGCCTGCTTCTCCCCCAGGGCGTGGATCAGCCCGATCACGTCCCCGACGAGATGGAGGATGCTGTACGCGTCCACGTCCTGCGGGTGGTCGCTGCGACCGTATCCGCGCTGGTCGGGGGCGACCACCCGGAACCCGGCGGCGGCCAGGGGGCCGAACTGGTGGCGCCAGGAGTGCCAGGACTCGGGGAAGCCGTGCAGCAGCACGACGAGCGGGCCCTCGCCCTCCTCCGCGATGTGCAGCCGGATGCCGTTCACGTCGATCATGCGGTGCTGAACCATGGCGCGAGCATACGCCTGCACCGTACACGCATTTATTGACGCAACGCGGTACGGGGCTGCGGCTCCCGATGTGACGTCCCGGGCGTCTTCGCCCGGGGCCTCACCGGCGCCGCCGCAGCCCCCGCATTCCGATGAGGACGAGCGCTCCGACCGCGACGACGACGGCACCGACCTTCAGACTCCCGGCGCCGCCGGTCCCGAACCCGGTGCCGATCCCGGTCCCGCCCCCGGCCGTGGTGGAGCCGCCGCTCGCGGAAGGCGACTTGGCGGCGGAGCGGCCCGGCGCGCCCTTCGCGACGACCTCACTGCCCGCGCCCTCGCTGCTGTACAGCAGCCTGGCCCCGTCGACGGAGTACGTGACGCCCTCCCCCTGTCCCTGCAGGGGCACGTCGAGTTGGCCGGCGCGCTTGATGCGACCGCCGTTCCAGTCGTAGTAGACCCCGCCGAAGTACCCGCGCACGGCGAGCTGTCGCCCGTCCGGCGAGAAGGCCGCGTCCGTGGCCCAGAGGTCGACGGGGGCGATCGGCCTGAAGATGTTCGCGCCGGAGGTGGAGAGGGCGGACGGGCCCTCGTACAGGTGCCCGCCGTCCTCCTTCTTGTCGATGATGTAGACCCGCCCGGTCTTCGGGTGGACGATCAGCGACTCGGCGTCCCGCGGCCCGTTCGCGTACTTCACGACGTACTGCGTCGCGGTGACCGTCTGGTCCTTCAGCTGCTTCGGCTCGGGCAGCCGGTAGATCCACACGTACGGCCACTTGCCGCCGAGGTTGTCACCGATGTCGCCCAGGTAGATCTCGTTGTGCGGCCCGATGGAGACGGCCTCGACGTCCCGCGGGGAGCCGATGCCGCGCAGGGTGACCCGGGCGACGGTCTTCCCGGTCCGGCTGTCCACGGCGTAGAGGTACGGTCCGTCGTCGCTGTCGTTGTGCGTCCAGTAGACGCCGGGGTGCAGGTGCGAGGCGGCGAGCCCGCTGGACTCGGTGATCCGCGGGTCCTTGAGGGTGAAGCCCTGGTCCCCGCCCCCGTCGGCGGCGGAGGCGGGCAGCGCGCAGGCGCCGGCGAGCAGCACCCCGGCGAGAACGGCGAACGATCGACGCATGCCCCAAGCGTGCCATTCCCCCCGGGGGTTCACCGGGCGGGTCCCCGCGGGGGTCCGTCGTACGTGGTGGGCCTCACACCCCATCGGTGCGCGTGATCGTCCATCATGAGCGGATGCTCAGGTTCATGCCCGTAGGTGACTCCATGACGATCGGGAGCGCCGGCGAGCACACATGGCGTTACCGCCTGTGGCGCCATCTGCGCGACGCGTACGACGGCCCGTTCACCTTCGTCGGCCCGCGCGAGGAGCTGTACGACAAGTCGGCCGACGCCCCCACCTCGTACGCCTACGCCGACCCCGGCTTCCCGCGCCACCACCTGGCGGGCTGGGGCGAGGGCTGGCTGCACATGGCTCCGCTGATCGGCGAGGCGGTGCGGGCCCACCGGGCGGACGTGCTGCTGGTCTCCCTCGGCCTGATCGACCTGGGCTTCTACACGAACGCCGAGCAGACGGCCCAGAACGTGCGCGCCTTCGTCACCGGCGCCCGCGCGGCCGACCCGCGTATCCGCATGGTCCTGCTCCCGGTCATCCCGAACATCCGGGCCGAGGCGGACGCCCCCTTCGCCGCGCAGGTGGACCTCTTCAACGTCCTGCTCGCGAAGACGGTCGCCGACCTGGACGAGCCCCGCTCACCGATCCTGCTGGCCTCACCGCCCGAGGCGTACGACATCCACACCGACACCTACGACGGGACGCATCCCAACGCGAGCGGGGAACACCGGATCGCGGCGGCCTTCGCGGGGGCGATGTGGGAGGCGTGGGGAGTCGGACAGGCGTACGCGGCTGGAACAGGTTGACCTGATTCCGGCGTGCCCCGGTCACCGTGCGTATCGTTGAACCGCGCGGTTGCACTCGTGCGTGGGGCAGCCGGGGAGGAGCGCCACGATAACCGTCCTTGAAGACAGGATCGAGATGGCCGAGGAGAGCGGCGAGCTGACTCTGGACGACCTGTTCGAGTCGCTCGAGCGGACCACCCCCGAGGGATACAAGGTCGACATCGTCGAGGGGGCCATCTTCATGTCGCCGCAGCGGGACACCCACTGGGAGATCATCGCCAACATCTACGACCAGTTGCGCACCAAGTACCCGCGCAGGCGCGTCAAGTCGGACGTCCGGATCGACTACCCGGGCCACCTCAACGGCTTCTGCTCCGACGTCACGCTCGTGACCGATGGTGCCGAGAGGACACCCAACGGCCTGTGGCAGTGCAAGGACGTCGAGTTCGTCGCGGAGGTCATCTCGAAGGGCACGGGACACAACGACTACGGCCCCAAGAAGACGGCCTACGCCACCGCCGAGGTGGCCGTCTACCTCGTCGCCGATCCCTACCAGGGCAAGTGCCACCTCTACAGCCAGCCGAAGGGCGGCGAGTACCTCAGCGAACTGACGGTCGCCTTCGGAGCGGACGTCGACATGACCACGACCCCCCTCGGCCTCACCCTCAAAACCGACGAGTTCCCCCGCGACTGACCGCCGGTGGGCCCTTGCTTCGAGCGCACTTCAAGCCGTTGGCTGGAGGACCATGGAGTACACGCAGCTAGGACGCACGGGACTCAAGGTCAGCCGACTGGTCCTCGGAACCATGAACTTCGGCCCGCAGACCGACGAGGCCGACAGCCACGCCATCATGGACGCGGCGTTGGACGCGGGCATCAACTTCTTCGACACCGCCAACGTGTACGGGTGGGGGGAGAACAAGGGCCGGACCGAGACCATCATCGGCAACTGGTTCGCCAAGGGCGGCGACCGCCGCGACAAGGTCGTCCTCGCCACCAAGGTCTACGGCAACATGGCCCCCGACGCCCAGCCCGGTCAGCCCGCCTGGCCCAACCACGACAAGCTCTCCGCGCTGAACATCCGCCGGGCCGTTGACGCCAGCCTCAAGCGGCTGCAGACCGACCGCATCGACCTCTACCAGTTCCACCACATCGACCGGAACACGCCGTTCGAGGAGATCTGGCAGGCGATCGACACCCTGGTCCAGCAGGGCAAGATCCTCTACGCCGGCTCCTCCAACTTCCCCGGCTACAAGATCGCCCAGGCCAACGAGACCGCCGCCCGGCGCGGCGGCACCATCGGGCTGGTCAGCGAGCAGTGCCTGTACAACCTCGCCGAGCGGCGCGCCGAGATGGAGGTCATCCCGGCCGCGCGGGAGTACGGCCTCGGGGTCATCCCGTGGTCGCCGCTGCACGGCGGACTGCTCGGCGGGGTCATCAAGAAGGAGGTCGAGGGCGGTCGCCGTGCTTCCGGCCGGGCCGCCGACACCCTCAAGAACCCCGCCGCCCGCGCCCAGGTCCAGGCGTACGAGGACCTGGTCGACAAGCACGGCCTGGAGCCCGGCGAGGTGGCCCTGGCCTGGCTGCTGACCCGCCCCGGCGTCACCGGCCCGATCGTCGGCCCGCGCACCGCGGAGCAGCTGGAGTCGGCGGTCAGGGCCTCGGAGCTGGAGCTGGGCCAGGACCTGCTGGCCGGCCTGGACGAGGTCTTCCCGGGCCCGGGTCCCTCCCCGGAGGCCTTCGCCTGGTGATGCGGTTCACAGCTCCGTGAGGGCAGCGCCCCGAAAGGGGTGCGGGGAAACTGCGACCGGCCGCGACGGGCCCGCACCCGGCGAACCGGCCGCAGTTCCCGCCGCTCCACCGGCGCACGGCTACTTGACGGCCGCCGCCACGGCGACCACCACGAACATCAGCACAAGCACACCGGCCATGATCCGGTTCCGGGTTTTCGGGTCCACGTGACCGAGCCTAACCGGCCCCGCCGAGCTGCCAGCGGGCAACCGCCTCATACCGCGGCTGCTCCCCCGCCACCCCGGACGTCGGCAGGTTGCTGCGGACCAGGACCAGCTGGTCCACCGTCCAGGTACGGCTGCCGAAGGCACGCAGCGCCTCCACGTACGGCCGCACGTCCACCGAGTCCCGGCCCCGCGCCACCGTCAGGTGGGCCTTGTACCGCCGGTGCTCCCCCATCGGCACGCCCGCCTTCCGCGCCGCCGCCTCCGCCCGGTCGGCCAGCAGCCGCAGCGCCTCCACCTCGCCGGCGGCACCCGTCCACAGGGCCTTGCCGTGCCCGAACTGGCCGCCGCCGGAGAGTGCCAGGGCGAAGGGGGCGGTGCGGTGGGCCGCGCGGGCCAGGCGGTCCGAGAGATCCGGTACGAGGTCGTCGGCGACCTCGCCGTAGAAGGCGAGGGTGAAGTGCCAGCCGGGGCGGCCCGTCCAGCGCAGCCGTTCCGCGCCGGGCAGCCTCTTCAACTGGTCGACTTCGACGGCGAGTTCATGGACGACGTGCTCCGGAGGGAGCACCGCGGCGAAGAGTCTCATTCCTTCACCTTCGCAGACGCGGATCGGCATGATGAGCCCATGACGATCACCCTGCGCACAGGCGGCCCCCACGACGCGCCCCTGATCCTCGGCATGCTCGACAGTGCCGTGGAGTGGCTGGTCTCACAGGGCCGTACCGGCCAGTGGGGCACCGAGCCCTGGTCGACGAACGAGCGGGCCGTGGAACTGGTGCACCGGATCACCGCCGCGGGCACGCCGTACATAGCCGAGGTGGACGGCGTCCCGGCGGCCACGCTCACCCTCAGCAAGGGCCCCGGCCCGTACCTGGAGCCCGCCGACGAGCCCGAGCGGTACATCCACCTCTTCGCCACCGACCACCGGTTCAAGGGCCTCGGCGCCGGTGCCGCGCTGCTCGCGCACGCGGCCGAGGAGACACGGCGGGCCGGGATCTCGCTGCTGCGGGTGGACTGCTACGCGGGCGACGACGGCAAGCTGGTCGCGTACTACGAGAGCCAGGGGTTCACCCGGGTCGAGCCCTTCACCGTCGGCGAGGACAAGTGGCCGGGGATGCTGCTGGCCCGAAGGGTGCTGTAGCGCCCCGGCGGGGCGCGGGGCCGCATCGGTGTGCGGCCCCGCCGCGTGGGCGCGAGCACCACCCCGGACGCGCACCCGGCGCACAGCGGTCGCCCCTGCGGCGCTGACCCGAACGGCCCCCGGCCGTCCTACGCCGCCGTCGCCAGCTCCTCCCGCTCCCGTGGCACGAAACGGACCCGTGGGTGGCCGCGGTGCCAGCCCACCGCGAGCCGCAGGCCGCCGACGCGGGCCAGGACCAGGCCGATCACCCCGGCCGCGGTGGCCGATACGACGCCGCCGGCGACGAAGCCGACCCGCGCGCCGTAGGTGTCGGTGATCCAGCCGACGACCGGCGCGCCCAGCGGCGTGCCGCCCATGAACACCATCATGAACAGGGCCATCACCCGGCCGCGCATGGCCGGGTCGGTGGCCATCTGGACCGCGGTGTTGGCGGTGACGTTGACCGTGAGCCCGAAGACGCCGATCGGGACCATCAGCAGCGCGAACAGCCAGTACGACGGTGCCAGCGCGGCCACCACCTCCAGCGTGCCGAAGGCCAGCGCTGCGGCGATCAGGACGCGCAGGCGGGCCGTGCCGCGCCGGGCGGCCAGCAGGGCGCCGACCAGGGAGCCGACGGCCATCAGGGTGTTGAAGAGGCTGTAGGAGCCGGCACCGGACTGGAAGACGTCGTCCGCGTAGGCGGACAGCCACACCGGGAAGTTGAAGCCGAAGGTGCCGATGAAGCCGACCAGGACGATCGGCCAGATCAGCTCCGGCCGCTTGGCCACGTACCGCAGGCCCTCGCGCAGCTGGCCACTGCCCCGCGGCGCGCGCTCGACGACGTGCAGGTCACGGGCGCGCATCAGCAGCAGTGCGGTGACGGGCGCGGCGAAGGACAGGCCGTTGGCGAGGAACGCCCAGCCGGTGCCCACCCCGGTGATCATGAGGCCGGCGACGGCGGGGCCGACCAGGCGGGCGGACTGGAAGTTCGCGGAGTTCAGGCTGACCGCGTTCTGCAGCTGCTCGGGGCCGACCATCTCGGAGACGAAGGACTGCCGGGCCGGGTTGTCGACGACCGTGGCGAGACCGACGGCGAAGGCGGCGACGTAGACGTGCCAGACCTGGACGTGGCCGGAGAGGGTGAGGAAGGCCAGCGCGAGACCCGTGACGGCCATCGAGGCCTGCGTGACCAGCAGCGTGGGGCGCTTGGGGAGGCGGTCCACGAGGACACCGCCGTACAGGCCGAACAGGAGCATCGGCAGGAACTGGAGGGCCGTCGTGATGCCCACGGCCGCGGAGGATCCGGTGAGGCCGAGGACGAGCCAGTCCTGGGCGATGCGCTGCATCCAGGTGCCGGTGTTCGAGACGACCTGGCCGACGAAGAAGAGGCGGTAGTTCCTGATCTTCAGCGAGCTGAACATCGAGGACGTGCGGGGGGTGGGGGTAGGAGTGGTCGGTGCGGGGGCGGAATCTTTTCCGGATCCCGTACTCAAAGGGGTTCGCCTCCTTGCGTTACGTCCTTACAGATGGGCGAGCTTCTCCAGCACGGGGGCGGCGGCGCGCAGGGCGGCCCACTCGTCCTCGTCGAGGCCCTCGACCAGGCCGGCCAGGAACGCGTTGCGCTTGCGGCGGCTCTCCTCGAGCATCGCCTCGGCCTGCTCGGTCTGGGTGACGACCTTCTGGCGCCGGTCCTCGGGGTGCGGCTCCAGCCGGACCAGCCCCTTGGCCTCGAGCAGCGCGACGATGCGGGTCATCGACGGCGGCTGGACGTGCTCCTTGCGGGCCAGCTCGCCCGGCGTGGCCGAGCCGCAGCGGAAGAGGGTGCCGAGCACCGACATCTCGGTGGGGCTCAGCGACTCGTCGACCCGCTGGTGCTTGAGCCGACGGGACAGCCGCATCACGGCGGAGCGGAGGGAGTTCACGGCGGCCGCGTCGTCGCCATGGGTGAGGTCCGGCATGTTCTTTAGAGTAACTCATTACTCTCGCTAAAGACCACCACGACACACCCGATACCGCGTGATACCCGCCACTGACGCCGACGATCACCCATATGAGTGAGTCGGTTCAGGAAAGTGACGCGCCGGATGGCCGGATGTGGCGACCCTCGTACGCATGGGGACCAGTGTGCTCAGCCTGCGGTTGGACGGGGAGCTGCTCGAACGGCTCCGGCAACACGCGGCGAAAAGAGGAATGAGCGTGCAGGACTATGTGGTCCGCACGCTCATCCGGGGTGACTTCGACGAGCGGTTCCAGGCCGCCGTCGAGGAGACGGAGAGGTTCTACGGCGTCACCTGACGCCGTAGAGGGCCATGGCTCAGGTCAGGCCCAGGGCCGGCATCAGGTAGTAGAAGGCGAACACCGCCGAGACCACGTACATCGCGACCGGGATGTCCCGGAACCGGCCGGCGGCCAGGCGCAGGACGGTGAAGGTGATGAAGCCCATGCCGATGCCGTTGGTGATCGAGTAGGTGAACGGCATCATCAGCATCGTCACGAACGCCGGGATCGCGATGGTGTAGTCCGCCCAGTCGATCTCCTTGATCGAGTTCGACAGGATCAGGAAGCCGACCGCGACCAGCGCCGGGGTGGCCGCCTGGGACGGGACCATCGTGGCGATCGGGGTGAGGAACAGCGCCACGGCGAACAGGCCGCCGGTGACGACGTTCGCCAGGCCCGTGCGGGCGCCCTCGCCGACCCCGGCCGTGGACTCCACGAACGCCGTGGTGGCCGACGAGGAGCTGGCGCCGCCCGCCGCGACCGCGAGGCCGTCGACGAAGAGGACCTTGTTGATGCCCGGCATGTAGCCCTCGGCGTCGGTCAGCTTGGCCTCGTCGCTGACCCCCATGATCGTGCCCATCGCGTCGAAGAAGCACGACAGCAGGACCGTGAAGACGAACAGGACGCCGGTCAGCACGCCGACCTTGGAGAAGCCGCCGAACAGGCTGACCTGGCCGACCAGGCCGAAGTCGGGGGTGGAGACCGGGTTGCCCGGCCACTTCGGGACCGTCAGGCCCCAGGACGGGATCGTGGTGACCGCGTTGAGGATCACCGCGAGGACGGTCATGCCGACGATCGAGATCAGGATCGCGCCCGGCGTCTTGCGGACGATCAGCGCGAAGGTGAGCAGCGCGCCCAGGATGAAGACCAGCACCGGCCAGCCGTGCAGGTGGCCGCCCACACCGAGCTGCAACGGGACGGTGGTCTGGGCGGCGTCCGGCATACGGGTGACGAAGCCGGAGTCGACCAGGCCGATGAGCATGATGAACAGGCCGATACCGATCGAGATCGCCTTGCGCAGACCGAACGGCACGGCGTTCATCACGCGCTCGCGCAGTCCCGTGGCGACCAGCAGCATGACCACGATCCCCGCGAGGACGACCATGCCCATGGCGTCCGGCCAGGACATGCGGGGCGCGAGCTGGAGGGCGACGACCGAGTTCACCCCGAGGCCGGCGGCGAGCGCGATCGGCACGTTGCCGACGACGCCCATCAGCAGGGTGGTGAACGCGGCCGTGAGCGCGGTCGCCGTCACCAGCTGGCCGTTGTCCAGGTGATGCCCGTACATGTCCTTCGCGCTGCCGAGGATGATCGGGTTCAGCACGATGATGTACGCCATCGCGAAGAAGGTGGCGAAACCGCCGCGGATCTCGCGGGCGACGGAGCTGCCGCGCTCGGAGATCCTGAAGTAGCGGTCGAGGGCTCCGAAGGCGGGCGCGCCGCCCGGCTTCTCGGGGGTGGGCGCCTTGGCGGGTGCCGAGGTGGACATGCGAGACCTCATCTCCGACCGGGTTCCCCCGAGCCCTGTTGGAGTTTCATACGAACGGAAGTGGTCAAAGGCAAACGGTTTCAGTATGAACGTATGACCGGGTTATCGCTATCTCCGCGCGTAGACCAGCGGGGCAGGGGGTGGTGGAGGGGCGGCGCTTAAGCTGTGCGCATGGCCAAGTGGACCCCCAAGCACGAGGCGCCGGAGCCCCTGGAGGGGCCCGTGGTCGCCACCATCACCGGCGGCACGATCGTGTGGTTCGTGCTCTTCCTGGTCCAGCTGCCCTTCTACGGCTGGATCGACGACCACGGGCACCTGTGGTGGCTGTGGACCTGCCTGGCCGGGGGCGGCCTGGGGCTGATCGGCATCTGGTACGTCCGCAAGCGGGACGCGGCGATCAAGAGGACGGCCGGCACGCGGGCGACGCCGGTCGAGTGACCCGTAAAGCGGGCAAGGGGGCAAATCCGCACGTACCGTCGATGGCATGAGCCACATAGACGCGGGCGCCGAACTCGACCCTGTGCACCCCGTGGCCCCGCCGGAGAGACCCTCGGACGGGCTGACCGGCGCCGAGGTCGCGGACCGCGTCCACCGCGGCCTCGTCAACGACGTGCCGGTGCGCAGCAGCCGGTCACTCGGGGAGATCGTCCGGGCCAACGTCTTCACCCGGTTCAACGCGATCATCGGCGTGCTCTGGCTGATCATGCTGTTCGTCGCACCGATCCAGGACAGCCTGTTCGGCTTCGTGATCCTCGCCAACACCGGCATCGGCATCGTCCAGGAGTGGCGGGCCAAGCAGACGCTCGACTCGCTCGCGGTGATCGGGGAGGCCCGGCCGACCGTACGCCGGGACGGCAGAGCCACCGAGGTCGCCACCGACGAGATCGTGCTGGACGATCTGATCGAGATCGGGCCCGGCGACAAGGCCGTGGTCGACGGGGTGTGCGCGGAGGCCGACGGGCTGGAGATCGACGAGTCGCTGCTCACCGGCGAGGCCGACCCCGTCGTCAAACGCCCCGGCGACCCCGTCCTGTCCGGCAGCTTCGTGGTCGCGGGCGGCGGCGCCTTCCGGGCGACCAGGGTGGGCCGCGAAGCCTACGCGGCCCGGCTCGGCGAGGAGGCCTCCCGCTTCACCCTGGTCCACTCCGAGCTGCGCACCGGCATCTCCACCATCCTCAAGTACGTCACCTGGATGATGGTCCCGGCGGCGATCGGACTCATCGTCACCCAGCTCGTCGTCAAGAGCACCGGCTTGAAGGACTCCGTCGCCCGCACCGTCGGCGGCATCGTCCCGATGGTCCCGGAGGGGCTGGTGCTGCTCACCTCCGTCGCCTTCGCGATCGGCGTCATCCGGCTCGGGCGCAGGCAGTGCCTGGTGCAGGAGCTGCCGGCGATCGAGGGCCTGGCCCGCGTCGACACCGTCTGCCTGGACAAGACCGGCACCCTCACCGAGGGCGGCATGGACGTCTCCGAGCTGCGGCCGCTCGACGGGGCCGACGAGGGGTACGTACGCAGGGTGCTCGGCGCGCTCGGCGAGTCCGACCCGCGCCCCAACGCCTCCCTGCAGGCGATCATCGACACCTACCCGGACAGCGAGGACTGGCGGTGCGTGGAGTCGCTGCCCTTCTCCTCGGCCCGCAAGTACAGCGGGGCCGCGTTCAGCGAGGCCGACGGCGAGACCAGCACCTGGTTGCTCGGCGCGCCGGACGTCCTGCTCTCCGACGGCGACCCGGCACTGGCCGCCACCGAGCGCCTGAACGAGCAGGGGCTGCGGGTGCTGCTGCTGGCCCGCGCGAGCCGTGACCTGGACGACCCCGAGCCGGCCCACGGCGCCCGCCCCACCGCCCTGGTCGTCCTGGAACAGCGGCTGCGGCCCGACGCGGCCGACACCCTGCGCTACTTCGCGGACCAGGACGTCCGCGCCAAGGTCATCTCCGGCGACAACGCGGTGTCGGTCGGCGCGGTCGCCACCAAGCTGGGCCTGGCGGGTACGACGGTGGACGCGCGGCAGCTGCCGGCCGACCGGCCCGGTATGGCCGCGGCGCTGGACGAGGGGACCGTCTTCGGGCGGGTCACCCCGCGGCAGAAGCGGGACATGGTCGGTGCGCTCCAGGCGCACGGGCACACCGTCGCGATGACCGGCGACGGCGTGAACGACGTGCTGGCCCTGAAGGACGCCGACATCGGGGTCGCCATGGGCTCCGGCTCGGAGGCGACGCGGGCGGTGGCGCAGATCGTGCTGCTGGACAACAGCTTCGCGAGCCTGCCGTCGGTGGTGGGCGAGGGCCGCCGGGTGATCGGCAACATCACCCGCGTGGCGACGCTGTTCCTGGTGAAGACCGTCTACTCGGTGCTGCTGGCGGTTCTGGTGGTGTGCTGGCAGGTGGAGTATCCGTTCCTGCCCCGGCATCTGACCCTGCTCTCCACCCTCACCATCGGTGTCCCGGCGTTCTTCCTGGCCCTGGCGCCCAACAAGGAGCGCGCGAAACCGCATTTCGTACGGCGGGTGATGCGGTACTCGGTCCCGGGCGGGGTGGTGGCCGGGGTGGCGACCTTCGCGACGTACCTGATCGCCCGTTCCTCCTACACCGGGCCGGGCCGGCTGGACGCGCAGACCAGCGCGGCCACCCTGACGCTGTTCCTCGTCTCCCTGTGGATCCTGGCGATCATCGCCCGCCCCTACACCTGGTGGCGGGTGACCCTGGTGGCCGCGATGGGTGTGGCGTTCCTGCTGGTCCTGGCCGTGCCGGGGCTGCAGGACTTCTTCGCGCTGAAGCTGGTCGGCCTGGCGATGCCGTGGACCGCCGTCGGTATCGCCGTGGTCGCGGCGGTCGCCCTGGAGTTCCTGTGGAAGTGGGTCGACCGCCGCTTTCCCGACTGAGGGTTACTTCACGCCGACGTACACACCCGTGGCGCTGACCGCCGGGGTCGTCGAGGTGCCGGCGAAGCTGTAGCGCCAGTAGCCGCTGTAGTTCGCGGTCGCGGACGTCTTCAGGTTGCCGTAGGAGTCGGTGTACACCGTCTTGACCGTGGTGTACGTGCTCGTGCCCGACTTGCGGAACTGGAGCTTGACCGGCTGGTTGGCGTAGCCGTGGTACAGGTTGTCGTCCCAGTCGGCGCGGGAGAGCTTGCCGGACGCCGTGAAGGTCGTGCCCTTGGAGACGGACGTCGAGCTGACGGTGGTCGTCAGCTTCGAGTAGCGCTGGACCAGGGTGGTGCCCAGGCCGCTCTGGTCCTTGTAGCCGACCTTGCTCATGTCGGGGTTGTTCTGGTCCTGGCCGTTGAAGGCGACGGCCTCGGCGGCCACGTTCCAGGTACCGGCGTCGGCGATCTTCGGGTCGGCGTCGGTCGGGTAGATGTCGACCGTGCCCGTGCAGGTGGCGGTGGTGGACGAGGTGGCGGTGCAGGTCGCCGGGTTGTCGCCGTACAGCTCCGGGGCCGTGTCGCTGTAGGTCCCGTGGTACAGGAAGGCGTCCGTGTAGAAGTCGCTCGCGGTGATGTCCACGTCCGAGCCGTGGGTCAGCGTGTACGAGTACGTCGTACTGACCTTGTTGGTGCTGCCGACCTTGATCGCCTTGGCGATCGTGACGTTCGAGAAACTGACGTTCAGGGTGTACGGCGTGCCCGAGTCGGTGACGGCCTGCGCGGCCGGGACTGCGAGGGCGGTGAGGGCCAGGGCGCCGGTGACGGCGGCCACGGTGGCACGTATGCGCATGTGCGTTCCCCTGGAGGGAGAAGTGATCGTGGAGTCGGTCGACTCGCACGATCAGATCCGTGACCCCGGGGACGGGTTGTACGGCAACAGCGCAATCCAGCCAGATTTTATGGCCGGATTGCGCTTCCATGACGGGATGTTTACTCCAGCGAACTGCGTGGTCAGTCGAACCAGCGGTCCCTGGCCAGTTCCTCCGTCCGGGACGGGTCCTCCAGCAGGGCCGCCACCTCGAAGCGCCGCGGCCACTGCCCCGCCGCCCAGGCCAGGCCCGCCGCGACGCCCTCCAGCGTGGCCGCGTGCAGCACCCCGTCGTCGGTGAGCCGCCAGTCGATCTCCACGCCGTCCACGACCAGCTCCCCGTGCTCGACGTACGTCCGCGGCGTACGCGTCCCGAGCAGCAGCCGCACCGGCTCCGGCACCTCGTGCTCGGTGCCCTCGGAGTGCACCTCGCCGGTGACGGACTCGCTCAGCCGCCGCACCTGGAACAGCTCCGCCAGCTCCGCGGCCCGGACCGGCCGGACGGGCAGCAGCGGCACCCCCGAGGTGAAGGGCAGCAGGTCGGGCGAGTCGACCACGACGGCCTCGGTGGCGTCCACGACCTCCACGCGTCCGTCGGTCACGGCCCGCAGCTCGTCCGGCAGGGTCACCTGATCCGGATCCAGCTCCGCCAACGCCCCGTACAGGCCGTGCAGTTGGGCCGGCGTGACCGGCCGCCGCGGGTCGGCCAGCCGGTCCAGCAGCTCGGCGGCGCCGCCGGGCTCGTCCAGCAGGGCCGCGACGGACGTGCGCACACCCAGCGCCCGCAGCACCTGCTCGTCCTCGAACCCGGTGGCGTCGGCCTCGTCGTACAGCCCGTGCAGCAGCGGGTCCCCGCCGGCCGCGAGCAGACCGGCCGGGCGACGGCCGTCCAGCACGGGATGACCGCGCAGCCACCACGCGGTGTACGGCCGTACGATCTCGTGCGTGCCGTCGTGCAGCAGGATGCGGACCGGCTGGGTGAGGGCGTCCCGCAGCGGCGGCTGGGCCAGCAGCGCGAGGGCCTCGGGCCAGTGCTCGTCGTCCACCAGGTCCAGATCGCGTACGGCGACCAGCTCGGTGGCGACCGGGGGCACCGGGCTGTCCGGGAAGCGGTCGAGGATGTCCTCGCACCACACGTCGACGGCGTCCAGCAGCCCGGCGTCGTCGGGCTCGGCGAAGTCGCTCTCGCGGGGCTCCAGTTCGTCCGGGTCGAGGACGACGTCGGCGGCGCGGACCAGCGCGAAGTTCGCGAGCACCCCACAGGCGGCCAGCGGCTGTTCGCCCCACTTCCCGGCCAGGTCGTGGTCCACGGCGGCCAGTTCCCCTTCGCGGATCACCCGGGCGAACGGACTGCCGGGCAGGACGAGTTCACCGGCGGGGGCGAGCTCCCCGTCCTCGTCGGGCAGCGCGAGGGCACCCAGCCAGGGCTCGTCCCCGGGCTCCAGGCCCGCGTCGCGCACCAGCCCGAGCACGGTGTCGGCCAGCTCCTCGGCATCCGGAGCGTTCTCCTCCCAGCCCCCGGCCCCGCCCTCCTCGTCCAGCGAGGCGGCGACGGCGGCCCGCACCTGAGGGGTGGTGAGCACCGCGCGCGCGGTGGCGGGCAGCGCGCCCAGCTTCTCCAGCAGCGGGTGCACGGCGTCCTCGTGGGCGACCTTCAGACCGAGCCGTCCGAGGACGTCCGCGTCGATCCGGGCGCCGTCCGGGGTGGGCAGCAGCACCTGCCGGGGCCCGATCGTCGTCCGCCTGTCCGCCAACGGCACGGGCAGTCCGGACAGCCGGTCGGGGTCGACCCCGGCGAGGCTGTCGTAGAGCCGCCACCACCAGCCCGGGTCCTTCTCCAGCCCGGCGAGCCGGTCGACGGCGTCGGCGAGCGGCAGCCGGGCGACGCCGAGGGTGCGCAGCTCGACCCGGCGTTCCAGACCGGCGGGCAGCAGCGTGGGCAGCACCTCGGCGAGCACCCGCACGGTGTCCGCCCCGGCGCCCTCCACGACCTCCGCGTCACGGGGCCGCAGCGCCTCGGGAAGCTCGTCGCCCTCCTCCTTCGCCGTGACGGCGGGCGGCAGAAAGGCGGTGCGCGGCAGCCGCTCCAGGACGGCCTGCCGGAGCGCCCCGTCCAGCGCGCCCTTGCCGAGCGGCCCGGGCACGAGGTCGATGATCCCGTCCGTCACCGGCCGCCAGTGGGCGAGGAGTTCGGCGTAGACGTCGGCCGCGCGCTGCACCAGGAAGTCGGTGAGCGGGCCGGGCGCGGGGTGCCGGCGGGTGGTGTCGAGGGGGAAGGAGGCGATGAGGAGGGCGGGGACGCCGAGGGGTTCGTCGCTGGGGGTGGGCGCGTGCACGACGGGGGTCGTCCGGGGGCGCACCGGACGCCCGGCCTCGTCCTCGGGCACGGCCCAGGTCACCGACCAGTGGGGCCGCAGCCGCTCCTCCACGGGCCGGTCGGCGAGCAGGTCGGGGGTGAGCGGGCCGTGGGCGGCGGCGGTACGCCACCGCGTGGTCCCCTCCCGGGAGTCCTCCACGACGGTGACGGTGCCCTCGGTGCGCCGGCGCAGGACGCGCGGTGCCTGGTCGCCGGCCTCCACGACGACCTCCTCCAGGCCCGGCAGGGCGAGGAGCAGGGCATCGTCGACGGCGTTCAGCAGCCGCTCGGCGAGATCGGCGGCGGCCGCGTCGCGCAGGGGCAGGATCACGGCGGTGTCGTACGGCTCCGGAGCGGTGCCCTCGGCGGCGAAGGGCAGCCGCAGCAGCGGTACGTGTCCGTCACGGCGCCGGACCTCGTCCCCGAGCCCCGGACTGTGCCGGGCGATGTCGGCGGCCAGTCCCCGCGCCTCGGCCAGGGACCACCGGACCCCGCCGTGCCGTCCGACGATCGCGGGCTCGTCGGTCACCGACAGCACGGCGGCGAACCCGACCCCGAACCGGCCGACGGCACCGTGGGTGACCTCGGCGTCCCGCTTCGCCGAGGCGCGCAGCGTGGACAGCGACTCGACACCGGCCGCGTCCAGCGGGGCACCGGTGTTGGCGGCGACGAGAACCCCGTCCCGGAGCGTGAGCCGCAGCCGGCCGGACGTGCGCGCACGGGCGGCGGCGTCGGCCGCGTTCTGCGCCAGCTCGACCACGAGGCGGTCCCGGTAGCCGCCCAGGACCAGGTCCTCCTCGGCGTTGGCGTCCTCGCGGAACCGGGCGGGGCTGGTGGCCCAGGCGTCGAGAACACCGCGGCGCAGCCGGGCCGTCCCGAACGGATCGGCCCCCTCGGCCGCCGGCCGCACGTACTTGCTGCTCACGTTCACCCTCTCCTCGTCTACGTGAGCACGAAGGTACAGCGCGCCCGGGGCGGCCGGGTCCCGGGTGCGGTCAGCCGCCGAGCACGGGCAGGGAGAGGCCGCAGCCGACGGACTGGGCGTGGGCGGGGTCGAGGGCGTTGCGCACGAGTTGCGCGGCGTTGGAGTCGTACACGATCGAGACGTGCTCGGAGAGGTCCCGGGGGCAGATGTCCTGGATCGTGATGTTCTTGACGGTCGCGCCCGGTCCGGCGGTCAGGAACTGCTGCGTGTAGGGGGTGACGACCTCGTCGTGCCTGGTGGCGATGACGGTGTAGTCGACCCCTGGCCGGGTGTCCCCGCCCCGGTCCAGCTCCGTGTTCACCTCGGAGCCGACCATCTGGTCCGCGTACGCCTGCCCGACGACGGCGGACACGGTCGGGTCGAGTCCCAGCCTGGTGGTCAGGGTGCCGAGGCCGGAGGCGGTCGTGCCGTGGTTGGACGGCGCCAGGCCGATGAGGCTGTGCACCTTGTTCCGTTCCGGGTGCGCGGAATCCGTGCCGCCGTCGAACCGCAGATACCAGCGGGGGGTCACACCGCCGCCCTGGGAGTGCCCCACCAGGTCGACCTGGTGGGCACCGGTGGCCTCCAGTACGCGGTCGACATAGCCGGCGATCTCCCGGGCGGAGTCCGGGACGTGAGCGGTGCCCTTGATCGCGGAGCCGGGCGGCGCGCCGTAGTTTGCCGCGAAGACGCAGTAGCCCAGCTGCTTCAGGTACGGGGACATCAGGCCCCAGTCGTCATGGGCGTTCGCGAAGGTCCCGTGCAGCAGGACGACCGGACGCGGATGCTCGCGCGAGGGCTTGCAGCTCCAGTCGTCGGCACCGGCCGGCGGCGCGTCCGGGTGCACGAGTCCCCCGGCCATCGCCACCGGGGCGGAGAGGATCTTCCCCCGCGGTACCGGAGGCGCGGGGCTGCCCGCCGCGGCCGCCGCGCCCTGCCCCACACCCAGCGCGAGGGCGAGGCCCGCACACACCGCGGCCCACCCGCCACGCCGCCGGTTCCACCGCGTCCGGGACACACGCCGATCCGCCATCGGACCACTCCTCGCCTCGGTGCCGGCCGTGCGCCGACCCCGGCGATGTTCAAGGAGTGGGGTCCCTGCGGGGCTGAACGACCGCGCGGGGCGCCTCCTATGGAGCAGCCCGGTTCACCCGACCAGCCCGTGCGGCGCCCGGCCGCCCGGCTACGAGTGACCCAGTTCCGCCGTCTCCTCGTCGCCCGTCTCCGGGACGGAACCCGAGTCGCGGGCGGGGCGCAGGGGGAAGGGGTCGACCCTCGTCTCGTCGATGACCGGCGGAGCCGGCTGCGGGGGCTTGGGCATGACCGCGGCCTCCGAGTGGCCGCCGCAGCCGTAGGCGAAGGAGACCACGCGGCCGTCGGCCGGGGAGAACTCGTTGGCGCAGACACCGAAGGCCTGGCCGAGCAAGCCGCCGATGGGGGTCAGGAAGCCGCAGCTCATACACGTGGCCGGGGCCGCCTGGGCCATCGCGGTCTTCGGGCCGTAGGACTCCTCCCAGCGGTCGGCCGCGACGTGCAGGCCGTAGCGCGACAGGACGCGGGCCCGGCGCATGCCCAGTTCCTCGGCGACCGCGGCGATCGAGCCCCGCGAGGGTGCCGTCGGCTGGACGGCGGGCGCGCCCGGCGTCACGTCGGCGTCCTCGGCCTCCGCCAGCTCCGCCATCTCCTCGGACACCGCCGCGCTCGGCAGCGGCTCGTCCTCGCCCGTGTAGCCCGGTTCCAGGCGCAGGTCGTCCTGGTCGGTGGGGAGCAGGTCGCCGGGGCCGAGGTCGCCGGGGCGCAGACGCTCGCTCCACGGGACCCACTCGGGGGCGAGGAGGGCGTCGGGGCCGGGGAGGAGGACCACCTCGTCGAGGGTGACGACCTTGGCGCGGGAGGCGCGGGCCACGGTCACGGCCCAGCGCCAGCCGCGGTAGCCCAGCTCCTTGCACTCGAAGAAGTGCGTGACCACACGGTCACCCTCGGACAGCAGGCCGGCGTGCTCGCCGACCACGCCGGGCGCGGCGGCCTCCTCGGCGGCACCGCGGGCGAGGTCGACGGCCTCGGCGCACAAGCGGTCGGGGGTGCGGCTTCGCGTGGTCGCTGCGCTCACAGGTATCGCTTCTCTCCTACGCCGTCTCGTCGAGTGCGGCTGCCTCCGGCGGGCCTGCCGACGGAGCGGACCGGGGGACCGCATCGACGTCTGCATCCGCGCGCTCGGGCGCACCTCTGCCATCCATTCTGCGTTATGGCTGAGATACGCACGCTACACCGAACAGGATTGGTCGCCGCCACGCGGCAGGATTTCCGACCCGCTCACCCGCCCCGCTCGTGCCGTTGCGCCCGGAAGTCTCCGGATCAGCGGCACGGTTGGCCGCCGTGCGCGCCGTACCGCACTATCCGTCGCCTTCTCGGGGCACTATGAAGCACGTGGCGACCGCGGACAGGCGTGGTGTTCGGGGTGGCGGCGCGAGCCGGGTCGGTGGCGCCGTCCGTTCTGTCGGGCGTGCCCTGCACTTCCCGGTCACCGGCGCCGCGCGGGGCATCCGCAAGGCCACGCACGCGCACGGCGCGGGCGAGTCGGGGCTGGGGAAGCTGATCGAGCTGCACGCGGTGAACGGCGCCGGCGATGTCATGATCACCGTGGCGCTCGCCTCCACGGTGTTCTTCTCCGTGCCGACCGCCGAGGCGCGGGGGCGGGTCGCGCTGTACCTCGCCATCACGATGGCGCCCTTCACCGTCCTCGCCCCGGTCATCGGACCCCTCCTCGACCGGCTGCCGCACGGGCGGCGCGCCGCGATGGCCGGGGCCATGCTGGCCCGTGCGCTGCTCGCGCTGGTCATCTCGGGGGCGGTGGCGAGCGGGAGCCTGCAGCTGTATCCCGCGGCGCTGGGTGTGCTGGTCGCGTCCAAGGCCTACGGAGTGGTGCGCAGTGCGGTCGTACCGCGGCTGCTGCCGCCGCGGTTCTCGCTGGTGAAGGCCAATTCGCGGGTCACCCTCGCCGGGCTGCTGGCCACCGGTGTCGCCGCCCCGGTCGCGGCGGGGCTGCACAGGGCCGGGGATCCCTGGCCCCTCTACGGCGCCTTCGCCATCTTCGTCGGGGGAACGTTCCTGTCGTTCTCACTGCCGCCCAAGGTGGACTCGGCCAAGGGCGAGGACGTGGCCCTGCTCGCGGCCGACGAGCAGCATCTGCACGGGCCGCAGCACAGGAGGGACCAGGTGAAACGGCCGGGGCTGCGGACCGTGGGCCCCGCCGTCACGCACGCGCTCGGCGCCAACGCCGCCCTGCGCTGCCTGTCCGGCTTCCTGATCTTCTTCCTCGCCTTCCTGCTGCGCGAGCATCCGCTGACCGGTGAGAGCGCGGCGGTCTCGCTGGGGATAGTCGGGGTGGCCGCCGGTGCGGGCAACGCGCTGGGCACGGCCGTCGGGGCCTGGCTGAAGTCACGTGCGCCGGAGGTCATCATCGTGACCGTCGTCGCGGTGGTGCTGGGCACGGCGATCGTGGCCGGCCTGTTCTTCGGGGCGTTCCTGGTGGCCTGCCTCGCCGCCGTCGCCGGGTTCGCCCAGGCACTGGCCAAGCTGGCCCTGGACGCGCTGATCCAGCGGGACGTGCCGGAGCTGGTGCGCACCTCGGCGTTCGCCCGCTCGGAGACGCTGCTGCAGATGGCGTGGGTGTTCGGCGGCGCCGTCGGTATCGTGCTGCCGCTCGACGGGACCGTCGGCCTGCTGATCGGCGCGGCGTTCGTCGCGGTCGGCTGGCTGGCCACCCTGAAGGGGCTGCTCGCCTCGGCCCGGCACGGCGGCCGGCCCCGGCCCCGCGTGGCCTGACCTCCCGCGGCCCGCGTTCCGGGCCGCTTCCGGCATAACGAACCGGACACGGTGTCCGACCCGCAGGACCGGCTGGCGTAACGAACCGGGCACGCCGCACCCCGCGTGGGCGGAGGGCTCGGGGCGCCCGATAGCCTTCGGGCATGACCACGCTGCAATCCGCTGTGCGACGCCGCCGCGCCGTCGCTGTCGCCGGCGCCGTTTCCGCCGGACTGCTCGCCCTGTCGGCCTGCGACAAGCCGTCTCCCGTCTCGACGGTCACCGTCGGCAAGGACTCGGTCAACTCCGAGGCCACCTGCTACAACGACGGCAAGGCGCTGGACGCCAAGTCGCTGGCGCAGTGCGTCAAGAACGTCGACAAGGCCGAGTCGATCAAGGTCGACCAGGACGAGACCGTCCGCTTCGGCGTCGACCCGAAGATCGCGGACGCCGGCTGGATCATCCTGGTCAACGGCCAGCAGTTCACCGACGTCAGCAAGAAGACCTACCGCGCCATCCCGGGCAGCGCGTTCTTCAACCAGCAGTACGGCACCCAGGGCGACACCAACACGGTCACGATCCGGATGGGCGACAAGTCCAACCTCGGCATGTGGTCGTTCAAGCTGAAGAAGGCCTGATCACGGCCTCCGTAAGGGTTCTCGTCGCCACCGCGGTCCCGGTCGAGCGGGACGCGGTGGCACGGGCGTTCCCCGGGGCCGTGACCGAGGTGCGGCTCCCCGGCGCGCTCCTGTGCCGTACCGCCGCCGGCTGGGATCTGCTCGCCGCCGGGGTCGGTCCGGCCCTCGCCGCCGCGTCCACCGCCGCCGCCCTGACCGCGGCCGCCCTCGAAGGCACCCCGTACGACCTGGTCGTCTCGGCCGGGATCGGCGGCGGCTTCCCGCCCGGGGCGCCCGTCGGCTCGCTCGTCGTCGCCGACGCGATCACCGTGGCCGACCTGGGCGCGGAGACCGCCGACGGCTTCCTTCCGGTCACCGAGCTGGGCTTCGGGACCATCACCCACCGCCCGCCGCACTCCGCCGTCCGTGCCGTGTCCGAGGCCACCGGCGCCCGCCCCGGCACGATCCTCACCGTCTCCACCGTCACCGGCACCGCCGCCCGCGCCGCCGCCCTGCACGGGAGGCACCCCGGCGCGCTCGCCGAGGGCATGGAGGGCTTCGGGGTGGCGGAGGCCGCCGCCGCGCACGGGGTGCCGGTGCTGGAGATCCGCGCGGTCTCCAACCCGGTCGGCCCGCGCGACCGCGCCGCCTGGCGCATCGGCGACGCCCTCGCCGCGCTCACCGAGGCGTTCGGGAAGTGCGCACCCGCACTGGAGAGTTGGACAGCACATGAGCCCACTGAGCCCTGACAGCCGAGCGCTGCAGATCGCGTACTCCCCCTGCCCCAACGACACCTTCGTCTTCGACGCCCTCGCCCACGGCCGCGTCCCGGGCGCCCCCGCCCTGGACGTGACCTTCGCCGACATCGACATCACCAACGGCATGGCCGAGCGCGGCGAGTTCGACGTACTGAAGGTGTCGTACGCCGTCCTGCCGTACGTCCTCGGCGCGTACGCGCTGCTGCCGTGCGGCGGCGCGCTGGGGCGGGGCTGCGGGCCGCTGGTGCTCACGCGGGAGCAAGACGTCGATCTGACGGGCCGTACGGTCGCGGTGCCCAGCGAGAAGTCGACGGCGTATCTGCTGTTCCGCCTGTGGGCGGCGGACACACTGCCCACGGGCGGGGTCGGCGAGATCGTCGTCCTGCCGTTCCACGAGATCATGCCGGCCGTGCGGGACGGCAAGGTGGACGCCGGTCTGGTCATCCACGAGGCCCGGTTCACCTACCGGGACTACGGGCTGCACAAGCTCGCCGACATGGGCGAGCACTGGGAGCGGACCACCGGGCTGCCGATCCCGCTCGGCGCGATCATCGCCAAGCGCTCACTGGGCGCCGACGCGCTGTCCCGGCTCGCCGACTCCATCCGCGCCTCCGTGCGGGCCGCCTGGGACGACCCCGAGGCGTCCCGGCCGTACGTCATGGCACACGCCCAGGAGATGGACCCGGCCGTGGCGGACCAGCACATCGGGCTGTACGTCAACGAGTTCACCGCCGGCCTCGGCGAGGACGGCTACGCCGCGATCCGTGGCCTGCTCACACGCGCGGCGGCCGAGGGGCTGGTGCCGCCCCTCGGCCCGGATGCGCTCGCGTTCCCGTAAGGGAAGACGGGTTCTTCTTCTGCGCCGGCTCAGACGTCCAGCTGGTCGGCGACCGCCCGCAGCAGGCCGGCGATCTTCTTGCCGGACGCCTTGTCCGGGTAGCGGCCCTTCTCGAGCATCGGCGTGATGTTCTCGAGGAGGGTCGTCAAATCCTGCACGATCGAGGCGAGCTCGTCGGGCTTCTTGCGCTGGGCGGCGGCGACGGACGGCGCCGGCTCCAGCACGGTCACCGACAGCGCCTGGTCACCGCGCTGACCGGCGACGACGCCGAACTCCACGCGCTGTCCCGGCTTGAGTGCATCGACTCCGGCGGGGAGAACCGAGGAATGGACGAAGACGTCACCGCCGTCGTCGCGGGAGAGAAAGCCGAAGCCCTTCTCGCTGTTGAACCATTTGACACGCCCGGTCGGCACCGTCTGTCCTCGTCCTCGTACTCGTTGGGAAAACTGCCACTGCTGCGAAAGTGCTCTTGATAGCAGTAGAGCGGGTCGACCTTGACCCGCCGCTCACAAGGCTAATGGTCTTGGGGCGGGTGACAAGACGTCCCCCGGTTGTTCTCTCGCGCTGGGAACTACCCTGGTCCGGTGCGTGACAAAACCCAAACGAATTCCGCCGCGCCCGGTGACGGGCTGATCCGCGCCGGGGCGATCGTCTTCTTCATCGGTGCCGTGGCCACTCTGGTCACGGTGGCGCCGCTGTTCCTCGGCGCAAAACCTTTCCCGACCTACATGTTCGGTCTGAGCATGCTCATGGCGGTCGGTTTCCTGGTCGCCGGTGCGGGCGTCCTGCGGTCCGTCACCGCCGCCCGGCGTCAGACGCGCGGCGCCTCCCACTCCGGATCCGCGCTGCGGTAGCCCGTCAGCCACGCGGGGAAGACGGACAGGTCGTCGAGGACGACGTCCGCGCCGGCGGCGAGCAGCTCGTCGGCGGAACAGGGCCCGGTCGCCACGCCGACCGCCACCGCCTTCGCCGTACGGGCCCCGCGCACGTCCCCGACGTGATCGCCGACGTACACGCCCGCGCCGTACGCGCGCAGCGCCTCCGCCTTCTGCTCGGCCCACAGGTCGCCCACGACCACGTCCGGCTCGATGCCGAGGTGGGACAGGTGCAGCTTGGCGTTGGGCTCGTACTTCGCCGTGACCACGAGTGTCCGGCCACCGGCCGCGCGCACCCGGTCCACGGCCTCCGCGGCGCCCTCCATGGCGGGCGTCGCGGCGATGGCGATCGACGGGTACATCTCCCGGTACAGGTCGGCCATGGCGCCGATCCGCTCCTCGGGGAACCAGTTGGCCAGTTCCTCCACGAGCGGCGGGCCGAGCCGGGTCACCGCCAGATCGGCGTCGATGTACGTCCCGGTCCGCTCCGCCAGGGCCACGTAGCACGCACGGATGCCCGGCCGGGAGTCGATGAGGGTCATGTCGAGGTCGAAGCCGACGGTGAAGGTCATATGGGCCATTGTGTCAGCGGCGTTGGGGCGCCCGGGGTCCGCCGGGTGCGGAGGCGGGTGCGGGTGAGCGGCGGGCCGGTCGTCCCCGCTCAGCCCCGGGTGCGTTGGGAGCGCCAGACCAGGTACAGCGCCGACGCCACCGCCGCGCCACGCACCACCCAGGGCCACGTCCCGGCGATCGCGGCGTTCATGTGGCCCTGTGCGATCGGCTCGCCCCAGCGCCCGCTGTCCCTGCCCCACAGCCACGCCAACCCCGCCGCGACCGCCGCACCCGGCAGGACCATCACGGCCCACCTGGTCTCCGCGGGGGTCAGCCGCCGGGAGCCGTAGGCGATCGCCCATCCCAGGATCAGGGCGAACCAGTTCCCGAGCACCGCACCGGCGACCAGCGCGGCGGCGGCCAGCAGCAGGAGGGGGTTGGTCCAGCCGGCCGCGGGGCGGGGGAGCAGACGGCGGCGCGGGGCGGGCTCGGCCCCGGTGGCCTCCGGTGCCGCCGCCACGGTGTCCGGGGCCGCCGTTTCCGGCGTCTCCTCCGCCGGCTTCGGCGGCCGTTTGAGCAGCTCCGGGATCTCCACACCGCCGACGAACCCCGGCACCGAGTCGGTCTCGGCGGCCGGCCGGCCGGCGCCGCCGGGGCCGCCGAAGGGACTGCCGCCCACCCGCCACCAGTCGGGCCGCACGGCGCTGTCGCCGAGTTCGTGCGCGGGGGCCAGGTGCGGTGGTGACGGCGCGTCGGGCGGGGTGGAGGGCCCGGGTTCGGCCGGCCGCGGCCGGGGGACGACCCGGCGCAGGCCCCTGCGCCGTTCCCCGTCCGCCGGCTCCGGCTTCCGCGCGCCCGGCGCGGGCTGTACCGGCACGGCGGCGGGCGGCTGCGCGACCCGCCCGGCACCGAATCCACCGGACCCACTCGGCCCACCGGACGCGCCGGCCGTGCCCCCCGCCGCCTCGACGACCTCGTCCGGGGTGCCCAGACGGTCCAGGATGCGGCGGACCGCGGCGGGGCTGTCGACGGTCGCCCTGGCCCGGTCCCGGTCGATCTCGTTGCGCAGCTCCGACACCAGCCGCATCCGCGTGGCCGACGGCAGCTGCCGCTGCTGAGCGATGTCTCCGACACGGCTCAGGTACTCGTAGACGACCTGGTCGCTCTCGATCCCCAACGGAACCCCTCCGGGGTGACGGCGATGAGTCCCCGTGAGGACGTTAGCGCAGAGTCGATGCGCCGAGCCCGCCCCCCGGGACTGGGGGAGCCCCCCTCGACACCGGCAACCGCTACCGTGGGTCAGATGAGCCAAGCGGCCCACCCAGCCCCTCGTTCCCTCGCGGAGGCGCTCCGCGCGCGGGACGACGTCTCCCTGGCCGCGCTGCTGCGCAGCCGCCCCGACCTCATCACGCCCGTCCCGACCGACATCACCCAGCTGGCCACCCGCGCCGGTACCCGCGCCTCGGTGCTGCGGGCACTGGAGCGGCTGGACCGGTTCGCGCTGCAGACGGCGGAGGCGCTGGCCGTGGCCCCGGACCCGGCGTCCTACGACACGCTGCTCGAGCTGATGGCGGGGTACGGCGCGGACGCCACGGTCGCCGCCGCGCTGCCGCACGCCCTCGCCACCCTGCGCGAACAGGCGCTGGTGTGGGGCGACGACGAACGGCTGCGGCTGGTGCGGACCGCCCGCGAGCTGCTCGCCCCCTCCCCCCAGCACCCCTCCCCGACCGGTCTCGGCCCGACCGTGCAGGAGGCCTCCTCGGGGATGTCGCCGGGGCGGATCCAGGAGATCGTCGCGGCGGCCGGGCTGCCCTCGACGCACGACTCGGTGTCCGCCGTGGCCGCGCTCACCGCGCTGTTCGCCGACCGGAAGAAGATGGCCGGGCTGCTCGCCGACGCCCCGGAGGCGGCCCGCGAGGTGCTGTCGCGGCTGGTGTGGGGGCCGCCGTACGGGCAGGTCACCCCGGATCCGGCCGCGCATGTGCGCTGGCTGCTCGACCGCGGTCTGCTGCTGCCCTCCACGCCCGGCACGGTCGTACTGCCCCGCGAGGTGGCCCTGCATCTGCGGGAGGGCCGCGCCCACCGGGCGCCGGAGCCGCTGCCGCCCGCCGTGGAGCCGGCCGCGACCCACGGTCCGCAGGTGGTGGACGCGACGGCGGCCGGGCAGGCGTACACCGCTCTCGCCACCGTCGAGGAACTGCTGAAGGACTGGGACGAGGGCGGCCCGGCCGTGCTGCGGGCCGGCGGCCTGAGCGTCCGGGACCTGAAGCGGACCGCCGTCGCCCTGGACGTGTCCGAGCCGGTCGCCGCGTTCTGGGTGGAGCTGGCGTACGCGGCGGGCATGGTCGCCTCCGACGGCGAGGCCGACGAGCGGTACGCGGCCACACCCGCCTACGACGAGTGGCTGGAGCGCCCCGCCGCCGAGCGCTGGGCCACTCTCGCCGAGGCCTGGCTGGCGGCCACCCGGACGCCGGGGCTGGTCGGCGGACGGGACGCGAAGGACCGTACGCTCGCCGCGCTCGGGCCGGGTCTGGACCGCTCGGCCGCGCCCGAGGTACGGCACCGGGTGCTGACCCTGCTGGCCGGTCTGCCGGCGGGCGCGGCCCCGGACCCCGGGTCGGTGCTGGCCCGGCTGCGCTGGGAACGGCCGCCGCGCGGACCCCAGCGGCCGGACGGTGAGGAGGACCTGCGCTCCCGGCTGGCCCGCTGGACCCTGTCCGAGGCCGAACTGCTGGGCGTCACCGGGCGCGGCGCCCTGTCGGCACACGGCCGTGCGCTGCTGGGCGGCCCGGCGGCGACGGGCTCGCGGGGCGGGCCGGGCGCCCCGGGTGCGGCCGGCTCCGCGGCCTTTGGCCCGTCCTCCGGTGCCGCCGTACCGCCCGGCGCCCCCGGTTCCTCCGCCGGCCCGTCCGCCGGTACCCGTGTCTCCGCCCGTTCGGCCAAGCCGACCGGGGCGGCCCAACCGGCCGGATCCGCCGAGCCCGCGGGTCCCGGTGACAAGCTGCCCGTTCACCATCACCACCGGCCGGCGGGCGCCCCCGCCCCGCTCTCCCCCGCCGAGCAGGCCGTGGCGACGGCCGCCGCCGCCCGCCTCCTCGCACCGCTCCTGCCCGAACCGCTGGACCACGTGCTGCTCCAGGCCGACCTGACGGCGGTGGCGCCCGGTCCGCTGCGGCGTCCGCTCGCCGACCTGCTGGGGGTGCTCGCGGACGTCGAGTCCAAGGGCGGCGCGACCGTGTACCGGTTCACCCCGGCCTCGGTGCGGCGTGCCCTGGACGCCGGCCGCAGCGCCGCCGATCTGCACGCCTTCCTCACCCAGCACTCGCGCACCCCGGTCCCGCAGCCGCTCGCCTACCTGATCGACGACGTGGCCCGCAAACACGGCCATCTGCGGGTCGGCGCGGCCTCGGCGTACGTGCGCTGCGACGACGACACCCTGCTGAACGAGATCCTGGCCGACCGGCGCGCCGCGGCCCTGCGGCTGCGCCGCCTCGCCCCGACCGTGCTGGCCGCCCCGTGCGATCCGGCGACGCTGCTGGAGGGCCTGCGCGCGATGGGCTACGCACCGGCCGCCGAGTCCGCCGAGGGGGACGTCCTGATCGCCCGCGCCCACGCCCACCGCACCCCGCCGCGCACCGCCCCCGAACCGGTCCCGGACGGACCGCCGACGCCCGACACCACGCTCCTCGCGGCGGCGATCCGCGCGATCCGGGCGGGTGACCTGGCCGCCACCACCCCGCGCAAGCCGGTCGGCGAGTCCGGCGGCTCATCGGGCGGCGCGCCCCTGGCGGGCGGCGAACTGCCCCGCACGTCCTCGGCCGAGACCCTCGCCACCATGCAGGCCGCCGTCCTGACCGGCGACTCCGTCTGGATCGGCTACGTCAACGCCGAGGGCACCGCCAGCCAGCGCGTCATCGCCCCGGTCCGCGTCGAGGGCGGCTTCGTCACGGCGTACGACCACACGGCGGACGAGGTGCGCACCTATCCGCTGCACCGGATCACGGGGGTGGCGGAGCTGGCGGACGACTGACCCTGATCGTCCGCCCATAGGGCACACTGGACGTTTGGCCGTAGGGAAAGGGTGTACCGAGCGTGAATGGTCCACTGATCGTCCAGTCCGACAAGACCCTGCTCCTGGAAGTCGACCACGAGCGGGCCGACGACTGCCGTCGGGCCATCGCGCCGTTCGCCGAGCTGGAGCGGGCGCCCGAGCACATCCACACCTACCGGGTCACGCCGCTCGGGCTGTGGAACGCGCGCGCCGCCGGACATGACGCCGAGCAGGTCGTGGACGCGCTGGTGCAGTACAGCCGGTATCCGGTGCCGCACGCGCTGCTCGTGGACATCGCCGAGACGATGGACCGCTACGGACGGCTGACGCTCAGCAAGCACCCCGCGCACGGGCTGGTGCTGACCACCACCGACCGGCCGGTGCTGGAGGAGGTGCTGAAGTCCAAGCGGATCAGCCCGCTGGTCGGGGCGCGGATCGACCCGGACTCGGTCGTCGTGCACCCCTCCGAGCGCGGGCAGATCAAGCAGGTGCTGCTGAAGCTGGGCTGGCCGGCCGAGGACCTCGCCGGGTACGTCGACGGTGAGGCGCATCCGATCGAGCTGCTGGAGGAAGGCTGGGCGCTGCGGCCGTACCAGAAGCAGGCCGTGGAGAACTTCTGGCACGGTGGCAGCGGGGTGGTGGTGCTGCCCTGCGGCGCCGGTAAGACGCTGGTCGGGGCCGGGTCCATGGCGCAGGCCAAGTCGACCACGCTCATCCTCGTCACGAACACCGTCTCCGCCCGGCAGTGGAAGCACGAGCTGGTGAAGCGGACCTCGCTGACCGAGGACGAGATCGGTGAGTACAGCGGGACCCGCAAGGAGATCCGCCCGGTCACCATCGCCACCTACCAGGTGCTGACCACCAGGCGGAAGGGTGTCTATCCCCACCTGGAGCTGTTCGACTCCCGGGACTGGGGGCTGATCGTCTACGACGAGGTGCATCTGCTGCCGGCTCCCGTGTTCAAGTTCACCGCCGATCTGCAGGCGCGGCGGCGGCTCGGTCTGACGGCCACCCTCGTGCGCGAGGACGGCCGCGAGTCGGACGTGTTCTCCCTGATCGGGCCGAAGCGGTTCGACGCGCCCTGGAAGGAGATCGAGGCGCAGGGGTACATCGCGCCGGCCGACTGCGTCGAGGTCCGGGTGAATCTGACGGACTCCGAGCGGCTGGCGTACGCGACGGCCGAGACGGAGGAGAAGTACCGCTTCTGCGCGACGACGGACACGAAGCGGAAGGTGACGGAGGCGATCGTCCGCCGCTTCACCGGCCAGCAGATCCTGGTGATCGGCCAGTACATCGACCAACTGGACGAGCTGGGCGAGCACTTGAACGCGCCCGTCATCAAGGGCGAGACCTCCAACGCCCAGCGCGAGAAGCTCTTCGACGCCTTCCGTGAGGGCGAGATCAGCGTGCTCGTCGTCTCCAAGGTCGCGAACTTCTCCATCGACCTGCCCGAGGCCACCGTCGCCATCCAGGTGTCCGGCACCTTCGGCTCCCGCCAGGAGGAGGCCCAGCGGCTCGGCCGGGTCCTGCGCCCGAAGGCCGACGGCCACCAGGCGCACTTCTACTCGGTCGTCGCCCGCGACACCATCGACCAGGACTTCGCCGCCCACCGCCAGCGCTTCCTGGCCGAACAGGGCTACGCCTACCGGATCATGGACGCGGACGAGATCCTGACCGAGGACAGCACCGGCTGAGCCGCCCGCAGCGCCGCCGCCGCGATCAGCGCCAGCCCCAGCAGGGGGTACGGCGAGGCCAGTGGCTGTTGCCACCAGGGCAGGTGCAGGTCGTGGTCGCCCTCGTGCGGGACCAGCCAGAGGGTGCGGGCCGTGAAGGCCGTGGCGGTGACCGCCGCGAGCCGGATGCGGCCCTCGGCGAGCAGGACCGCGAGGAGCGGGACGCACCACACCCAGTGGTGGGACCAGCTGATCGGTGAGATCAGCAGGGCTGTGAACGCGGTGAGCAGGACCCCGTGCCGCTCCTCGCGGACGCGTGCCGCCAGGCACAGGCCCGCCGCACCCACCGCCACCGCGGGCAGCACCCAGGCGAGGCCCGGCGCCGGGGTGCCGAGCGCTCTCGCGATCAGGCCCTGCAGGGACTGGTTGTCCACGATCCACGCCTTGCCGACCCGGCTCGTCTCGTACAGCCGCCGGGTCCAGAAGTCGGCGCTCGCCGCCGGGAGCAGCAGGGCGCCGAGCAGGACCGTGCCGGTGCAGGAGACGACCGCCGTCCACGCCTCCCTTCGCCGGCCCCTGAGGAACAGGTACGCCACGAACACCGCCGGGGTGAGCTTGGTCCCGGCCGCGAGGCCCACGGCCACGCCCTTGCCGCGGGCGCCCGGGGGCCGGGTGAGGTCCCAGAGCACCAGGCCGGCGACGGCCAGGTTGATCTGCCCGAACAGGACCGTCTGGAAGACCGGTTCGAGCCACAGGGAGACGGCGGTCGCCGCGCAGAGCAGGGATGCGGAGACCCGTCGGCCGGCCAGGCGGGCCGAGAGGGCGGCCAGGGCCGCGAGCAGGAGCGCGTTGCCCGCCAGGCAGGCCGCCTTCAGGGACGGGAGGGGGAGCCAGGTGGTGGGGACGAACAGGACCGCCGCGAAGGGCGGGTAGGTCGCGGGGAGCCGCCACCGGGTGACGGTGAAGCCGTACAGATCGGTGCCGTGGACCACGGCCGCGCCCTCGGCCCGGTAGACGAGCAGGTCGGCCATGGGTGCGTGCTGCCGCAGGACGCACAGGGTGACGAAGAGGGCCGGGGAGACGGGAGCGAAGAACGCCAGGAGAAGCGTCGGCATCCGTTTCCGCACCGTCTGCTGGGGCACGGACGCGACCCTATGCGGTTACTTGTGGCGTATGCCTGCTTCCTCGCCGTACTCGCCGAGGATGACCACGCTGAACGCGGCCTCGGCGAAGACCTTGAGGGCGCGCAGGGCGTTGCCGAGCAGGTGGTGATGCGGGCCGTCCACGGCGGTGGCGCCGGTCGGCGGGTGGACAGGGCCCGGATGGATGGTTGCTGCGCTCATGCCTTCATGGTCGCTCTCGAACGGCCCGGCCGGCATCGGTCCGCAGAGCCAATCTCCCCGTTCTTCGCGTACGCCCCTGGAGGGAGCGCTCCCCCTACGCCGGTCGGCCTCGCCCCCTAGGGGTCCGCATTCCGATTCACGGCCCGGACCCGGAGTGCGCCCGCGCGAACCCCTCCGGCGCCCGTTCCGGTCCGGGCCTGCGGGCCGCGCTCCGGTCCACGTGAAAACGTTCCTCCGGCACACGCCGACGGCATCTGCGGCGCAGGGGCGCCGGCCGGCCGCGGACCCGTTCAGCACTCGAACACACCCTGAACGGACAGAATATTCAGACAATCCGACTCTTCTCCTTCATCTTGTCGGACCGCCCCGCTCCCCGGCTAGCTGGTAGCAGGCCGCCCTCGGGGGGCGGAAAGACGACCCGTAAGGAGAAACAGGTCATGAAGAAGGCCTACGAAGCACCGACCCTCGTCCGACTCGGTTCCTTCCGCAAGGAGACCGGACTCCTGCAGCGCTCGGGCAACGACCGGCTCATCCTGAGCAAGAACTGAACAGGTCGACGAGCGAAGGTCTCTGACCTGACGTCATGACTGATCTGCACGCAAGTGCGGGGACGGGCCACGGCGACGCGCACTTCGCGGTCTTCGCAGACCGCGCGGACGCGGCCGCCGCGGCCCGCTCCTTCGCCCGCCCCGGCACCCGCAGCCTCGATCACGCCTCGGGCCGGCCCTGGCTCGTGGGCCACTGGCAGGACCAGGAGATCGTCAGCGCCCGTGTCGGCCCCGCCGCCCTCGCCCTCGTCGGCTGCGTCCCCGTCGGCCAAGCGGAACTGGAGCGGGTCGCCGGCTCGCTGCGCGACCTGGCCGCACTCGACGGGTGGGCCCGTTCGCTGCCCGGCAGCTGCCACCTCGTCGCCGCCCTCGACGGACGGATCCGGGTGCAGGGCACGGCCTCCGGTCTCCGTCTCGTCTTCCACGCCGCGGTGCACGGCACCCGGGTGGCCGCGACCCGGGCCGACGTCCTGGCCGCCGCGCTCGGCGTGGAACCGGCGCCGGAACGCCTGGCCGTACGGCTGCTGTGGCCCGTTCCGCACCCCCTGCTCGACGAACCGCTGTGGCCCGAGGTCACCGCCGTCGCGCCGCACGAGGCGCTGGTCCTCGCGCCGGACGGGCAGGGCGCACGCCACACCCGCTGGTGGACACCCCCGGAACCGGTCGTCCCGCTGCGCACGGGCGCCCCCCTGGTCCGCGAGGCCCTCGCCGAGGCCGTCCGCGCCCGCACCCGGCACGGCGGCACGGTCAGCTGCGACCTGTCCGGCGGCCTCGACTCCACCTCCGTCTGCTTCCTCGCCGACCGCTCACCGGTCCGTGTCGTCGCCTCCACCTGGCCGGGGCGCGACCCCGCCGACACCGACCTGCACTGGGCGAAGCGGGCCGCCGCCGCCCTCCCGGACGTCGAGCACGTCATCTGGGACGCCGACGCCTCCCCCCTCGTCTACGACGGACTGCTCACCATCGACGACGTACTGGACGAGCCCACCATCGGCGTCATGGACCGCGCGCGTGTCCTGCACCACCTGCCGGCCATGGCCGAACGGGGCAGCCAGGTGCATCTGACCGGCATCGGCGGCGACCACATCGCCTGGTGCTCCGAGGCGTACTACCACCGGCTGGCGCGGCGCCGCCCGCTGTTCGCGCTCCGGCAGCTGCGCGGCTTCAGGGCGCTGTGGCAGTGGCCGCTCGGCCCCTTGCTCGGCGCCCTGGCCGACTCCCGGTCCTACGGCACCTGGCTGGCGGACGCGGAGCACCGGCTGCGCGACCCGCTGGCCCCGACGGTCGCCACCAGCCTCGGCTGGGGCATGAGCCCGCGCCTGTTCGAGTGGGTGACCCCCGAGGCGGAGCACCTGGCCCGTACGGCGCTGCGCACGGCCGCCCGGCAGGCCCGGCCCCTGCACCCCGACCGGGGACTCCACGCAGACCTGGAACAGATCCGCAACTGCACCCGCATCATCCGGCAGTGGGACCACATGGCGGCCCGCTGCGGACTGCCCATGGCCTCGCCGTTCCTCGACGACCGGGTCATCGAGGCCGCCCTCGCCGTCCGCCCCGACGAACGCGTCTCGCCCTGGCGGTACAAGCCGCTCCTGACCACGGCCATGCGCGGCATCGTGCCCGAGGAGTGCCTGCGCCGCACCAACAAGGCCACCGCGGCGAGGGACGCGGCCGACGGGCTGCGCGAGCACCGCGCCGATCTGCGGACCCTGTGGGACGACTCCCACCTGGAGCGGCTCGGGCTGGTGGACGGCGAGATGCTGCGCCGCCTGGCCGAGCGGCCCGCCACCCGGAACCTCAGGGAGGCCGTCCTGTACTCGACCATCTCGGTCGAGGTGTGGCTGCGGGCGCTCGACCGGACGCGGCACGACGCAGCGAAGTGACCCAGGACCCGACAGACAAAGGAGAGCCTTCATGGCATTGCGGTTCGGTGCCGACATCTGCACCGCGAAGACCGACTACGGCACCGTCCTCCTCGACCAGCGCTCCGGCGAGTACTGGGAGCTGAACCCGACCGCGACCCTGGTGGTCGACACACTCATGGCGGGTGGTGACGAGGCGGCCGCGACGGAGGCGGTCACGAAGGCGTTCGACGTCGATCCCGGCCGCGCACGGGCCGACGTCACCGCCCTGGTGGAGCAGCTGCGCGCCGACGGGCTGGCCGAATGACCACACCCAGCGCCCTGGAGCGGCCGTACGGGGTTCCCCTCGGCCGCCGGCTCGCCGCCCGGGTGGTCCTCGTACCGGCCGTGGTCCTCTCGCTGCTGCCACCGCGCCGTATCCGCGCGGTCCTCGGCCTGCTGCGCCGCGGCGCCGCCCCCGCGACCGCGGCACAGGCCCTGCGGGCCCGCGACGCCGTGTGCGCGGTGAGCCTGCGCTGCACCGGGCCCAAGGGCTGCCTGCCCCGCTCCCTCGGGGCCGCCCTGCTGTGCCGGCTCGGCGGCACCTGGCCGACCTGGTGCACGGGGGTCCGCGTCGTACCGCCGTTCACCGCGCACGCCTGGGTCGAGGCCGAGGGCCGGCCGGTGGGCGAGGACGCACCCGAGGGCTATTTCGCCCGCCTGATGGCCGTCGGCCCGGTACGGCGATGACGGCCGATGAGCAGGACGCCCGCGGCGAGGGGGACACCGACCGGTCCACGCGTGCCGCGATCCGCGCCGTCTACCGGCTCACCGCCCGCCACCGCGGCGCGATCGTCCTGGCCACCACGCTGACCCTCGTCGCGTCCGCGCTGGGGCTCGCCCAGCCGTTGCTGGCCAAGCGGGTGGTGGACGCGAGCGGCGGGCAGCAGCCCCTCTGGCCGCCGCTGCTGTTGCTCACCGCCCTGTTCGCCGCCGAGGCCGCCACCGGCTCCGCCGGCCGGTTCCTGCTGGAGCGGATGGGCGAAGGCGTCGTACGGACACTGCGCCACACCCTGGTGGGGCGGCTGCTGCGCCTGGAGATGCGGGAGTACGACCGGCAGCGCCGCGGTGACCTGATCGCACGGGTGACCGCCGACACCACCCTGCTGCGCGAGGTGGTCGCCCAGGCACTGGTGGACCTGGTCACCGGGGCCGTGGTCGCCGTCGGCGCGCTGGCCCTGATGGCCTGGCTGGACCCGCTGCTGCTGGTCCTCGTCACGGCGACCGTGGCGACCGCGGCGGCCGTGGTCGCCCTGCTGCTCCGGGGCATCCGCACCGCCTCCGAGCACATGCAGTCGGCCGTCGGTGCCCTCGCCGCCGACCTGGAACGCGCCCTGGGCGCGCTGTCCATGGTCCGGGTGTACCGCGCCGAGCAGCGGGAGGCGGCCCGCATCGGCGCCCGCGTCGACGAGGCCTGCGACGCCGGGGTGCGGACCGCGAAGTACGCCGCGGTGATGAGCTCGGCCGTGGAACTCGCCGTCCAGGGCTCCTTCCTCCTGGTCCTCGTCGTCGGAGGCCTGCGCACACACGGCCGGGGCCACTCCGTGGGCGACCTGGTCGCGTTCCTGCTGTACGCCTCCTACCTCGTCGTCCCCCTGTCCTCGGTGTTCCGCGCGGCCGGTCTGATCCAGCGGGGCATGGGCGCCCACCTGCGGATCGAGCAGACCCTGAACCTGCCCGCCGAGCCCCCCGGCCCCGCGGCCCCGCCCGTCCGGCAGGCCCCCGCGCACGCACCGGCCCTGGCACTGGAGGACGTCCACTTCTCCTACCGGCCGGGGCGGCCGGTGCTGCGCGGGGTCTCCTTCACGGTGCCGCAGCGCCAGCAGGTCGCTCTGGTCGGACTCTCCGGGGCGGGCAAGAGCACCGTGTTCGCGCTGATCGCCCGGTTCTACGAACCCGACGAGGGCCGGCTCCGCTTCCACGGGCGCCCCGCCGAGGACATCGGCCGCGACGCCAGCCGGGCCGGACTGGCCATCGTGGACCAGAGCAGCCACGTCGTGCGCGGCACGCTCCGCGACAACATCGTCTACGGCCGCCCGGACGCGACGGAGGACGAGGTGCGCCGAGCCCTCCGGCTGGCCCGCCTCGAGCAGGTGGCCGAGCGGCTGCCCGGCGGACTGCACGGCGCGGTCGGGGAACACGGCGCCACCCTGTCGGGCGGCGAGCGCCAGCGCGTCGCCCTGGCCCGCGCCCTGCTCACCCGCCCGGCTCTGCTGCTCCTCGACGAACCCACCTCCCACCTCGACGCCCTCAACGAGGCCGCGCTCACCGCGGCGCTGAAGGACATCACCCGGGAGTGCGCGGTCCTCGTCATCGCGCACCGGCTCTCCACCGTTCAGCACGCGGACCGGATCGTCGTCCTGGACGAGGGCCGGGTCAGCGCCTGCGGACGCCATGAGGAACTGCTGACCGCCAGTCCGGTGTACCGGCGGCTGGCGGCGGCACAGATGGTCCGGCCGGCGGGTGCGGCCGGGAACAATTCACTGGCCCGCCCCTGAGCGCCTCCCTTAGAATCTCCGCTCTTGCCCGCCTCCCTCTCGCGGAGTGCCGCCGCCCGGACGGAAACCGGGCGGTCCGAAGTCGGAAGACGACAGTCCCGCAAGACGGAGATCCGGAGGCACCCCGTTGTCCGCGCCCGCCCACGACCCGCTCGACGACCCCCTCGCCCGAGAGCGCTCCCACCTCGCCGCGTCCCGTTCCGCCCTGCGTGCCATGCGCGAGGACGTCGAGGCGCTGGACATCCGCGACGTCACCGCGAACTGGGTCAACGCCGAAGTGCTGTCCCGCCAGATCGACGAGCGGATCAAGGCACTGGCCGACCTCAGTGACACCCCGCTGTTCTTCGGCCGGCTCGACTACCTGCACGCACCCGGCGCGGACCAGGCAGAAGGAGCGGAGCAATCAAAGGGGCGCGAAGCGCCTTCCTCGCAAGGGCGGCGGTGGGAGACGGGCGGGCGTTTCTACATCGGGCGGCGGCATGTCCACGACGCCGACGGCGACCCCATGGTCATCGACTGGCGTGCCCCGGTCTCGCAGCCGTTCTACCGGGCGTCCAAGAAGGACCCGATGGACGTCGGGCTGCGCCGCCGCTTCGGCTACACCGGCGGCGACCTGACCGCGTACGAGGACGAGCACCTGTCCGACCCCGCCGAGGCGGCGGCCACCAGCAAGCTGCTCCAGCAGGAGATCGAACGGCCGCGCGTCGGCCCCATGCGGGACATCGTCGCCACCATCCAGCCCGAGCAGGACGAGATCGTCCGCTCCGGTCTGTCCGGCACGGTCTGCGTCCAGGGCGGCCCCGGCACCGGAAAGACCGCCGTCGGCCTGCACCGGGTCGCCTACCTCCTGTACGCCCACCGGGAGCGGCTCGCCCGCACCGGCACCCTCGTCATCGGCCCGAACCGCTCCTTCCTCCACTACATCGAGCAGGTCCTCCCGGCCCTGGGCGAGTTGGCGGTGCGGCAGGCCACCGTGGACGACCTGGTCGCGCAGGTGGAAGTGCGCGGCACGGACGAGCCGGCCGCGGCGGTGGTCAAGGGGGACGCCCGGTTGGCCGAGGTGCTGCGCCGGGCCCTGTACTCCCACGTGAGCCTGCCGACGGAGCCGGTCGTGGTGGTGCGCGGCTCGCGGCGCTGGCGGGTTCCGGCGTACGAACTGGAGGACATGGTCCGTGAGTTGCTGCAGCGGGACATCCGGTACGGCGCCGCCCGCGAGGCGTTGCCGCAGCGGATCGCGCACGCGGTGCTGGTGCAGATGGAGCGGTCCGGGGAGGCGCCGGACGACCGGGTGCAGGACGCCGTCGCGCGCAACAGCGCGGTGAAGGCGGCCGTGAAGGAGATCTGGCCGGCCGTGGACCCGGCGAAGCTGGTCCTGCGGCTGCTGACCGACGCGGACTTCCTCGCCGAGCACGCCGCCGGGGTCCTGGACGAGGACGAGCAGAAGACGATCCTGTGGGCCAAACCGGTACGCAGCGTGAAGTCGGCGAAGTGGTCGCCGGCGGACGCCGTGCTGATCGACGAGGCGGCGGACCTGATCCAGCGCACGCACTCGCTGGGCCACGTGGTCCTCGACGAGGCGCAGGACCTCTCCCCCATGCAGTACCGGGCCGTCGGCCGCCGCTGCACCACGGGCAGCGCGACGGTGCTGGGCGACCTGGCGCAGGGTACGACCCCCTGGGCGACCCGCAGCTGGGACGAGGCCCTCGCCCACCTCGGCAAGACGGAGGGCGTCATCGAGGAGCTGACGGCGGGTTTCCGCGTCCCCACGGACGTCATCGCCTACGCCTCCCGCCTGCTCCCGCACATCGCCCCGGGTCTCACCCCGGTCGCCTCGGTCCGTGAGAACCCGGGCTTCTTCGAGGTCCGTACGGCGAAGGAGACCTCCGAAGTCGTCGCGGCCTGCGAGGAGTTGCTGCGCAACGAGGGCTCGACGGGCCTGATCGCCGCCGACGTCCGGATCCCGGCGCTGGCCGAGGCCCTGACGGCGGCGGGGATCTCGTACCTGGCCCCCGGCGAGGAGACCACCCGCGAAACCCGCCTCACCCTCGTCCCGGCCTCCCTGGCCAAGGGCCTGGAGTACGACTACGTGGTCCTGGACGAACCCCAGGCGGTGGTGGACGGCGAGCCGGACGAACGCACCGGCCTGCGGCGGCTGTACGTGGCGCTGACGCGTGCGGTGTCGGGTCTGATCGTGACGCACTCGGCCCCGCTACCGGCTCAGTTGGCGTGACGGCCTAGGGTGCTCTGCGGTCCCGTCACGTCCCCACGGAAAGGCCTCCGTTGAGCACTCCACCGCCTCCGCACCCCGCGTACCAGCAGAACCCGTACCAGCAGAACCCCTACCAGCAGGCCCCGGCGGGCTACGGGCAGGCTCCGGGGCCGTACCAGCAGGCCCCGGGCGGGTACGGGCAGGCCCCGGCGGGCTACGGGCAGGCCGGGTACCAGCAAGCCCCCGGCCCGTACCCGTCCCCTGCGGGCATCGGGTGCGAGGTGTGCGGTGCGTCGCCGGCGGCGCCGGTGACGGTCCGCGGCCACCAGGGCATGCTGGTGGTCATGCGGCAGCTGCGGCGGCAGGGCACCTTCTGTCACACCTGCGCGCTCGCCGTCTTCCGCAAGATGCAGTCGGACACGCTGGCGCAGGGGTGGTGGGGCCCGATGTCGCTGTTCATCACGCCCATCACCCTGCTGATCAACCTCTTCGCCCTGTCCAAGATCCGCAAGCTCCCCGCACCGGTCGCCCCCCAGGGCCCCGGACTGGACCCGGGCCGTCCGGTGTTCGCACGCCCGATGGGGCTGGTGGGCCTCGTCCCGCTCCTCGGCTTCGTCTCGTTCATGCTGCTCGTGTTCGTCGGGATGGCGGCCGGCTGACGCCAGGACCGCTAGGGGGTTTCCCCGTCCAACACCCTCCGCCACTCGGCCACGGCCCCCTCGGAGACCGGCCCCTCCCACCCGGAGGGCCGCGCCGCCCCACCGATGTGGAAGGCGTCGACACCGGCGCTCCGCAGCCGCGGGACGTGGTCCAGGCGCAGGCCGCCGCCGACCAGGAGCTGCTGGCCGTACCCCGGCTCACCCCGCCGGCCCGCCTCCGCGACCAGGGTCGGCAGCCCCTCGTCCACCCCGCCCGCTGCGCCCGCGGTGAGGTAGGTGTCGAGGCCGGGCAGCTCGGCGAGCTGTTTGCGCAGGGCGTTGCGGTCGGCGGCGTGGTCGATCGCCCGGTGGAAGGTCCACGCGCAGCCGTCCAGCGCGTGGACCACCCGCTCCACCGCCGCCAGGTCGACCGCGCCGTGCGCGTCGAGGAAGCCGAGGACGAACTGGTCGGCGCCGGCCGCGCGCAGCTCGCCGGCGACCCGGACCAGAGGGTCCACGTCACCGGCCGCGAACCCGTCCGCGAGGCGGAGCATCACGCGCAGGTCGATGTCGACGGCGGCCCGGATCCCGGCGACGGCGGCGGGCGCGGGGCTCAGCCCGTCGGCCGCCATGTCGGTGACCAGCTCCAGGCGGTCCGCGCCTCCGGCCTGGGCGGCGACCGCGTCCGCCACGTCGAGCGCGATCACCTCCAGGACTGCACGCTTGCTCATGGCACCCCATTCGTCCGTCGGCCGCTACAGGTCTAGTCCAATTCCAAGACTACGCGAGCACCGGCCGGCTCACACCCGCCCCCGTTCTCCCGCCGCGGTCGCCGGCGGGAGAATGGCGGCATGGCCGACCTCGACGACCTGCGTTCCCGCTGGCTGCGCACCCTGCTCGCGGCACGGGACGACGACTCCTGCGCCCCGGACCCGTACCGGTACGCCGATGCCCTGCTGCGCCGCTGGCAGGAGCCGCAGCGCCGCTACCACACCGTCGAGCACCTGGCGGCGGTCCTCGACCACATCGACGCACTGGAGAGGTACGCCGCCGACCCGGACGTCGTACGCCTGGCCGCCTGGTTCCACGACGCCGTCTATCTGCCCGAGCGGTCGACGAACGAGGAACGCTCCGCCCGCCTCGCCGAACGCGCCCTGCCCGAGGCCGGCGTCCCGCAGGACAGGACCGCCGAGGTGGCCCGGCTGGTCCGGCTCACCGCCACGCACGACCCGGCCGACGACGACCGTGACGGCCAGGTGCTGTGCGACGCCGACCTCGCGATCCTGGCCGCTCCCCCGTCGGCGTACGCCGCCTACACCGCCGAGGTGCGCGCGGAGTACCACTTCGTGCCGAACGACGCCTTCCGGGAAGGGCGTTCGGCGGTTCTCCGCCAACTCCTCGACCTGCCCCGGCTGTTCCGCACCCCGTACGGCCGGGAACACTGGGAGGCCACCGCCCGCCACAACCTCTCCGGCGAGCTGGAAATGCTGTCGACCTGAGGCAAGGCGCCCCCTAGGGTTCGCCCCATGCGACAGATAAACGGGGATGATGTGATCGAGGCCGTGGCGGGCTGCACGGCGGCTCTGCGCCAGGCGGTCGACCGGGACTGGGGTGCCGTACGGGCCGGGCGGCTGGAGTGGGACTGCCATGCCACCGCGGTCCATGTCGCCGACGATCTGATCGCCTACGCCGCCAACCTGGCCGGACGCGCGCAGGACGGCTACGTCCCCTTCGAGTTGACCCTGGACGAGGGCACGGACAACGCGGGTCTGCTGCACGTGATCGAGACGACCGGCGCGCTGCTCGCCGCCGCCGTCCGCACCGCCCCGCCCGGTGTCCGCGCCTTCCACCCCTACCCCTTCCGCAGCGCCGACGCGCAGGGCTTCGCGGCGATGGGCATCGCCGAGGTGCTGCTGCACACGCACGACATGGCCGAGGGGCTGGGGATCGGCTACGAGCCGCCGGCCGACCTCGTCGCATCCCTCCTGGCCTGCCTCTTCCCGCACGTCCAGCCCGGCCCCGCGCCCTGGCCGACCCTGCTGTGGGCCACCGGTCGCGGTGAGCTGCCCGGCCGCGCCCCGGTCACCGAGTGGCGCTGGAACAACAACCTCGTCATCCCGGCCGAGCGCGTCACCCTGGTCGGCGTCCGCCCGGCCGCCGCCGATGATCTGCGGCTCGGCGGCGACGGTGGCTTCGGCTGGCTCGACGGCGGGCCGTACGAGGGCACCCGGGAGGCCGCCTCCTTCCTGCTGAAGGCGTACGAGGCCGGCGTGCACCGCCCGGAGTTCGGGGTCTTCGCACTGGTCCGGCACGAGGACGGCCGCGCGGTCGGCGGCATCGGCTTCCACGGCGTCCCGGACGAGGACGGCAGGGTGGAGATCGGCTACGACCTCGTCGAGGGCGCCCGCGGCCAGGGGTACGCGACGGAGGCGCTGCGCACCCTGGCCGACTGGGCGCTGGCCCGTGAGGACGTCGGCTCTCTCTTCGCGACCGTCGAGCGGGACAACACCGCCTCGCAGGCCGTGCTCGGCCGGGCCGGGTTCGTCCGGGTGAGCGAGGAGGGCGACACGGGCGGGGAGCTGGCCTACGAACTGCGCCGCTGAACGAGCCCCTTGCGCCGGCGCAGGCCCGAGTCCGTCAGCAGCCGCACCACCTCGCGGCTGCTGACCTCCACCGCCCCGGCGGCCACCGCGTCCGCGTACCGGTGCGACGGAAGGTCGTAGTGATCGCGCTCGAAGGCCCGCCGGGGCACGCCCAACCGCTCGGCGAACCCATGCAGTTCGTCGTACGACACATCGCTGACCAGGTGCGACCACATGCGGCCGTGTCCGGGCCAGGCGGGCGGGTCGATGTACAGCGTCACGACGAGGTCATTCCGCCCGTGGCCGTCCCCAGTGAGCCCACGGCCGCGACCCTCACCCCCGCCTTGGCGCACACCCAGTGCGGGTCGGGGCCCAGTTCGGGCTCCACGTCCAGGGCGTGCGGGTCGCCGGAACCGCACACCGGGCACAGCGGCCAGCGGCCGTACCGCTCCAGCAGCGCGTCCTGGACGTCCTGTGCGACCAGCCCGGCCACATAGGCCGCGCCGTCCGGCCACTGCTCGACCCACCAGCGCCGCTCCACGACCGAGTCCTCGACCAGCGACACCACGTCCGCCTCCGCGACCTGGCCCGCGACGAGGTCGGCCAGCACGAGGGCGCGCGCGGCATGCAGGGCCTGCTCAAGAGGACTGATGGGTTCCATAGAACTCATTGTGCGCACTCTTGACCACGACGCCGAACCGAAAATATCTTTCATTCGTGACCCAGGACGTGAAGGAAATTTTCGGCAGTCCGGGCGGCTCCCTCGCCGCCAAGGTGCGCACCCTCGCCCCTTCCATGACCCGGTCCATGCAGCGGGTGGCGGAGGCCGTCGCGGGCGACCCGGCCGGCTGCGCCGCCCTGACCGTCACCGGACTCGCCGAACTCACCGGCACCAGCGAGGCCACCGTCGTCCGCACCGCCCGCCTGCTCGGCTACCCCGGCTACCGCGATCTGCGCCTCGCCCTCGCCGGGCTCGCCGCGCAGCAGCAGTCGGGTCGCGCGCCCGCGATCACGACCGACATCGCGGTGGACGACCCCATCGCCGACGTCGTCGCCAAGCTCGCCTACGAGGAGCAGCAGACCCTCGCCGACACGGCCGCAGGCCTCGACACCGCCCAGCTCGGCGCGGCCGTCGGCGCGCTGGCCGGCGCCCGGCGTACCGATGTGTACGGCATCGGGGCGTCCGGGCTCGTCGCCCAGGACCTCACCCAGAAGCTGCTCCGCATAGGCCTCATAGCCCACGCCCACAGCGATCCGCACCTCGCGGTGACCAACGCGGTGCAGCTCCGCTCCGGCGACGTGGCGATCGCGATCACCCACTCCGGCTCGACGGGGGACGTCATCGAGCCACTGCGGGTCGCTTTCGAACACGGGGCGACGACCGTGGCCGTCACCGGCCGGCCCGACTCGCCGGTCACCCAGTACGCCGACCACGTACTGACCACGTCCACCTCACGGGAGAGCGAGCTGAGACCGGCCGCGATGTCCTCGCGGACGAGTCAACTGCTCGTGGTGGACTGCCTGTTCGTGGGAGTGGCCCAGCGGACCTACGAGACGGCGGCGCCCGCGCTGGCCGCCTCGTACGAGGCGCTGGCTCATCGGCACCGCACCAACCCCAGGTGAATCACCTCGGGTGAGCAACAGCACGCGCAACGGCACCCAGACCTGAGAGAGCCACCCCCCATGACCTCCTCTGACCTGCGTCGTCAGTTGGCTTCCCTGACCACCGAAGCCTTCCGGCCGGAGCTGGCCGACATCGATCGTCTGCCCACCCTCGACATCGCCCGCCTGATGAACGGTGAGGACGCGGGCGTGCCCGCCGCCGTCGCCGCCCAGCTTCCCCGGATCGCCGCCGCCATCGACGCCCTCGCGGAACGGATGGCGCGCGGCGGGCGGCTGATCTACGCCGGCGCGGGCACCGCCGGCCGGCTCGGTGTGCTGGACGCCTCCGAGTGCCCGCCCACCTTCAACACCGATCCCGACCGGGTCGTCGGCCTCATCGCGGGCGGCCCGGAGGCGATGGTCACCTCCGTCGAGGGCGCGGAGGACTCCAAGGAGCTGGCCCGCCAGGACCTTGACGCCCTGAAGGCCTCCCCGGACGACACGGTCGTCGGTGTCTCCGCCTCCGGCCGCACCCCCTACGCGATCGGTGCCGTCGAGCACGCCCGCGCCCTGGGCGCGCTGACCATCGGCCTGGCCTGCAACGCGCACAGCGCGCTCGCGGCGGCGGCCGAGCACGGCATCGAGGTCGTGGTCGGCCCGGAGCTGGTCACCGGCTCGACCCGGCTGAAGGCCGGCACGGCCCAGAAGCTCGTCCTCAACATGCTGTCGACGATCACGATGATCCGGCTCGGCAAGACCTACGGGAACCTGATGGTCGACGTCCGCGCGTCGAACGACAAACTCCGGGCCCGCTCCCGCCGGATCGTCTCCCTCGCCACGGGCGCCTCGGACGAGGAGATCGAGAAGGCCCTCACCGAGTCCGGCGGCGAGGTGAAGAACGCGATCCTGACACTGCTCGCCGGTGTCGACGGCCCGACGGCCGCCCGCCTTCTGGAGGAGTCCGGCGGCCATCTGCGTGCCGCGCTGGCGCACACGGCCCGCTGACCCGCACGCTCGGGGCGTGCGCAACGACCCCGCCTCCACCGCGACCGCCATCCTGACCCGGGTCGGCGGCCCGGCCAACGTCACCTCCGTGGCCCACTGCATGACCCGCCTGCGGCTGACCCTCGCCGACCCGGCGGCGGCGGGGGAGGCGGAGCTACGTGCCCTGCCCGGTGTCCTCGGGGTGGTGTCCGACGGCCCCACCTGTCAGATCGTCCTGGGCCCCGGGGTGGTCGCCGAGGTCACGACGGAGGTGGAGGCGCAGGTGGCCGCCGGGCGCCCGGGGGGCGGCGCACGGTCGCCGGAGAAGGAGGACGAGGCGGCGGACCGCGGGGCCGGGGCGGCAGAGGACGGGATCCGGTTGAAGGAGGAGCTGCGGCGGCGGAACGCCACCCCGTTCAAGACCGCCCTGCGGCGCGTCGCGAACGTCTTCGTGCCGCTCATCCCCGCCCTGATCGGCTGCGGCGTCCTCGCCGGACTCAACGGTCTGCTGGTCAACGCCGGTTGGCTGCCCGGCCTGACCCCCGCCCTGTCCGCCATCGCCTCCGCCTTCCTGGCGCTGATCGCGGTGTTCGTCGGCCACCACACGGCCAGGGAGTTCGGCGGCACCCCCGTCCTCGGCGCCGCGGTCGCCGCCGTCGTCGTGTATCCGGGCGTGGCGAAGGTGACGGCGTTCGGGACGCACCTGGCGCCCGGACAGGGCGGGGTGCTCGGCGCGCTCGCGGCGGCGTGGTTCGCGACGCGGGTGGAGAAGTGGTGCCGGGGCAGGGTCCCCGGAGCCCTGGACGTCCTGCTCACCCCCACGCTCACCGTGCTCGTCCCCGGACTGGTGACGCTGTACGGCCTGATGTACGCGGCCGGTGCGGTGGCGTCGGCGATCGGCGCGGCGGCGAACTGGCTCCTCGCGACCGCCGGAGCCGCGGCCGGACTCGTCCTGGGCGGCCTCTTCCTGCCGCTGGTCATGCTGGGCCTGCACCAGGCCCTCATCCCCATCCACACCACCCTCATCGAGCAGCAGGGCTACACCGTCCTGCTCCCGCTGCTGGCCATGGCGGGCGCGGGCCAGGTGGGCGCGGCGCTCGCGGTGTACATCCGCCTGCGCCACGACGTCTCCCTGCGCACGACGATCCGCTCGGCGCTCCCGGCCGGGCTGCTGGGCGTCGGCGAGCCCCTGATCTACGGCGTCTCGCTCCCCCTCGGCCGGCCGTTCCTGACGGCCTGTGCGGGCGGCGCGGCGGGCGGGGCGTTCGTCGGCTTCTTCGCGATGCTCGGCACCCGGGTGGGAGCGACGGCGATCGGACCGTCGGGGTGGGCCCTGTTCCCGCTGCTGGCGGGGAACCGGGGCCCGGCGGTCGCGGCGGCGATCTACGCGGGCGGACTCCTGACCGGATACGCGGTCGGCTTCGCGGCGACCTACCTCTTCGGCTTCCCGCGCCGGCGCCGGACAACCGCACCCGCATGACACACGGCCCCGGCCGGTCTCTTCCCCGCCATGCCGAAGAGGCCCCGGCCCTCGCCGCACCTCCAGCCACCACCACCCACCCGACCTTCACCGCCGCCCCAGCCACCACCCGCCCGGCCCTCGCCGCCACCCCGGCCACCACCACCCGCCCGGCCCTCGCCGCTGCCCCGGCCGTGTCCGCGCGCGCCGGTGACCACTGGACCGCCGACGACATCGCGCCATGTCACCCTGTCGGGCGCCCCGGCTGCCTCAGCTTGATCCAGCCGCCCAGCGTCCGAGGCGCCCGCAGGGCGGCCATGACGTTCGTGTCCGGGCGCGGTGCCCCCTGCAGGCCGTGGCTGAGCACAAGGGCGAAGCCCCCGCGCCGGTGGATCTCAGCCGCGATGGCGTCCTCCAAGCCGATCGACCACGTCTCCACGCCCGTCGTGATGTACAACTCGTCGCCCACGACACGCGCCAGCGGCGAAGCACCGTCCGGGACCACCCGCACGGGCCCGCCCGCTTCGAACGGCGCGAGCTTCGCAAGCGGGGTGTGCAGGGTCGGCGCCGCCAGGCGCCAGCCGCCCGAAGCGTCCCGTTCCAGGCACACCTGCTCCAGGGACGGATTGACGACGACCACCGTCACGGCCTGGGGAGTGCCGTGCCCGGCCACAAGGGCCGCGGTCGCCCAGGTGATCGTGCTTCCGGAGACGAAATTGATGAGCGCCGAGTCGTTCCAGCCCGGATAGCGGCAGATACCGAAGTGGTACAGCCCGGCGGTCGTGCTCGGGTGCATCTCGTCCACGTGCAGCGCCGGGATCCCGTCGCCCAGGGGATGGCCGCAGTCCATGCAGTCACCCGCCCACAGGCAGGTCATGATCTTTCGGACTTCGTCCTCGCCCAACCGGTCCCAGGTGCCGTGGTCGACAGCCAACGCGCGAAGACCGGACGACTCCGCCTCCGCCCGGTCGATGACGCGCCAGGGAAGTTCCCCTCCTTCCTCGACGAACTTCTCCTCCCAGCTCCGCCCGCCGTCCAGGTCTCCCAGAGCCATGGACGCGACGGCAGCGGTCAGCACACTGCCCGTGTTTCCTGTCAGCAAGGCGTCCTTGCGTGCCTCCTGATAGGCCCGGCCGATGAACGTGTTCGCGCGTTCCCCGTCGTCGCGGCAGAGCAGCACACCGGCGTATGCCAGCGCGGCCAGAGGATGATCACCCTCTGCGGCCCTGCGAAGCGCTTCGATGGACTCGTCCTCACGCCAGTCCTCGCGCAGGAACTGGGCGTAGCGGAACGCGCTGCCGGAATCCCCGCGCTCGCTGCCCTCACGCCACCATCTGACCGCCTCCTCCTCGTCACCGAGCGCGCTCGCCACCTCTCCCAGCGCTCCCAGTGACGCGAGGCACCCCGCGTCCGCCGCGGCACGGAAGTACGCGTGGGCTCCCGGCAGATCGTCGGCGCGCATGCGCAGGCAGCCCATGTTGTGCCCGGCTGTTCCGTCCCCCGCGTTCGCCGCCCTGGTCCACCAGCTCTCGGCCTCGGCCGTCCTCCCCAGCCGAAGCTGGACCCCGCCCAAGTTGACCATCGCGTTCAGGTCGCCGGCCTCGGCCGGGGCGGTCAGGACCGTCACCGCCACGTCCAGCCGGTCGGCGGCCACTGCCGTCATCCAGACCAGTTCCCAGTCGGAACCCCCGGCCAGCGCCGCGGCCGCGCTCCACACCATGTCGGGGACTCCGTCACGTCCCGACCGCCGCGCCTTCGCGGAGACCAGGTAGTCGAAGGCCCGCCAGCGGTCGGAGCCCGCCGGGATCAGGGGGCTGGTGACGCCGAGCATGACCTGGGTGGCCCACGCCCAGGCGTCCTCCATCGGCTCCGGCCTCAGCGCGGCTCCGCCCATCTGTTCCAGGTAGTACTCGTGCAGACGGACGAGCGCTTCGCGTTCCACAGCCGCCCGCAGGCCCGTCCGAGCCAGGTCGACCGCCGCGGCCACCAGGGCCGCGCCCCGCGGATTGCCGTTGACCTCCGCGGCCTCCTGCCACAGATTCCACAGCTGTGGTCCGGCGGCCAGATACTCGGCCACCCCGTGCACCGAGTCGGCGGCCAGCGCGTGTCTGAGGCGCGGGTCGGCATCCTGTCGCTCCGCAGCCCGGCCGCGCTCGGCCTCGCTCCACACGCGGCCGAGGCTGATGCGCGCGGCGCGGCGGACGACACGCGCCGACGAGTACGGCGCCTGGGTGCCGGCCGTACCGAGCGCGGCCGGACTTCCGGCGACCACGGCCCGGTGGTACTCGGACCGCATGGTGGCGAGCACCACGCACCTGACGTCTTCGAGTTCGTCCAACAGCCGCGGCGTGAGGCCGTCCGGCCGCAGGTACATCTGCAGATCGTCCAGCCACACAACGCATCGTCCGCTCTGCCGGGCTGCGGAAGCGGCCGCGTCGGCCAAGTCCGCGTCCGGGTCCGGACGGCACACCGACCAGCCGTCCAGCTCGGCCCGGGTCGCCTCGAACAACGAACGTGTCTTCCCGGCCGCCGAATCACCGGTGACCAGCAGGAGGCCGCCCTTGCCGGCCAGCAGCCGGAGCCTGCCGCGGAGTTCCTGGTCGATGTCGCGTGGCACGTAGTCGACCACTTCGGGCAGACCGGCCGCCTCGGGCACACGGTGGCAGCCCAGAGCTATGGGGTCCGCAACCGAGATCGGCTCCCACTTGAGGTGGTCAGCGGCGGGTGGGGGAACGGATCCGACCGGCGTCAGCGAGGGCCGGGCCCCGGTGTACCGCTCCACGAGTCCGCCGAACCCGGTGTCGTCCAGGAGCCGTTGCACGGGCACAGCCTCCACCCGCCCGTGCGCCCAGGCCACCGGGTCACCGCACACCACTCCGACGAGGAAGTCGCGGGCGAAGAGGGCAGCGCCCGACATACCGGACCACGGTGAGGGTCCATCGCCTGGTGAGGGCGCGCCATGGACGCTGTCCAGTACATACCTGCCCCGCATGAGCGATGACCCGGGCTTGAGGGTGCCCACGAGTTGCTCCGTATCGGGACCGCCACCGAGACGAGCGGCGTGCGGATAGCCGATGGCCTGGCATGCCGGCAGCGGTTCGAGCGTGTCGATGCCTCCCCACACCACGCGGGTGAAACCACGGGCGATCCCTTCCTCGACCAGGTCGGCGTCCGCGAGCAGCAATGCGGCGTCGGCATGCTCGTCGCGGCGCTGCCACACGACCGTGCACGGCTGCGGCCCCGTACCTCCGGGTACGGCCGCCAAGGGTTTCCTCGTGCCGAGCAGATGGGCCGCGGTCAGTACGAGGCGGCTGGACAACAGGTAGCCACTGCCCTGGCGATCGGCGGAGACCAGCGCCACACGGTGCTTGACGAGAGACGACATGGGTTCGCCGATCCGGTCAACCACCCGCCCCCGGACGGAACGCGCTCAGGTCGGACAGTGCGTCGTTGCCGATCTCCACCGTCCCGTTCGCCGACCCCGCGTCCTTGGGGCGCAAGGTCAGGGCTACGCGATGGGTACGCCTTCTGCTCACGCCGCCCTCGCCGTCCCCCGACACCACCCAGGCCTTGAATCCCGCCCTGGCCCGGGCCTCGGCACGCAGCTCCACCTCGAACTCCATGGACACCTCCTGGACTTCGAACGAGATCCGCTCCGTGTCCGCGGCAGCCGCAGCTGCCACGAGTTCGTCCCTCAGGACCCGAACCGCCGACGTCAACTCGATATCGCTCAAGGCCGCCCCCTCGTCCAGCACGTGATCACATTCTGCCTCGTGCACCACCTGCCCGGCAGCCGCTGGTGCGCCATGGACGCCGGTTCATCACCCACAGGCCGGATTCAGCGCGTGGGCGCCGGACCGGCAGGAGCGCGCCAGACCAGCGTGTAGCGCCAGAAGAGCCGACGCCGCAGCCGAGCGCCGGGAAGGAGGCGGCGGGCCTCATGGGCGATCTCGGCGAAGGACATCTCGGGGTCGCGGACCGGCGCCGTCATGGAGACCGGCCGTTCGGACACCGCCCGCCCCCGGTTCTTCACCCAACCCACCAGCGGGTTGACCGCTACGGAGACGAGTCCGAGCAGGTGATCGACGGCCCGCGCGTCCCGCGCACACCCCACGACGACCAGTGTGCCGTCCGGCGCCAGCTCCTTCTGAAGCCGGCCGAGGGTCTCGGTGAAGGGAAGGTGGTGCAGTACGGCGACACAGGTGATGACGTCGTACGGCCCGGCGGGAAGGTCGTGCGGCGCGCAGGCCCGGGTGTAGGTGACAGGGACGTCCGCGCCCGTCAGCTCCCGCGCCCTGTCGAGGATCCCGTCGTCGGCGTCCACCCCGACGACCGACTCCGCACGCCGCGCCAGCACCCGGACCAGGTCCCCGCTGCCGCAGCCCACGTCCAGGGCGGTACCGACGCGTCGGGGCAACTGCCGCAGCAGCCACGGGTGGAAGTGGGCGTTGTGATCCCAGGGGTGAGCGGCGTTGAAGCGCTGCAGCACATCGATCAGTCGCGTCGGCAACACGGACCCATCCTAGGACCGCCCGAAACCCGAGCCCCGAACGCCAAGCGCCGAAGGACGGCCGCCGGCCACAGTCCCCCTCCTGCCCGTGGGGCGCTACCGTCGAGCTGCCGCCGCCGGTCGGCATCACACTGGACACGGAGAAACTGAAGGACTAGGCGGACCGATCATGAACCACGCCCAGCTCGCCGCTCTCGGACGGGCCCTCCGGTTGCTCGGGGAGCACGGGGAGGCGGTGACCGCCGATACGCCGGACGCCCGGTTGCACGAGATCAAGGCAGACCTGCGCAGGGCACTCGATCTGCTGGACGAGAGCGTCGCCTCCAGCGCGCCGAGCACCCGGTGCGCCGAGCATCCACAAGGGCCCGTCGACGAGAGCGCGCCCGACCTGTGTCTGCTCTGCGAGACCCGGCGGCGCGCGGCCCGGCGGTCGGAGTTCCAGGGCCGGCCGGGTCCGGCGCAGCCGGTGCCCACCGCGCCCTCCCGGTACGGCGTGCGCGCCGACCGGCCCCAGCCGCAGCAGCGCTGGCTGCCGGAGGCGTGGAACGGGCAGGAGTGGCAGCTGTGCGGGACTCCGAGGAGGGACCGGCGGGAGGCCGAGGCGTATCTCGCCGCCCAGCGGCGCGGATCACGGCCGGCGATGGCGTACCGGCTCGTGCACGAGTTCACCGACTACGAGGTGCTGCGGGTGTGGGGCACACCCGTGCACGTCGACATCGAGCCCATGGGCAATCTGTAGCCGTCGTCAGCCGAGCAGGGGCGAGGGCAGGAAGTCGTACCCCTCCCAGATCAGCCTGCTGCGCTCCTCCGGGTACGGGCCCGTCGTCGGTTCCCTGTCCAGGATCTGCACCAGGCGGGAGTCCGGGTCGTAGGCCGGCCAGCCCGGGTCGCCCGTGCGTGCGAACGACGTCCAGGCGCCCCGCATGAACGCGGAGAGGCGCTCCGCCTCCGGTGTGGGTCTGCCGCCGGGGAAGACGAGGCCGCCCAGGTCCGCACCGTACGTGCCGAAGAGCAGCGGGATGTCCAGGGCGTGGCAGGCACCCAGCAGGCCTCCGCCACCGGGGGCCGGCCAGGTCAGTTCGTAGACGTGGGCACGGCCGCCGCCCGTGTGCTGGGCCTCCGCGAGCCGCAGGCTCGGCAACGCGAACAGCCAGTCCGTCTGGACGCGTTCGAAGAGCTGCTCCGGGGTGGCGCCGGGGAACGCCGTCCGGTAGGCCTTCTCCCCCGCCTCGCCGCCCGGCGCGTACAGCCGCAGGGTCGCTTTCGCCAGGTCGTCCGTGATCTTGCCGTGCAGGCCGGCCGTGATCAGGAACAGCCGGTACTCGTCGCGGTTGTGGCCGACGAGCAGCTCCACCTCCCGCGCGGCCCCGGAGGCCAGGGCCTGCCAGGGGGTGCGCGGGAGGACCTCGCCGTCGACGACCGGGGCGAAGGGGACGGTGGTGGGGGCCACCTGACCCCACCGGGCGGCGTGGGCGGGCATCCTGGTGCCCAGCGCCGCCCCCGCTTCGGCGAGCCGCCCCGGGTCCACCGCCGCCAGGTCGGCCGCCGTGGGCTCCCGGCCCGCCTCCGCCGCCAGGGCCGCCGCGATGTCGCGGGCCAGGTCGGCGGAGAAGAACGTGCCGGGCACGCTCTGGGCCACCGCCCGCCGGAACAGGCCCCGGGCCCGGGGCATCGCCAGCAGTGAGGCGATGGAGCCGGCGCCCGCCGACTCGCCGAAGACCGTGACCTCGGCGGGGTCGCCGCCGAACGCGGCGATGTTCTCCTGCACCCATTCCAGGGCCGCCACCTGGTCCAGCAGGCCGCGGTTGGCGGGTGCGCCGTCCCAGAGGGCGAAACCCTCCATGCCGAGGCGGTAGTTGAAGGTGACGACCACGACGTCGCCTTCGCGGGCCAGGTGCTGCGCGTCGTAGCCGGGCTGGCCGGCGTGGCCCAGTTTGAACGCGCCGCCGTAGATCCAGACCATCACCGGGCGGGCGGCGGACGGGTCCGGGCCGGGGGTCCACACGTTGACCGTGAGCCACCCCTCGTCCTGCGCGGTGGGCGGGAGGGCCGCGCGGGCCAGCAGGCCGGGCTCCTGCGGGGGCGGCGGGCCGAACGCGTACGCCTCCCGGGTGCCGTCCCAGGAGCGGGGCGGGCGCGGGGCCCGGAAGCGGGCCGCGCCGACGGGGGGTTCGGCGAAGGGGATGCCCCGGAACACCGACAGGCCCTGCTCGGTGCGGCCGCGCACCGCGCCGGAGGCGGTGCGCACCACGGGGCCGTCGGTGTCCGGGGCGCCGGTCTCCCGGGCCTGCGACTCACTCGTCGTCATGCTCGCTCCTCACTGGTCATCCCAGGAACGTACGACAGCGCCCGCAAGTGCCCGGCCGGGTACGGGGATTCAGCTGAGCGTCTTCAGCGAGGCCGCGTCGTACGGCGCCAGCTCGTCGAAGCGGTCGGAGAGGACCTTGGCCGCCCACTCGGGGTCCTGGAGCAGCGCGCGGCCCACGGCGACCATGTCGAACTCGTCGGACTCCAGACGGTCGAGGAGGTTGTCGATGCTCTTGACCGGGGAGCCCTCGCCCTGGAAGGCGTTGACGAAGTCGCCGTCGAGGCCGACCGAGCCGACGCTGATGACCTGCTTGCCGGTGAGCTTCTTCGTCCAGCCGGCCAGGTTCAGGTCCGAACCGTCGAACTCCGGCACCCAGTAGCGGCGGGTGGAGGCGTGGAAGACGTCGACGCCGGCCGCGGCGAGCGGGGTCAGGATGGCCTCCAGCTCCTCGGGGGTCTCGGCGAGCCGGGCGGTGTAGTCCTGCTGCTTCCACTGCGAGTAGCGGAAGATGACCGGGAAGTCGGCCGAGACCGCCTCGCGTACCGCCGCCACGATCTCCGCGGAGAACTTCGTACGGGCCACCGGGTCGCCGCCGTAGGCATCCGTGCGCCGGTTGGTGCCCTCCCACAGGAACTGGTCGAGGAGGTAGCCGTGGGCGCCGTGGAGCTCCACGCCGTCGAAGCCGATGCGCTCGGCGTCGGCGGCGGCACGGGCGAACGCGCCGATCACGTCGTCCAGGTCCTTCTGGGTCATCGCCTTGCCGGTCCGCTCGGCACCCGCGGTGACCAGGCCGGAGGGGCCGACGGCCGGGGCGTCCGGGAACGGGGCGTCGCCCTGGTTGCGGACCATGCCGATGTGCCACAGCTGCGGCACGATGGTGCCGCCCGCCGCGTGCACGTCCTCGGCGACCCTGGCCCAGCCCGCGAGCTGCTCCTCGCCGTGGAACCGGGGCACGCGGTCGCTCTGCCCGGCCGACTCGTGGCCGACGTACGTCCCCTCGGTGACGATCAGCCCGACGCCGGCGGCGGCGCGGCGGGCGTAGTAGGAGCGCACGTCCTCGCCGGGGATGCCGCCCGGGGAGAACATACGGGTCATCGGCGCCATCACGATCCGGTTCGGAACGGTGAGACCGTTGAGCGCTATCGGGCGGGACAGGATCTGGGCCGCGCGGGAGGCGGGAGTCGTGACGGTCACGGGAGGGCTCCTCGAGAGCAGGACTTAACCGGCTGGTATGTGCATGCGCATTGTTGCACCAACTGAAGCAACACCCTATGAGTCGGCGCACATTCCCCGACCGGACCCACCCGAGCGTGACCCCGGACACATCGACCAGGTCTGTCCACATCAAGCATCTTGATATCGAGATAATGCGTCGGCAAGGACAGTGGGACGGTGGGAACGGGGGCCGGCCATGCGACGGGTCAGGCGGGACAGGGACGGCGGGACCGGCGGACACGGACTGATGGCGCAACTGCGACGGCCTCCCGGCGGGCGGGACGCGCGGTTGATGCTGCTCGCGCAGTGCGTGGACCGGACCGGAACCGGGGTGTGGGCCGCGGCCTGCGTGCTGTACTTCACCTTCGTGAGCGGGCTGGACGCGGGCCGGCTCGGGCTGCTGCTGGGGGTGGGCGCGGTCGCGGGGATCGCCGGGTCACCGCTGGCCGGACGCGCCGCCGAACGGCTGCCCGTGCGGGACCTGCTGATCGCCTGTCACCTGCTGCGCCTGGCGACGATGGTCCTGCTGCTGGTCGCCGACGGCCTCGCCACCCTGCTGCCCGTGGTCGCCCTCACCAGCCTGGGGGAGCGGGCGGCCAAGACGCTGGAGATGCTCTTCGCCACCCGGGTCGCGGGTGAGCGGCGGACCACCTACCAGGCGCTGTCCCGCAGCGTGGCCAACGCCGGTTACGCCGTCGGCGCGGGCATCGCCGCACTCGGCCTCGGCGTGGGCACCCCGAACGCCTACCGCGCGCTGATCATGGCCAACGCGCTCTCCTACGTCCTGGCCGCCGCGCTGGTCTGGCGGACCCGGGAGCCGGCGGGCCACGGCCTGGTCGTGGCGCACGGCGACCACGGCCGGTCAAGCGGCGACAGCACCCCTGACGGACCGAACGGACCCGGCAGGCCGGCCGGACAGCCCCCCGCCCCCACCCCCTGGCGTGACCCCGGCTACCTGCTGTTCGTCCTCCTCGACATCCCGATGAACCTGGACGACTCCGTTCTCGGCGTCGGGCTGCCGCTGTGGCTGGTGCACCACACCAGCGCGCCGCACGCGGTCGTCCCCACGTTCCTGGTGGTCAACACCGTGCTCGTGGTGGTCCTGCAACTCCGGGTCTCGGCATGGGCCGAAGGCCCGCGCCGGGCGGCGGCGGCAGTGGGCTGGTACGGCATGACGCTGCTCGCCTGCTGCCTCGTGCTGGCGACCGCCACCGGCGGCGGAGCCTGGTCGGCCTCACTCGCCATGCTCGTGGCGGCGGTGCTGGTCACCGTCGCCGAACTGCTGCGCTCGGTGAGTTCCTGGGAGCTGGCGGTCGTCCTGGCGCCGCCGCGTGCCCGGGCTTCCTATCTGGGCGTGGCCGGGATGGCGCAGTCGGTGCAGAAGTCGGTGGGACCCCTGCTGCTGACCGGTGCGGTGATGACGGCCGGTCCTGCGGGCTGGCTGGCGCTCGGTGCGGCCGTCACCGGGCTGGGTGCGGTGCAGCGGCAGGCCAGCCTGCGGCGCCTGACGGCCCTCGCCGCGCCCGCCACCGGCTCCCGGACACGCCCGAGGGCGGCACCCCCTGCCACTGACAGGGAGTGCCGCCCTCGGTAAGGACGTTGATCAACCAGAGGCCGAAGCCCCGGGGCCGATCAGAAGTCCATGTCACCGCCCGGCATGCCGCCGCCGGCCGGCGCGGCGGCCTTCTCCGGCTTGTCGGCGATGACGGCCTCGGTGGTGAGGAACAGCGCGGCGATGGAGGCGGCGTTCTGCAGCGCGGAACGGGTCACCTTCGCCGGGTCGATGATGCCCTCGGCGACCAGGTCGACGTACTCGCCGGTCGCGGCGTTCAAGCCGTGGCCCGGGGTCAGGTTGCGCACCTTCTCCACCACGACACCGCCCTCGAGGCCGGCGTTGACGGCGATCTGCTTCAGCGGGGCCTCGAGCGCGATGCGCACGGCGTTGGCGCCGGTCGCCTCGTCACCCTCGAGCTCCAGCTTCTCGAAGACCTGGGAGGCCTGCAGCAGGGCCACGCCACCACCGGCGACGATGCCCTCCTCGACGGCGGCCTTGGCGTTGCGGACGGCGTCCTCGATGCGGTGCTTGCGCTCCTTGAGCTCCACCTCGGTGGCGGCACCGGCCTTGATGACCGCGACACCGCCGGCGAGCTTCGCCAGGCGCTCCTGCAGCTTCTCGCGGTCGTAGTCCGAGTCGCTGTTCTCGATCTCGGCGCGGATCTGGTTCACGCGGCCGTTGACCTGGTCGGAGGAGCCGGCACCGTCGACGATGGTGGTCTCGTCCTTGGTGATGACGACCTTGCGGGCGCGGCCCAGGAGGTCCAGGGTCGCGTTCTCCAGCTTGAGGCCGACCTCCTCGGAGATGACCTCGCCGCCCGTGAGGATGGCGATGTCGCCGAGCATGGCCTTGCGGCGGTCGCCGAAGCCCGGGGCCTTGACGGCGACGGACTTGAAGGTGCCGCGGATCTTGTTGACGACCAGGGTCGACAGGGCCTCGCCCTCGACGTCCTCGGCGATGATCAGCAGCGGCTTGCCCGACTGCATGACCTTCTCCAGGAGCGGGAGCAGGTCCTTGACGGAGCTGATCTTGGAGTTGGCGATGAGGATGTACGGGTCCTCGAGCGACGCCTCCATGCGCTCCATGTCGGTCGCGAAGTAGGCGGAGATGTAGCCCTTGTCGAAGCGCATGCCCTCGGTGAGCTCGAGCTCCAGGCCGAAGGTGTTGCTCTCCTCGACGGTGATGACGCCTTCCTTGCCGACCTTGTCCATGGCCTCGGCGATCAGCTCGCCGATCTGGGTGTCGGCGGCGGAGATGGACGCGGTGGAGGCGATCTGCTCCTTGGTCTCGACGTCCTTCGCCTGCTCCAGCAGGGCGGCGGAGACGGCCTCGACGGCCTTCTCGATACCGCGCTTCAGGGCCATCGGGTTGGCACCGGCGGCGACGTTGCGCAGGCCTTCCTTGACCAGGGCCTGGGCGAGCACGGTCGCGGTGGTCGTACCGTCACCGGCGACGTCGTCCGTCTTCTTGGCGACTTCCTTGACCAGCTCGGCGCCGATCTTCTCGTACGGGTCCTCGAGCTCGATCTCCTTGGCGATGGAGACACCATCGTTGGTGATCGTGGGGGCGCCCCACTTCTTCTCGAGGACGACGTTGCGGCCCTTGGGGCCGAGCGTCACCTTGACGGCGTCCGCGAGCTGGTTCATGCCGCGCTCGAGGCCGCGCCGCGCCTCCTCGTCGAACGCGATGATCTTGGCCATGTGAAGTGGTCCCTCCAGGACTGGGGGTGATTCCTTCGGACCGCGCCCGCGCCCGCGACGGACGGCTCGCCGGCCGCGTGGTTCCTTGCCCCACTTGGCCTGCGGGCCTCACCGACCCGGTCCTTCTTTGTCACTCTCACCTTCAGAGTGCTAACGCCAATGATTAGCACTCGGCATGCCCGAGTGCAAGGCGCACCCGCGAAGCGGGTTCGTTGAGGGGTGGTGGTCGGGTGGCGGGCGGGAGCAAGCGGCTCGGCGGGATCGGCCCGGGGCGAAGGGGGGCAGTCCGGACACGGCGAAGGGCCCGCACCCTGTGCGAGGTGCGGGCCCTTCGTGCGAAAGACGTTCAGGCGCTGAGGCGGACCATGTCGGCCTGCGGGCCCTTCTGGCCCTGCGAGATCTCGAACTCCACCCGCTGGCCCTCTTCCAGGGTGCGGTAGCCGTCCATCTGAATGGCGCTGTAGTGGACGAAGACGTCCGCACCACCGTCGACCGCGATGAAGCCGTACCCCTTCTCCGCGTTGAACCACTTGACGGTGCCCTGAGCCATGCCTAACTCCCCTATTACTGGCCCTTGCACAGATCCACACTTCGCGGATCCGGGTCAGACCTCACCCCCCATTGGTCGGGGGCGTGCGCCGGAACGCGTCGACCGCGGCTGAATGTATCTGTCCAACTGCCGTCTGCAACAGGTCAATCGGACGAGAATTCTGGACGTGAACGGTCCGAAATGTGGTGAGAATTCACCTGACTTCGGGGCAAGTCGGGCCCCGTAAAGGTTACAAAAGCCGCATAAAACCCCCGCACTTTGGCTGCTTCTTGCGGGGTGCGCGGCATGAAATCCAGGGCTTACGACCCGGAGGCCGTGCCCAGGTTCCCCAACTGTACCGCGCTCAATCACGCAGAATTGCCCCCTCCGCTTCTCTCACGGAGGAGGCAATTCCATGAACAATCGGTAACTGAAGTTACCCAAGGTAACGATCAGCCGCCGGCGACCGCCGGAATGATGGAGACACCGGCCCCGTCCGGGGTGGCGGTCTCAAGGCCCCGCTCGAAGCGGACGTCGTCGTCGTTGACGTAGACGTTCACGAACCGGCGCAGCTTGCCCTGGTCGTCCAGGACACGGGCGGCGATCCCGGTGTGGTTCTTCTCCAGGTCCTCGATGACCTCGGCGAGGGTCGCCCCCTCGGCGGCGACCTCGGCCTGCCCGCCGGTGTAGGTGCGCAGGATGGTGGGGATGCGAACGGTCACGCTCATGCGAGGCCAGCCTCTCGGAAAGAGTCCAGGTTGGGGCGGATGGTGGCGGTGAGGCCGGTCCCGGCCACCGCGTCGAGGGTCTTCAGGCCGTCACCGGTGTTGAGGACGACCGTGGTCTTCGCCGGATCCAGGAGGCCGTCCTTGAGCAGCTTGCGGGTGACGCCGACGGTCACACCGCCCGCCGTCTCCGCGAAGATGCCCTCGGTGCGGGCCAGCAGCTTGATCGCGTCGACGACTTCCTCGTCCGTGACGTCCTCCACGGCACCGCCGGTGCGCCGGGCGATGTCCAGGACGTAGGGGCCGTCGGCCGGGTTGCCGATGGCGAGGGACTTGGCGATGGTGTTCGGCTTCTGGGGCCGTACGACGTCGTGGCCGGCCTTGAAGGCGGTCGACACCGGGGAGCAGCCCTCGGCCTGCGCGCCGAAGATCCTGTACGGCCTGTCCTCGACCAGACCGAGCTTGATCAGCTCCTGCAGACCCTTGTCGATCTTCGTGAGCTGGGAGCCGGAGGCGATCGGGACGACGATCTGGTCGGGCAGCCGCCAGCCGAGCTGCTCGCAGATCTCGTACGCGAGGGTCTTGGAGCCCTCCGCGTAGTACGGCCGCAGGTTGACGTTGACGAAACCCCAGCCCTCGCCGGCCGGGTCGCCGATCAGCTCGGAGCAGAAGCGGTTCACGTCGTCGTAGTTGCCCTCGATGCCCACCAGCTCGCCGCCGTAGACCGCGGCCATGACGACCTTGCCCTGCTCCAGGTCGTGCGGGATGAACACGCAGGAGCGGAACCCGGCCCGGGCCGCGGCGGCGCCGACGGCACCGGCCAGGTTGCCGGTGGAGGAGCAGGAGAGCGTGGTGAAGCCGAAGGCGCGGGCGGCCTCCAGGGCCTGGGCGACGACGCGGTCCTTGAAGGAGTGGGTCGGGTTGCCGGAGTCGTCCTTGACGAACAGGCCGCCGGTGACGCCGAGTTCGGCGGCGAGGTTGTCGGCCTTGACGAGCTCGGTCCAGCCCGGGTTCAGGTTCGGCTTGCCGGCCACATCGGCCGGGACGGGCAGCAGCGGCGCGTAACGCCAGATGTTCGCGGGGCCGGCCTCGATACGGCGGCGCAGCTCTTCGGTGTCGTAGCCGGAGAAGTCGTAGGCGATCTCCAGCGGGCCGAAACACTCCTCGCAGGCGAACACCGGGCCGAGCGGGACGCGGTGACCGCACTCGCGACAGCTCAGGGCCGCGGCGGGACCGAGGTCGACGGTGGAACTGCTGGTGCTTGCAACTGTCTGCACAGCCATGGAGGCGAGGCCCTTTCTCCTCATCTTCCTCACGACGCACCTCGCCGTGAGACGGATTTGGCACCTTCCCTAGCCGGGAGCCTCGCTGGAGAACGAGAAACCGGCTGGAGGGTTGCCGGGGCTTCATCGGGCCGTGTCCCTCTGCCCCTCTGGATGAGCGGTATGCAGTTGTTGAACTCATTGAACGCGGAACGACCCCCGACATGCGATGGTCACCGGCGTTGTTCAAGACTGTAACCGACGGCCAGGACAGTTGAGATAGTCGTCCAAAGCGCGAGATGGATCACACGGCTCACCCGTGTGGTCACGAACAGTGAGGAGTCGCAGACCGTGCTGGAAGAAGTCGAGCGCTGGCTGGCCACCCGCTCCTGGTCCGTGACCGATCGCCCTCTCCACCGGATCCTGTCCGCCAAACAGCGCACGGGCCAGACGATCAGCGTCGTCCTGCCCGCCCTCAACGAGGAGGAGACGGTCGGCGACATCGTCGCGGTCATCCGTCACGACCTCGTGGAGCAGGTGCCGCTCGTCGACGAGATCGTCGTCGTCGACTCCGGCTCCACCGACCGCACCTCCGAGGTCGCCGCCGCCGCGGGCGCCCGGGTCGTTCACCGCGACGAGATCCTGCCCCGCGTCCCCGCCGTCCCCGGAAAGGGTGAAGTGCTGTGGCGCTCCCTGCTGGTGACCGGCGGGGACATCCTCTGTTTCATCGACGCCGACCTGAAGGAGTTCTCCTCCGACTTCGTCTCCGGGATCGTCGGCCCGCTGCTCACCGAGCCGGACGTGGACCTGGTCAAGGCGATGTACGACCGTCCGCTCGCCGGGTCCGCCGGGCAGGGCGGCCGGGTCACCGAGCTGATGGCCCGCCCCCTGCTGAACATGCACTGGCCGCAGCTGGCCGGTTTCGTGCAGCCGCTCGGCGGGGAGTACGCGGCCCGCCGCTCGCTCCTGGAGCAGCTGCCGTTCCCCGTCGGCTACGGCGTGGAGCTGGGCATGCTGGTGGACGCGCTGCACCTGGTGGGTCTGGACGCGCTGGCCCAGGTCGATGTCGGGGTCCGCAAACACCGGCACCAGGACGGGCAGGCGCTGGGCCGGATGGCGGCGGCGATCTACCGCACGGCCCAGCTCCGGCTGGCCCGGGGGCATCTGATCCGGCCGTCGCTGACCCAGTTCGAGCGGGGCGAGGACGGCTTCGAACCGCGCACCTACTCGGTGGACACCGAGGAACGGCCACCGATGGTGGAGATCGCGGAGTACCCCGAACGCAAGGTGGCCTGAGGCCGGATGTGGCCGGGGTTCGTATACGGCCGCGTCACGGGGCGTAGCCGTACGTTTGAGCGTTTCCGGGCCGGGCTAGGTTGAGGACCATGGCTTCCACGCAGGGTGCTGAGGTACTGGTCGCGTCCAATCGCGGCCCGGTTTCGTACACGGTGGACGAGCACGGCTCGCTGCACGCCAGGCGGGGCGGCGGCGGACTGGTCTCGGGGCTGTCGGCCATCGGCGCGGACGCGGACTCGGTGTGGGTGTGCGCCGCCCTCGGCGACGGCGACCGGGAGGCCGTACGGCGTGCGGACGGCGGGCTGCTGCCGGCCACGGACACCGGCGGGCAGCGGGTGCGGATGCTGGACATCGACGCGGCCGTGCACGCGGACGCCTACAACGGCATCGCCAACTCGGTGCTCTGGTTCGTCCACCACATGCTGTACCAGACCCCGCTGGAGCCGGTCTTCGACACGGAGTTCCGGCGGCAGTGGGCGTCGTACGAGGCCTACAACCGGGCGTTCGCCGAGGCGCTGGCCCAGGAGGCGGCCGAGGGCGCGGCGGTGCTGGTGCAGGACTACCACCTGTGCCTGGTCCCCGGGATGCTCCGTGAACTCCGCCCCGACCTGCGGATCGGCCACTTCTCGCACACGCCGTGGGCGCCGCCGGAGTACTTCGCGCTGCTGCCGGACGACATCCGCGAGCAGTTGCTCACGGGCATGCTCGGGGCGGACCGGGTGGCGTTCCTGACCCGGCGGTGGGCGGACGCGTTCCGGGACTGCGCACAGGCGGTCCTGGAGTCCGGGATTCCCGCGGGCACGCGGATCGGGGTGCACGGGCTGGGGGCGGACGGGGACTTCCTGCGCAAGCGCTCGCACGAGCCGGACGTCCAGGAACGGATGGCGGCGCTGCGGGAGGAGATCGGCGAGGGCCGCAGGACCGTCGTCCGGGTCGACCGCACCGAGCTGTCGAAGAACATCGTGCGGGGACTGCTGGCGTACCGGCAGCTGCTGGAGGACCGCCCCGAGTGGCGTGAGCGGGTGGTGCACCTGGCGTTCGCGTATCCGTCGCGGCAGGACCTCGCCGTGTACCGCGACTACACCGCCGCGGTGCAGCGGCTGGCCGGGGAGATCAACTCCACCTACGGCACACCGGGCTGGACCCCGGTCGTGCTGCACGTCAAGGACGACTTCGCGCGCTCCCTGGCCGCCTACCGGCTCGCCGACGTGGCCCTGGTCAACCCCATCCGGGACGGCATGAACCTGGTCGCCAAGGAGATCCCGGTCGTCTCCGACCGGGGCTGTGCGCTGGTGCTGTCCCGGGAGGCCGGGGCCTACGAGGAACTGCGCGCCGACGCGCTCGTGGTGAACCCCTACGACGTGCTGCAGACCGCCCGGGTCCTGCACGAGGCGCTGTCCCTGCCGGACGAGGAGCGGGCGGAGCGATCGAAGCGGCTGGCCGCCGCGGCCACCGCGCTGCCGCCCGCCCAGTGGTTCCTTCAGCAGCTGCGGGAGCTTCAGTCCAGCTGAGCCGCCAGCGTCCGCAGCAGGTGGACGACTCCGGCCGGGCCGTCCACGACCAGGTCCGCCCGCTGCGCCAGCTCCGTGACCTCCGTGCTGCCACTGCAGACCAGGAGGCCGGGGACGCCGTCGGAGCGCAGTTCCTCGACGGCGGCGAAGGCGGGGAGGTCACCGAGGTCGTCACCGGCGTAGAGCACCGACTCGGCGCCGGTCTTGCGGACGTACTCGCCGAGCGCCACCCCCTTGTCCATGCCCGGCGGGCGCAGCTCCAGGACCATCCGGCCGGGCTCGACGATCAGGCCGTGCCGGGTGGCGAGGTCGGTGAGGGGGCCGCGCAGGGCCTCGAACGCGGCCTGCGGATCGTCGGCGCGGCGGGTGTGCACCGCGACCGCCCGGCCCTTCTCCTCGATCCACGTGCCGTGCCAGGCTCCGTTGCGGTCCAGCACGCCCGGCAGTTCGGCGCGGGCCGCCGCGACGCCGGGGTGCGGGGCCGGGGCGGTGACGGCGCCGGTGACGGCGTCCCAGCGTTCGGCGCCGTAGTGGCCGAGGACGGTCAGGTGCTCCAGGCCGGGGACCCCGGCGAAGCCTCCGTACCGGACCGCGACCCCGGCCGGGCGGCCGGTGATCACCGCGATGGAGGCCACCTTCGGGGCGAGGGCGGCGAGGGCCGGTACGGCCTCGGGGTGGGCGCGGGCCTGTTCGGGGTCGGCGACGATGGGGGCGAGCGTGCCGTCGAAGTCGAGGCCGACGACTGCTGCGGCGGGCTTCGCCAGGAGTGCGGCGAGTCCGTCCCGGCCGGGCTGGGTCTGCGGGGTCGGCACAGGGTCCATACGTCGACACTATCCAGCGCGGGTCGGCCTCACACCGGGACTCTTTGACGGCACCCGGCCCGCACCGGCCGGCTTCAGCGTTCCGTTCGCCGAGAGTCCCTTACCCGGCGCAGGCGGTTCACCGTCACCGGGTCCGCCGCCAGCGCTCTCTCGTCGTCCAGCAACGCGTTCAGCAGCTGGTAGTAGCGGACCGGGGACAGGCCCAGTTCCTCGCGTATCGCCCGTTCCTTCGCGCCGGGGCCGGGGAAGCCGCGGCGTTCCAGCGCGAGGACGGCTTGTTCGCGGTGGCCGAGTTCCATGCCCGCCACCGTAACGCCGGGCACCGACAACCGGCTCAGCTCGCGTCGCCGCTGTCGGCCGCGGTCGCCGTCGCCTGGAGCCGGGACAGGACGGCGGAGGGGCTGCCGCCGGGGGTGACGGCCTGGCCGATGTTCTGCTTCACGGCCGCGCTGACCGCCGCCCAGGAGGTCTTGCCGACGGGGTACAGCTCGGAGGTGGGCAGCTGGTCGAGGAAGGGGTGCAGGGCCTCGTCGGCCGGGGAGTCCGACTCGCTCATGGCGTTGGAGGCCGAGCCGGTGACCGGGAGCAGGCCGTAGTCGCGGGAGAACGCGAGGACGTTCTTCTCGCTGTAGACGAAGTTGAGGAAGTCACCCATCTGCTCGGCGTGACCGTTCTGCCTGAAGCCCATCATCCAGTCCGCGACGCCCATGGAGGCCCTGGCCTTGCCGGTGCGGCCCGGCATCGGCACCATGCCGAACTCCACGCCCTTCTTCTTTGCCTGCTGGATCAGCGTGGGGTGCCCGTTGAGCATGCCGACCTGGCCGTCGGCGAAGGCGGCGAAGGCGTCCGCGCGGTTGAGCTTGCCGGGCGCGACCGGGCCGGTCAGGCCCTTGCCGACGAGGTCGTCCTTGAGCCAGGTGAAGGTGTTGACGTTCGGCGCCGAGTCGATGGTGTAGGTGCCGATGTCGTCGGTGTAGCCGGTGCCGCCGTTGCCCCCGCTGAGCAGCCACTGCATGGTCTCGGCCTGGGCCTCCTCGGGGCCGAGCGGCAGCGCGACGGGGTACTTCACGCCCTTGGCCTTGAGCGCCCTGGCGTCGGCGGCCAGCTCGTCCCAGGTGGTGGGCGGGGTGATGCCTGCCTTGGTGAACAGGGTCTTGTTGTAGAAGAGCACGCGCGTGGAGGCGGCGAAGGGGATGCCGTACTGCGTGTGGTTCCACTGGCCGGCGTCGGAGAGCTGGGAGAGGAAGTCCGCCTGGGTGCGGATGGAGAGCAGGTCGGAGGCCGGGTAGAGCTTGCCGGCCGCCGCGTAGTCGGCGTAGGCGCCTATCTGGGCCAGGTCGGGGGCGTGGCCCGCGGCGACCATGTCCTTGACCTTGGCGTCGACGTCGTTCCAGGAGTACACGCTGACGTCGACCTTCACGCCGGGGTGCTTGGACTCGTACTCCTTGGCCAGGGAGTCCCAGTACTTCTTGGAACTGTTGGCGGCCGAGTCGCCGTAGTCGGCGGCGACCAGTCTCAAGGTGACGTCGGAGGAGCCCGTGCTCCCGCAGCCGCTGAGAACTGAAGTCATGACCAGTGCGGACACCGCCGCGATCATTCCTGCCGTACGCCGACGCACCGTAAAAGCCCCAACCCTGCTGTCTGACCGTTCAAGAAATGGACACATAAGGTCTACACCACGTGAGTGGACTAGACCTCTTGCGGGTGCGAGGTTCACACTAGGTGCCGTGGTGAGACATGTCATCGCCCTGGACGTGGGCGGTACCGGGATGAAGGCCGCCCTCGTCGGCGACGACGGCGAGCTGCTCCACCGCGCCCGACGCTCCACCGGACGCGAACGCGGACCGGAGGCGGTGGTCGCGGCGGTCCTCGACTTCGCCGCCGAACTGCGCGCGTACGGCGTGGAGCACTACGGCGAGGCCGCCGCCGCTGCCGGTGTCGCGGTCCCCGGCATCGTCGACGAGGAGCGGGGCGTCGCCGCGTACGCGGCCAACCTCGGCTGGCGGGACGTACCCCTGCGCGCGTTGCTCACGCGGCGGCTCGGCGTCCCCGTCGCCCTCGGTCACGACGTGCGCACCGGCGGCCTCGCCGAGGGCCGGATCGGCGCGGGCAAGGGTGCCGACCGGTTCCTGTTCGTGCCGCTCGGCACCGGGATCGCGGGCGCCATCGGCATCGACGGCCGGGTGGAGGCGGGCGCGCACGGTTTCGCCGGCGAGATCGGCCACATCGTCGTACGGCCGTCCGGCACCCCCTGCCCCTGCAGACAGCACGGCTGCCTGGAGCGGTACGCCTCCGCGTCCGCCGTCAGCGAAGCCTGGGCGGCGGCCTGCGGGGACCCGGACGCGGACGCCGCCGACTGCGCCAAGGCCGTCGCGTCCGGTGACCCGAACGCCGTCCGGGTCTGGCAGGAGGCGGTCGACGCCCTCGCCGACGGCCTGGTCACCGCGCTCACCCTGCTGGACCCGCGCACCCTGATCATCGGTGGCGGCCTCGCCGAGGCGGGGGAAGTGTTGTTCCAGCCGCTGCGGGACGCCGTCCGGCGGCGGGTCACCTTCCAGAAGCTCCCGGCGATCGTGCCCGCGGCCCTCGGGGACACGGCGGGCTGCCTGGGCGCGGGCCTGCTCGCGCGGGACCTGCTCGACCCCACCGATCTCCACCCCACCGACCCTTCGGAGGTAACCGCCTGATGGCTCCCAGCTTGGTTCTCGCAGGTGCTCGGGTGGTGCTGCCCGGCGCAGTGGCGGACGACGGGCGTGTCTGCGTGGAGGGTACGAAGATCACGGCTGCCGCTCCCGGGAACGCCGAGGTGATCGACGCGACCGGCCACTGGCTGATCCCCGGCTTCGTGGACATCCACAACCACGGCGGCGGCGGAGCCTCCTTCTCCGGTACGGCCGACGACGCGCTGAAGGCGATCCGTACGCACCGTCTGCACGGCACCACCACCCTCGTCGCCTCGACCGTCACCGACGAGATGGACCTGCTGGTGACGCAGGCCGGGCTGCTGAGCGAACTGGCCGAGCAGGGAGAGATCGCCGGTATCCACTTCGAGGGGCCGTTCATCTCGCCGTGCCGCAAGGGCGCGCACTCCGAGGAACTGCTGCGCGCCCCGGAGCCGGCCGAGGTCCGCAAGCTCATCGACGCGGCGCGCGGCAGGGCGACGATGGTCACGCTCGCGACCGAACTGCCGGGCGGCCTCGACTCGGTACGGCTGCTCGCCGAGCACGGCGTGATCGCGGCGATCGGGCACACGGACGCGACGTACGAGCAGACGGTCGAGGCCATCGACGCGGGCGCCACGGTCGCCACCCACCTGTTCAACGCGATGCCCCCGCTGGGCCACCGCGCGCCCGGCCCGGTCGCCGCCCTGCTGGAGGACGAGCGGGTCACGGTCGAGCTGATCAACGACGGCGTCCACCTCCACCCCGCCGCCCTGGAGCTGGCCTTCCATCGCGCGGGCGCCTCCCGCGTCGCCTTCATCACGGACGCGATGGACGCGGCCGGCGCCGGTGACGGCCGCTATCTGCTCGGCCCGCTGGAGGTCGAGGTCAGCGAGGGAGTGGCGCGCCTGGTGGAGGGCGGCTCGATCGCGGGCTCCACACTGACCCTGGACCGCGCGTTCAAGCGGGCGGTGACGGTGGATCGGCTCCCGGTCGAGGACGCCGTACAGGCCCTGTCCGTCAACCCGGCCCGCCTCCTGGGACTCTCCGACCGCATCGGCTCGCTGGAACCGGGCAAGGACGCCGACCTGCTCCTGCTGGACGCGGACTTCGACCTCAAGGGCGTGATGCGGCGGGGCGAGTGGGTGGTCCCGCCGCAACTGGCCTGATCTGCCCGTCTTTTTCCCTCGACGGCGGCTGACTCGTGACTGGGCCGGCCGCCGTCTCTTTGGCATGATCGGGCCCCGGAAACCGATGACAGGCGCGACGGCAGGCGCAAAGGACTTCGAGGGAGGTCGGACCGGGTGATCCTCACGGTCACGCTGAACACCGCTCTCGACCTCACCTATCGCGTGCGGTCGCTGCAGCCGCACGCCTCGCACCGGGTCTCGGAGGTCGTCGAGCGGCCGGGCGGCAAGGGCCTGAACGTGGCCCGCGTACTGGCCGCCCTCGGCCACGAGGTGACGGTCACGGGGTTCGCGGGCGGCGGCACCGGCCGGGCGATACGCGACCGGCTGGCCGACACGCCCGGCCTGACGGACGCGCTGGTCCCGGTCGCCGGCGCGACCCGGCGCACGATCGCGATCGTGGACGAACTCTCGGGTGACACCACCCAGCTGAACGAGCCGGGCCCGCAGATAGCGCCCACCGAGTGGGGCTCCTTCCTCGACCGCTACGAGGAACTGCTGCCCGGCGCCTCAGCCGTGGCCCTGTGCGGCAGCCTGCCCCCGGGCGTCCCGGTCGGCGCGTACGCGAACCTGGTCCGCACGGCACGATCGGCCGGCGTCCCCGTCCTCCTGGACACCAGCGGCGAACCCCTGCGCCGCGGGGTGGCCGCCCGCCCGGACCTCATCAAGCCGAACGCCGACGAACTGGCCGAACTCACCGGCTCGCACGATCCGTTGCGCGCCACCCAGGACGCCCGCCGCCGCGGCGCCCACACGGTCGTGGCCTCCCTCGGCGCCCAGGGCCTCCTGGCCGTCACCCCCGAGGGCCGCTGGCGCGCCACCCCACCGGCCCGCGTCCACGGCAACCCGACGGGCGCGGGGGACTCGGCGGTGGCGGGCCTGCTGAGCGGACTCGTCGAACAACTCCCGTGGCCGGACCGCCTGATCCGCGCGACCGCCTTGTCGGCCGCGACCGTACGAGCAGCTGCCGCCGGCGAATTCGATCCTGCGGGGTACGAGGAACTGCGGGGGCGGGTGGCGGTGACCAGGGTGGTCAGCGCGGCGTGATGCGCCTCGCGCGGTCGACGTTTGACCGAAAATCGGCCCTCCCGCCTCACATCGGCTGGATGATGGGTAGATCACCCGTTCGCTACATCGACCAGTAGCGAAAGCCGGAGGGGGAACCCCATATGAGCATGCTCACGAAAAGCCTGACGACGGTGGCTGTAGCCGGCGTACTGCTGGGCGGCGCCTTTGCCACACCGGCTGCGGCGGCTGATCCCAAGACCTGCCCGCAAGGGAAGGTCTGCGGATGGTCGGGGACGAACAGGACCGGAACCAGGCACGTCCTCTCGGTAACGCCCGGTTGCGAGCCCTTCTGGGCTGTCCGGTCCGTCTCGAACCAGACGCCCTACACCATCGAGTTCTGGCACATCACCCCCGGCACCGGCTGCGACGTCGGCACCCGGCTGGTCACCCTCAAGCCGCACACCTACTCGGACAACACCCATGGCACCGTGACGGGGATCGGAGTCTACGGGCGTTAGTGTCGCGTCGCCGACGAGTTCGACCTCGCGCTGCGCGAGGAGCTGAAAGGGTCCCGGACCGTCACCAGGATGGCCCGGGACCCTTTCAGCCGTTGGCCAGCCACAACTGGTCGAGGTTCGCGTTGCACTGGTTGCCGTTCTGGCAGGCGATCTGGATCGTGTTCGTGCCCTTGATCAGGTTCACGTTCGACCAGGTGGTCTTCCAGCCCTTCTCCCAGTCGCCTTCGGGCGTGCCGCCAGCGAAGTTCTTCATCTGGATCGGCCGCGGGTCCACCTTGCTGTTGACCACGAGGGTCGCGTCTGCATCCACGCCCGGGATGCCGTAGCGCAGGTACAGCCGGTAGGTGCCGGCCTTCTCCACGTTGTTGACCGTCCAGGTGACCGTCGCACCCACGTGGTTGAAGCCTGTCACGTAGGTCCCGCCCTTGGCCTGCGCGCCCTTGACGTCCGACGCCGTCGTCACACCGGGCCCGAGTTGCAGCGCGCTCGCGTCCGTCTTCGGCAGCTCCCCCGGTGTCGTGGAGTTGCTCGCCGACGGGCTGGGCGCGTGGCTCTGGGACTGGGTCGGGGTGGTGCCCGCCTGGTTGTCGGTCTTCTTGTCGTCGTTGCCGCTGATCATCGCGGCGCCGATGCCGACGACCACCGCGGCGACCACCGCGATCGCGCCGATCAGCAGGCCCTTGGTGTTGGGGCCGCGGCGGCCGGGAGCCGGCGGTACCGGCTGGCGGCTGGCCGGGGCACCGCCGGGCAGCGTCTCCGGGGCCTGGTAGTGGGCGTTCGGCTGGCCGTACGCGCCCTGCTGCTGCGGCACGGTCGGCGGGCCGTACTGCGGCTGCTGGCCGTACTGGCGCTCGCCGACCGTACGCACCCTGCTGACCGAGTTCGGGTAGCCGTAACCGCCGGACGGCGGCTGGGCTCCTCTGGCCTGGCCGTCGGCGTACAGATAGCCGAACGGGTCGTCGTCCTCGGGCGTGCTCGGGCCGTTTTCGCCGGGCGTCATCCCTTGGTCTCCTCAGCGGGTGCGGGTGGATGCGATAAGGGGCATGGAACAGCGAGCCTACCCGCTCTGACTGAGCCAAACGGGTGACTCGAATCGCATCAGGTCCCTGACCTGGGGATCAACCGGCGCGTCGGTGCTGTTTGGGACGAGATCGTTTCTCTACGTACATACGCTCGTCGGCTGACTTCAACACTTCGTCCGCCGTCATGCCGCAGTGCGCCCAGCCGATACCGAAGCTCGCGCCCACCCGGACGGCCCGGCCCTCGGCCCGGATCGGCTGGATGATCTCGTTGCGCAGCCGTACGGCGAGGTCCTGGGCGTCGGCCCGGCCGAGGCCGTCGGCGAGGATCACGAACTCGTCGCCGCCGAGGCGGGCCACCGTGTCGCCGTCGCGGACACCCCGGGACAACCGCCTTGCCACCTCGATCAGGACCGCGTCGCCCGCGTTGTGGCCGAAGCGGTCGTTGATCGACTTGAAGCCGTCGAGGTCGCAGAAGAGGACCGCGAGGCCCTTGGTGCCGTCGTCGCGGTCGTCCTCCGGGGCGACCGTGTGGACGTGGTGGTCGAACGCGTCGTACGCCTCCGCCCCCGGCCGGTAGTCGAAGCCGTGGGCCGCGGGCGCGTCGAAGGCCGGGTGGCCGTAGGCCGCGTCCAGGGACTCCAGGTCGCCGGTGTGGGCGGGGCGCCGGCACAGCCGGGCCGACAGCCGCGAGCGCAGCTCGGCGGAGTTCGGCAGGCCGGTCAGGGAGTCGTGGGAGGCGCGGTGGGCGAGCTGCAGTTCGCGGCGTTTGCGCTCCTCTATGTCCTCGACGTGGGTCAGGAGGAAGCGGGGGCCGTCGGCGGCGTCGGCGACGACGGAGTTGCGGAGGGACACCCAGACGTAGGTGCCGTCGCGGCGGCCCAGGCGCAGTTCCGCGCGGCCGCCCTCCGCCGAGGTGCGCAGCAGCGTACCGATGTCCTCGGGGTGGACGAGGTCGGAGAAGGAGTAGCGGCGCATGGCGGAGGCGGGGCGGCCCAGGAGGCGGCACAGGGCGTCGTTGGTGCGCAGGATGCGGCCGTGCTGGTCGCCGCCCATCTCGGCGATGGCCATGCCGGAGGGGGCGTACTCGAAGGCCTGCCGGAAGGATTCCTCGCTGGCGCGCAGGGCCTGCTGCTCGCGCTCCAGGCGGACCAGGGCGCGCTGCATGTTCGCCCGTAGACGCGCGTTGCTGATCGCGATGGCGGCCTGGAAGGCGTACATCTGCAGGGCCTCGCGGCCCCAGGCGCCGGGCCGGCGGCCGTTGCGCGGCCGGTCGACGGAGATCACCCCGAGCAGCTCGCCGCGGGAACCGCCCTGCACCCCCGGGGTGTACATGGGGGCGAAGAGGCGGTCGGAGGGGTGCCACTCGTCCTCGAAGCGGGGGGCCGGGCCGTCGGTGTACCACTGGGGGACGTCGTCGTCGTCGAGGACCCAGCCCTCGGTGTGCGGTATGAAGACCAGGTCGCCCCAGCGCTCGCCCATGTCCAGCCGCCGCTCCCAGGACTCGCGGGAGCCGACCCGGCCGGTGATCAGGGCCTCGGCGGCGGAGTTGCCGGAGAACGCGGCGACGACGAGATCGCCGTCCGGGCGTACGAGGTTCACGCACGCCATCTCGTACCCGAGGGCGTGCGTGGCGCCGTCGGAGACGGTCTGCAGTGTGTCCGCCAGGCTGCGTGCCGTGTTCATGTCGGCCATGACCTGGTGCAGCTGTCGCAGGGACGCAAGACGGACATACGGCTCCGACTCGGTCTCCATGCTCGCCCTCCCCCCGAGACCTCGCAGCGAATCAAGGGTTGTCGTCGGCGCTTCTTCAGGGTGCCGCTTACGGTGCTGTTCCAGTTTCCCCGCCACTGAATCACAGCGCGCTGCCCACTCGGTACACAGGGTCAACAATTCCTGCCTCTTGTGACTCAAGTCACAGGAGAACGTGAACAATTGAGTGGGGTTTCTGCGATTTCCCCGTGCGCTTACTGAACGCAAGCTTCAGGGGTCTGTTCACATCATGCACACAGCGGTCGTCCGTTGGTCCTAGGACCCGGCTCGGGCCGTGGCCCGATGCGGCCCGCGCAGGGCGGAGACTAGCGTTTCCGGCGTGCTGAAGACTCCCTCACCCACCGCCACCGCAGCTTCCGGGCATGCTGAGGGGGTGAGCAACGACGAGTTCCGGGCCGCGATGTCCCGACTGGCCGCCGGGGTCGTCCTGGTGACCGCGCAGGAGCCGCCGCTGGATCCGGACGACCCGGGCGCGCCCGGCATGGAGGACGTCGGCATGACCGCCACCGCCTTCCTGTCCGTCTCCCTCGACCCGCCGCTGGTCCTGGTCAGCCTGCGCGAGGGCTCCCGCATGGACGACCTGCTCGACGAGCAGCCCCTGTGGGCGGTGTCGGTGCTCGCCGAGAGCCAGCGGCACATCGCGGGCCGCTTCGCCATGAAGGGCCGCATCAGCGACCGTCTGCTCTTCGAGGACATCGCCTACGTCCGCGGCGAGGCCACCGGCGCGCCGCTGGTGGGCGGTGCGCTGGCCACCCTGGAGTGCCGCACCGAGCAGCGGGTGGCGGCCGGCGACCACACCCTCGTCATCGGCCGTGTCCTCACCGCGCGGGTACCGAGCGCGGAGGGGGGCCCGCTGCTGTACTTCCGCGGCCGGTACCGGCACGTGGGCTGAGCCCCCGAAATCGCGTGGCCGGGGGGTGAACCGCGTGCCTACGGTGCCCGCATGACACCTCGTCTGGAAGAAGTCACACCCGCGAACTTCGACGCCGCGATCGGCATCCGGATCCGCCCCGACCAGGAACACGCGGTCCGGCCGGTCGTGCAGTCCCTCGCCGAGGCGTACGTCCACCCCGCCGGCGTGGCCTGGCCCCGGCTCATCGTCGACGACGACCGCCCGGTCGGCTTCCTGATGGCCTTCCTCGGCATCGACTGGTACGGCGACGGCAGCGCGCGCCGCTCGGGGCTGTGGCGCCTCAACATCGCCGAGGACGCGCAGGGGCGGGGCTACGGCCGCTTCGCCGTCGACTCCGTGGCCGACGTGATCCGCGGCCGGGGCGAGACGGAGATGTACGTCTGCTGGCACCCGGGCGCAGGCGGCCCGGAGGGCTTCTACCTGGGCCTGGGCTTCCGGCCGACGGGGGAGGTCGACGGCGGTGAGACGGTGGGGGTGCGGCGGGTGTGAGGCAAGGATGAGACGCGGGCGAGGCGGGGAGGAAGCGGGTGCGAGGCCGTGGGGCAGCACCGTCCGGGGTCGCGGCCATCAGCCGACCGCGGGGCCGTCGTGGTTGCTCGCGCAGTTCCCCGCGCCCACGTCGGCACCCGCCCCGGTCCGACGACCGGCACCGCGCGCCGGACTCCCTAGACCTGCTCGATCGTCAGCTCCGCCAACCGGTCCGGATTCGTCACGATGTCGATGGACGCGATCCGGTCGGCGACGAAGGTGAACTTCAGGGCGCGCTCCGGACGGCCGTCGGCGTCCACGACCAGCCCCGTGACCCCGTCGACCAGCGCGGCACGCGCCACGCGGGCCAGATGGGCGAAACTCCGCGCGCCGGAGGCGACGCCGGCCGCCCCGATGGTCGTACCGGCATCGCTGCGGGCCAGCACGTCCGGGTCGAGGACCGCCAGCAGCCCGTCGAAGTCACCGTCCCGCGCCGCCGCCAGAAACGCGTCGACCACCTCCCGCTGCCGGACCAGGTCGGCCTCCGGCGCCTCCGCGCCCCGCACCCGGCGCCGCGCCCGGCTGGCCAGCTGCCGCGCGGCGGCCGGACTGCGCCCGAGGATGCCGCCGACCTCCTCGAACGGCACCCCGAACAGGTCGTGCAGCACGAACGCGAGCCGCTCGGCCGGCGAGAGCGTGTCGAGGACGACGAGCAGCGCCACCCCGACCGAGTCCGCGAGCACGGCGTCCTGTGCCGGGTCCGGTGCGGCGGAGGCTCCCGGGTGCCAGGTGTCCAGGGGTTCCTCACCGCGGGAGCGGCGGGAGCGGAGCATGTCGAGGCAGACCCGGCCGACGACGGTCGTCAGCCAGCCCCCGAGGTTGCCCACGTGACCGGTGTCGGACCGGCTCAGCCGGAACCACGCCTCCTGCACCGCGTCCTCGGCCTCCGCGGCCGAGCCCAGCATCCGGTAGGCGACGGCCCGCAGATGCCCCCGGTACGCCTCGAACCGCTCGGCGAGAAGATCTTCGTCGCGGTGCTGCCCGTTGTCGCTCATCGTGTGCCCGGCCTCTCCGTCACCCTCGGTGGTCCTCTGCCTCACTGACGAACGCCGGACCACGGATGTGACGGGCCCACCCGTCTTCGCGTCTCACACCGTCATCGGACTCACGTCCAGTCGCGGCCCGAGCGGCCCTGCTTGGTCTGCGAGCGCTGCTTCTTCTCCCGCAGCCGGCGTTCGTTGATGCCGCGCGGGATCCGGGTCGGCCGGCGCGGCTTGGGCGGGGGCGCGCTGGCCTCCGCGAGGAGGGAGGCGAGGCGTACGGCGGCGGTCTCGCGGTTGCGCCACTGGGAGCGGTGCTCGGAGGCGCGTACGGACACCACTCCGTCGACCAGCCGGCCCGCGAGCCGCTGCAGCGCCCGCTCCTTCCACACCGGAGGGAGGGCGTCGGTGCCGGCGAGGTCGAAGCGCAGCTCCACCTGCGAGTCACTGGTGTTGACGTGCTGTCCGCCGGGCCCGGACGACCTGGAGAAACGCCACATCAGCTCGGCCTCGGGGAGCGAGACGGAGCCACGGATGACGTAGGGACCAGACATGCGTTCCATGTTCCCGGTCGCGCCCGGTCCACGTCACCTGGATTTCCGACTTGGTAAAAAAGGTAAAGGGATCCGGAACCAACGGGACCCCCCTCGACGTTTTCCCGGGTGACGGTAGCTTCATCGGCAAGTTCATCGGCACAGATACGCAGATACCAAGGGAAGGGACTCCCAACATGGCTGTAAGCCTGTCCAAGGGTGGCAACGTCTCGCTCACCAAGGAGGCTCCGGGCCTGACCGCCGTCACCGTGGGCCTCGGCTGGGACGTCCGCACCACCACCGGCACGGACTTCGACCTGGACGCCTCCGCCATCGCGGTGAACGGCCAGGGCAAGGTCTACTCGGACGCGCACTTCGTGTTCTTCAACAACAAGCAGACCCCGGACAACTCCATCGTCCACACCGGCGACAACCGCACGGGCGAGGGCGCGGGTGACGACGAGGCGATCAACGTCAACCTGGCCGCGCTCCCGGCCGACATCGACAAGATCGTCTTCCCGGTCTCCATCTACGACGCCGAGAACCGCGGCCAGAACTTCGGCCAGGTCCGCAACGCCTACATCCGGATCGTCAACCAGGCCGGCGGCGCCGAGATCGCCCGCTACGACCTCTCCGAGGACGCCGCCACCGAGACGGCCATGGTCTTCGGCGAGCTGTACCGCAACGGCGCGGAGTGGAAGTTCCGCGCGGTGGGCCAGGGTTACGCCTCGGGCCTGGTCGGCATCGCCCAGGACTTCGGTGTGAACGTCTGAGCGATCCTGCCCCGGCAGTGAACCCTTCGAGGAGCCCCCGGCCTTCCGGCCGGGGGCTCCGACACGTGCGGGGCCTTGATCGTCCGGGCGTCTCGTGGAGGGGCGGACGTCTGACAGAATCGGCGCTCATGGGTCTGCTCGGGGGGCGATCCGGCGCTTTCGCCGGGCGTGCGGACCTGACTGGACAGGGCGTCTTCGCGGACGCGGACTCCGGTGACCGGCTCGGTCACCGTGGTGACCGCGCCGTGAGCCCGGCACCCATCACCCCCGGCCTTGTCCGATCACTTCTGATCGATTTCGGGATGATGAGAGCGATACGTGAATCCAGGCCCCTGTGGGTGGCCGGTGCAGTGCTGATGGCCGTCGTCGCGGTCGGGGGATGCGACAGCTCCTCGGGCCAGGGCAACGGCGATGCGGCGAAGAAGCCCGCTCCGCCGGGCTTTTCGGGGACGGAGCCGTCGATTCCGCCTCTTGTCCCGGCGTCGGGCGGCGATCCCTCCAAGCCGGTCGATTTCAAGGGCGGTGGTGCGACCGTCCGGCCCGACGGGTCGATGACGTTGCCCCTGGACGCGTATGTCTCGGTGAAGGACGAGCGGACGATCGTCCGCGCCGAGAACGTCCTCGCCGAGCGGTGCATGCGGGACCAGGGGCTGAAACTCCCCAAGGCGCTCGTGCTGGACGACGGACCCGAGCCGCCGGCCCCTTATGTGGTCTACGGCGTGATGGACATGAAGGCCGTCAAGGTCTACGGGTACCGGGAGCCGTCCCCGGAGCCGAAGCCCGCGAGCGGCCAGGGGGCCGGCGACGAGATCGCTCCGGCGGTGAAGCGCGCCTATTTCGACGACCCGAAGAGCGGCAAGCTGGGATGCGAGGGGAAGGCGCGCACGAAACTCGGCGGCAAGAACCCGGAGACGTTGTTCATGGTCGTCCAGCAGTTGAGGTCGCAGACGCTGAGCGCCACCTTCCGGGACAGCCGGGTCATGGCCACGGTCTCCCGGTGGAGCGCCTGTATGAAGAAGGCCGGCTACGACTACGCCAACCCGCTGGCCCCCGCGCACGACCGGAACCTGCTCGGCAAGGGCCTGCCCGTCCCCAAGGGGGCGACCCTGCCGCCGCCCTCCCCCGCCGAGATCGCGGCCGCCGTCACGGACGTCGAATGCAAGCGGAAGGCACAGTACGTGCAGACCGCCGCCCTGGTTTCCGCCGCCTATGAGCGGGAGATCATCGAGCAGCGGAGCAAGCAGTTGCAGGACGCGCGGCGCACCCAGAAGCGGAAGGTGGAATCAGCCGAGAAAATCATCAAGGCCGGCGCCTGACAGACCGTCGCCTGTTCATTAGCGCCAGGGCGGGGCCTGCCGAATGACTCGGCAGGCCCCGCCCTCTTCAATTGATTCGCTTACTCCAATTACTTCCAGCGCTGGTTGGAGTTGTTGTAGTCGGTGGAGTTGGCGTAGATGCCGCCGTGCCCCTCGTCGTCCAGGATCCAGCCGGTCTGGCGGTTCTTGAGCTTCCAGCCCGAGTTCGTCGAGACCTCGTACCAGCGCTGCCACCAGTTGGACTGGTCGCGGCCCTTGCTGCAGTTCTCGGTGTACACCTGCCGGTAGTAGCCGACGAGGCACATGCCCCAGCCGTTGTACTCGGTGTAGCTGCTGTCACCGTTGGACTGGTCGTACCACTGGTAGTCGTTCTCATTCACACCGGGCATGGCCCAGTCACCCTTGACGGTGCCGCCGGAATTGGCGGTGAGGTAATAGCCGGACTTCACGTTCTTCCAGGTCACCCAGCCGTCCGCGGACGCGGCGCCGGACGTGGAGACGAGCAGGGCGGGCACTGCCGCGGCGACCATGAGCGCCTTGGCCATTTTCCTCTTCATGAGAATCCCCTCCGTTATACCGAGAGGCGGGCATGCCGAGTTTTCAGGCATGTCGAAGCCCCCCGTCGATCCATGATTGGTAAGCAAGATGATCAAGCTGGCCGACAATAGCACCCACTGATGTCATGTCCACACTTGGAAAGCCCCGGCGTGTCGCCCTTATCCGGAACGGTGCAATCCGAATTCCCGCCACTCGACGAACCGCCACCGCCGCGTCCTCCGGGAGTACCGGCTGCGGCACACACGGGCGACACCGGCCGCGACGCGGGCGCAGGTGTGACGCCGACGCCCCCAAGTGCGCTGCAGTACTGGGGAGTTGACCCCACGCGTTTCGTCCGGATAGCGGATTCCGCAGCTCGCCTTTCGGATACGAACACGTAAAGTCTTGTCGCTGCCCTGTCAAACGGGACCGTCCTGGTGTCACCCTCTCCCTCGCCGCCGCAACTCTGTGCATCCCCTGTGCCCCACCTGTGTCTCCGACCCCACGGAGACCAGTCCTAAGGAGATCGAGTGAGACAGCAACCCCACGCTTCCCGTACCTCCCGCAAGACCGCCGTGCGCGCCGCCGCCCTGGTCGGCTCGGCCGCGATGGTCGCCCTCGCGCTGCAGAACGGCGCCGCCACCGCCGCCCCCGCGCACGCCCCCCGCGCCGCCACCCTCCCGCTCAGCGCCACGGCACGCGCCGCCGCCCTGGAGTCGGCCCAGCAGCACGCCGGTACGGCGGCCCGCCAACTCGGCCTCGGCGCCAAGGAGAAGCTGATCGTCCGGGACGTGGTCAAGGACGCGAACGGCACCGTCCACACCCGGTACGAGCGCACGTACGCCGGGCTCCCCGTCCTCGGCGGCGACCTGGTCACCCACGTGGCGAAGAACGGCTCGCTCAAGGGCGTCGACAAGGCGACCCAGGCCCGGATATCCGTGCCGACCACCACCGCGGCCCTCTCCCCCGCGAGCGCGAGGAAGACCGCCCTCAAGGCAGCGGGGACCGCCAAGGCCACCGCGTCCACCTCCCGCAAGGTCGTCTGGGCCGCCGGCGCCAAGCCCGTCCTCGCCTACGAGTCCGTCGTCAAGGGCGTCCAGCGCGACGGCACCCCGAGCGAGCTGCACGTCGTCACCGACGCGCAGACCGGCAAGAAGATCTACTCCTACGAGGGCATCGACACCGGCACGGGCACCAGCCAGTACAGCGGCACCGTCACGATCGGCTCCACCCCCGCCGCCTCCGGCTACGACCTCATCGACGGCGGCCGCGGCGGCCACAAGACCTACGACCTGAACGGCGGTACGTCCGGCACCGGCACCCTCTTCCACGACGCCGACGACGTCTGGGGCGACGGCACCGTGGCCAACCGGCAGACCGCCGCCGTCGACGCCGCCTACGGCGCCGCCGTCACCTGGGACTTCTACAAGAGCGCGTTCAACCGCAACGGCATCGCGGGCGACGGCAAAGCCGCCTACTCCCGCGTCCACTACGGCAACGCCTACGTCAACGCCTTCTGGGACGACAGCTGCTTCTGCATGACGTACGGCGACGGCACGAACAACACCGACCCGCTCACCTCGCTCGACGTGGCCGGCCACGAGATGAGCCACGGCCTGACCGCGGCCACGGCGAAGCTCAACTACAGCCGGGAGTCGGGCGGCCTGAACGAGGCCACCTCGGACGTCTTCGGCACCTCGGTGGAGTTCTTCGCGAACAACGCCTCCGACCCCGGTGACTACCTCATCGGCGAGAAGATCGACATCAACGGCGACGGCACCCCGCTGCGCTACATGGACAAGCCCAGCAAGGACGGCCACTCCGCCGACTACTGGTCGAAGACGGTCGGCCGCCTCGACGTGCACTACTCGTCGGGCGTCGCCAACCACTTCTTCTACCTGCTGAGCGAGGGCAGCGGCGCGAAGACGGTCAACGGGGTCTCCTACAACTCCCCGACCTACGACGGCTCCACGGTCACCGGCATCGGCCGGGCCAAGGCCGACCAGATCTGGTACAAGGCCCTGACCACGTACTTCACGTCGACCACGAACTACGCGGGCGCCCGCACCGGCACCCTGCGGGCGGCGGCCGACCTGTACGGCTCGGGCAGCGCGGAGTACAACGCGGTGGCGGCGGCCTGGACCGCGGTCAACGTCAAGTAACCGCACCGGTACGGCACCGCGGTGGCCGGACCGCCCGTCACGGGTGGTCCGGCTTGCGGTCGCCGTACAGCCAGTCCTTCCAGATCTCGCGGAAGTCCTTGCCCGGGGCCTTCTTCTCGACGTACGCGGTGAAGTCGGCGGTGCTCGCGTTGCCGTACCGGTGGTCGGCGGCCCAGCCCTGGATGATGTCGTAGAACCTGTCGTCACCGACCTTCTGCCGGATCTTCTGCAGGACCATCGCGCCGCGCTGGTAGACGGGGCTGTCGGAGATGTGGGCGGCGCTCGAGGGTTTGGCGGGCGGGTAGGCCCAGATGGCCTCGTTGTCGCCGTCGTAGAGGTCCTTGAAGGTCTGCTGGGCGCTCTTGCCGCCGTGGTCCTCCTGGTACAGCCACTCCGCGTAGGTGGCGAAGCCCTCGTTGAGCCACATGTCCTGCCAGGACTCCGGGGTGACCGAGTCGCCGTACCACTGGTGGGCGAGTTCGTGCACGAGCGTGCCGGTGGCGAGGTGGTCGGCGGGGATGACGGGCCGGTTCTGGGTCTCCAGGGCGTAGTCGGCGGAGCCCGGCCGGTCGACGATCGCGCCGGTGGAGGAGAAGGGGTACGGCCCGAAGTTGATCTCCTCCCACTTGATGATGCCGGGGAGCTGCGCGAGCACCTCCTCGCTCGCCTTCTCCTGCGAGGGGTCGACGGCGGTGACGACCGGCAGCCCGTGCGGGCCGGTGCTGCGGGTGATGTCGAAGTGGCCGACGGCGACCGTGGCGACGTAGCTCGGCATGGGCTGGGCCGTGTGCCAGTGGTAGGTCGCACGGCCGCCCTTGGTGGACTTGTCCGCCAACTCGCCGTTGGAGACGGCCTGGAAGCCCTTGGGGACGGTGACGGTGATGTCGTAGGAGGCCTTGTCGGAGGGGTGGTCGTCACCCGGGAACCAGGCCATGGAGCCGACGGGCTCACCGAGGCCGAGGGCGCCGTCGGCGGTGGGCAGCCAGCCCTCCTCGGAGCCGTCGGGGTCGGTGAGCGTGCGCGGGGTGCCCGAGTAGCGGACGATCGTGCGGAAGGTCTCGCCCTTGCTCAGGTCGTCGTGCGGGCGGACGGTGAGCTCCTGGCCGGCGCGGTTGAAGCGGGCCTGCCTGCCCTCGACGGTGACCGAGTCGACGTCCAGCCCGGCGAGGTCCAGGTCGAAGGCGGACAGGTCCTGGGTGGCGCGGGCGGTGATGACCGCCGTACCGGTCAGATGGCGGGTGGCGGGCGTGTAGTCGAGGGTGAGGTCGTAGTGCCCGACGTCGTAGCCGCCGTTACCGGCCTTCGGGAAGTACGGGTCGCGCACGCCGGAGCCGCCCGGGGTGCCGTGCACACCGCCGTTGCACGCGGTGCCTGTGAAGGCGAGCAGAACGGCTACGGCCGACACGAGGCGCACGGGTCTGGACATGTCAGTGATCTTATGCGGCGGGGCTCTTACACAGGCATGACACCATCTCTTCCGTGCTCGACATCGGCTACGCCCTCTCCAACCGGTTCCCCGACCCCCCGCAGACCGACTACCGCCGCGCGGACGTCCACGCGCTGCGGCACGACCTGTTCTGCGGGGACGTCTATCTCGCGGACACGAAGACGGACCGGGAACTGTCCACAGCCTGGGGATGGGTGCCGGTGCTGGACTTCGCGTGGGCGCTGTGCGACATCGTGGAGCGGCTGGACCGGGATCCGATGGGCTCCCGCGCCGCCCGGCCGCAGCGGGCCGAGCTGGACTTCACCGAGTCCACCGACCGGATGCTGTTCGAGCGCCGCTTCGGCTGGGTGGACATCACCGCCGACTGGGTGCCGGCCGAGGAGCCCCCGCTGTCCTTCTCCCACACCGCGCTGCGCCGCGAGGCCCGCGACTTCCTGCACGATCTGATCGCGGACCTCACCGACCTCCACGAGGACCTGTCGGAGAACCCGGCCGTCTGGACCCTGCAGGCCCGCTTCCCGAGGATGCCGTAAAGACGCGTGCCGGCCCGGGGGCCGCCGCCCCCGGACGGGCCGGTTCATTCCACCCGGATCCCCAGCTCCGCCGCCAACACCGGTGCCAGGTCCAGCAGTTGCCCCGTGCTGATCACCGCCCCCGACAGCCGGTCCAGCCCCCGCACGACCTCCAGCGGAGCGGCCCCGCGCAGATCCACGTCCTTCAGCGTCGCACTGCCGAAGTCGGCCTCTCTCAGCACGCAGTCGACGAACTCCACCCGCTCCAGGCTCGCGCCCGCGAAGTCCGGCTCGACCAGCACACAGGACTCGAAGACGACGTCCTTGAGGCGGGCCTCGCGCAGGTTCAGACAGTCGATCTTGCCGCCGCGCACCACGACCCGCTCCAGGACGGCGCCGTGCAGCTGGGTGCCGCCCAGCCGGGCGTCGATCAGCTCGACGTCCCGGAACGTGGACTCGGCGAGATGCGTGCCCACCCCGCGCAGCCCGGTCAGGACCGAGTCCAGCACTCTGGCCCGGCCCAGCGCCGTACCGTCCACCGCGCAGCCCGTCAGCGCGCAGTCCATGAACCGGGCACCCACCCCGTCCTGCCCGGTGAGGTCCGCGTCGCGGAAGTCCAGCCCGTCATAGTCCCCGTCCGGCCGCAACTCCCCGTCCGGCCACGGCTCCAGCGGCGGCAGCCTCAGCTCCGGCCGTCGCGCACCCTTCACCCCTGCCCGGCCCGCCGCACGGCCGCCCGTCGCTCTCCTCGCCATGCCCCCATGCTGCACGCCGCCACTGACAACCCGCCCCGACCTGCGAGAACCCGGTCCATGTCACACCCGGCGCACCCCGGCCGTCCCCGCCACGAACCGGGGCGACGGGGTCTGCCCTCGCGGGCGGCCAGGCGGCGGCACCCGGTGTGCTGTCGGAGGTCCTTCCGCTGTGTGTACGGATCGCGGTCGCCGCGGCCGGGGTCCATCAGCTCGACGCCGCCCTGCGCGCCGGTCACCGGGGCCCGCTGCCCGAACGGCCCGCCCTGCCGACCGCGCCCGGCCGGGAGATCGCCGGCGTCGTGGACGCCCTCGGCGACGGCGCCCCTGCCGGCATCAGTCACCCGAGCCCAGCGCCGCCAACGCCCCGTCCGTGAGCCGGTACACCGTCCACTCGTCCTGCGGACGCGCACCGAGCGCCTCGTAGAAACCGATCGCGGGCCGGTTCCAGTCGAGCACCGACCACTCCAGGCGCTCGTACCCCCGCTGCACGCAGATGCGTGCCAGCTCCGTCAGCAGCGCCCGTCCGTGCCCGCCGCCGCGCGCATCCGGCCGCACGTACAGGTCCTCCAGGTAGATCCCGTGCACCCCGCGCCAGGTGGAGAAGTTCAGGAACCACAGCGCGAACCCGACCGTCCCACCGCCGGCGTCGTCCACGGCGACGTGCGCGAACGCCGCCGGCCGCTCTCCGAACAGGGCCTCCCGCAGCTGCTCCTCGCTCGCCCGCGCCTCCTCCGGGGCCTTCTCGTACTCGGCCAGTTCACGGACCAGGGCGTGGATGACGGGGACGTCGTCGGGGGTCGCGGCGCGAATCATGCGAGGAGGCTAACCGGCCACCCCCTCGTGCGGCACCCGGGTCTCACGCCGTGCGCAGCCGCCGGGCGATCTCCAGCTGACGTTCCTCGACCGGCCGGCCGTCCGCCACGTCCCACAGGGCGTTCTGCAGCAGCCGGCCCAGCGTCCAGGCCCGGGCCCGCTCCCGGTCCAGCCCGAGCACATCCGTCATCGCGTCGAAACGCCGGCGCACCTCGGCCGCCTCGAACCGGTTGACCAGCGCGGGCCACAGCTCGAAACCGGGGTCACCCGCGAGCGGCTTGGGATCGATGGCGAGCCACTCGGCGCGGCCGGCGGCGAGGACGTTCTCGAAGTGCAGGTCCCCGTGCAGCAGCCGGTCACCGGGCTCGGCGGCCACCTCCCGCACGGCGGCCGCGCAGTCGGCGACCACACGGCGGGTCCCGGCGTCGGGGATGCGCTCCAACGCCCAGGGGGTCCGCTCCAGCATGCCCTCGGCGATCGCGCCGAGCCGGCGCATGCCCGGCGGCGCCGGGAACGACGTCAGATGGGCCAGCAACCGGGCGATGACCAGGACCGCCCTGCCCGTGTCGGCCACGGTGGACAGCATCCGGGACGCGTCCAGCCGCTCCAGGAGCATGGTGCCCGTCGCCGGGTCGTGGTCGAGGAGCCGTACGGCCCCGTCGCCGTCCCACACCCGCAGCGCGACCGGCTCCCCCTCGCTCTCCTCGTCCGGCAACTGCAGCTTCAGGACCGCGGGGCCGCCGTCGGCGCGGACGACAGGCAGCACCAGCGCGCTGACGCCGTGCATCGCAGGACCGTCCAGCCGCAGCCGCCAGCGGTCCAGGAAGGCCGCCGTCAGATCCGGCAGACCGCCGACGAAGGCCCGGCCCGCCGCGCCGTTGTACCTCTCCTGCGCTTCCGCCAGACCACCGGGGATGTCGATCACGGACCGGACGATACTGACGTGCGTGAATCGGCTCATGCGAATTATCCGGGGCCCCGGCGGCGTGCGGGCGTACATCCGCAGCGCGCCCGGCACATACGTGTGGCTGACGATCCTGTTCGTCACGACCGTCGCCCTGCACCACATGTCGCCGGAGTTCGAGGAGCACTTCCTGCGGCAGCGGTCGACCAACATCCACGAGCTGTCCCACAACCCCGTCCGGGTGCTGGTGGCCAGCGCCATGTGGATCGACAGCGGCCACTGGATCCCCTACGCCGCGCTGTACACGGTGTTCCACGCACCGGCCGAACGCTGGCTGGGCACCGCCCGCTGGCTCACGGTGTGCGCCCTGGCGCACGTGCTGGCCACCCTGATCAGCGAGGGCGCCCTGCTGCTGGCGGTCCGGGACGGCATCGCCCCGCACTCGGCGCTCAACACCCTGGACGTCGGCGTCAGTTACGCGCTGGCCGGGGTCATCGGTGTGCTCACCCACCGGATCGCGGCACCCTGGCGCTACGCGTACCTGCTGGTGGTACTGGCCCTCTTCGGACTGTCGCTGGCCGTGGGACGGTCCTTCACCGAACTCGGCCACTTCGTCTCCGTACTGATCGGACTGGCCTGCTACCCCCTGACGAGGGGACGCGGAAAAGCATGGAATCCGAAGGAGACACTGGCCGCGGTCAGGGGTTAACGTCCCGGCCATGAGCAGCTCGGCAAGCAGTGTCGCCAACGGCGGGATCTCCTTCTGGTACGCGGACGACGGCCTCCCCTCGGTACGGGAGCCGCTGTCCGGGGACGCGTCGGCCGACGTCGTCATCGTCGGCGGCGGCTACACCGGCCTGTGGACCGCGTACTACCTGAAGAAGGCGGCCCCCTTCCTCCGCATCACCGTCCTGGAACAGAAGTTCTGCGGCTACGGCGCCTCCGGCCGCAACGGCGGCTGGCTCTACAACGGCATCGCCGGCCGCGACCGGTACGCCAGGCTGCACGGCCGTGACGCCGCCGTACGACTGCAGAAGGCGATGAACGACACCGTGGCCGAGGTCGTCGCGGTCGCCGAGGCCGAGGGCGTCGAGGCGGACGTACACCGGGGCGGCGTCCTCGAAGTCGCCACGAACCCCGCTCAGTTGGCCCGCCTGAAGGCCTTCCACGAGCACGAACTGTCGTACGGCGAGAAGGACCGCGAACTGTACGGCGCCCGGGAGACGGCCGAGCGGATCCGCGTCGCGGACGCGGTCGGCTCCACCTGGACCCCGCACGGCGCCCGGCTGCACCCGGTGAAACTGGTGAAGGGCCTGACGGCCGTGGTCGAAGCCCTGGGCGTCACCCTCCACGAATCCACCCCGGTGACGGAGATCCGCCCCAAGCACGCCGTCACCCCCTACGGCACCGTCCGCGCCCCGTACGTCCTGCGCTGCACGGAGGGCTTCACGGCGTCGCTGAAGGGCCAGAGACGCACCTGGCTCCCCATGAACTCCTCCATGATCGCCACCGAGCCGCTGACCGACGAGCAGTGGGAGTCGATCGGCTGGTCGGGCCGCGAAACCCTCGGCGACATGGCCCACGCCTACATGTACGCCCAGCGCACCGCCGACGGCCGGATCGCGCTGGGCGGACGCGGGGTGCCGTACCGCTTCGGGTCCAGGACGGACAACGACGGCCGTACCCAGCCGGCGACCATCGAGGCCCTGCACGAGATCCTGACCCGCTTCTTCCCCTCCCTGGCCGGCGTGCGCGTGGACCACGCCTGGTCGGGCGTCCTCGGCGTACCGCGCGACTGGTGCGCCACGGTGACGCTCGACCGCTCCACCGGTCTCGGCTGGGCCGGCGGCTACGTCGGCTCCGGCGTCGCCACCGCCAACCTGGCCGCCCGCACCCTGCGCGACCTGGTCCAGCAGGACTCCGGCCAGGGCGGTCGCACCGAGCTGACGGACCTGCCCTGGGTGAACCACAAGGTCCGCAAGTGGGAACCGGAACCCTTCCGCTGGCTCGGCGTCCACGGCATGTACGCCACCTACCGCACCGCCGACCAGCGCGAACGCCTCCACCCGGGGACGGAGTCCTCCCGCCTGGCGAAGGTGGCGGACCGGGTGGCGGGACGGCACTGAACGGGAACGGCGCTGCACGGGCACGGCGCTGAGCGGGCACGGCAGACGGCCCGGTGACGAGGGCAAGGAGGGGCGGCGCGGCGGCGACCGGCCGACGCCGCCACGCTGTGCGCGGCACCTCCGATCAAGGGTCTCGGGTGCCCGCCGGCGGGTAACGCCGCCGGCGCGACTCGAACCGTGGAACCGCCCCAGCCGTCACGCTGTGTCGAAGTCCGACCGGGGCCGAACCTCCACGACGAAGTCCGCATCCTTGATGTCGCCCTCCTCGTCGTGCCAGAGGAAGACCCGCACGTGCATCGCGTGGTGGAGGCCGGTCCTCTCCCATTCGGTCATCAGGTCGGCGACGATGCGGCCGATGGCGTGCTTGGCTCCCTCGTCCGAGTCGGGGGCGTTGATCGCGCCCTGCCACCGGTCGGGGTCGCTGCCGTGGGGGCGCCAGCCCTCGGAGCCGTGCGGCTCGAACACCCGGTACACCCAGTCCGTATTGGTGTTCATAACACCGATCCTGTCACCGCGAGGAGACTCATGCGCCGCATCGGATCGACGCCGGCCGAGCGCGGGTCGAGACCGTCCCGGTTGATGTCAGCCGTGGATGTCGAACGCCCCGGACCGATCATCGGCCGGGGCGTTCGCGCTGTTCAGCGAAAGAGCCCCCTGTCGGATTCGAACCGACGACCTTCGCTTTACAAGAGCGGCGCTCTGACCAGCTGAGCTAAGGAGGCCTGCGCATGCGCGCCCGTGCAGTGTACCCACGTCCGGGCCCGCTCCTGTCGAAAATTTCCGCGAAGTTCCCAAGGGCCGGGGTGCTGACAGAACGCGTGAACGCCAGGTAGCGTCCTGAGCCAGTTCGCGCAGTTCACCTGGGTGGACTACACCACCACCTTCCTACAACGGATCGTCCGGCACGTTCCTGCCGGTAGAAGGGGGCCCATTCACCATGGCCACTGTCACGTTCGACAAGGCGACCCGGATCTACCCGGGTTCCACCAAGCCCGCCGTCGACGCGCTCGACATCGCGATCGAGGACGGCGAGTTCCTCGTCCTGGTCGGCCCGTCGGGCTGCGGAAAGTCCACCTCGCTGCGGATGCTCGCGGGTCTGGAGGACGTCAACGGCGGCGCCATCCGCATCGGTGACCGCGACGTCACGCACCTGCCGCCCAAGGACCGGGACATCGCCATGGTGTTCCAGAACTACGCCCTCTACCCGCACATGACCGTCGCCGACAACATGGGCTTCGCGCTCAAGATCGCCGGCGTCAACAAGGCGGAGATCCGGCAGAAGGTCGAGGAGGCCGCGAAGATCCTCGACCTGACCGAATACCTGGACCGGAAGCCGAAGGCCCTGTCCGGCGGTCAGCGCCAGCGTGTCGCCATGGGCCGCGCCATCGTGCGTGAGCCGCAGGTCTTCCTCATGGACGAGCCGCTGTCCAACCTGGACGCCAAGCTCCGGGTGAGCACCCGTACGCAGATCGCGTCCCTGCAGCGCCGCCTCGGCATCACCACCGTCTACGTCACCCACGACCAGGTCGAGGCCATGACGATGGGCGACCGGGTGGCCGTGCTCAAGGACGGTCTGCTGCAGCAGGTCGACTCGCCGCGCAACATGTACGACAGGCCCGCGAACCTCTTCGTCGCCGGCTTCATCGGCTCCCCGGCCATGAACCTGGTCGAGGTCCCGATCACCGACGGCGGCGTGAAGTTCGGCAACAGCGTGGTGCCGGTCAACCGGGAGGCCCTGACGGCCGCCTCGGACAAGGGCGACCGCACGGTGACCGTCGGCGTCCGGCCCGAGCACTTCGACGTGGTCGAGCTGGGCGGCTCCGTCGCCGCCTCCCTGTCCAAGGACACCGCGGACGCGCCGGCCGGTCTCGCCGTCTCCGTGAACGTCGTCGAGGAGCTGGGCGCCGACGGTTACGTCTACGGCACCGCCGAGGTCGGCGGCGAGGTCAAGGACCTGGTGGTCCGCGTCAACGGCCGCCAGGTGCCGGAGAAGGGCTCCACCCTGCACGTCGTGCCGCGGCCGGGCGAGATCCACGTGTTCTCCACGTCCACGGGCGAGCGCCTCTCCGACTGAGCAGCGCGTTTGCACCCACGTTGACGAAAGGGGCCCCGCGGAGTGCCGCGGGGCCCCTTTCGTGTGAGACATACCCCCGGATATATCCCGGCAGACCGATCATTTCGGGCGTGGCACGTCAACCCCCTACCCAGAAAAAAGCGGCACCCCATCCCCCAAAGGGGTGACTAAATGTCGCCAAATCATTACCCCGCGCTACCCTCACACGCGTGAAGCACTCCACCACGCCACAGACGCGACGCGGCCATCGGGGCGGCCCTGCCCGCCGGATCGGCCGCACTCTCGCCCTCGTCCTGCCCGTCGTCCTGGTGCTCTCCGGGACCCTCGCGGTCACCCGGGTCAACTGGACGGGGAGCCCCTCCAGCTCGGCGCTGGCCGCCTCGGACGTCTCCTCGGCGGCGCTCTCCGCCAAGACGGCCTCCCGCGCCCCGCAGGACGTGCTCCGCGACCGGCTGATCACGGAGCTGCAGAAGAAGGACCCGGGGGTCGTCCTGACCCACCTCCAGCAGGCGGTCAACGGCCACCCCTCGCTGGCCAAGCACTGCGCCTCCATCGCCCGCTCCCTCGGCCAGGCCGCGGCACGCATGTACGGCGTTCCGCGCGCCCAGTCCTACGCCCGCCCGGTGTGCGACACGTCGTTCGCCTCGGGCGTCCTCGCCGCGCGCGGCTGACGGCTCCCGAGGAACGCGCCGCTGCCGGCCGGTCCGGGCGGGGCGCCACGTACAGTGCGGTCATGACCCATCCGAACGCCGCGTCGCGCCCCACTCAAGCCGTGGTCCTGGCCGGTGGCCAGGGCTCCCGGCTGCGTCCCTACACCGACGACCGGCCCAAGCCGATGGTCGAGATCCCCGGCACGGGCACTCCGATCATCGGCCACCAGCTGACCTGGCTCGCCGAGGAAGGCGTGACCGACGTGGTGGTCTCCTGCGGCCACCTCGCCGACGTCCTGCAGAAGTGGCTGGACTCCGCCGACCTGCCCGTCTCCGTCACCACCGTGGTGGAGACCGAACCCCTCGGCCGCGGCGGCGGCCTCAAGTACGCCGCCGCGCATCTCCCCCGCCCCGACCGGCCCTGGTACGCCACCAACGGCGACATCTGGACCCGCTTCTCCCTGCGGGACATGGCCGACTTCCACACCGAGCGGGATGCCGTCGCGACCTTGGCCCTGGCTCGGCCGCGTATCCCCTGGGGCGCGGTGAAGACCGACGGGTTCGGGCACATCACCGACTTCATCGAGGCTCCGCCGTCGACGTTCGAGATCAACGCGGGTGTGTACGTCTTCTCGCCCGAGTTCGCGGAGTCGCTGCCCGAGCGGGGGGACCACGAGCGGACCACGTTCCCCGGGCTGGCCCGGCAGCGGAAGCTGTTCGGGTTCCCCCTTCCGCAGGGGGCCTACTGGCGGGCCATCGACACGGCGAAGGACCTGACCGAGGCGGCCAAGGAGCTTGCGGCTCTGGGGCGGTAGTCGTCGGCAAAGGGCCCCGTACCTCCACTGGTACGGGGCCCTCTCCGCTGTGTGGGACGGTTACCCGAGCAGGCCGCCCACCAGGCCCTCCTGGCCGCCGGACGCGTTGCCGCCGGAGCCGCTCGCGCCGCCACCCGAGGACGAGTTGCCGGTCGACGTGCCACCGGTGCTCGTCGGGCCGGCCGTGGTACTGGGGGCGCCGCCGGTCGGGGAGGACTGGCGGGGCGGGGTCCGGCCCATGGTGCCCTGGGTCTGGCTGGGGGCCGCGGTCGTACCGCCGGCGGCCTTGGTGGCGCCCGGGGTGGACGCCGCGCCGGACGGGCTCGCGCCGGCCGTGGCGCCGCCCGTGGGGGAGCTGGAGGCCGGCGGTGTCGTCTTGTGCCGGCTGCCGGTGTCCTGCGGGAGCGGGGAGCCGGGGAGGTTGTTGCGGGGGGCCTCGCCGGGGCCGGGGACGACCACGCGGCTGGAGTCGCGTACGGCGCCGCCGAGCAGGGAGCCGACCAGCAGGGTGAGCCCGACCGTGACGAGGGTGATCAGCGCGCCGCGGCGCAGGACGAACTGGCGCAGGTCCCAGATGTCGGCGCGGGGGCCGAGGCGGCGCCAGGCACCGGCCGCGATACGGCCGTCCACGGAGTAGACGGGGGCGCCGGCGATGATCAGCGGGGACCAGGCGGCGAGGTAGATGATGTCGGGGGCGTCGTAGGCGGGGACCGTCTTCCAGCTGACGGTGACGATCAGCGCGGCGGAGAGCAGGGCGCCGACGACCGCGGCCACGCGCTGCCAGCAACCCAGGACGGTCAGGACGCCGACGACCACCTGGAGGAAGGCGATGACCAGGCCGGAGCCGACCGGGTGGTGCAGGGCGAACTGGCGCAGCGGTTCGGCGACGTCCCACGGGTGCAGGGTGTTGAGCCACGTGACCATCGAGCCGCGCTTGCCGCCGTCGAAGTAGACGGGGTCGCACAGCTTGCCCATGCCGGCGTAGATGGAGATGAAGCCGAGGAAGATGCGCAGCGGGAGCAGGACCACGCCGAGGTTCATCCGGCGCCCGGGGTAGTAGGCGTGCCGGGACGGGTCGTCCGCGTGGCGCCTGGCGGTGCGGGCGGTGCCGGGCTCGGACGCGTCGTCGTAGCCCTCGGGGTCGTCGTGGTCGTCCGGGTCGTCGTGACCGTCGTACGGCTCGAGGTCGGCGTCCGGGTAGGGAGGGTCGTCGTAGGCGCCGCTCACCGGGCGCATGTGCGGCAGCAGGCGGGTGCCGTCGGCGTCGGGGGCGGTGCGCTGGTGGCCGACGACGGGGGTCTCGACGGTCTGGTCCAGCGCGTCGTAGGTGTCGGCGTAGCCGGTCTGGACGCGTGGGATGACCTGGGTGGCTCCGGCCTCGGGCTCGTCGGCGTGGCGGACGCTGCTGCCCCGCACGGCCTGGAGGAGCCGGTGGGCGCCGGTGTCGTCGGGGGCGGACTTGCCGCTCCACACGACGGGGCGGCGTCGGCCGGTGGCTCCGGCCCGGCCCGCGGCGCCCACGAGCGGCATGCGGGAGGGGTCCTGGGCGGCACTCAGGAGCCGGGTGATCCGCGGGGATTGGGCGCGCCTCGCCGACGCGCCCAGCTGCACGCGGAAACTGACGTGATTGACGATGACCTGCGCCGGATCGCTCGGCACCTTCACCATGCTCAGCGCGGGAGCGTCGTCGTATCCCGACGAACGGTCCCCCGTGGGTGTGCGGGGTGTTCTGGTGTCCACACGCATCTAACCGAGTGACGTGGTGTTAGGACACTGCTTTGACGGGGCGGATGTGTCCGGACCCCGTCAAAGCGGCCTCGAACGCCATATGGGCGTCGTAATTCCCCCGCAGGGGTGAACTTCCGGACGGTTGTTCAGCTCCGCCTGCTGGCCGCCTCGTACAGGACGATCCCGGCCGCGACACCCGCGTTCAGCGACTCGGCGCCACCCGGCATCGGGATGCGCACGCGGAAGTCGCAGGTTTCACCGACGAGGCGGGACAGGCCCTTGCCCTCACTGCCGACGACGATGACGACGGGGCCCGCCAGGGCCTCCAGGTCGCCGAGTTCGACCTCGCCGTCCGCCGCCAGGCCGACGACCGTGATGCCGGCCTTCTTGTACGCCTCCAGCGTCCGGGTGAGGTTGGTGGCGCGGGCGACCGGGGTGCGGGCGGCCGTACCGGCGGAGGTCTTCCAGGCGCCGGCGGTCATGCCGGCCGAGCGGCGCTCGGGCACGACCACGCCGTGACCGCCGAAGGCGGAGACGGAGCGGACGACCGCGCCGAGGTTGCGCGGGTCGGTGACGCCGTCCAGCGCGACGACCAGCGGGTCCTCACCCTCGTCGGCGGCGGCGTCGAGCAGGTCCTCGGGGTGCGCGTACTCGTACGGCGGGACCTGCAGGACCAGGCCCTGGTGGTTGAGGCCGTTCGTCATGCGGTCCAGCTCGGGGCGCGGGGCCTCCATCAGGTTGATGCCGCCGCGCTCGGCGGCGAGCTGGAGGGCCTCGCGGACCCGCTCGTCGTTGTCGATGAACTGCTGGACGTACAGGGTCGAGGCGGGGACGCCCTCGCGGAGTGCCTCGACGACCGGGTTACGGCCGACGACCAGCTCGGAGGTCGACTTGCCGCCACGGCCCCGGGCCACGGGGCGGCGCGCGGTCTGCTTCGCCTTGGCCGTGGCGATGCGGTTCTTCTTGTGTCCCTTGCGCATCTCGGCGGGCGGGGTCGGCCCCCTGCCCTCCAGGCCCTTGCGCCGCTGGCCGCCACTGCCGACCTGCGCGCCCTTCTTGCCGGACATGCGACGGTTGTTCGCGGCCATGACCTACCTGTTCTCTGCGAAAAAGTGTGCGTACGTCTATGCAGTGTGCCGCCCGGGGAGCCGGGCGGCACAATCGATCAAGGGCCTGCGCTAGCGCGGGCCCAGGGTCCAGCGCGGGCCCTGCGGGCCGTCCTCGATGACCAGGCCCGCCTGGCCCAGCTGGTCGCGGATGGCGTCGGCCGTCGCCCAGTCCTTGCGGGCGCGGGCGGACTCGCGCTGGTCGAGGACCAGGCGGACGAGGCTGTCGACCACGCCGTGCAGGTCCTCGCTCTGGTCGGACTCCCCCGCCCACCGCGCGTCCAGCGGGTCCAGGCCGAGGACGCCCAGCATGGCCCGCACCTCGGCGAGCCGGGCCACGGCGGCTTCCTTGTCGTCGGCGGCCAGCGCGCTGTTGCCCTGCCGGACGGTGGTGTGCACGACTGCCAGGGCCTGCGGGACGCCCAGGTCGTCGTCCATCGCCTCGGCGAAGGCGGGCGGGACCTCGGCGGCCGGTTCCACACTCTTGCCGGCCAGCTCGGTGACCCGCTGCACGAAGCCCTCGATCCGCGCGAACGCCGACTCGGCCTCGCGCAGCGACTCCTCGCTGTACTCGATCATCGAGCGGTAGTGCGGGGTGCCCAGGTAGTAGCGCAGCACGATGGGCCGCCACTGCTTGACCATCTCGCTCACGAGCACGCTGTTGCCGAGCGACTTGGACATCTTGTCGCCGGCCATGGTCACCCAGGCGTTGTGCACCCAGTACCGGGCGAAGTCGTCGCCGTAGGCCCTGGCCTGGGCGATCTCGTTCTCGTGGTGCGGGAAGATCAGGTCCAGGCCGCCGCCGTGGATGTCGAACGCACTGCCCAGGTACTTGTGCGCCATCGCCGAGCACTCCAGGTGCCAGCCCGGACGGCCCGCGCCCCACGGCGTCGGCCACGTCGGCTCACCCGGCTTGGCCGCCTTCCACATCGCGAAGTCCCGCGGGTCACGCTTGCCGGTCTCGCCCTCGCCGGACGGCTGCAGCAGGTTGTCGAGCTCCTGCCGGGACAGCTGCAGGTAGTGCGGGAAGGACCGTACGTCGAAGTAGACGTTGCCGTCGGCGGCGTAGGCGTGCCCGCGGTCGATGAGGCGCTGCATCATCTCGACCATCTCGGTGATGTGGCCGGTGGCGCGCGGCTCGTACGTCGGTGGCAGGCAGCCCAGGGCGGTGTAGCCCTCGTTGAAGGCGCGCTCGTTGTCGTACCCGATCGACCACCAGGGCCGGCCCTGCTCGTGGGCCTTGGCGATGATCTTGTCGTCGATGTCCGTGACGTTGCGGACGAACGTCACGTCATAGCCGCGGTAGGCGAACCAGCGGCGCATGATGTCGAAGTTGAGCCCCGAGCGGATGTGCCCGATGTGCGGTGCCGCCTGCACGGTGGCGCCACACAGGTAGATCGAGACGCAACCCGGCTTGAGCGGGGTGAAGTCACGGATCTGCCGGGCGCTGGTGTCGTACAGGCGAATAGTCACCACTCCAGGGTAGTGGGCGCGAGAGGGTGCCTCACGCCCCTTCCCCGCAATGCCGGGCCTCAGAGCCTCCCGACGACCTTCCGGGGCGTGATGCGTACGACCACTCGCTGGGCGTCGTTGACCGAGTCGGGGTTGAAGTCGGCGTACTTCCGGCCCGTGTACTTCTCGCTCAGCTCGTCGATGAGTTCCGGGGCGCCGTCGGTCGTCGTCTCGGCGGTGCCGCGGATCTCGGCGTACTCGTAGGGCTGGTCCGGGTCCATGACGACAACCGTCACGCGGTTGTCACGGTCCAGGTTCTTCTTCTTGCGGCGGTCGACCGTGGTGGAGAAGAGGAGGTCGTCGCCGTCGCGCTTCACCCAGACCGGTGACAGCTGTGGGCTGCCGTCGGGCTGGACGGTGCCGACGACGATGAACACCTTGTCGTCGAGCAGGGACTTCAGACGGTCGGACAGTACGGCGGACATGGGCACCCTCCGGAGTCCAGGGATCACTGGTGGTCGTGTGGGTACCCTCGCACGCCCTCAGCTCACCCGCACCACGAGTGCCGTCGCCACCGCCATCAGCCCCTCCTCCCGCCCCGGGAAGCCGAGGCCGTCGGTCGTGGCGCCGGAGACGGAGACGGGCGCGCCGGCCGCCTCGGAGAGGATCTTCTGGGCCTCGTCGCGGCGCTTGCCGATCTTCGGGCGGGGGCCGACCACCTGGACGGCGATGTTGCCGATGGTGAAACCGGCCTCGCGGACGATCCGGGCCGCCTCGGTGAGGAGGGTGGTCCCGGAGGCTCCCGACCACTCGGGGCGGCCGGTGCCGAAGTGCTGTCCGAGGTCACCGAGTGCGGCGGCGGAGAAGAGGGCGTTGCAGGCCGCGTGGGCGACGACGTCGGCGTCGGAGTGGCCGGCCAGCCCGGGCCCCTCGCCCTCCCACTTCAGGCCCGCGCACCACAGCTCGCGCCCCTCCTCGAAGGCGTGGATGTCGGTGCCGATGCCCACCTGGGGGAGGATCAGCGGCTGCTCAGAAGCCATCGTTGAGCCTCCTGCGGGCGAGGACCGCCTCGGCGAGGACCAGGTCGAGGGGGCGGGTGACCTTGAAGGCCTCCTCGTGACCGGGGACGGCGACGACCGTCATGCCCAGCTGTTCGACCATGCTCGCGTCGTCGGTGACGTCGCCGGTGACGGTCTCGTGGGCGCGGATCAGGGTCGCGCGGTCGAAGCCCTGGGGCGTCTGGACGGCGCGCAGGCGGGCCCGTTCGGGGGTGGCGACGACCGGCTCGGGGGCGCCGGGCTCGGCCGCGGGCTCGACCTCCTTGACGGTGTCGGCGAGCGGCAGCGCGGGGACGACGGCGGGGACGCCGTCGCGTACGGCCTCGATGACCGCGTCGACCGTGTCGACCGGGACCAGCGGGCGGGCCGCGTCGTGGACGAGGACGACGCCGTACTCGGGCGGCAGGGCGGCCAGGCCGAGCCTGACCGATTCCTGGCGGCTGTCCCCGCCGGGGACGACCAGGAAGTCGGTTCTTTCGGGCAGGGCGTGCGCGTCGAGCAGGGACTTGACCTCGGCGGCGCCGTCCGGCGGGGCGACGACGATCACCAGGGAGACATGGCGGGACGCGGCGAGCGCGCGGACCGCGTGGATGAGCATGGGTGTGCCGTTCAGCGCGCGCAGCGCCTTGGGGGCGCCCGGACCGAGGCGTACGCCCCGGCCGGCGGCTGGAATCACGGCGGCGACGGGGGTCGGCGCGGGCGAAGGGCGCGATTCGTCAGACATCGGTTCCTGTCAGGTTTGTGTGCTCGACCTAGGTGGGTATGGCCTGGAGGAGTGCCGGGCGCGACGCCTTGACCGGACCCTTTCCGTGACCCTGGTCGAGCCATCTGCCCGGGCCCGGCACATCAAGTATCGGGGGGCTTGCTGCTCGGGGGCTTTCCGAAGAACACGCAAGAGCGGCGAAGAGCGGGGCTTTTCCGGGGTCCGGCGCCATGGGTACGAACATGCCGCAGCGCCCGGCGACAGGATCAGTGTCATCGGGCACCGCGGCATTTACTGTGCTGAGCGTGGCGGGAGCGAAGGATCGCTGCCGTGGCGCGTCAGGAGGCGAGCACCTCGTCGAGCAGGGCTTCGGCCTTGTCCTCGTTCGTGTTCTCCGCGAGAGCCAGCTCGCTCACCAGGATCTGGCGGGCCTTGGCGAGCATGCGCTTCTCACCGGCGGACAGTCCACGCTCGCGCTCACGACGCCACAGGTCACGCACGACTTCCGCGACCTTGATGACATCGCCGGAGGCGAGCTTCTCCAGGTTTGCCTTGTAGCGACGCGACCAGTTCGTGGGCTCCTCGGCGTACGGCGCGCGCAGCACCTCGAAGACCCGGTCCAGCCCGTCCTGACCGACCACATCACGCACGCCGACGAACTCCGCATTGTCCGCTGGCACACGTACCGTCAGGTCACCCTGGGCGACCTTCAGCACCAAGTAGGTCTTGTCCACGCCTTTGATCTGGCGAGTTTCGATGGCCTCGATCAGCGCGGCCCCGTGATGGGGATAGACCACGGTGTCGCCAACCTTGAACGTCATGTGACAGGTACCCCTTCCGTGGCTATCCAGGGTAACACGGATACGGCGTCTTCTGAATGGCGTTTTCGCAGGTCAGGGCATATCTCGGGGCTTGACAACTGCGACAGGAACGTGCTGCGAGGGGCCTGCGGAACGAGGAATTCGCAGGTCGGAGGGGCTCTTCGGGCGAGGAGAAACGCGTACGTTACACACTTCCGGAGCCGTCTCCAAGTGGATGAACGTCCCGTTTTGTCCGGTTCCAGGCGTGCGACTTCCGCTACTCCGTTCGGTGGCCCGAGACGGATCCGAGCCGATTCCGAAATTGATCAACGGCTCCCGGACGGGTGGCGCGTGATCAATATCCGGGCCCGTCGCGCATTCCTTCACGGAAATTTTGCGAGCGGTTATGTGAATGCCGGACGAGCGCCCGGCAAAGTGACTGGAGGGTCACCTGTGACAGGAGTGGCGAAGGCCCGCGGTACCCCCAGCCGGAGGGAAGCGGGGCGCTCGGGGAGGGTCGGGTGCAGCCGCCCGGGAACGGCTCGGTAACCTAAGGCCGCTGACAGACACTTAGGGTGGCTTTACAAGAGGAGCCGCCCGCGCGTTCAAGGAGTTGCCGCCGCCGTGAGCAGCAGCCTTCGACGCGGCGCTCTCGCCGCCTCCGCCATCGTCTTCTCGATCGCCTCGCTCGCCGCCTGCGGCGCCGGCAACAACTCACAGACCCTGGAGGTCAAGCCGGACAACGCGGCCACCAGCGTCGGCGACATCAAGATCCAGAACGCCACGGTCATCACTCAGCCCGACCTGAAGTCGACGGGCCCGGCCGTGATCTCCGCGACCCTGTTCAACTCGGGCAAGGACCCGCAGACCCTGCAGTCGATCACCATCCCGGGCAGCAACGAGACGGTGAAGCTGACCGCGGCCAAGGGCGGCGACCTGACCGTCCCGGCGCACGGCTCCCTGATCCTCGGCGGCAAGGGCAACGCCTCCGCCGAGATCCCCAACGGCCACGCGTCGGTCCAGAACGGCAACGCGCAGAAGGTGACCTTCACCCTCAGCACGACCGGTGACGTGAGCCTGCGCGCCTACGTGGTCCCGGCGACCAGCTACTTCGACAAGTGGGGCCCGAGCCAGATCCCGTCCGGCCCGGCGACGAACTCCCCGGCCCCGGGCGCCTCCGGCAGCGGCAAGCCGCACAAGGGCGGCAAGGCGAGCCCGTCGTCCTCCCCGAGCGACACGGCGAGCAGCCCGGCGAACACCGCGAGCACCGGCGCCACCCCGAGCGACTCCGCGTCCCAGTCGGCGGCCGGTCGCTGAGCACCGGGGCACGGACGAAGGGCGGCACCCCTTGCCGGGGTGCCGCCCTTCGTCATGGCCGCCTGCGGGAGGGCCGTACGGTCTACGGCTCGAACTTGTAGCCCAGACCCCGCACCGTCACCAGGTAGCGCGGGGCTCCCGGGTCCGGTTCGATCTTGGCGCGCAGGCGCTTGACGTGGACGTCGAGGGTCTTGGTGTCGCCCACGTAGTCGGCGCCCCAGACGCGGTCGATGAGCTGCATGCGGGTCAGCACGCGGCCGGCGTTGCGCAGCAGCATCTCCAGCAGGTCGAACTCCTTCAGCGGGAGGTCGACCTTGGAGCCGGCGACCGTCACCACGTGGCGGTCGACGTCCATGCGGACCGGGCCGGCCTCCAGCGCGGCCGGGGTGACCTCCTCCGGCTCGCCGCGGCGGCGCAGCACGGCCCGGATACGGGCCACCAGCTCGCGCGAGGAGAAGGGCTTGGTGACGTAGTCGTCGGCTCCTATCTCCAGGCCGACGACCTTGTCGATCTCGCTGTCCTTGGCCGTCACCATGATCACGGGGACGTTGGAGCGGCCGCGCAGCTGGCGGCACACCTCCGTGCCGGGCAGACCCGGCAGCATCAGGTCGAGGAGGACGAGGTCGGCGCCGTTGCGCTCGAACTCGTCGAGTCCGTCGGGGCCGGTGGCCGCGACGGCGACCTCGAAGCCCTCCTTGCGGAGCATGTACGACAGGGCGTCGGAGAAGGACTCCTCGTCCTCGACGACGAGCACTCGGGTCACGGAAGGACCTCCGGGGCGGGAAGCGGTTCGTACGGGGATGACTCGGGGGCGCCGCCGTCCTCGTCGTCTTCGTCGAGGTCGGGGTGCTGGTGCGCGCGGTCGCGGGCCGCGCCCGCCTCCGGCAGCCTGAGGGTGAAGGTGGAGCCCTGGCCTTCGGCACTCCAGACCGTGACCTCCCCGCCGTGCGAGGCGACCACGTGCTTGACGATCGCGAGGCCGAGACCGGTGCCTCCGGTCTGCCGGGAGCGGGCCGGGTCGACGCGGTAGAAGCGCTCGAAGATGCGCTCCTTGTCCTTGTCGGAGATGCCGATGCCCTGGTCCGTCACGGCCAGCTCGATCATGTCGCCGCCGGGTGCGTTGACCCGGCGGGCGGCTATGCCGACGCGGGTGCGGGCCGGGGAGTAGTTCACGGCGTTCTCGACCAGGTTGCCGAGGGCGGCGGCCAGCTGGCCCCGGTTGCCCCAGACGGCCAGGTCCGCCGTGCCGCCGGCGGCCATGGTGATCTGCTTGGTGCCGGCCTGGTGGCGGCAGCGGTCGACGGCCTCGGCGACCAGCTCGTCCACGCGGACGGGCTCGGCGTCCTCCAGCGGGTCGTCGTTCTGCACCCGGGACAGGTCGATCAGCTCCTGGACCAGGTTGGTCAGCCGGGTCGCCTCGATCTGCATGCGGCCCGCGAAGCGCTGCACGGCCTCCGGGTCGTCGGAGGCGTCCATGACCGCCTCGGAGAGGAGGGAGAGCGCGCCGACGGGCGTCTTCAGCTCATGGCTCACATTGGCCACGAAGTCGCGCCGTACGGCCTCGATCCTCCTGGCCTCGGTCAGGTCCTCGACCAGCAGCAGGACCAGGCGGGAGCCGAGCGGGGCCACGCGCGCGGAGACGGCGAGGGCCTCGCCGCGTCCGGTGCCGCGCCGGGGCAGATCCAGCTCGACCTGCCGTATCTCCCCGTCCCGTCTGGTGTCCCGGGCCATCTGGAGCATCGGCTCGACGGAGAGCTTGCCGCCCCGCACCAGCCCGAGGGCGTAGGCGGCGGAGCTGGCCTTGACGACTGTGTCGGCCTCGTCGAGGACGACGGCCGAGGAGCGGAGCACGGACAGTACGGTGTCCACGCCGGGCGGGAGTACGGGATCGGTGTGCAAGGAAGTCCTGGTCGGTCGCTTCTGGTCGCGTTCGCTCCAGCGGAACGCCAGCATGGCGATGACGCCGGTGAGCACCCCGGCGATCGCTGCCGCTGCGGCGACCGCCGCGTTCACGTCCATGCCTCCAGGTTAAGCAGCGGGTACGACATGACCCCAGCCGTCGAGGTGGGACCTCGGACACTCGTCGCCCAGAGTTCACCTTGGAGCCAGGATTGGTTCATTTGGGGTGGCAGAAACGGACGCGTGCGGGGCAGAACGTGGGAGCGTGGGGACCAAGCACACCTATGAGAGGGAACCCTGATGCGGGACGCGTACCACGAGGAACTTGACTCGATCGGCGACGGTCTGGTGGAGATGGCCCGGCTGGTCGGGTCGGCGATCGGGCGCGCCACGACCGCCATCCTGGACGCCGACCTGAAGCTGGCCGAGAGCGTGATCGAGGGCGACCAGAAGGTCGACGAGCTCCAGCACGACCTGGAGGCGCGGGCCATAGCCCTGCTCGCCCGGCAGCAGCCGGTGGCGACCGACCTCCGTATCGTCGTCACCTCCCTGCGGATGTCCGCCGACCTGGAGCGGTCCGGTGACCTGGCCCAGCACGTGGCGAAGCTGGCGCGCCTGCGCTTCCCCCAGCGGGCCGTCCCCCAGGACCTGCACGCGACCATCCTGGAGATGGGCCAGCTCGCGCAGCGCCTGATGGCGAAGGCGGCCGAGGTCATCATCACGAAGGACATCGACCTCGCCCTCCAGCTGGAGCAGGACGACGACGAGATGGACCTGCTGCACCGCACTCTTTTCCAGCACCTGATCGACGAGCGCTGGAAGCACGGCATCGAGACCGCGGTCGACGTCACCCTGCTGGGCCGCTACTACGAGCGGTACGCCGACCACGCCGTGGCCGTCGCCAAGCGCGTCGTCTACCTCGTCACGGGCGAGCACGCGGACGAACTCCAGCAGGACATCCAGCCGGTGACGGGCGTCGAGGGGGCGTGACCCGGCGCCTCCGTGCGCCGTTGATGCGCCCGGGGATTCGGGCATGAAATGGACGAGGGCACCCCTGCCCCAGCGTCTAGGAGGGACCCATGGCCGAATCCCCCAGCACCACGCCCGACCCCACACAGGAGCGCGACACCGACCAGCCCGCCCCCCTCACGAGCCTTCCGCTGATCGGCGCGTGCGGGTGCGGCTCGGGCTGCGGGTGCGGGTGCCAGTCGGGCGCGCCCTGCCAGTGCGGCTGACGCACGGCACGACGTCGTAGGACCGGTAGGGCCGGTGTGAACGCGATTCACACCGGCCCTACCGGCGTACGGTCCCCGGTCACGGCCGTTGGGCGCGCCCGTGCAGGTCCTCCAGGGCATCGCGAACGGTGTTCGTGCGGTGCCAGTCCAGCCAGGCCCCCGCCTCCCGCGCGACCCGGTCCAGCGCACCGAGTTCGGCCCCGGTGTAGGCGTGCCCGGGCCGGTCGTAGTGGGTGGAGAACATGCCCTGCGGCCGGCCGGCCGGCCCCGGGATGGGGGTGCACTGCAGCGAGCGGATGTGGGCGGCGAGGAGCACCGCCCGGGAGGACTCGTCGTAGACCGGTGTGGTGGCGACGTCGTCGACGACGACCCGCTCGCGTTTGCGCGCGGCGTGCCCGCAGGCGGTGCTGGTGTCGTCGATCATGGCGAAGAAGTGCACGAACTCGGTGGAGAAGCCGCAGTGCGACTCCAGGCGCAGGGTGTTGTCGCTGGCATCGATGAGCTGGACGTTCGCCATGGTCGTGCGGGTGATCGCGCAGGCGGCGTCCCGCAGCGCGTCGAGGAAGTCCGGCAGGGACGGCGGCCGGTCCGCCGTCCCGGCGATGAACCCGACGACGGGCTGGGGAAGCCGGATCCGGCCCGGGAACCAGGCCGTGCCGACGCGGGGTGGCGGGGCCTGGGCGAGGGCCGCCGCGAGCGGGACGGCGCCGAGGCCGTGGGCACGGCCGACGACCCGGAGCAGGGCGGCGGCACCGAGGGCGTGCCGCAGGCCGTACCGCTCCATGAGGATGCCCTGCGCGCGGGCGACGAGGGCGTGCGCGAGCAGCTCGTGGCGCAGTTCGACGGCGTACAGGCGCAGGTGGGAGCCGTCCGGCGCGGCGGCCGACGTGAGGACGGCGCTCAGCGCTTCGGACACCGACGGGTACAGCCCGCATCCGGTGGCCCCGGGCAGCCGCACCCCGGCCAGGACGGCGGCCGGCTCGGCGGGGCAGGCGGCGAGGAACACCCGGCGGCCGTGCTCGGCGGCACCCTCGGCGAACCGGTCCAGGGCCTTGGCGGCGGGGGCCGACAGACGGTGCAGACCGCTCAGGTCCAGGACGAGTTGGGTGTGGCCGGGGGCGCGGAGCGCGGCGTCCAGCTCGGCACCGGAGTCGGCGTCGCCGCACAGCGCGAGCACCGTCAGCCGCCCGGACGCCAGTCCGGGCATGGCCAGTTCCGCCACGGTCCGGCAGGAGAAATGCTGCATCGCGGGCCCCTGCCCTGCTGCCACGGAACCACCCGGACCCCGCAGCTCGGTCCCCCTCTCAGCGTAGTCACGCGCAAGGGACGAGTCAGCCCTCCGCACCGGCGAGTGCACCTGCTCTGCGGCGAGCGCGCGGGCTTTGTACGGGGCGGGGCGGCTGTCGACCGGCCCGCCGTTGATCGGTCTCAACTGGGCATGGGGGTGAGGACGGTGTCCGGGTGCAGGGTGCGGTTGACCAGGGCGTGGGCGGTGTCCAGCAGGCGGCGGCGGTGGCCGTCGGCGTAGGCGCGCAGGGCCGTGTGGGCCTCGGCCAGGGACAGGCCGCCGGTCTCCGCGAGCATCCCGGTGGCCATGTCGACGGTGGCCCTGGCGGCGAGCGCGGCCTGTACGCGGTTGCTGACGTCGGTCGCGCGCACCAGCTCCGGCCGCCAGTTGACCAGCGCGACGGCCGTGACGTCGGAGAGTGCCTGGGCCAGCTCCACGTCCAACGGCATGAGCCCGCCGGGCCCGCGGAGCAGGAGGTTGACCGCGCCGACGGTCTGCCGGTGGACGCGCAGGGGAAGCGCGTGCAGGGAGCGGTAGCCGCGCCGCAGCGCGAACGGGGTGACGTGCGGCCAGCGGTCCCGGCTGCCCTCGAGGTCCGGGACGTCGATACGGCGGCCCTCGCGGAAGCTGTCCAGACAGGGGCCCTCGTCGGCCTGGAGCTGGAAGAACTCCAGCTCGCCGGCGTCGTCCTCGGTGACCGCCAGCGTACGCAGCTCACCGCGGCCGGAGACGGCCATGATGCCGACCGCGTCGGTGCCGGTGATCTCGATGCAGTAGTGGGCCAGGCGGTCGACGAGCACCACCGGGTCCATGTCGTCGGCCAGAGAGTCGGCCAGCCCCACGAGCGCCTCGGCGAGCTGCTGTTCACGGCCCATCACCGTTCACCGTCCCTTCCCTCGTCCCCGCCGTCACGCCCGTCCTCACCGGCGTAGTCCCTGCGCTCACCGCTGTCGTCGGCCTGCGACTCCGGCTCCGCCTCTGGTTCCTTGGGGAAGCGGAGCTTACGGGCCAGGACCTCGCGGGCCACCTGGCTGACCGTGCGGCCGTCGACGTACGCGCGCGCCCGCAGCCGGTCCAGGGCCTGCTCGGGGTCCAGGTCCAGCTGCACCATCACCATGCCGACCGCCTGGTAGACCTCGGTGTGGTCGGACTCGGAGGCCGCCACCCACGACGCTACCTCCTCCTCCGGGTCCTCCTCGGCGCCATCGTGGCCGGCCGCCTGGAGGCTCACGAGGGAGTACGTCACCGCGTCGCGCACCCACAGTGCCGTCCGCATGTCCTGCTCCGTCAGCCCGCCGACGGATTCGCTGTACAGGTCGAGGGTGCCGATCGCGGCGCCGCTGACACCGAGCGGCAGCGAGAAGACCGCGCGCACGCCCAGCGCGACCGCCTCGTGCGCGAAGATCGGCCAGCGGCGGGCGTCGGCCCCGCTGGTGAGGTCGGCCGCGACGACCGGGGCGCCCTGGTCGAGAGCGCTCTGGCAGGGGCCGTCCCCCACGGTGTACTGCAGCTCGGCGAGCCGGGCGGCGACCCGGTCACTGGCGCACCAGGTGACGCGCACGCCCTTCCCGCCGGAGATCGACACCGAGGAACCGCTGACCGGCAGCAGTCGTACGCACGCCGCGCAGAGCGCGCCCGGCACCCGCTGCGGGGCGTCGGCACCCCGCGCCGCGGCGGCGAGCGCCTCCGTGACCGACAACCGCGCCTGTCCGTCCGGCGGCATCCCGTCACCGGCCGGTCCCTGCGGCTGCGCCGGCGGCATCGCCATCACCGCCCTCGTGACGCTTGATCAGCAGACATGTTCCACCAGTATCCCGCCGGGCGAGCCCGGCACGACTGCTCCCCACGCCCCGAGTGCCCAGCCTGGGCCGAGTGACGTACCGCTTTTGAGGGCTTCTCCGCCCAGTGCGTCTCGCGGCCGCCGGCCCTCTCGGTCACCGCCTGGTGGGAGGCCAGGGCGGTGACCACGTGGACGACGTCCAGCTGGTCCTCCATGCCGGACGCGACCGCGCCCTCGGGAGAACGCCTGGGCGGGCCGGGGGACATCGCCCGCGGGCGTGACGGCACGATCAGGCTTGATCGCGAACCGTGACCCCGGACCCCCGATGGGAAGCTGGAGCGACAGTGGCCAACCCCTTTGCGCCGCCGCCGGAGATCCCCAGTCAGCCGTTGTGGTCGCCGCTGGACGAGTACCTCTGGCACTCCTGTGACATCCTCGCCGACATGCTCGAGGGGCACGTGGCGCGGCGGCCGGTCGTGGGCACAACGGCACGGCTGCAGCGGGGCGACCGGGCCCTCGCTGTGGGACCGGGGCAGCGTCTGACCTGGCGAGCCCTCGGCAACGGAAGCCACAGCCACAACGACGTCTTCGCCTTCGGCACCCCGGGGGTGGTGATCAGCACCCTGGCAGCCAATGCGATCGGCAATGCCACTCGCCGTCGTCGGGCGGCACGCGACGCCCAGCCCCGCTGGGTAGTGGAGGGGACCGGCGAAGTCACCCTCACCCCGCGGAAACCGCACTTCGCGCACCCCGTGTGCGAAATGGACCTCGAATGGGGCGGATTGAGCGCGATCGAGCTCGTATCCGTCGATGTCTTCCAGACGGGCTTCATCAACACCCGCGGGGGTCATGCGGCAGTTCGCATACGGACGCCGTGGGCGTCGCTCGCCTTCGCCCTTGCCGCGATCACCGCCTTCCCCGCCCATCCGCGCCTGCTCAGCCGAGGCCGGCTGCCCCCGGATTTCGAGCAACGATGTGCGCGCGGGCCGCCCCTGCCGTCCGGCAGCACAGCTCGCACTACGGGGAAGCGGCTCGTAGCAGGACTTGGGCGGAGCTAGGCCGCCTCGGGCCGCGCCGCACGCATGCCCGGGTCGGGCTCCCGTGCGCCCTCGAACAGCAAGGTGTCGTCCGGCCCGAAGTCAGGGGCCTGGAAGGGGTTGGTCGTCGGAGGCGGCGATGCCGCGCTGGAGCAGCGGGGCTGCCCCTCCGGGGCGGAGAACAGCGGCGTCAGATCGATGAGAAGTCTCGCTTTCCTGGCAGGTCCCCGAGGGGGCCTGGTGTGCCGTGACCGGGCACTGCGGTCCTACAGCTTGGTCATCTTGGCGTACGGGCTCAAGATACGCATCTGCGCCGAGCCGAAATCCACGTGCGCCGCGATGCCGTCCTCGATGCCGATCACCCGTCCGAGGCCGTACATGTCGTGTGTGACCTGATCGCCCACGGCGAAGTGCTTGGGAGCCGGTGTGACCGGGGCCTTGAAGGGGCTGGTGGGCAGGTGACGCTTCGGTGCAGCAGGCTTTGTCATGGCTCAGTATGAGCCCACGTTTGCGTCGCTCGCTGTGGCCGTCGGCACAGATCCAGACCGAAAACACCCGCCTCAGACCACTGACCTGGGGGTTTCGAGAGCCAGTGAGGCGAAAATTCGACCCGTGGTCTCGTTCGCTGATCGCGGCCGGCCTCTGCGTCGCCGGTAATCCGGTCCACCGTGCCACATGATCGGCTAGCGTGCTCGCCCATGGGGGAGCTGATATTGATCAGGCACGGCCAGACCGAGTGGAGTCTTTCGGGTCAACACGCCGGCCGCACCGATGTTCCGTTGACAGACGCAGGCGAGGCAGCGGCCAGGGCGCTCGCTCCGAAGCTGGCGGGGCGCCCGCTGGTCGCGGTGTTCAGCAGCCCGTTGAGCCGCGCCGTGCGGACGGCCGAGCTGGCCGGCCTGACCGGCGCCAGGCCCGATCCCGACCTGATCGAGTGGGACTACGGCGGTTATGAGGGGATGACCGCGGCCCAGATCCGTCGGACGCGGCCCGGTTGGGACCTGTGGCGGGACGGCGTCGTCCCCGGCGACGCCGCCCATCCCGGTGAGCGGCTCGCGCAGGTGGCCGCGCGGACGGACGCGGTGCTGGACCGGATCCGGCCGCTGTTGAGCGACGGTGACGTCGCCGTGGTCGCTCACGGTCACCTGGCACGCGTCCTCACCGTGCGCTGGCTGGGGCTGGACGCGTCGGCCGCCCGACTCCTCGGCCACCCGCATCCGGGAACCCTGAGCGTCCTGGCCACCGAGGACGAGCAGCCGTTCATCTCGTCCTGGAACGTCCCGTAGCAACAGCCCGCCGCGTCCGGGATGCCCTGAGAACGCAGCAACAAGCAGGCCGCCGTCCCACAAGGTGGCTTCACCTCTTGCCTCAAGGGGCACACGGCCAGTGAGACCCCACGGAGGTACCGAGATGAGCGCCGGAGAACGGGCCAAGGCAAAGGCCGAACAGATCGTCGGAAAGACCGTGCGGAAGGCGGCCCACGCGGTGCACAAAGAAACCCTCGCGGCGAAAGGCGCCGCTCTCGAATCACGGGGCAGGATGCGGGGCGCGAAAGAACAAGCCAAGGGCTCCTTCAAGCGCTGAGTGCGCTGCCGCAGGCTTGAACCGTCCCCTGAGCTGGCGATTCGCTGACCTGCGGTCTTCCGGCTCTCTCCGGTGTTCCCCACTACTCCCCCGCCGCTTGCTCTCGCCCGTACTGGGTCGCCGGCAGTGGTGGCATTACCGGACGAAGTGTGGGCTCTGGCGTACGTCGCTCAACGAGGAAGTGGGGAAGCGGGCCCTCGCCACTGCTGGGGTGATCCCCATGCGGAAGCCGGGCGGGTCATACGCCGAGTCCCGCCTGGGACGCGGGCGAGAACACCAGGGCCCTGGCGGCTCAGGCACCTACGCTCCTGATTAGAACGGGAGGGGACCAGGGATGGCGGTCGAATACTTCACATTGGTCTGCGACGAGGTGCCCAACGACGTGCTCCTCGCCGGCCCCGGCGCCAGCCCGCTCGATGTAGCCCAGGTCGTACGCCGCCTGGCCGGACTGAGTCTCTGGCGTAGCAAGGTCCTGGTGGATCAAGCCCCGGTTGTGATCCTCGACGGCATTCCAGAAGAAGCCGCCGAGATCGCGGTCGCGGCGCTCCGCGATGTGGGCGCACAGGCAGAGATCAGGCAACAGACCTGATTGCCCTGCCCTGGGTTTCGACCGCCCGTTTTTTGGCGCTGATCAGCGGGGTGAGCACCTCACCTGACGTTGCTTGTTGACCTCGGAGGTTCCAGGCAGGTCCCGACTCCGGCTGGGTACCGGACGGCTCGCAGGTCAGCGACTCAGCGCACCCTCGGTGCGCGCCGGGGGCGTGGTGAAACCCGTGGCGCGCTGGAGGTGCTTCTGTCCGCCCTGACGGCCATCTGCACGGGTGCAGCCCGTTGTCACCGTTCCGTCACAAGTAGTCGCCGCACGGAACCCTGCCGCTCTCCCGCCCTGTCTGCACTCACGTACCAACGACCACGCGTACCGCGGGGCAACAACCGACGACCGAAACCCGCGGACGAGACGACTCAGGGGGACGACAGCATGCGTCACAGCAACGGCATTCGCAGGGCGGCTCTGGCGACGACGGCGGTCACGGCCGTCGCGGCGGCGGTGACCGGCATCCTGCCCGGCACCGCCATGGCGGCGAGCACCACCACCTCCACCCCGCCGCCCGCCTGCCCGGCCTCCGCCCTCCAGGTCAGCGCCCGGCAGGCCGTCCACCGGCCCGTCGGGACCGGGACCGGGGCGGCGGTCGTGCAGTTCACCAACGTCTCCCGGGGGACGTGCGTCCTGAAGGGCCATCCGACGGTCGCGGGCGCCGGCAACGGCTCCCCCGCCCACAACACCCCGCTCAAGGTCACCCGCACCGGCAGGGCGGCCACCGTGACGCTCCGGCCGCACGGCAAGGCGTGGGTGAAGCTGACCTTCGTCCAGGTCCAGGGGGAGGCCGACGGCTACTGCGTGTCGGGCAAGGACCCGGTGACGTATCCGACGATGGTCATCGGGCTGCCGCGCTCCGGGAAGCACCAGGTCGCCCTGAACGACGGGGTGTGGGCCGAGTGCGACAACAAGGTGACCGTCACCCCGGTCTCGGCGGTCAAGCTTTCCTGACCCCCACCGTCCCCACAAAACGAGCAGCCTGCACGACGTTCGCAACGCTCTGACCTGCATGTTTACGAGGCACTGCACATAAGTGCAGGTCAGTGACTCAGCGAAGACAAGCGGGCGAGGCTGAGGTTCCAGGGAGGTTCCAGAGCGTGAAAATGCCCCCGATCCGCGCTTCCCGCGCAGGTCAGGGGCAGATCACCAAACCTACTTCTTCTTGCCCTGGGTCTTGCCGGGGATCTTGGTGAGCTGGGTTGTCTCTGATCAGCGGCGGTGGGCTCGTGAGCCTGGTGGTCGTTGCTGGTCGCCGTTGGTCATTGGCGAGTGACCTCGGACGGCCCAGAGACGGCCCAGCTTCGGCGCGCTCGCCTGATGGCCGGCACGGTCGACGCGCCCAGTCCGAACCTCAGCCGACGACAGTCAGCCACGACGGTAGGTGCACGGAGCGACCACGCACGCGTATGCCTCGCTGCACCCTCACCGGCCTCAGCCACGCTGCCGATGTCGCCGGCCAGAGCAAGTCATGGCGGCTGGCCCGGCGTAACGATGCCTCGGCCCACCCGTCGCGCTCACCTCTTGGCCCCCAGTGTCGAGTTGGCGTCACCGAGTGCCAATCCGATCGTCGGTCTGACGGCAGGGGGCACCTGAGGACATACTTGGCCCCTGCAACGCTCAACACACAATGCGTCAAGCGGGAGTTGTAAGTGAACGCGAGCCCAGGCCTGCATCTGCTAGAGCAACTCATTTTCCCTGCTCGCTACGAAGCGCTGGCCTCGCACCTCGGGGCGGAGCTCGCTTCGCTACTCGTGACACCTGAAGTCGAGACCCAGAATCTCCTAGAAGATGCGGCGCGTGGGCTAATGGCGCGCGGGGAAGGGCTATTTCTTCCCATCTACGCCCCTTCGGGAACTGGCAAGACAACCCTCGCAAACAATCTAGACAAGTTTCTTCCCGGCCTCTTCCTGCCGACCATCCTTTTCTCCGGAAACGTTAACGCCGACGCACTGCAGCGTGAAACTGCGCATCATTTGAGTAAGTTTGCGGTGAACGATAAGCGTATCGTCCCGATCAATATTGACCATCGCGAGGGGAGTCCACCCTCAGGAGAGGAGTTGGCGGAGATCAAGCGTTTCTTGCGCCACCCCGAAGGTGGTTCCAAGGCCCTCATCCTCTGGCCGGACACTCAAAGAGATCTCTCGGAAGCCATGTCTCGGGCCTACAGCGATATCGCAGGAAAGCCCCCCATCGATCTTCCCGTGGCCATCTCTGGCCCACCCCGGGAGACGTGGCAAGAGATCGCAAAAACGACCCTCCGCCTCGTAAACTCTATCGATTCGCTTGAAGATCTGGGGGTTGAGCCCAGCAGCTACGATCCAAGTGGATTCACATCACTAGGTGGATTCCTTAGGGAAATCTCTGACGACTTCGCCAAGCTTGTTACCAGCATGCGCAGGGAGATGCGAAAGTCGTTGCGACTCGCCATCATTTTTGCCAGCGAAAGTTCCGATGCAGGAATTCTTACGCATTTGACCAGCAGTAATCAGTTCGGACTCCTTGACGGCAGTGCCCTGCTGGATTCTTCGCCTGACAGCGAGGTAGGGAAGTGGTGGAAGGCCAGGCGAGGCCTACTAACCAGCACGATCGTCCGACTGGATGCGAGAGCTTTTAGCCTGCCCCCCAGTGCGTCTGTCGGCATCTTGCGCCGATATGGGCCAGAGGAAGTTAGGGAAAATCTGAACAGCCTCGGAGTGCGCCTCCCTGGCGATTCAGTGGTAACAAGGAATATTGAGCGTTGTGACCTGGGTAAGTACTTGCTGGGGCAGTCCAAAGCGATTTTGGAGACCAAGGGAACGCCGACCACAACATCACTCCTCGCCTTCCAATACCTCGCTGAGTCTGGCTTCACTGCCGGTCGCGACAAGGCGCTGAACTATGCTCTAGCTGAGGCGTTGACCGCATTCGCCTCTGCGCAAGATCTCAGTTACACGACCATGGCAGAAAAGAAGCTGGACTTTTGCCCTCTGATTCCAGACAACTCCCTCAACTTTGAGAAGGAGGCCATTTGTTTGGAGTACACCTGGCGGGCCAGTGACTTCATGGTCGCTAAAAATCGGGGAAATATCGCCGCTTACTGCCTCAGGAAACTTCGGAACTACAGTCGAGAGCTAGGCTGGGCTCCGGAATAGATACGAACTGACTCGTCATTCGAACGAGTAATAGGGACCTCGCTATCTTGTGGCACATCGGGAGCCTGCAAGTTTCCCCTCACGGCAAGTAGGTGATCACTGTGCGCGCGGCACGGACACCGGCCGGGCTGGAGCGGGGCGGAGACTGGAGCGCAGGCCCGGCCGGGGGCCGGGACGCGCGCGGCGAGCAGGGCGAGCCGCCTTGAACCAGTAGAGAAAGTTGTAACTCAGTCGGTCGCGCAGGGCTTGAAGGCGTATGCACAGGTGGGTAGTTGCGCCCCTTGGCGGTCGGCGAGCGACAGAAAGAGGACCGGCCGCATCGTCCACGTGAGGCGGGTACCGGCTTGAGTGATCGTGACCGTGCAGGGCTCCGAGCGCAGAAGAGCACGTCGAGTCGCCGTTCGGCCCTGGTGCAGCCAAGCCCATGCCTGCTCGGAGGCGTCCGGGCCCAAGGCGGGTGAGATCGTGCGGAGTGTGACCGCGACCCATCTGTCCGCCTGGGGTGCCGCGTACGCGTCGAAGGATGCCCGGAGTGCCGGCGGCTGATCGCCGCTCAGGTCCTCGGTCCAGCACTCGCACCAGTAGCCGCGCGCGAGTCCCGTCACGATGCCGCTCCCGTGCGGTAGGCCACGAGCAGGTAGCGCGTGTTCTCGTCGTGCAAGGTGAGTTGGTAGGCCGTTCCTGCGGCCAAATAGGCGAGAGCTCGTTCGTGCTCGAACTCGTCGATGAGCCAGTGCTGGCCTGGCTGTGCGTACGGGGCGTCGAGCTGGTCCGTGATGTGACTCGTGCGCTCCCGGAGCCAACGCAATGCCAAGCGGGGACTTGCGGCGCCGTAGGACCCCAGTGTGATGAAGCGGTCCTCGTGCAAGGGATGGGCGGCGGCCCAGCACTGATAGAAGGGGGCGTGCTGGCCGCCCCGAGGTAAGTGCTCAGCGACGGTCGACGTCAGCATGACCGTCCTTCCGGGCTCGGCTGTGCGAAGAGTTCCGCGGTGACCGTGCGGCCGCCGTCGCTGTCGTGGACCACGACCCGGTGAGCGATCGCGCTGACCATACCCAAGCCCCGGCCGTGCTCGGCGTCCTCGACCTGGTCCTCGACCTTCGGGGCCGTCGCCGCGCCTCCGTCGTCCGTGACGGACAGGGCGATTACCTGCGGGGAGACCGCAAGGGCCAGGTGGAACCTGCCGGACTCCTGGCCGCTGGCGGTGTGGAGGATCGCGTTCGCGCTCAGCTCGCTCACGATCAGCTCGGCGTCCGCGGCTAAGGGGGATCCGCGCAAGATGTCCCGGGTCCAGCGGCGGGCCCGGCTCACTTCTTCTGGGAATCCTGGGCAACTCAGCCCCCAGACCCGGGCTGTACTCGTATACTCGTGCATACAAGTTCCTTCGTGCTGGTAGGCCGCCATGTGCAGCGGGTTCGGGCTAGACGAGTTTCACGCCGTCGTGGGCGCGGATGGCCGGCGGGGACGCCGCGTCGAGTGCGTCCAGGACGCGGATCGCGTACGCCTCGTCGGCAAGCTCGGTGACCTCTTCGCGGGTGGCCCAGCGCAGCGCGCGGGTCTCGTCACCGGTGGTGGGCACGCCATCGGCGGCTTCACAGCGGAAGACCAGCGAGACGATCAAGCCCTTCATGTTCTTGTAGACGCCGGTCAGGGTTGCCGGAAGTGCGATCTTGATGCCGGTTTCTTCGAGGACTTCGCGCTGGAGGGCCTCTGGGACGGTTTCCTCGCGTTCGAGGACACCGCCTGGCGGCTCCCACTTGCCGTTGTCCCGGCGCTGGATCAGGAGGGCCCGGCCTTGGCCGTCGACGACGACCCCGGCGACGCTCACGGAGTGCGGGCGTTCTGTGCTCACGTTGCTCGGCCCTCTCGGCTGGCTAGGCTCTCCACCGTAGCAACAAGACTCGCCCACTCGTCTAGATACCTAAAGGAGTACTCGACGTGAACCCTCTCCCTTCCGGCCTCCTCGGCGATCTCGACCCCACGAGCGATCGTGCGGTCTTCCGGCAGATCGCCGACCAACTGCGTGAGGCCATCGACCGTGGGCGGTTCCGGGAGGGTGAAAAGCTGCCCTCTGAAGCCGAGCTTGTCGAGCACTATGGAGTGTCCCGGATGACCGTCCGGAACTCGTTCTCCATCCTCACGGGTGAAGGCCTGGTGCACGCTGAGCACGGCAAGGGCGTCTTCGTCCGGCCCCGTCCGCCCGTGCGGCGGCTCGCCTCTGACCGGTTCGCCCGGCGGCACAGGGAGCAGGGGAAGTCCGCGTTCATCGTGGAGGCCAACGCGGCCGGCAGTCACCCTCAGGTCGACAGTCTTGAGGTCAAGGAGGAGAAGGCCAGCCAGGACATCTCCGCTCGGCTCGGATCCGTCCGGCGCGTGCTCGCCCGGCGGCGCCGGTACCTCCTCGACGGACGGCCCGTCGAGTTCGCGACCTCCTATCTGCCGCTCGACATCGCGCGCGGCACCCCGATCGCCGAACCCAACCCCGGGCCAGGTGGCATCTACGCCCGCCTCGAAGACCTCGGTCATCGCCTCGACCACTTCGAAGAAGAGATCCGTGCCCGGATGCCCTCGCCCGCCGAGGTCAAGACGCTGCACCTGGCGGCCGGTGTGCCCGTAATCCACCTGATCCGGACTGCCTTCGACACCGAGGGACGAGCCGTTGAGGTCTGCGACACGGTCATGGCGGCGGACGCGTACGTCCTGTCGTACCAGCTCCCGGCGACCTGATCGACGCGGTGTACGGCGGTGCGCGGGGACGCCTTCCCGAACTCGTACACCCCAACACGCTTACTCGTATAGACGAGTGGGCAAGTGGTGTGGCACAGTGGTCCGCACGAACCCGGCATCGGGTTCTCGGAACGTCTCTTGTATAGACGAGTAGATAGGGGAACTTCCTTGCGTACCATCCGCGTCGAGACCTCCGCCGCGACGATCCTCCTCACCGAAGCGCCTGAGCTGAAGGTCCGCGACCGGCAGACGGGCGAGATCGCCAAGGACGCGACCAGCGGTGAGGCCCTGATGACGATCGGCGTCGTCTACATCGAGGACGGCGAGTCGTCGCTGATCAAGGTCACCGTCCCGGAGGGCGGTATCTCCGAGGGGCTGACCCTCGGGGCGCCGGTCTCGCTCCCCGGGCTGGTCGCCCGGCCGTGGGAGTCCGTGTTCAACGGTCAGCAGCGCCACGGCATCGCCTACCGCGCCGCCGCCGTCACGCCGGCCGCGTTCCCGTCCGCCGCGGGGGCCGCCGCCTGATGGCCGACCTGACAACGCTTCTGGAGGTGGGTGGACCCCTTGCCGCGCTCGGCGGCGGGGCCGCCTACACCCGGGTCAAGCACCCGGCCGTGTACTGGTCCACGATCGGCCTGCCGATATCCACGGCCCGGCTGCTCGGCTCGTACAGCTCGGTCATGGAAGCCTGCGGTCTGACCGTAGCCCCGTCCCGGCTCCGGATCCTCGCCGTCAAGGCCACGACCAGTCGTGAGGTCCGGCCCGTACCGCCCCGCCGGGGAATCATCCGGCCCACCTCGACCGGTCTCCGGATCCGGCTCCGGCTCGCACCCGGGCAGGAGCCCGCCGACGTCGCCGCCTCGGCGGAACGACTGCGGCATGCCTGGGGCGTCCACGCCGTGTACGTCACGACCGTCAAGCCGGGCGTGGTCGAATTGCGGCTAGTCGGCTACGACGTCTTACGGCGGGTGCGGATGCCCCGAAAGATCGCGGACGGCCTCCTCAAGGTGCCGGTCGCACTGCGGGAAGACGCCACTCCGTTCGTACGGGACTACCGGACCATCCCGCACCAGCTCACCCTCGGTGCCACCCTGTCCGGCAAGTCCATGTACCTCCGGCACCTGATCGCCGGACTCGCCCCCCAGCCGGTCGCCCTGGTCGGCATCGACTGCAAGCGCGGTGTCGAGCTGGCGCCCTTCGCGCCCCGGCTCTCGGCACTCGCCACGGACCCGGAACAGGCCGCCGAGCTGCTGCCCGTACTGGTCAAGGAGATGGAGGATCGATACGACCTGATCAAGGCCCGACAGGGGATAGCCCCGGACACCCCGGACGAGGAGATCACCTCCGACATCTGGGGACTGCCGGACAGCGAACGCCCGGTACCCATCGTGCTGTTCGTCGACGAGGTGGCCGAACTCTTCCTCGTCGCCACGAAGAAGGACGAGGAACGCCGGGACGAGATGGTCACCCAGCTCATCCGCCTCGCCCAGCTCGGCCGCGCCGCCGGCATGTACCTGGAGGTGTGCGGGCAGCGCTTCGGCGCCGAACTCGGCAAGGGTGCCACCATGCTCCGGGCCCAGCTGACCGGCCGCGTCTGCCACCGCGTCAACGACGAAGCCTCCGCGAAGATGGCCCTCGGCGACATCGCACCAGAAGCGGTCCTCGCCGCCTGCTCCATCGCCCCCGAACGCCCCGGCCTGGCCGTTGCGGGTGACACCTCCGGCGGCTGGTCCCGCATCCGCACGCCGTACCTCTCCCTCGGCGACGCTGCCGAGACCTGCCATGAGTCGGCGGACCTCGTGCCCGACCTGCCCGCGTTCGAGCGCTTCCGGCCCGACGTACCCATGCGCCTCGTCGAGACCGCGACGCCGACCGTTCTGGCCCACCCGGTCTCCGACTGACTCATCCCTTCCCCGCCCGACTCCAGAAGGAGCCGCATCATGCGTGCCCGCCTGGTCCGCGTCGACGCGGTACTCGTCCAAGCACTCATCGCCGCCGCGCTGTCCTTCGCCCACCTTCACGACGTCGCCGTGGCGGCCGGACAGGACGGGTGGAAGGCGTGGGCCTATCCCGTCTCCGTCGACCTGTTGCTCGTCGCCGCCTGGCGCCGCCTGCGCTCGGACACGACCAAAGCGGCGGCCTGGTGCTGGTTCGTCATCGCGCTCACGGCATCCCTCGGTGCCAACGTCGCCACCGCCGGTCTCCTCGACCTCGGCCACGTCCCCGCCTGGCTGCGCATCCTCGTCGCCGGCTGGCCCGCCATCGCCTTCCTCGGCGGAACCCTTCTCGCCCACTCGGCGGTGGAGAAGCACGCCGACGTCGACGATCAGGAGGCCGAGCACGAGGCCACACCCGAACTCGCCGGCCAACCCACCCTCGAAGAACCGCCAGAACCCCCGCCCGTGCCGGTCCCGTCGGCCCTGGTCGACCACGCCCGAAAGGTCGCCGCCGAGCATCACGCCCGTACAGGTACCGCGATCGACACCCCGACCCTCCGCACCCGCCTCGGCGTCCCGGCACCCATGGCCGAAGCCATCGCCGCTCACCTCTGAAAGGACACCCATGGCCGCGAACCGCAACTTCCGCGACGTCACCCGCATCGGCCCCGTCCAGGTCGGCACCTCCTACGACCGGCGCGGCCGCGAGAAGCACACCGCCGTCTGCACGGCCCCTCGCTGCGGGTTCTCCGCCGACTACGACAGTCGCGCCGCCGCCGAACTGGCCGCCCGTACCCACCGCTGCACCGTCCGCTGAAAGGACCAAGGCCAACCGTGACCGTCAGCCTGCCGCTCGTGCTCGTCCTCGGCTTCTTCGTCTGGGGAGCCGTCAAGTTCCTCGGCGTCCGGCCCTGGATCGTCGTCCTCATCGCCCTGTTCGGCTTCTGGCTCTCGCACACCTTCCTCGCCTCCGGCATCGAATCCGGTACGCGCTCCGGGGTGAGCGTCGTAAACGGCACGCATGACTAGACGAGTAGATAAGTAGAGGTCAGCCGTGTTCCTGCCCAAGTACCCGGACGACCCCACCCCTCCGCCGGCCCACACCCAGGCGTCGACGGACCCGAGGCCGCTCCAGCGCTCCCGCCCGTCGCTCTCCATCGATCAGAAGACGGTCGCGGCCGTGCTCGTCGGGGGTGTGGTCCTCACCGCGCTCCTGGCGGCCGTCGCCGTGACGGCCATCTCCGTGGCCATCGCCGCCGTGGTCCTGCGCTCGCTGCTCCGCGAGCACAACCGGCGCTGACACGCCCCTGACCCCCGGGGCGGCGCGACACGGCCAAGCATCCGCCGCCCCGGCGGCCCATTCCTCCCGACAACGCCCGTCAGAAGGAGACCGCCATCTTCGCCCGCACCACCCCGCCCCCGCTCCCGGAACTCAGCAACCTCGCCGCCCACGGCACCCTGCCCGGTATCCTCCGGCAGCTCTCCGGACTCGGCGGCTGCACGCACCCCATCCGGCTGGACGGCCACCGCACCGAGTACGACGTCGACGCCACCACCGGTGAGATCGGCCGCGTCCTCCAGCACCTCGACTCGACCGCCCTCCCGGCTGGCCAACTCCTCGTTCGCTGCAACAACCGCCGCACCACCCGCTGCCCGGCCTGCGCTGAGGTCTACCGCCGCGACACCTTCCACCTGATCACCGCCGGACTGCGCGGCGGCAAGGGCACCCCGGAACACGTCGCCGCACACCCCCGCGTCTTCGCCACCTTCACCGCCCCCGGCTTCGGCCCGGTCCACAACCGCCGTACCGACGGCCGTCCGTGCCGCTGCGGCACGCACCACGACCAGGACGACGACGTCCTCGGCACCCCGCTCGCCCCGGACACGTACGACTACGAAGCCGCCGTGCTGTGGAACGCGCACGCCGGTCTTCTCTGGCGCCGCTTCTCCATCTACCTGCGCCGAGAGGTCGCCAAGCGCGCGGGCCTGTCACAACGCCGGTTGCGCGAACACGCCCGCGTCTCCTTCGCCAAAGTCGCCGAGTACCAGAAGCGCGGCGCGGTCCATTTCCACGCCGTGATCCGCATCGATGGTCCCGGCGGCGGAGAGACTCCACCTCCGGCCTGGGCGACGGGTGAACTGCTCACCGACGCCATCGGGGCCGCTGCCGCCAAGACCCATGTCGACGGCCCGGTGATCGGCGGCCGCACGCACACCTTCGCCTTCGGCCGCCAACTCGACGTCCGCACCATCCGCTCCGCCGACTTCAACGACGGCCGGCAGCTGACCGAACGGGCCGTCGCGGCGTACATCGCCAAGTACGCCACCAAGGGCGCCGAGACCGCCACGGGCGCCCTCGACCGCCCACTGAAGTTCGCCGCCGAACTCGCCCAGCTCGACATCAGCGACCACGCCCGCCGCCTCATCCGAACCGCCTGGACCCTCGGCGCCCGCAAGGACCTGGAACACCTCCGCCTGCGCGCCTGGGCCCACATGCTCGGCTTCCGCGGCCACTTCTCCACCAAGTCCCGCCGCTACTCCACCACCCTCGGTGCCCTCCGCGATGCCCGCGCCGAATGGCGGCGAGCACAAGCGACAGCCGCCAACGGCCCGGAGACCGACACGACGTACGTCCTCGCCCACTGGGTCTTCGCCGGAACCGGTCTGTCCGACGCCGAAGCCTGGCTTGCCGCATCCCTCGAACCCGCCCCCGGAACGGAAGGAGAGCCCACGCATGGCTGATCGACGCCGCGCCTCGGCCGAAGTAGCCGCCGCACCGCGCACCCTGCCCACGCGGTTCCTGACTCCTGAAGACCTGGTGGAGATGTTCGAGCTGCCCAGTGTCGAGACGGTCTACCAGTGGCGTCGTAAGCACACCGGTCCTCGGGGCTTCCGGGTCGGCCGGCACCTGCGGTTCGATCCGGACGACGTACGCGCCTGGGTGGAGTCCCAGATCAAGGGGGCCGCTGCCTGATGGCCGGACACATCCAAGACCGCTGGTACAAGGAAGAGAAGGGACCGGACGGCAAGACTCGCAAGGTCAAGACCGAGCGCTATGGGACGGGCCTGCGCTACCGCGCCCGCTACGTGGGCCCGGACGGCACCGAGAAGTCCAAGAGCTTCCCCGACCGTCAGAAGCGGCTCGCCGACCAGTGGCTTGCGCAGACCGAAGCGGACATGGCGCGGGGGCAGTACATCGACCCCCGGGCGGCCCGGATCACCTTCCAGCAGTACGCCGAGAAGTGGGTGACCCACGCACCGGACCCGAACACGCAGGCCTCGATGGAGTCGCAGCTTCGGTTGCACGCCTACCCGTACCTGGGTTCGCGCCCTCTCGGCTCGTTCCAGCCCGCTCACATCCGCGATTGGGTGCGGCAGCTCCAGGAGAACGGCGTCCGCGGCTCGTACGCCCGGACGATCTACTCCAACGTGCGTGCCGCCCTCAGCGCGGCCGTGGACGACGGGCACCTTCCCCGGAACCCGTGCGCCGCTCGCTCAGTCCGTCCACCGGCCGTGGACAACAAGCGCATCGCCCCCTGGACGCGGGAACGAGTCTTCGCCGTCCGGGCCGGCATGCCTGAGCGGTACCAGGCCATGGTCGACCTGGGCGGCGGCTGCGGCCTTCGGCAAGGCGAGATCCTGGGCGTGGCCGTCGACGCGATCGACTTCGCGTCGGACACCCTCCACGTGGTCCAGCAGCTCAAGCTGAGCCGCAGCAAGCCGGTCTTCGCCCCGCCGAAGGGGGGCAAGCTCCGGGACGTGCCGCTCCCCGGTCCAGTCGCTGACGCCCTCCGCGCCCACATGAAGCGGTTCCCGCCGGTCGAGATCACCTTGCCGTGGAAGGTGGCGGACGGCCCTCCGGTGACCAAGCGACTGATCTTCACCGGGCCGCGCGGCGGGCACGTCTGGCGTACGTCGCTCAACGAGGAGGTGTGGAAGCGGGCTCTCGCCTCGGCCGGCGTGATCCCCGAGCGGAAGCCGGGCGGGTCGTACGCCGAGTCCCGCGAGAACGGCATGCACGCCCTCCGCCACTTTTACGCCTCGGTGCTCCTGGACGCCGGGGAGAACGTCAAGGCCCTGGCCGAGTACCTCGGCCACTCTGACCCCGGCCTGACCCTGCGCGTGTACGCACACCTCATGCCGTCCAGCCAGGAGCGCACCCGCAAGGCCGTGGCCTCTGTCTTTGCCTGACCCGAGGTTCGAAGCAGGAGCATCCGGCAGCGCCTTCCTTCACGGACCCCAAATCATGGACCCCAAATCACGGACCCAAATCGCGGACCCAAATTGTGCACCAAATCGCGGACCAAATCGCGGACCCAAATTGCGCACCAAATCGCGTACCCCAAATCGCGAACCAAATCGCAGACCCAAATCACGGACACCGTCGTGCCCGGGCAGTCAACCAGGCAGCCATCCGGGTAGACAGGCGGCCGGGCGGGCGCCGGCCGGGCGAGTCGGCGACCGGGCTACGGCGGGCACTGAGCAATTTCCGGAAACTGCGGCACCGCCTTACTAGTGCGCTTAACCTGACTCTGGCTGACCACGAAGTCGCGATTATCGACGCGTTCCCCCCGGGGGTATCCGCCAGCGATTTTGACGGCCAGGTGATCCGTGGTTAAGTTCTGCTCGCGGATTGGAAAGGCCGCCCCCGTTGCACCGGAGGCGGCCCTGTCTCCACCCGTGCTCGCAAACCTGGGAACAGATTCTCGAAACGTTGGAGGCAACAAGCATGCCACGATTCGGCGTGACCATCGACATCTGCCCGCGCGGCCTACCGTTCTGCATGATCGGGGCGAGTGAGGCTGGGTACGGCTTCTGGGTCAACGTGCCCGCAACCGTCTCGCTTCCGCTCGCCTTCCTGATGACCTTCCGAGTGACCGTCCGACGCTGGCATTACCAGCGTCCGTAGCACCACGGCCCACGGACGGCCCCCACCCGTGAAGAAGCCCCCTGCCCATGGGAGAACCGCAGGCAGGGGGCTTGTTCGTGCTGGCTTACTTCTTCTTGCCCTGGTTCTTGACCGCCTCGATCGCCGCCGCGGCCGCCTCGGGGTCGAGGTAGGTGCCGCCGGGGGTGATCGGGTTGAAGTCGGCGTCCAGTTCGTAGGAGAGCGGGATGCCGGTCGGGATGTTCAGGCCCGCGATGTCGGCGTCGGAGATGCCGTCCAGGTGCTTGACCAGGGCGCGGAGCGAGTTGCCGTGGGCCGCGACCAGGACCGTGCGGCCGGCCAGGAGGTCGGGGACGATGCCGTCGTACCAGTACGGCAGCATGCGGTGGACGACGTCCTTCAGACACTCCGTCTTCGGGCGGAGCTCCGGCGGGATGGTCGCGTAGCGGGCGTCGTTCGCCTGCGAGAACTCCGAGTCGTCCGCGAGCGGCGGGGGCGGGGTGTCGTACGAGCGGCGCCAGAGCATGAACTGCTCCTCGCCGAACTCGGCCAGCGTGGCCGCCTTGTCCTTGCCCTGGAGCGCGCCGTAGTGCCGCTCGTTCAGGCGCCAGCTGCGGTGGACCGGGATCCAGTGGCGGTCGGCGGCCTCGAGGGCCAGCTGGGCCGTGCGGATCGCGCGCTTCTGCAGGGACGTGTGGACCACGTCGGGGAGGAGGTCGGCGTCCTTCAGGAGCTCGCCACCGCGGACTGCCTCCTTCTCGCCCTTCTCGTTCAGGTTGACGTCCACCCAGCCGGTGAACAGGTTCTTCGCGTTCCACTCGCTCTCGCCGTGGCGGAGGAGGATCAGCTTGTACGGTGCGTCGGCCATGGCAAAGAGCGTAATCCACGGCTTCCCGTACCCGCCCGGCCCGGCCAGTGGGTGGACTGTTGACGGCATCTGTTAAACGAGTGGCCACCGAAACCCTCGCTCTGTAAGTTGTGCTTACCGATTGAGCCACTTACAGCGCCCGCAGGGGGCGTTCGTCGTTCCGTGGGGGGATTTGTCATGTCCGCAGCCCGTCTCCGACGTGCCGCCCGGGAGACCGTCTCCGGACTCCCCCGTGAGTTCTGGTGGCTGTGGACCAGCACCCTCGTCAACCGGCTCGGTGCGTTCGTGGCCACCTTCATGGCCCTCTACCTCACGCTCGACCGCGGCTACTCCGCCTCGTACGCCGGTCTCGTCGCGTCGCTGCACGGGCTGGGCGGGGTCGTCTCCTCGCTGGGCGGCGGGGTGATGGCCGACCGGCTGGGGCGGCGGCCCACGCTGCTCATCGCCCAGTCGGCCACCGCCGCCTCCGTCGCGCTGCTCGGCTTCATGACCGACCCCGTCACGATCGCCGCCGTCGCCTTCCTCGTCGGCATGGCCTCCAACGCCTCCCGGCCGGCCGTGCAGGCGATGATGGCCGACATCGTGCGGCCCGAGGACCGGGTACGGGCCTTCTCCCTCAACTACTGGGCCATCAACCTCGGCTTCGCCGTCTCCTCCACGGGCGCCGGGTTCGTCGCCGAGTTCAGCTACCGCGCCGGATTCCTGATCGAGGCCGGGATGACGGCGGTCTGCGCTCTCGTCGTCTTCCTCAAGCTGCCCGAGTCGCGGCCCACGGCCACGGCCAGGCAGGCCGGCTCCGACGTCAGTCTCGGCACCGTGCTGCGCGACGGGCGGTACATGGCCGTCGTCGGACTGTCCTTCCTGGTCGCGCTGGTCTTCCAGCAGGGGTCCGTGGGGCTGCCGGTGGCCATGGGGCGGGCCGGGTTCTCGGCCGCCGACTACGGCCTCGCCATCGCGGTCAACGGCATCATGATCGTCGCCCTGCAGATCCCGGTCACCCGCTTCATCGAGCACCGCGACCCGCGGACCCTGCTGGTGGTCTCCTCGGTGCTCGCCGGGTACGGCTTCGGGCTCACCGCCTTCGCCGGTTCCGTCGGCGTCTTCGCGCTCACCGTCTGCGTGTGGACCCTCGCCGAGATCGTCAACGCCCCCACCCAGACCGGGCTCGTGGTCCGGCTGTCCCCGGTGCACGGGCGCGGTCGCTACCAGGGCGTCTACACCCTGTCCTGGTCCGTCGCCGCCCTGGTCGCACCGCTGATGTCCGGCGCGGTCATCGACCGGCTGGGCGCGGAGTGGCTGTGGGGGATGTGTGCGGCGGTGGGGACGGTCGCCGGCGTCGGATACGGCGTGCTCATGCGCGGGCTGCCGGGCGAGAGGCCGGTTCCCGCTCAGCCGTCGTCCGCTTCGGTTCAGGTCGCCGAAGTCCGGGGAGAGGCCTGAGGCTCTCCCACGCCCCGCACCGAGAGCATCGCGGTGCGGGGCGTCCACGGGGAAGGAAGGTACGGCCCGCCGTCAGTGGCCGAACTGCCGGTCGAAAATGCCCCCGACCTTGCCGAAATCAGGCATGTCCATGTCGGTGTCGGACGCGCCCTGGCCGACATCGGACATGGCCGGTGCGCTGCTCCCGGACTCGACTGCGGCGTTACCCATGTCGTCGTTGTCGTCGGCCAGGGCCTGGGCCGCGCCCCCGAGCAGAACGGTCCCGGCGAGAGCGACGGCACCGAGTGCGGCACGTACACGCATAAGCATCTCCTTCGATCGATGTGTGATCGTCAGAGGTATGCCGCCGGCCCCCGGGCGAGAAGCGTTGACGTGCACACAAGCACCCGATTAGGGGCCTGCCGTCACGACAGGGTGCGGCCCGTCCAGCCCGAGCCGACGCGGACCCGGCTGCCGAAGGTGCCGTGGCCGTTGCCCGGGTTGAGCCAGGTCACGCCGTCGGAGTCGACCGAGAGCAGGTCGGCCCGGCCGTCCCCGTTCAGGTCGGCGGCGCCGAGCACCTGGCGGTAGCTCTTGCCCCAGTCGCGGAAGACCAGCACACGGTCGGCGAGCTTGCCGGTGCCGGTGCCGTTGTAGCGCCACAGCTCGCCGGAGCCGTCGAGGGCGAGTACGTCCCCGTGCCCGTCGCCGTCGAGGTCCCCGGCGCCGATCACCCGGGTGTACCCCTTCCAGGCGGACCGGATCTTGACGCGCGGGGCGAATCCGGCGGTGCCGTCGCCGGCGTACAGGTAGACGTCACCGGTCGCGGCGGAGCGGGCCAGCAGGTCGGCGCGGCCGTCGCCGGTCAGGTCGCCGGGACCGGTGAGGACGTCGTAGCCGCGCCAGTCGCTGCTGGTCCTCTTGTACGGGGACGTCGGCGCGGGCAGCCGGCCCGCCGGGGTCTCGTACACGCGGGCCTCGCCGGTGGGCAGCACGGCGAGGACGTCGTTGAGGCGGTCCCCGTTCAGGTCGCCGAAGCCGGTGAACCGGGTGCCGGCGGGCCAGCCGGTGGTGACGGCGCCGCTGTGCACGGAGCCCGTGGTGAGGTGGCCCGCGGCGTCGCCGTCGTACCGGGTCAGGGTCGTGCCGCTCAGGGCGAGTACGTCGGCGCGGCCGTCGTCGCCGTAGTCGCGGGCGCGGGGACGCGGACGGGTGGTGCCGGAGACGGTGTGCAGCGGGCCGCCGAGCGCGGAGCTGTCGTACCAGAGCGCGGTGGGACGGGTGCCCGCGACCGTGAGGGCGCCGCCGACGGTCCGGTTGCCGGTGGTGGTGGCCAGCGTCTTGGGGGCCGACCAGCCGCCGCGGGTGCGGAAGGCGGAGACGAACCGGTACGAGCCGTTGCCGATGGACACGGTCCAGGCCGCGTGCACGGTGCCGTCGGAGGCGAGGGCGGAGGTGACGGGCGCGCCGGGACGGCGGTCGTCGGCCTGCTCGACGGCGGCCCAGACGCCGGTGCGGGCGGAGCGGGTGGTCGAGACGACCGCCTTGTCCGCGGCCCCGACGAGGGTGACGTCGCCGTTCGGGGCGGTCAGCGGGCGGGGCAGGGCACGGGGGGCGTACCAGCCGGTGAGCCCGGTCTGCTCGGCGGCGCTCCACGCGTCGCCGGGAGCGGCCTTGCGGGCGAAGCGGACGGGGCCGTCGACGCTCGCCCACAGGAGGGTGAGGCCGCCGGCCGGGTCGGCGTCCAGGCGCAGGGCGCCGGGCCGGGTGCCGGCGACAGGGGTGAGGTCCTCGGCGGCACCCCACGCGGTCGCGCCGGCCTTGCGCTCCATGATCCGGGAGTAGTACGAGGGGCCGCCCGGAGGGGTGGAGCCGCCGCCGTCGCGGGGGCGGTCGTCGAGGTTCCACGCGACGGCCGCGTTGCCCGCCTTGTCGAGGGTGGCGTGCAGCCCGGTCAGGAAGAACTCCCCGTCTTCGGCGGCGCTCGTGACGGTGTCGAACACGGTGGGCTCGGACCAGGCGTCGCCGGGGGCCGGCCGCTCGGCCATGCGCAGCTCGCGGCCGCCCGCGATCCGGACGGCCCAGACGGCCGTGAGGCGGCCGGTGGCGCTGCCGAGGACCAGGGGGTACTCGGCCCAGGGGGAGAGGGTGGCGACGGCGGCCGGGTCGGACCAGCGGGTGGCGCCGGGTGCCAGGGTCGCGGCCTTCAGCAGGCTCCCGCCCTCCGGCAGGCGTTCGCTCCAGTAGGCGATGAAGGAGCCGTCGGCCTGCGGGGCGAGGGTGCTGTCGGAGAGGTCGGCAGTGGTGGACAGCGTCCGGGGCGCGGCCCAGGTGGTGGTGCCCGCGGGGCGGACCTGGACGGTGAGCCGGCGGACCGCCGCGGTGCGCGTGGGGTCCTGGGGTTCGTCGCGCAGGGCGACGAGGGCGCCGTCGGCGCGGGCCTGCAGGCCCAGGACGCGGTGCTGGGCGCCGGCGGCGAGCTCGGTGGAGGTGCCCCAGACGCCGGGCTGTACGGGGTCGGTGGCCACCGTGGCCGTCCCCGTCGCCGTCATCGCCGTCGCCGCCTCGGCGGACAGTGCGGGCAGGGCACCCACCAGGCTCCCGCTCAGCACGAGCGCGAAAGCCCCTTTGACGGCATACGAGTTCACGATCCGGCCCCCCCAGACCCCAGACTTGGTAATGAAAGTGTGTGGATCTTATAGGGCCGGAGTGACCGAGCCCCCCTGCCGGGATTTCTCCCGTCAGGGGGCTCGGTGCGGTGATCCGGGTGATCAGAGGGCGGCGTTGAAGCCGACCTGGTGGGACTGGCCGAGGGCACCCAGCGCCTCGCCCTTGGCGACGTCGAGCTGGGACAGCAGGTCGGCGCTGCTGAGGGTGGTGGAGTCGACGGTGAGGCCGGCCTCGGGGCTCAGGCCGCCGGCGACGGTGTCGAGGTCGGCGTCGGAGATCTCGAGGGTCTGCACCTGGTGAGCGGAGTTCATGGGGAAACTGCCCTTCGCATGGGTGGTCCACAGGGGAAGCGGCCCGGCTGGGGACAGACGGTGGGCCGCGACCGCAGGCGCGCGCCGTCCTTTTCAGGACACCGTGGCGCGTTCCCGGCGGCGCGAGCGATCAAATCACGGAGCGCTCCGGGCATCCAGCCAACCGAAGCCCGGACCGGGCCAGTTGGCCGTGCCGGGTGACCGAACGGTGCGCGCGCGGTCACGCTTTGGCGGCAGCTTCTCCACACGCCGGGGCACTCAGGAGGGCCGCGGCTCTTGCCGGCGCCCTGCCGGCCGGGACAACTCCGTACCAACGGAACCCGCGGTTCCGCAGTTGCGTACGCGCTGTGCAGATTCGGGCGTGATCTCCGCGGCGGGCAGGCCGGCCGGGCGCACTGCGCATCGTGTGGCGCGCGTCACGGGCGGTCGTGTCACATCTCCCCGGATCGTTCCGTCACACAGACGTAGCCACCAGGCACCGAACACACGGGCAGCCGACCCCAGCCACCACCCGGGAGCAGATCATGGACGCGCGTCTGAACCTCTTCGAGAACCCCGTCTCCGCCAAGTTCCTCAAGCACGTCAACACGGCCGGGAAGGCGGTCTCGGACTCCGGCCTGCCGGCCGCGACACAGGAGCTGGTGAAGATCCGGGCCAGCCAGATCAACGGCTGCGGGATGTGTCTCGACATGCACACCAAGGACGCGGCCGCCGCCGGGGAGACGGCGCAGCGGCTGCACCTGGTCGCGGCCTGGCGGGAGGCCAAGGTGTTCAGCGACGCGGAGCGGGCCGCGCTGGAGCTGGCGGAGCAGGGCACCCGGATCGCCGACGCGTCCGGCGGCGTCCCGGACGAGGTCTGGGCGAACGCCGCCAAGCACTACGACGAGGACCAGCTCGCCGCCCTCGTCGCGCTGATCGCCCTCATCAACGCCTACAACCGCGTCAACGTCCTGGTCCGGCAGCCCGCCGGCGACTACGTGCCCGGCATGTTCGGCTGAGGGCCGGCGGGCAGCCGCGTCACGGGTGCATCCGGGCCCCCTTCAGCACCTTGTCCACCCCGTTCCTCGGGCCGTACACCGCCAGCCCCACCAGGTCCAGCCCGTGCGTCGGTACGGCCCGGACCGCCGCGCGGTTGCGGCGGTCGTCACCGGTCCCGAACAGGTCCGAGGTGAAGACGGCGCGGGGCAGGGCGCGGCTCATCGCCCTGCCGTGCGCCGTCTTCAGGATCTCCTTCGTGCCCTCGAAGACCAGCACCGGCTGGCGGAACATGGGCAGGTAACCGACCCCGTCCGCGTCCTCGTACGGCTCGCCGATCACCTCGGGGACCTGGCTGCCGAGGCCACTGACCAGGAACGCGGTGACGTTCAGGCGCTGCCAGGGCGCCAGGTCCGCACGCAGCAGCACGGCGATCTTCGTGTCGAAACGGATGGGTTCAGCGTTCATGGCATGAGACTGCCGGGCGCCGTACGGCGCGGTCTTGTACGTTCTTTGCGTGGTCGCCCGGCAGGAGGTCAGCGCGTGGCGCCCCCGTGTCCCGGGCGTCACCGAGGTCTTCCACGCCCGCTTCACCGAGTACGCCTACCCGATGCACGTCCACGACGCCTGGACGCTGCTCATCGTGGACGACGGGGCCGTGCGTTACGACCTCGACCGGCACGAGCACGGCACCCCGCACGACACCGTCAGCCTGCTCCCGCCCCACGTACCGCACAACGGCTCACCGGCCACCCCCGACGGCTTCCGCAAACGGGTCGTCTACCTCGACAGCAGCCGTCTCGGCGACGATCTCATCGGCCGCGCAGTCGACACGCCCGATCTGCGGGATCCCGTGCTGCGCCGGCGCGTCGGGCAGCTGCACTCCGCCCTCGCCCGGCCCGGTGACGAACTGGAGGCGGAGAGCAGGCTGATCCTCGTCGGGGAGCGGCTGCGGGACCATCTGCGCCGGACGGCCGCCCCGGAGCACCGCCCGGATCCCGTTCTCGCCCGTTCGCTGCGGGAGCTGCTCGACGCCCGGGTCGTCGACGGTGTCCCGCTGGCGGAGGCCGCGCGTGTGCTGCATGCCCATCCCGCCCATCTGGTGCGGGCGTTCAGCGGCGCGTACGGCATCGCCCCGCACCAGTACCTGGTGTCGCGGCGGGTCGGGCGCGCCCGGCGGCTGCTGCTGGACGGGCTGGCACCGGGCGAGGTGGCCTCGGTCACCGGGTTCTACGACCAGGCTCATCTCACCCGGCACTTCAGGAAGCTGGTCGGGGTGACACCGGGGCGCTACCGGCTCGGCTCGCGCTGAGCGTCGTTCGGCCGCTGCCGCCCTCCCTCGGTGGATCGGCGGAAGACCTCCGCCCCGCCGCGGCCCTGGTCGCCCTCGGTGTCGGCATGGCCCTGGCGGCGCCCTCGGACGACGACCCCCGTCCCGAGCCGGGCGTCACGAGCTCCCAGCCGCCGGACACCGGCTCCGGGGGCACGTCCGTCGGGGTCAGCACCGGCGCGGACGGCACCGGCGGCGACACCGCGGGCTCGGGCAGTAACGGCGGCGCCACCGGCGGAGGCGGCACCGATCCGAGCCCGAGCGCCCCCACACCCTCGGGCGATGCCTCCACGCCGCCCGACCTGAGCGAGCTCAACCGGCGCATCACGGAACTCGACAAGAGGGTCGACCCGCTGCCGACCAAGAGGGAACTGGCCGACGCCCTGCGGGCCTTCGCCGACGAACTCGACCACCGCGGCGGGAACGGCAAGCCGGAGCCGGACCCGTCCTGAGCCTTTGGACGACCCGCGGTCAGTCGGCGGGGCGTTCGATCAGGTGCCGGAACGCGTCCAGGTTGCGTGTGGACTCGCCGCGCGACACGCGCCAGGCGTACTCCTTGCGGATCGAGGAGGCGAAGCCCAGCTCCAGAAGGGTGTTGAAGGCGCCGTCGGCCGCCTCCAGGACCTGGCCGAGGAGACGGTCGATCTCGTCGGGGGTGACGGAGGCGAGGGGCAGGCGGGCGGTGACGTAGACGTCGCCGAGGCGGTCGACGGCGTAACTCACGCCGTACAGCTTGAGGTTGCGCTCCAGGAGCCAGCGGTGGACTCCGGCCTCGTTCTCGTCGGGGTGCCGGATGACGAAGGCGTTCAGAGAAAGGGAGTGGCGGCCCACGAGGAAGGAGACCGTCGTGGACAGCTTGCGGGTGCCGGGGAGCTTGACCACGTAGTTTCCGGGCCCGGGGCTCTCCCACTCCAGTTCGGCGTCCTTCAGGACCGCTTCCAGGACCTGCCCGACCGCCTTGTTGCCCTCACCCATGGTGGGAGCGTACGCGACGGCGGTGGGACTGGGTCGCGGCCGTGTAGACGTCGGCGGTCGCGGCGGCCGCCCTGTCCCAGCCGAAGGACTGGGCGTGGCGCGCGGCGGCCTCGCCCATGCTCGCCGCGAGGGACGGCTCGTCGGCGAAACGGCTCAGCACGCGCGCGTAGTCGGCCGGGTCGTGGCCGTCCACGAGGAACCCGGTGCGGCCGTCGCGCACGGCCACCGGCAACCCGCCGACCGAGGCCGCGAGCACCGGCGTGCCGGCCGCCTGCGCCTCTATGGCGACCAGGCCGAAGGACTCGCTGTAGGACGGCATCACGAGCACGGACGCGGCCCGGAACCAGTCCGCGAGCTGCTCCTGGCCGACCGGCGGGCGGAACCGTACGACGTCCGCGATGCCGAGCCGCGCGGCGAGCTTCTGCAGGCCCTCGGGCTTGGCGAGCCCGCTGCCGCTCGGGCCGCCGACGACCGGGACGAGGATGCGCGAGCGAAGCTCCGGGCGCTCGTCCAGCAGCACCGCCACGGCGCGCAGGAGGATGTCCGGGGCCTTCAGGGGCTGTATGCGGCCGGCGAAGAGCGGGATCAGGGCGTCCTGCGGCAGGCCGAGGCGGGCGCGGGCGGCGGCGCGGCCGTCGGCCGGGCGGAAGCGGTCGAGGTTGACGCCCGGGTGGACGACGGCGACCTTCCCGGGGTCGGCGGCGTAGTGCCGTACCAGCTCGTCGGACTCCTCCGCCGTGTTGGCGATGAGCCGGTCGGCGGCGGCCACGATCTGGGTCTCGCCGATGACCCGGGCGGCGGGCTCGGGGGTGTCGCCGTCGGCCAGGTTGGCGTTCTTGACCTTGGCCATGGTGTGCATGGCGTGCACCAGCGGCACGCCCCAGCGCTGGGCGGCGAGCCAGCCGACGTGGCCGGAGAGCCAGTAGTGGGAGTGGACGAGGTCGTAGTGGCCGGGGCGGTGACCGGCCCAGGCCTGCATCACGCCGTGTGTGAAGGCGCACAGCTGGGCCGGGAGCTCCTCCTTGGCCAGGCCCTCGTAGGGGCCCGCGTCGACGTGCCGGACGAGGACGCCGGGGGCCAGCTGGACCGTGGGCGCGAGGCCGCCGGCCGTGGCCCGGGTGAAGATCTCGACCTCGATGTTGATCGCGGCGAGCCGCTGGGCCAGCTCCACGATGTAGACGTTCATGCCGCCGGCGTCGCCGGTGCCGGGCTGGTGGAGCGGAGAGGTGTGCACGGAGAGCATCGCGACCCGTCGGGGCCGGCGGAGCAGACGGAGCCGTGACGCGGCCGACGGGGAACGTCGCCCGAGCCTGCTGACGTACTGGCTCACGTGGCGGTCCTCCTTGCTGCGGGCATGCCGGACGGAGGACCGACCTCGCCCTCCACGGTGGTCCAACAGCGGACGGGTGCGCTGCCATTTCCCAGCCACGGGGCTTTGCCCAATCATTACCTTCGGGTGCGATGCCCGCGCCCCTCCGGGGCTCCCCCTTACCCTCGTACGCATGACAGCCCGCGCCGCATCCCTCCCCCACGCTCGGCTTCGCTCGAGCGGGGGGACCCCCGTCGTGGGAACGGTGACACGCGGGACCACCAACCCCAACCGGCTGCGCCGCATGGACCGCTGGATCGCCGCCACGCACGGCGGCGAGCTGCGGCGCGCCGGCGATCCCCTGGCCGTCGACCTCGGCTACGGCGCCGCCCCCTGGACGGCGGTGGAGCTGCTCGGGCGCCTGACGGCCGTCGAGCCCCGCGCACGTGTCGTCGGCATCGAGATCGAGCCGGAACGGGTCGCGGCGGCCAAGGCGTACGAGCGGGAGGGGCTCGCCTTCCGGCACGGCGGCTTCGAGGTCCCCGTGCCCGGGCGGCCGGTACTCATCCGGGCCGCCAATGTGCTGCGCCAGTACGACGAGACCGAGGTCGCCGCCGTCTGGGCCCGGCTGTGCGCACGGCTCGCCCCGGCGGGCGGCGGCTCGCGCGGCGGGCTGCTGGTCGAGGGGACGTGCGACGAGATCGGGCGGCGGCACGTATGGGTGGCGCTCGGTCCGGAGGGGCCGAGGACGGTGACGTTCGCGACCCGGCTGGGCTCCCTGGAGCAGCCCTCCGACCTCGCCGAGCGGCTGCCGAAGGCCCTGATCCACCGCAACGTCCCCGGCGAGCCCGTGCACGCCTTCCTGCGGGACTTCGACCGCGCCTGGGCCGCCGCCGCGCCTTACGCCTCCTACGGCGCCCGCCAGCGCTGGCTGCGCGCGGTACGGGACCTGACGGCCGACTGGCCGGTGACGGACTCCCCGGCGCGCTGGCGGCAGGGCGAAGTGACGGTGGCGTGGGAGGCGTTGGCGCCACTGAGCTGATCTCACCCGTTCGGACGTGGCGGGACGGAACGAACCTCGTGCACCGTTCGTCACACCGGCGGGGAGATCGTCGCGCCGCCCGCCTCTGTCGCTTTGCGGCGCGGCATGGCACCATCCCCGGGACACCGTAAGTTACTGACGGTAAATCAGCTTGGGGGTAGGTGTGGTGATGGGCTGGGGCAAGCGCGGCATCCTCTCGGCCGCCGTGACCGTGGTCTGCGCGGTGACCGTGCTGGGCGCACCCGGCACGGCCTTCGCCGCCCCGAAACCGACCCCGGGTCCGAGCACCTCCCCGACTCCCCCGCCGAGCAAGGACCTTGAGCAGGTCCGCGAGAAGCTCGACGGCCTCTACCACGACGCGGCCGTCGCCACCGACGCCTACAACGCGGCCGAGGAGAAGGCCAAGCAGCAGTCCGCCACGATCGTCGCGCTGGCGAAGAAGATCGACCAGGGGCAGCGGCGGCTCGCCGCGCTCCGGAACCAGGCGGGTGCCGCCGCCCGCGAGCAGTACCGCACCGGCGGCATGCCGCCCGCCGCCCAGTTCCTGCTCAGCGACGATCCCGGCCAGGTCCTGGACGGGGCGGGCCTGGTGCTGCAGGGCCAGCGCGCCACGAAGTCCCTGATCGGCGAACTGGCCGACACCCAGAAGCAGTTGCGGGGCTACGCCGACGACGCCGCCGAGCAGTGGAAGAAGCTGGACACCGAGCGCACGGCCAAGGCCGCCGCCAAGAGGAAGATCCAGCAGCAGATCTCCGCCGCCGAGAAGCTCGAGTCCGAGCTGGAGAAGAAGGACCGGGAACGGCTCGCCAGGCTGGAGGAGCAGGCCGCGCTGATGGCGCAGACGAAGTGGCTCGACACCGGCATCCTCAAGAAGGTGCACGGCGCGGCGTCCGCGCAGGGCGAGAAGGCCGTCGCGTTCGCCACCGCCCAGCTCGGCAAGCCGTACGTGTGGGGCGCCGAGGGCCCGAAGACCTACGACTGCTCCGGCCTGACCTCCCAGGCCTGGGCGGCGGCCGGCCACCCCATCCCGCGCACCTCGCAGGAGCAGTGGAAACAGCTCAGGCACGTCGACGTCAAGGACATGCGCCCCGGCGACCTCATCATCTACTTCGACGACGCCAGCCATGTCGCGATGTACGTCGGCGACGGCGCGATCATCCACGCCCCGCGCCCCGGACGCACGGTGACGGTCGCGGGCGCCGGCTCGATGCCGATCCTGGGGGTCGTACGACCGGACGCGTGAGGCGGGTCATATGACGGCGCACACGCCTCGCGTGGACCCCGTGTGACCCACCGCACGCCCAACCCCCGTACAAAACCGGGTGCCGCGTGAGCTTCGTCATCCCCGCCGCCGGGTCGTCCTGTCCAACTGTCGTACGGAAAGCGGCATATGACAGCGGCCTGAGCGAGAGCGACGCGGCTCACACCATTCCATCGGGGCGGGCCGAGCCGCTATGGTCACCCGTCGGTGGCTCCGAGACCCTCGGTGCCGCCCATGCCCTCGGGGGGAGGGAAGGAACCCACGACGATGCCCGTACCCGTACCGCGGCAGAGAGCGATCCCGGCCGTGGAGAGTGGTCAGGCGCAGGCTGCCCCGGTTGCCGGCGGCGGCCCCCTCAAGGAAGAGGCCCACCGCGACGCCACGACCGCGCACGCCACCGGCGCCACTCTCACCCTGCTGCTGATCGAGGACGATCCGGCCGGCTCGCCGATCGTGCCCGAACTGCTGGACCCGTCCGGCAAGCCGATCCGCGTCCGCACCGCCCGCAACCTCACCGAGGCCGAGCGGCTGCTCACCGACGACGTCCACTGCATCCTGCTGGACCTGGCGCTCCCGGCGCCGGGCGGCAGCGACACCGACGACGAGCTGGCCGTGCTCCGGCACGTCCTCCGGCTCGCGCCCCGGCATGCCGTCCTCGCGCTGACCGCCTCCGGCGACGCCGAGCGCGGCGCCGAGGCCGTGCGCGTGGGCGCGCAGGACTACCTCTTCCGCGACGAGCTGGACGGCCGGCTGCTCAGCCGCGCCATCCGGTACGCGGTGGAGCGGAAACGCTCCGAAACGGCCGAGCGGCGGCTGGCGGAGGGCCGGCTGCGCGCACAGGAGAACCGCCGCCTGGAGCGCGGGCTGCTGCCCACGCCCCTGCTGGACGGCTCCTCGCTGCGCTTCGCCGCCCGCTACCGCCCCGGCCGCTCGCGCGCGCTGCTCGGCGGCGACTTCTACGACGCCGTCCGCACACCCGACGGCACCGTGCACGCCATGATCGGCGACGTCTGCGGCCACGGTCCGGACGAGGCCGCGCTCGGTGTGGAGCTGCGCATCGCGTGGCGGGCGCTGACGCTGGCGGGCCTGAGCGGCGACGAACTGCTCGGCACCCTCCAGGAGGTGCTGGAGCACGAGCGCGCCGACGACGAGATCTTCGCGACGCTGTGCACGGTGGACATCGCCCCGGACGGCCGCCACGCGGGCCTGTGCCTGGCCGGCCACCCCGCCCCGCTGCTCGCCCGCCCGGGCCGCACGGCGCGGCTGCTGCCCTACGACAACAACGGCCCCGCCCTCGGCCTGCTCCCCGGCGCCCGCTGGCCGCGGATGCAGGTGGAGCTGGGGTCCGAGTGGAGCCTGATGCTCTACACCGACGGTCTGATCGAGGGCCGCGTCGGTGAGGGCGGGGAGCGGCTCGGCCAGGACGGCATGGTGGAGATGATCCGCCGGCAGCTGTCCGAGGGGCTGCGCGGGGAGAACCTGCTGCGGGCGGCGGTGAGTGAGGTGCGCGACCTCAACGGGGGCGAGCTGACGGACGACGTGGCCGTGGTGCTGCTGGACCGGGCGCCGTAGGGCATCCCGCCACAGGGGTTCTTCGCCGTCTCAGGGCGCGGGTGCGTGGGGGGCCCGACGGCGGGATGGCGACCCTACCGGCCGCCGTTCCAGGGGCCGTAGGGACCATCGCTGCTGCTGCCGCGCCCGCGGCGGCGGAATCCCCGGCCCCCGGAGACCTGCTGGAGCGCCGGCCTGACGTCCACGAAGAAGACGATCGTGGCGACCAGACCCGCGAGCTGCAGGAACAGCATCGGGACGAACAGGTTCACGGCGACTGCGACGCCGAGGATGATCAGCCAGAAGCCCTTGTTCTGCTTGTCCGCGGCGCGGTACGCGTCCTCGCGGTAGACCGCGGCCATCACGAACGCCACGATGGCGAGCGCCAGCATGGCGGTGAAGATCAGCCACATCGCTCCGCCGACTGCCGTCATCAGCACAATGCCCACCACCCGAGTCAAGTCGTCCGTACAGCCACCGTACCCGTACAACGGGCCGGACACCCCCAAGGTGCCCGGCCCGTGGTCACGTCCCGGTCCCGGTCACTTGGCCGGGGGAGTCGTCTTCTTCGCGGTGGTGGACTTGCGGGGAGCCGGGGCCTTCTTCGCCGCCGGCTTCGTCTCCGCGGCGGGCTCGGCCTGGGCCCCGGCCGGCTTCGGCTCGTCAGTGGCCCCGGCCGGCTCGGGCCTGCCCTCGACGGTGATCGCCAGCTCCTCGATCTCCTCGGCGGCCTCGCCGCGCCAGCTCTTCACGGCCTGCTCACCGTGCTCGGCGACCTTCTCGTAGGTCTCGCGGGCCCTGACGGCGTACTCGGCGGCGACGCCGACCCCGCGCAGGGCGAGGTCCTGGGCCTGCTCACCGAGCTTCTTCAGGTCGACGTCGAGGGTGCCGATGAACTCGTTCACCTTGGTCTGGAGGGTCTCCTGCGCCTCCTTGGCCCGCGCGGCGGCCTTCTCCTGCACGGCCTTCGGGTCGGTGTTGCGCACCGCCTCGATGCGGGCCGGGGCCTCGGCGCGCAGCTGCTCGACCAGGGCGGGCACCTTCTTGGCCTGCTGGAGGGCGAGGTCGGCGGTGCCGGCGGCGAAGTAGAGCGGGGTCGGGTCGCTGAGGGTCTTGCGCAGGTCGTCGGTGATCGCCATGGTGATCAGGTCCTCCCGGATTCGCGTTCGGCTGAGGTTGGTGTGGTCCGCGGTGGGGCGGCCGGCGCCCTGGTCCGGTTACCCGGCCGTCCGCCGCGGACCGGCATCGGCATCGCTTCCGTCGGCCGTGCGGGTGCCGCGCACGGCGGTGCCGCCGGTGTCCTCGTCCGCGTCCCCCGCCTGGTCCGCCCCGTCCTCGTCCGAGGCGGGCTCGCCGATCCCGAATCCGTTCTCCTTGCGGAAGGACTCGTAGATCTGCAGCAGCACCTGCTTCTGCCGCTCGTTGAGCGAGGGGTCGGCGAGGATGACGGCGCGCGTCTCCACTTCGTCCCGGTCCCGCTCGGCGTCGAGGATCCCGGCGCGGACGTACAGCGTCTCGGCGGAGATGCGCAGCGCCTTGGCGACCTGCTGGAGCACCTCCGCGCTGGGCTTGCGCAGCCCGCGCTCGATCTGGCTCAGGTAGGGATTGGACACCCCGGCGGCGTCGGCGAGTTGCCGCAGCGACAGCTGGGCGTTCCGCCGCTGCTCGCGCAGGTACTCACCGAGGTTGCCGACGTTCAGCGATGCCATACCTCCACCTTGCCCCACTCTCGCTAACAATTGCAAGCACCTGCTTGCAAGAGTGTGCCGAATGGAGTCGCGGCCGTAACGCGCTCCTCGGAAACTCCGGATCCCCGGAGGTGACCGTGCGGCTGCCCGCCGGTTCCTGCACAAGCCCGCATAAGGTCCGGGCATGCGCCCGGACGACTGGCACCTCACCGACGACGTCGACGACTTCCTCGCCCGAGCCGGGGACTTCCTGCGCTCGCGCCCCGCCCTGCACACCATGCCGCTGACGGTGACCGAGAAACTGCGCACCCGGGGGACGGCCGCACACGGCACCGGCGCCGGAGCCCCCGTCTTCGGCCGGCTGGAGTGCGCGGGCGAGGTCGGCGCCACCTTCTACCGCCTCCCCTCCCGCGGCCTGAGCGTCACCTCCCTCACCCCCGAGCAGGCCGACGCCCTCGCCGCCCACCTGGTCGCCCTCGGGCACTCCCTTCCCTACGTCAGCGCCGACCACGGCACCGCCTCCGCTTTCGCCGAGGCCTGGCAGCGGCACACGGGCGCGACGCCGACCCTCCGGGTCCGGCTCCACCTGTACCGCCTCGGCACGCTCACCCCGCCGGAGCCGGTCCCGCCGGGCCGGGGCCGGCTCGTGGGCGAGCAGGACCACGAGCACCTCGTGCGCTGGTGCCGCGAGTTCGCCGCGGACGTCGGGGAGGCCGTCCCCGTCGACGCCGCATCCTGGGCCGGCACACGCTTCGCCGAGAAGCGCTACACCTTCTGGGAGACCCCGGACGGCACGCCCGTCTCCATGGCGGGTGTGAACCCGATGGTCGCCGGCCAGGTCCGGGTGGACCCCGTCTACACCCCGGCCCACCTGCGCGGTCGCGGCTACGCGGGCGCCGTGACGGTCGAGGTGAGCCGGGCCGCGCTGGCCGCGGGCGCCACGGAGGTCGTGCTGTTCACGAACGCGGCCAACCCCACCAGTAACGCCCTCTACCAGCGCATCGGATACGTCCCGGTCACCGACTTCGCGGTGTACGACTTCTGACGCCTACCGGGCGAGCCGGGTCGGTTCGTTCAGGCGGGTCAGCTTGTGGGGGTTGCGGACGACGTGGATACGGGTGATCCGGCCGTTCTCCACCGTGAGGCTCACCGCACTGGGTTCGCCGTCGAACTCGATCCGGCCGGCCGGTGTGCCGTTGAGCCACACGGCCGTCGCCTCCAGCCTGTCCACCACCCGGTGGGCGCGCGCGAGCACCTCCGCCACCTGGCCGGCCCCGTGGAACGGAACCAGCGCGGCGGCCACCACCCCGCCCCCGTCGGTGACCATGACCACGTCCGGGGCCATGACCTCCAGCAGGTCCTGCAGCTGCCCGGTGCGCAGCGCGGTCAGGAAGCGTTCCACCACGGCCTGCTGCTCCGCGCGGCTCACCCGCACGCGCGGACGCCGGGCCGCCACGTGCTCGCGGGCGCGCCGCGCGATCTGCCGTACCGTGGCCGCCGTCTTCCCGACGGCCTCGGCGATGTCGCCGTAGCTCAGCTCGAAGACCTCGCGGAGTACGAACACCGCCCGCTCGGTCGGCCCGAGGGTCTCCAGTACGGTCAGCATCGCGACCGAGACGCTCTCCGCCAGTTCGATGTCCTCGGCGACATCGGGGCTGGTCAGCAGCGGTTCCGGCAGCCACTCGCCGACGTAGTCCTCGCGGCTGCGCGCGAGGGTGCGCAGCCGGTTGAGCGCCTGCCGGGTGACGATCCGGACCAGGTACCCCCGCGGGTCGCGCACCTGCGCGTGGTCGGCGCCGGCCCACCGCAGCCAGGACTCCTGCAGCACGTCCTCCGCGTCGGCCGCCGAGCCGAGCATCTCGTAGGCGACCGTGAACAGCAGGCTGCGGTGGGCGACGAACGGGTCCTGTGTCATGCCGCCGGTGCCGGCTCGGACGTCGCGGGGCGTGCGGCCAGGGGGATCTCGCAGGCGTCGGAGAAGCCCTGCGACTTCACCCCGAGCGCCGTGTTGTTCCTGGTCGCGTAGTTGGCGAAGGCGATCGACCCGGTGATCTCGACCAACGCCGCCGGGCCGAGCCGGTCCAGCAGGCGCGCGGACAGGTCGTCCGAGACGGTCGGCGGCGTCGCCGTCATGGCCTCGGCGTACTCCATCACGTCCCGCTCCAGCGGGGTGAAGACGTCCGACTCCCGCCAGCGCGGTACCTGACTCGCCTTGGTCAGGTCCAGGTTCTTGTTCTGCGCCTGGAAGTAGTTGATGTCGAGGCACCAGCTGCAGCCGACCTGCGCGGCGACGGCCATGTGCGCGAACGACTTCAGGCTCTCGTCCGCCGCGTTCCACCCGCTCACCCTGACCCCCATCTCCTGGCCCGCCTGGGCGACGGCGGGGTTGTGCCAGGTGGCCTCCAGGGGTTCGGGCACGGCGCCGAGCTGCTCGATCAGGCTCTTCCTGATCTCGGGGTCGACTTCTGCCTTCGGGACGCGGAGCGTCATGGTGTCCTCCTCGTGTGCTTACCGGTTCGGCATGAAGACACCGCCGAGGGCGAGAATGTGACATCCACGCGTCGTCAGTCGGTGACGAGGTCCTCCGGAGCCGACCGGGCGAGGCCCGCGAGGGTGCCGAGCGCCTGGGTGAGGACGTCCGGCCGGGCCGTGGCCAGGCCCAGGCGAACAGCGTTCGGCGCGTGGTGGTCGCCGACGGTGAACGCGGCCGCGGGTACCACCCCGATGCCGTGCCGTGCGGCGGCGGCGACGAACGTGTCCGCGCGCCACGGACGCGGCAGCCGCCACCAGCAGTGGAAGGAGCGCGGATCGCTGCGCACGGCGAAACCGGCCAGCTGACGGGCCGCGATCTGCTGCCGTACCGCCGCCTCCCGCTGTTTGGCCCGCACCAGCTTGCGCACGGTGCCGTCCTGCTGCCAGCGGTGGGCGGCTTCCAGGGCGAAGCGCATGGGCACCCCGCCGCCCGAGCGCAGACAGGCGGCGATCTCGCTCGCCAGGGCGGGCGGAGCCACCGCGAAGCCGAGGGTCAGACCGGGTGCGATGCGCTTGGACAGGCTGTCGACCAGGACGGTCCGTTCGGGGGCACGGGCGGCGAGCGGCGGCAGTTCGTCGCGCAGGAACGCCCAGACGGCGTCCTCGACGGCGGGCAGTGCGAGCCTCTCCAGGACCTCCGCCAGCTCCGCGACCCGCTCCTCGGGCATCGACAGCGACAGCGGGTTGTGCAGCCTCGGCTGCACATAGACGGCGTGCAGTCCGAGCGCGGCGTGCGCCTCGGCCACGGCCTGCGGGACCAGTCCGTCCTCGTCCATGGCCAGCGGTACGAGGGTGATGCCGAGCCGCGCGGCCACGGCCTTGACGACGGGGTACGTCAGCTCCTCCACACCGAGGCGACCGCCCGGCGGCACCAGGGCGGTGACGGCGGCCGAGAGGGCCTGGCGTCCGTTGCCCGCGAACAGGATCCGCGCGGGGTCGGGGCGCCAGCCGCCGCGGGCCAGGAGTTCGGCGGCGGACTCCCGCACGGCCGGCAGGCCGGCCGCGCCGACCGGCCCGAGGGTGTGGCCGAGCGCGTCGGGGCGCAGCAGCCCGCCGAGCCCGTCGGCGAGCAGGGCGCTCAGCTCGGGGACGGCCGGGTAGTTGAGCCCCAGGTCGACGCGGGTGGGCGCCGGTTCCGTGAGCGCGAGGGCAAAGCCGCCCGGGTCCGCGGACGCCGCGCGCACGAACGTGCCGCGTCCCACCTCGCCCACCGTCAGGCCGCGGCGGGCCAGTTCCCGGTACACGCGTGTGGCGGTGGAGTCGGCGATGCCGCGCTGCCGCGCGAAGGCGCGTTGCGGGGGCAGGCGGTCGCCGGGCCGCAGGGCGCCGGACCTGATCTCCTCGGCCACGGCGTCGGCGACGCTCCGGTAGTCCTGCACGACACGGCTCCCCTCGTCACCCGGGCCCATCCCACCACATAATTGCACCGAGCGCAATATTCTGATTGCACTGAGATATTGCCCCGCCTTACGCTCCTGGCATTGCACCGCGACCGGCGTCGCGATACACACCGCGACCGGCGCTCGACGAGGGGGTTTTCATGGTGGAACCGAGCGGGATCCTCGGTGTGTCGGTGGTGGCACTCGGCATGGTGCTCACCCCCGGCCCGAACATGATCTATCTCGTCTCCCGGAGCATCACCCAGGGCCGGCGCGCCGGGATGATCTCCCTCGGCGGTGTGGCACTGGGCTTCATGGTGTACCTGCTCGCCGCGAACCTCGGCCTGTCGGTCGTCTTCCTCGCGGTGCCCGAGCTGTACGTCGCGGTGAAGCTGGCCGGCGCCGCCTACCTCGCCTTCCTCGCCTGGAGCGCGCTGAAGCCGGGCGGCATCTCCGTCTTCGACCCGCAGGACGTACCGCACGACTCGCCGCGCAGGCTGTTCACCATGGGCCTGATGACGAACCTGCTCAATCCGAAGATCGCCATCATGTACGTGTCCCTCATCCCGCAGTTCATCGACCTGGACAAGGGCCATGTCCTGCTCCAGGGGCTGATCCTCGGCTCGTTCCAGATCATGGTCAGCGTCGCGGTCAACATGACCATCGTGCTCGCCGCCGGCACGATCGCCGCCTTCCTCTCCCGCCGTCCGTCCTGGCTGAAGGCGCAGCGCTACCTGATGGGCACGGTCCTCGGCGCGCTGGCCGTCTCCCTGGCCGCCGACACCTCGGGCCCGGCGTAGCCGGCCGAGGCCGCCGGGAGCCGTCGGGAGTCGTCAGGATTCGAGAAGCGCCGGCCGGTGCGCCCCCGCTAGCGTGGCCGCCATGGACCTCACCGCCCCGCACGCCGCCGACAGCCACGACCTGATCCGGGTGCACGGCGCCCGCGAGAACAACCTCAAGGACGTCAGCGTCGAGCTCCCCAAGCGCCGGCTGACGGTGTTCACCGGCGTGTCCGGCTCCGGCAAGAGCTCGCTGGTGTTCGACACGATCGCCGCCGAGTCACAGCGGCTGATCAACGAGACGTACAGCGCGTTCGTACAGGGCTTCATGCCCACGCTGGCACGGCCCGAGGTCGACGTGCTCGACGGGATCACGACCGCGATCATCGTGGACCAGCAGCGGATGGGCGCCGACCCCCGCTCCACCGTCGGCACCGCCACGGACGCCAACGCCGTGCTGCGCATCCTGTTCAGCCGGCTGGGCAGGCCGTACATCGGCTCGCCGAAGGCGTTCTCCTTCAACGTGGCCTCGGTCAGCGGCGCCGGTGCGGTCACCGTGGAGCGCGGCGGACAGCAGGTGAGGGAGCGGCGCAGCTTCAGCGTCACCGGCGGGATGTGTCCGCGCTGCGAGGGCCGGGGCACGGTCTCCGACCTCGACCTCACCCAGCTCTTCGACGACTCCCTGTCCCTCAACGAGGGCGCGCTGACCGTCCCCGGCTACAAGTCCGGCGGCTGGAACCACCGCCTCTACACCGAGTCCGGCCTGTACGACCCCGACAAGCCGATCCGGCGGTTCACCAAGCGGGAGCTGCACGCCTTCCTGTACAAGGAACCGACCCGGATGAAGATCGCGGGCATCAACATGACCTACGAGGGTCTGATCCCGCGCATCCAGAAGTCGATGCTCGCCAAGGACAAGGAGGGCATGCAGCCGCACATCCGGGCGTTCGTGGACCGTGCGGTCACCTTCACCACCTGCCCGGAGTGCGCGGGCACCCGGCTCACCGAGGCGGCCCGGTCCTCGAAGATCGCGGGGGTCAGCATCGCCGACGCGTGCGCGATGCAGATCAGCGACCTGGCCGCGTGGGTACGGTCCCTGGCCGAGCCGTCGGTGGCGCCGCTGCTGGACTCGCTGCGGCACACCCTCGACTCGTTCGTGGAGATCGGCCTCGGCTATCTCTCCCTCGACCGGCCGGCGGGCACCCTGTCGGGCGGTGAGGCCCAGCGCGTGAAGATGATCCGCCACCTCGGCTCCTCGCTCACCGACGTCACGTACGTCTTCGACGAACCGACCATCGGGCTGCACCCGCACGACATCCAGCGGATGAACGAGCTGCTGCTGCGGCTGCGCGACAAGGGCAACACCGTGCTGGTCGTGGAGCACAAGCCGGAGGCCATCGCGATCGCCGACCACGTCGTCGACCTCGGCCCCGGCGCGGGTACGGCGGGCGGCACCGTGTGCTTCGAGGGCACCGTCGAGGACCTGCGGGCCAGCGGCACGCTCACCGGCCGCCACCTGGACGACCGGGCCGCCGTCAAGGACACGGTGCGCAAACCGGCCGGCGCCCTGGAGATCAGGGGCGCGACGACGCACAACCTCCAGAACGTCGACGTGGACATACCGCTGGGCGTGCTGTGCGTCGTCACCGGGGTCGCCGGCTCCGGCAAGAGTTCACTGGTGCACGGGTCGATCCCGGCCGGTGAGGGTGTGGTGTCGATCGACCAGACACCGATCCGCGGTTCGCGCCGCAGCAACCCGGCGACGTACACCGGGCTGCTGGAGCCGATCCGCAAGGCGTTCGCCAAGGCCAACGGCGTGAAGCCGGCGCTGTTCAGCGCCAACTCCGAGGGCGCCTGCCCCGCCTGCAACGGCGCCGGGGTCGTCTACACCGACCTGGCGATGATGGCCGGTGTCGCCACGACCTGCGAGGAGTGCGAGGGCAAGCGGTTCCAGGCCTCGGTGCTGGAGTACACCTTCGGCGGGCGGGACATCGCGGAGGTACTGGCGATGTCGGTGACCGAGGCGGAGGAGTTCTTCGGGGCGGGCGAGGGGCACATCCCGGCGGCGCACAGGATCCTCGACCGCATGGCCGACGTCGGCCTCGGCTACCTCACCCTCGGCCAGCCGCTCACCACCCTGTCCGGCGGCGAACGCCAGCGGCTGAAGCTGGCCACGCACATGGCCGACAAGGGCGGGATCTACGTCCTGGACGAGCCGACGACGGGCCTCCACCTGGCGGACGTGGAACAGCTCCTCGCCCTCCTGGACCGCCTGGTCGACTCCGGCAAGTCGGTGATCGTCGTGGAACACCACCAGGCGGTCATGGCCCACGCCGACTGGATCATCGACCTCGGCCCCGGCGCCGGCCACGACGGCGGGCGCGTCGTCTTCGAGGGCACCCCGGCCGAGCTGGTCGCTGCGCGGCCCACGCTGACCGGGGAGCACTTGGCGCAGTACGTCGGGCGGTGACGCGCCGTCGAACCGCCCCCCGCGCCCCTGCGGGCGCCACCGGTGTCAGAACGGCAGCGGGCGGCTGTGGACGACGTCCAGGCGGGACACCGCACGGGTCAGTACGACGTACAGCCGGTGTGCGCCCCGTTCCTCCGCCTCGACGACGGCGGCCGGTTCCACCGCGACGACATGGTCGTACTCCAGGCCCTTGACCGTGCTCGCCGGGACGAGGGTCAGGCGGGCGCCGAGCGTGTCGGGACCGGCCGGTTCCAGACCGGCGCCCACCAGCGCCTCGCGTACACCGGCCACCTCCGCGTCCGCCGCGACGACGCCGACCGAGCCCTCCCGGGTGAGGGCGTGCCGTACGGCGGTCACCGTCGTGCCGAGGACGTCGTCGGTGGGCCGGAGGGTCAACTCGCCGTCGGTGCGCAGGGAGTGGGCCGGCGGCACGGACACGTCCAGGTGGGGCAGCAGCCGGTTGGCCAGGGCGACGACGGCCGCCGGCACCCGGAAACCGGTGGTCAGCGGCACCACGGCCGCGTCCGGCCGGCCGAGGTGGCGCAGCTGGACGGACCAGTCGCGGGCGGCCCACGGGGTGGTGCCCTGGGCGAGGTCGCCGAGGACGGTCAGGGAGCCGAAGACCGCCCGGCGGGCGATCGCCCGGCACTCCATGGCCGAGAGGTCCTGCGCCTCGTCGACGACGATGTGCCCATAGCCCTCGGGGTGTTCGATCAGTCCGGCGAGTTCGTCCAGGAGGACCAGGTCGGCCGCCGACCAGCGGGCCGACTTCCAGGAGCGCGGCGGGCGGGGCCACAGCAGGGCGGCCTGTTCGCCGGGGTCCAGCAGGCCGTCGGCCGACCGGGTCAACGCCTCGGCGTCGCTGAGGAGTTCGGTGAGGATCTCTTCAGGGCGGACCTTGGGCCAGACCAGGTCGAGGTGCGCGGTGAGCGGCCGGGCCCGTTCGATGCGGCGCACCCAGGAGGCGGGCAGGACTCCGGAGCGCCGTTCGGCCTGCTCGCGCAGCCGCCGCACCACCCGGGCACGCACCCGCTCGCGGCCGGTGGCGTACGGCGGCTCCTCGGCGCGTACCTCGGCCACGATCGCGGCGAGTTCGGCGGCGGGGACCCGCCGGCGGCAGGAGCCGTCCGGTACGGCGAGGTCGGTCACGCCGTCCGCCGACACGCGCGCGTACAGCGCCCGGCGCAGCACCTCGGCCATCCGGGCGTCGTGCTTGACGGCGGCCGTGCGGTCCGGGTCGGTGCCGGTGACCGGATGCCGGGCGAGTTCGTCCAGCAGGGTGGACTGACGATGGCCCCCCTCGGTCGCTCCGCGACGGGCGGCCTCCCCCAGCGACGGCAGCACCTCGGCGATGTACGACAGGAACGTGCGGTTGGGGCCGAGGACGAGCAGGCCGGAGCGCCGCAGCCGCTGGGCGTGCGTGTACAGCAGATAGGCGGCGCGGTGCAGGCCGACGGCGGTCTTGCCGGTACCGGGGGCGCCCTGCACGCACACCGAGTCGGTGAGCGCGGCCCGGACGAGGTCGTCCTGCTCGGGCTGGATGGTGGCGGCGATGTCCCGCATGGGCCCGACGCGGGGCCGCTCGATCTCGCGGGCCACGATGGCGCTGGTCCGCGACTCGCCCCGGCCCAGGTGCTCGTCCTCCAGCCCGGTCAGGTCGGCGGAGTCGCCGGTGCTGCCGGGCGCCCAGCCGAACCGGCGCCGTACGTCCACACCCTGTGGATCGCCGGCGCTGGCCTGGTAGAAGGCGCGGGAGACGGGAGCGCGCCAGTCGACCACGAGGGGCGGTGCGGCCGGACCCTCGCTGATCCGGATCCGGCCCACGTGCAGGGCCGGGTCAGCGGCCCCGGCGAAGTCCAGCCGGCCGAAGAACAGCGGGCCCGGCGGGAGTTCGCGCAGCGCCTTGGCCTGGCTGCGCAACCGGTGGCCGAGGACCTCGGCGTCGGCTCCGGAGGCGGAGACGTCCTCGCCGATGACGACCTGTTCGGCGGCGCCCTCGGTCATCGCGGCGAGGGCGGCACGGCAGGTGTCGTGGAAGGCGCGCTCGGTGTGCAGGGTGTCCATGAGGGCGGGGTCGGGTGACGTCATGGCGCCACCCTACCGCCATAACGTTACCGAGTTACATTTTTAACCGAGTCTCACCGATCGGACCTCCACTCCGGCAGCCCCTCCCCCAGCCGCCGGAACGCCCGCTCAGCCGCCCGCAGGGCATCGGGCTCCACCTGCGCGACCGGCTCCCCGGCCGCGATCCGCCGCCAGTTCTCCTGGGCGAGGACGCGCTGGACGGCGACGATCTGCCCGGCGGCCAGCCGCGCGTCCAGCCCTCCCCCGAGCGCCTCGGCGAGTGCCGCCTCCGACCGCTCCAGATGGCCGTACGCCCGCGCCACCAGGGCCGGAGTGCCGTAGAGCAGCCGGTGGAAGGCGAGGACCTGCGGGTGGTCGTTCAGGCCGGTGACCGGATCGCGGCGCGCCAGCCCGTCCAGGAAGTGCCGGCGCAGCGCGTCCACGGGATCGGCCGCGCCCGTGACCACCCGCGCGGCCTCCGTCTCGTGGTCCGCGATCCGGTGCAGGACCAGGTCCTCCTTGGCCGGGAAGTACCGGAAGAGGGTCGGTTTGGAGATCCCGGCCGCCGCCGCGACCTCGGCCACGGACACCGCGTCGAAGCCCCGCTGAAGGAACAGCCGCACGGCGATGTCCGACACGTCCTGGTACATCCGCTGCTTCTTGCGCTCACGCAGGCCCATCTCACCCATGGGGCGAGCCTACGCAGCGCCGCCCGGGCGGGTCGGCCAGGCCAGGGTGCGGGTCAGAAGGGCCCTGGATACGGGTCGGTGCGGCGGCGGGACGACAGGCCCAGGGAGGCGATGGCCGCCGCCAGGGTCATGGCGTACGAGTCCACCGCGCGGCGCACGTTGGGGGCGTCCAGGCTCGTCCCGGTGACCAGACGGTCGAGGTCGACGTAGGCGGAGCGGACGATCTCGATCCACCGGTACACCCGCCAGTCCTGCTGCCAGTTCCGGGTGAACCGGGCGGGCAGCAGGCTCTCCCAGCGGCGGAACATGCGGTCGCGGATCTCCGGCCGGGTCGGGGTGAGGTGCATGTGCCGGACCAGCTCGTACAGCGGATCGCCGACCAGGGCCAGCTCCCAGTCGATGAGGGTCAGTGCCAGATCGTCGTCGCGGCGCACCAGGTTCCAGGGGTTGAGGTCGCCGTGCAGCAGGGCGGGGGCGCGCTCGGTGACCTGGTGCCGGGCGAGGATCTCGCGCAGCCGGGGCGCGTCCGGCAGGCCGAGGAAGCGGGCCAGCCGCTGGGACTGGCGGGGCAGAGCGGCCACCAGCGCGACCAGCTGCTCGCTGAGCCAGCCGTAGAAGCCGGGCCGGCCGGCCACCGGGTCGACCGTGGCGTAGTCGATCCCGGCCAGTGCGGCCAGCTGGTCGACCAGGCGGTCCGCCTCGTGCGGGCGCAGCCCGTGCACCGGGTGCTCGGGTCTGCGGCCGAGGTCGCGGCCGGCCTCGTAGGTGTGGACGGCGAACCGGTCCCCGGCGTAGCGGTGGGCGGGATCGGTGGCGTGACTCTCGCCGAGCGCCAGCACCCGGGGCGCGGCCACCGGCGCCCCGGACCGCTCGATCGCCGCGAGGACGGCGTGCTCGCTGAGGAAGCTGCGCTCGCGCCGCAGGACGACGGTCGCCTCCCGGCGGACGACGACGGGGAAAGGGGCGCCGGGGACCTGGATCACCGTGTTGAGGTGCGCGGCGCCCTTGAACACCCGCTCGGCCGGGGCCGCGCCCTCCAGGAACAGCGCGTCGCCGACCGCCGGGTGCCCGAACGCGGGGTGCTCGGGCACCCGCCGGTCCGGGGTCCAGGCGATGCCCCGGCGGGCACCGGCCGAGACCCCCCTCCGGAACAGGATCCGCTCGATCTCCGGCCGCTCCGGCACCCGGCCCAGCCGCAGCGGCTCGGTGGCGCGGCGCAGGGCCGCGTGCACGGCGGCGGTCGCCTCCTCCAGGCGCCGCCGACCGCAGGAGTCCTCCAGGGAGCGCGCGGCGCGGATCACGTCCGCGTAGAGCGACTGCGCGTGCTCGAAGGCGACATAGTGGCGCAGGTCCTTGTGCAGGGCGGCGGTCGCGGCGGGCCGAACCCGGCGTACGGCCCGCTCCCAGGCCTCGGTGGCCTCGGGCCACTGGTGGTCGGGGTAGCGCATGCGCACGAGGTGGACGGCGAGGTCGTGCAAGGGGTCGCCGTAGCCCGCCCGTTCCCAGTCCAGGCAGTGCAGCGGCGCGTCACCGGCGGCCGGCACCACCAAATTGCCGCGGTGCAGATCGCCGTGGAGCAGGCCGTACGGCCGCCGGGTCATCGCCGGTACCCGGTCGGCGAACCGCAGCAGGGCGTCCTCGGGCACGCCGAGGGCCGTGAACAGGCCGCCGTAGCGGCGCCAGTTGGGCCGGCGGATCTGCCGGTCGGCCTGGTGGGCGAGGGCGCGCAGGAAGGCCTGGGAGTCGGTGTGGTTGGCCGGCCAGGAGGACGGCAGCGGCGGCAGGGCCGCGCCGCGCACGTGCGCGATGGCCGCGAGCAGCTCCGCCAGCTCGGTCAGCAGGGGCCCGGCGACCGGTTTGCCGGGGCCGCACAGCTCGGCCAGCGGGGTGCCCTCGGCGTGGCTGTGCAGGGCGAAGCCGTCCCCCTCCAGCAGGCACTCAGGCACCTGGGGCAGCACGGCCCGCACCGCCCGCAGGATCTCCGACTCGCTCGGCCAGGTACGGACCACCACCGGTGGCACGTCCGGCCGCGCCACCCGTACGGTCACCAGGGTGCCCGGCTCCCGGCCGAGCAGCCGGGCCAGCGGCTCGGTCAGCGGCAGCACGTGGCTGGCGTGGTGGAAGCCGGCGCCCCGCGGCCGGGTGGCGAACGCGCGGGCCAGGAAGGCCCGGACGACGTCCGCTGGAATTCTGCCGGCGTGCCCCCCGGCCGCGGCACGGGGAACAGGCGGTGCGCCCACTGGCCGCTCCGGGGGTCGATCGCGCGAAAAGGAAGGGTCGGGCCCAGTCGAGCAGCCGGGCGGGTGGTCCGCCACTCGTCTGTGCCGGGCCGAGGGCCGGCTCGTTGCCGTTCCTCCCGCGCGGTTGTGCACGCGTCCGGGCGGTGACCCGGACGTGGCGGCATGCTAGCCGACCGGGCGACCGCTCCGGAGCAACCTCAGCAGGGGCTGCAGCGACCGTACGACCTGCCGGGCGCCGGCCGCACGCAGCAGTCCCTCCTTCGGCTCGTCACGCGCGTAGCCGAGGAACGGAACGCCCGCGGCACGGGCCGCGGCGAGGTCCGAGGGGGTGTCACCGATCATCAGGGCGGCCGAGGGTGCCGCGCCCATCGCGTTCAGGGCGCGGTTGAGGCACTGCGGGTGTGGTTTGAGGTGGTGCAGCTGCTCGGTGCGGCCGTACAGATGCGGGCTGAAGCAGCCGGTGAGGCCGCGGGTCTCCAGGTAGGTGCGGGCCGCCCGGGGCGAGTTGTTGGTGGTGACGGCCAGCCGGGCGCCGACGGCCGTCCAGGTGCGGATCAGCGGGTCGGCGTAGGCGGTGGGCAGCGCGGAGGCCGCGGCCTTCAGCTCCTCCTGGGTGAGCCGCTCCTCCAGCCCTGCGACCAGGTCGCTGCCGGGGCGTCTGCGGCCCACCGCGCGCAGCACGACCTGCGGGTCCAGCGTGTCCCGTTCGGTGTCGGTGAGCAGCCCGCGCAGGCCCTGCCGCGCCAGCCACTCGACCAGGTCCGCGGCCACCCGTTCCGCCTTGTGCCCGGCGAAGAGGCGGCAGATCGGCCCGTCGAAGTCCCACAGCACGAACCGGGCCGGTGTGATCAGTTCCCGAAGCTTCTCGATCTCACTCGCATCAGAAGTCACTAGGAGAGTGTCAGGTCCGTCGTGATGGTTTCCCAGAGGGCGTCGAACCACTTCTGCGATTGCTCCACGAACGCCGCGTCCCGCTGACCGGCCCGCTGCTCGAAGGAGAACAGCAGCGACTCGGAGCCGAGGGTGTCGTACATCTCCAGCGTTCCGCGGTCGGTGGGCTCCTCGCGGCGCGTGATCATGTAGTGCGCGAAGAGCGCCTCCTCCCCGTTGAGCAGGTACAGCTTGACCGGAGGGGTGAACGGCAGCGCCCGGAAGGTGACATGGACGTCGATGTCGTGGGTGCCGCGCAGCGCCTGCAGGTTGTACTGGAGCACCTGGCCCTGGGCGTTGCGCATGGCCAGCCAGCGCTGGTGGACGGCCTCGTCCTCCTCGCTCCCGGCGTCGACGGAGACCGGGAAGGCGAGGTTGATGTCGCGGGACGGCAGCAGGATGCGGGCGTCGATCCGCCCGGGGTGCAGCCGGCCCTCGTGGATCAGGCGCAGCGGCTCGCCGAGCGCCGGGATCAGGCTCTGCGCGGTCAGGCAGACGGCGTCGATGCGCACGTGCGGAGCCGAGAACGCCTGGGTCAGCCGGGGCGCGAGCGCCACCATCGTCGGCTGGGGCTCCTCCCGCTGCCACGCGGGCTGCGGCTCGGCGACCCGGGGCGGGCTGCCCTTGCTGACGCCGGCGAGCAGTCCGTCCCCCTGGAGCACCCGCAGCGCCTGACGCACGGCACCCCGCTCGACCCCGAACTCCCCGGCCAGCTCGGCCTGGGTCGGCAGCCGCTCGCCGGGCCGCAGCACGCCGGTGCGGATCCGCGCGCGCAGGGTGTCGGCGATCTCCTGGGGCGTGAGTTTTCCGCTGCCGTTCGCTGCCATGGGCTCCTGGGTCACGACCAAACGCTACAACTCTGATCCATCTACCGGGAGTTGGCTGCCAACGATTCCAAGTTGGCCGGGCTAGGGACCGAGGACCAGCTCCGAGCTGATCGTCCCCCACAGCGCGTCGAACCACAGCCGCGACTGCTCCACGAACGCGGCGTCCCGCCGCCCGGCACGCCGCTCGAACGCGAACAGCATCGAGCGCGTGCCGTCGGCGTCGTACAGCTCCAGGTGCGCGTGTTCGATCTCCCGTTCGCGCCGTTTGAGCGTGTAGTACGCGAACAGCGCCTCCGAGCCGTTGAGCAGGTACAGCTTGACCGGCGGGGTGAACGGCAGGGCACGGAAGCAGACCTGTACGTCGACGCCGTGCGTGGCGTACAGGGCCAGCAGGTTCTGCCGCAGCACCAGGCCCTGGGCGTTGCGCTGGGCCAGCCAGCGGCGGTGCAGCAGGCCGCGGTCGTCGGCGGCCACGGGCACCGGGAAGGCCAGGTCGATGTCACGGCTGGGCAGCAGCACCCGGACGTCGATCTTGGCCGGTTTCAGCCGCCCGGCGTGGATCTGCCGGAGCGGCTCCCCGATGGCCATCGTGAGCGAGACCGCGGTCAGGCACAGGGCGTCGATGCGCACGTGCGGGACGGCGAAGGCCTCCGCGATGCGGGGCGCGAGACCGACCATCGTGGGCTGCGGCGGCGCCGCCGGTCCGGCCGGCGGGCACACCGGCCCCGGCACCGCCGCCACCGTGGCCGGGCTGCCCTTGGAAACGTCGGTCAGCAGCCGCTCCGACTGCAGGATGCGCAACGCCTGCCGCACGGCGCCCCGTTCGACACCGAACTCGTCGGCCAGCGCGGCCTGCGTGGGCATGCGCTGACCCGCCCGCAGCACACCGGACCTGATCCGGGTGCGCAGTTCGTCGGCGATGTCGCGGGACGCGTGAGGCCGGTGTGACCTCGTCCGTCCATTGGCGGAGGCGTGCTCCGGGTCCACGAACAAACACTACAACTTCCCGCCAACTTACGGCAGTTCACCGACGGCTGGTTATGAGTCGCTTCCCAACGGAGATAAGTACAGTGGAGTTGGCTGCCAACTCGCATGACATGGTCAAGCTTCCCAGTGGTTGGCCGCCGGGCTCCCTTCCGGAGGGGAGCCGGGAGTCCGGACAGGGGACGGCCACCGAAGCGCACAGTCACAACTGAACACGACTTCGCACAGCCACAACTGAACACCGCGGCACAGCCACAACTGAACAGCTCGCTACGGATGAACGGTCAGCGTCACCGGGAGAGAGGAGCGGTCAGAAGATGTCCGGGCACCACGGCCGCCCGGACGAGCGGAACAGGGCGTCGGCCTTCCGGGCGGCGCCCTCTCGTTCTTCCTGGACCCGGCCGAGCGCGGCCAGCCGCAGCAGGGACTCGCCCCCGAGCCAGAGCGACGCCAACTCGCCCACGTCCAGCGTCAGATCGGCGCTCTCGGTGCTCGCCGGCGTGCAGGACGCCCCCTCGGGCGAGACCTCCAGCCGGAACCGGCCCCCGGCGAGACCGTCACCGTCCACGACCTCCAGCACGACCGTGCCCACCCGGTCGTACGTCCGCGCCTCCAGGGCCCGTACGACGTCCAGGATCCGGATCCAGAGCCAGTCCGCGTGCGAGGTGATCCGGGCCGCGCGCGGGTCGGGGAGATAGCGCGGGAGCAGGTCGTCGGGGCCGCGGTAGCCGCTGTCGACCTTCGTGATCCAGTCGATGGAGCACAGGAAGTGCCACAGGGCGCGCTCGGCCGCCGCGCTGGTGGCGACGAGCCCCCGGACACCGGCGGTCTGATCCGGCTGCTTGCCGGTCCAGGTCTCGTCGGACCGGTACGCCACCAGGCCCTCGACCTCGCCGTGGGCCGAGCGGTAGACGGCGTAGAAGGGCTCGGTCCAGTCGTCGTGGAAGCGGACGGCCCCGGTGTTCACCTGCCACCACAGCTCATCGCGGCTGACCGCGCCGGGCTGGAGACGACGGAACCGCTCGTACAGCTCGGGGCCTAGCTTGCGTACGTCCTCGCCGTCCACCAGGTCGATCCGGCCCCCGTCGTCCGGCCCCGACCAGCGCGGGTCGAGGCCGGCCCGGGGCACCTCGATGATCCACTGGTTCGACCAGGTGGCCGGGCCGAAGCCGTAGCGGCCGTAGATCGGGTACTCGGCGGAGATCAGGGTGGCGAGGACGTCACCGCGCTCCTTCGCCGCCGGGAGGTCCCGCGCCATCATCCGGCTCAGCAGGCCGCGGCGGCGGTGGGTGGGGCTGACACTGACGTTGGTAATGGCGTCCGCGGCCACGGGCGCGCCGCCCACCGCGGTCAGTTCCTGGTCGAAGGAGCGGAAGGTGGCCACACAGCGGCCGTCGTCGAAGGCCCCGAGCAGCCGGCCCGGCTCGAACTGCGCCCGCCGGGCGTCGATCTGTTCGGGGGTCAGGGCGGGCGGGCGCAGAAACCCGACGGCGTGCGCGCGCAGCCAGTCCTCGAACTCGACCTCGGTGACGATTCGGACGTCGCTCATAGGGCCACGGTAGGCCGCGCCCCGGAACCTGTCGCCCGCATGACGCCGCGCCCACCGCCCCCACCGTCCACCACCGTGTTGCACCATCCCCCGCCGTCCTCCCGTCGGCTCAGAGGAGCAGGTCGTCCACCTGGGCCTCGCCCACGCGGTAGCGGCGGGCGATCTCCGCGCTGCAGTCGTCGGCCGTGCGCTGCAGGTGCTGGCGGCGGCGGGAGACCTCCTGCTCGTAGCGGACCAGGCGGCCCATCGCGGTGGCCAGCTCCAGGTCGGTACGCGCCTGGAGATCGCTCAGCTCGACCTCGGCGAGCATCTCGGCGGCCAGTCGCCGGTACTCCTCGTTGTGCGGGGTGCCGAGCGTGACATGGCGGGCCGAGGAACGGTGCCGGGCCGGGGCGTCCTTGAGGATCTCCGGGAGCCGGTCGACCATGGAGCCGTCCGCCGGCGCCGGCACGGACGCCCGGCCGCGCCCGCACTGCTCGGCACGCAGGATGTCGATCCGGCCCTGCAGCAGCCGCCGCACATAGCTGAGGTCCGCCTCGTCGCGCTGGGCGTCGCGGCGCAGGGTGCGCAGCTCGGGCAGACTCAGCCGGGCCAGGTCGGGCTCCGGAGGCTCGACGGGCAGGGCCGGCTCCGCCGGAGTGTCGGCGCGCTGGGCGGGCGGCCGGTACGTCCCCTGTACCTCCCCCACCCCCTGCACCCCGTGTGCCCCGTGTGCCCCCTGCGTCTCCAGCCGCCCGCTGGTACTCGGTGTGCTCATGTGCTTCTGACCGTCCCCTCGACCGGCGTGTGGGAGCATCGTGCCACCCCAACTGGCCACTATGTGACCGAGTGCCCCCGAACAGCCCCAGATGGGGGGTAAGGGATCTATATTGGACCCCCTGTGACCACGTACCGGGCACCCGGCATGATGGTCCGCATGCGTGCGGTGGTGCAGAGGGTGGACGGCGCGAGCGTCGTCGTGGACGGCGAGACGGTCGGCGCGATCGAGGGCGAGGGGCTGTGCGTCCTCGTCGGGGTGACCCATGAGGACACCAAGGAGAAGGCGGCGCAGCTGGCCCGCAAACTCTGGTCGATCCGCATGCTGCAGGACGAGAGGTCGTGCAGCGACATCGACGCCCCGCTGCTGGTCATCAGCCAGTTCACCCTCTACGGCGACGCCCGCAAGGGCCGCCGGCCCACCTGGAACGCGGCGGCCCCGGGTGACGTGGCCGAGCCGCTGGTGGACGAGGTCGTGGCCCGGCTGCGGGCCCTCGGGGCGACGGTGGCCACCGGTCGCTTCGGCGCGAAGATGCGGGTGTCCTTGACGAACGACGGCCCCTTCACCGTGCTGCTGGAGATCTAGCCGGCCGGTGACCGCGGGAGGTGTGCCGTGCGGTCGCCGCCCCCGAGGGCGACGCCACGATCGAGAGTGAGGCCGCGCCGGGTACGGACCCTCCTGAGCGGCTCCTGACGGCGCACGACCGCTACGGCTCGACCACGACCTCCTGGGCGGCCGCCGTCTCTCCGGCCAGGAGCCTCGCGTCGACCGGCACATTGCGCTTGATCAGCGCCAGCGCCACCGGCCCCAGCTCGTGGTGCCGTACGGACGTCGTCACGAAACCGATCTTCCGGCCGTCCGGACCCTCGTCCGCGACACGGATCTCCGTGCCCGCCACCGGCAGGTGGACGTCGCTGCCGTCCAGGTGCAGGAAGACCAGGCGGCGCGGCGGCTTGCCCAGGTTCTGGACGCGGGCGACCGTCTCCTGCCCCCGGTAGCAGCCCTTCTGCAGATGCACGGCCGTGCCGATCCAGCCCAGCTCGTGCGGAATGGTCCGGTGGTCGGTCTCGAAACCGAGCCGCGGCCGGTGGTGCTCGACGCGCAGCGCCTCGTGGGCGAGGAGCCCGGCGGCCGGGCCGTGCGTGGCCGCGAAGGACTCCAGGTCGGCACGCGGCAGGAACAGATCACGGCCGTACGCCGTCTCCCGTACGACGACCCCGTCCGGTACCTCGGCGATGGACCCGGCGGGCAGGTGCACCACGGCGAAGTCACCCGTTCGGTCGGCGACCTCCACCCGGTAGAAGAACTTCATCGACTCCAGGTACGCGATCAGCGCGTCCTGCGTACCCGGCTCCACGTGGGCCCAGACGGTGCTGCCGTCGTCCACCAGGTACAGCGCGTGCTCGATGTGCCCGTGCGCGGACAGGATCAGCGCCTCGGTCGCCTCACCGGCAGGCAGTTCACTGACGTGCTGGGTGAGCAGGAGGTGCAGCCAGCTCAGCCGGTCGTCGCCGGTGACGGTGACGACGCCCCGGTGGGACAGGTCGACGAATCCGGTGCCGTCGGCGAGGGCGCGCTGCTCGCGGAACAGGTCGCCGTAGTGGGCGGCGACACCTTCGTCCACGCCCTCGGCTGGGACGGCGCCGGGCAGGGACAGCAGGGGGCTCTTCATGGGGCCAGCCTACGACGTGGTAGTTGAACTCTTCAGGGAACAGTCCCTGCACCGGCCGAAGATCGCGAAGTGCTTCATGTCGGTGTCGAACCCGAACTGCGTACGCAGCTTCGCCGTGAACTCCGCGGCGACGTCCACATCGGCCTCGATCACGTTCTCGCAGTCGCGGCACACCAGGTGCAGATGGTGGTGGCGGTCGGCGAGGTGGTAGGTCGGCGCACCGTGCCCGAGGTGGGCGTGGCTGACCAGGCCCAGTTCCTCCAGCAGCTCCAGGGTCCGGTAGACCGTGGAAATGTTGACCCCCGACGCCGTCTTCCTCACCTCGCTGAGGATGGCGTCGGGGGTCGCGTGCTCAAGGGTGTCCACGGCTTCGAGGACAAGCTGCCGCTGCGGCGTCAGCCGGTAGCCGCGCTGCCTGAGGTCGCTCTTCCAGTCGGTGCTCACCACACCGCCGAGTCTAGGACTACTTGAAGAAGGCGATGCCGTCGTCCGGCATGTCGTCCGGGAGGGCCTTGGCCCAGCGCTCGACGTCCTCCGGGGTGACGACCTTCTTCAGGTGCGCCGACATGTAGGGGCGCAGCTCGACCTCGGGGGTCTGCTTCTCGCCGACCCACATGAGGTCGCTCTTGACGTAGCCGTAGAGCCGCTTGCCACCGCTGTACGGCTGCGAGGCGGCCGTCCGGGCGACGGCGTCCGTGACCAGGTCGATCTGCGGCTTCTTGTCGGCCATCTCGCCGTACCAGATCTCGATGACACCGTCGTCGCGGGTCATCGTCACCTCGACCTTGCGGTCGGCGTCGATCCGCCAGAAGCCGGACTCCGACTCCAGCGGGCGGATCTTGTTGCCGTCGTTGTCCAGCACCCAGGTGCGGGAGTGGTACTCCAGGAAGTCCCGGCCGTCGTGGGTGAAGCTGACCTCCTGGCCGAAGTTGCACTTCTGGGAGCCGGGGAAGTCATGCACGCCCGCACCGGCCCAGTTGCCGAGCAGGAAGGCGAGCGGGACGAGGTCCTTGTGCAGGTCGGACGGGATCTCGATCATGAGGTGCGGTTTCCTAGGTGGGGGTCAGCGCTGGCCCTGGTACAGCTTCTTCACGGTCAGACCGGCGAAGGCGAGCACGCCGACGCAGACCAGGACCAGCAGGGTTTCGAAGAAGATCTCCACGGGTGCTCCTTGAGCGAGGGTGGGCATACGACAGAGCCGGGGCCCAGCTTACGCGGCCGGGGTCGGGCCCTCTTGACGAGGTGGGCCGACCAGGGGCCCGGCCCCATTCAGCCCGCCCGGCTCGCCCCGGGACCGGCCGGCACCGAACCTTGATCCAGGTCCCACCTGAGATCGGAGAGAAGAGCATGCTCAAGGTGCTGCGCACGATCGCGACGGGTGTGGCTGCCGGGCTGTTGCTGGCGGTCGCGCCGACTACCGCCCACGCCCAGAACTCCGGTTCCACGGCACACGCCCCCGCTCCCAGCGCCGAAGATCCTGCGGCCCTGTCGGACGTCACGGACCTGGTGGGCACCCCGCTGAACGCGGGCCTCTTCGGCTGAGCCCCGCCCTCGTCAGGATCCGGCCTTGACCCCGCCCACGAACACCGCCCAGGCGCCCGCGCCGATCAGCAGCGGGGTGCGGGTGGTGTCCTTGCTGTCGCGGACGGGGACGAGGGGGAGGTTGGCGCCGACTTCGACGCACTGGCCACCGTCCGAGTTGCTGTAGCTGCTCTTGCGCCAGTCGGCGGCGTGGAGGAGGTTGGCGGCGACTTCGACACACGCGCCGCCGTCCGGGTTGCTGTAGCTGCTCTTGCGCCACGTCACGCCGCTCAGGTCGATGGCTCGCACGGCATTTCCTCCAACGTCCGCAGGATGAACTTCCGCGACTCGGCCGGGTTCAGAGCCAGGTCACGCATCGCATCGTACGCACGGTGCAGCCGCTCAACAGAGCCGTTTTCCTCGACCAGTTCACCGCGCAGGGCGTTCTCCGTGTACGCCACCATCCGCCCGTCCAGCAGCCGCAGGAACATCACATCCGTGCTCACCAGACCGTGCAGTCCGACGCTCTGCGGCAGCACCTGGATCGTGACGTGCGGCTGCTCCGACACCTTCAACAGGTGCTCCAGCTGCCGTTGCCACTCGACCGCGTCCCGCAGCGGTGTCCGCAGCACCACCTCACCGAGGAGAGCCCGGAACGGCGGGGCGTCCTCGCCTTCCAGCAACTTCCGTCGCCCGGTGCGGGCCTCGACCTGCTGGTCCAGCTCCTCCCCTCTGGCGCCTCCCAGCGCGAGCACCTCACGGGCGTACCCATCCGTCTGGAGCAGGCCATGGACAGTGCTGACGCCGTAGTGCCACAGCCCCACGGCCTCCGACTCGAGGATCATGTACCGGCGGTACTGCTCCTTGAACTGCGTGGGGTCCGCCATCGCCAACTCCCACAGCGTCACCAGCAACCCAGGTGTCCCGTAGTACTGGTCCAGCGCCTGTACGACCTCCGGGCCGCCCAGCGTCCGCCCGCTCTCCATCTTGCTGAACTGGGACGCGTCCCAGCCCACCTCCTTCGCGAGGTCCCGCAGGCTCAGGCCGCGCTCGCTCCTCAGGCGCCGTAACTCCTCGGCGAACCGCGCCCTCGGCTCCTGACTCCGCCCCGTGATCACCAGCCGCTGCGGCATCCCGCTCCTGTTGAACTTGTTGAATTTGGCAGGCCCAGCGTTGAATTTGGGCCGCTCAACAGCCCAGACGCCCTGTCCGTGCGCCATGCTCATCAGCATCCCGAACACGCAGCGTAGCCACAGCCGTGCGCTGCGCACAGGCGTTCATGGAAAGGAGCTGGCCACGATGACAACGACGTCGGAGTCCCACGAGCCCGGGCGTCTCCTCTACGACCCCGCCACCCGCCGCGTCGGCGAGTACCAGGACCGCTCAGGCCCGTACGCGAGGCTGCGCCCCGTCGGCGGCGGCCGGGAATGGCAGGCCGACCCCGCCACGCTGCGCCCCGCCACCGACCGCGAACGCCTCAGCGCGAGCGTCCACGCGGCGAACGGCCGTACGCGGGCCGTGCCGCCCGACCCCGCCGACCTCAGCCGCCCGCCCCGGCCGGTCCCCGGCTGCGCCGCGTGCATGACGCTGGCCGAACGGCGGGACACCGCGCGGGTGGAGTACGACCGGAGCGCGGAGACCGACGCCAACGTGCTGATGCGGCAGCACCAGCGGCAGGAGCACCGCGCATGAGCGGCATCCAGGGCAGCCTGCCGTACGAGGAGTGCCGACGGGGTCGGCGGCAGGCGTTACCGGCCGGACGGACACCGCTCCATCTGCCCTACGCCCTGCCGCCGTTCCATCCGGGCACGCCGACGACGCCCGACTCGCCCGTGCCGCCCCCCGGGCCCGCCCCGGCCCGGCTCCCCGCCCCGCGGAGACGGGTCCGCAGGCGGCGGGTCCGGCCGGTGGACGACGCGCGCATGAGCGGTCTGCTCGGCGTGCTCTGCCTGACGGCGCTGCTCGCGGCGATCGTCTTCGCGGCCCTGCGCCCGCGCGGCTGACGCCGCCCGCGAGGGCTTACGCTTCCGGACATGACCAAGAAGCTCGTGATCAAGGTGACGGCCGGGGCGGACGCACCCGAGCGCTGCTCGCAGGCGTTCACCGTGGCCGCGGTGGCCGTGGCCAGCGGGGTCGAGGTGTCGCTGTGGCTGACCGGGGAGTCGTCCTGGTTCGCCCTGCCGGGGCGGGCCGCCGAGTTCGAGCTGCCGCACGCCGCGCCGCTGCCGGACCTGATCGAGTCGATCCTCGCCGCCGGGCGCATCACGCTGTGCACCCAGTGCGCGGCCCGGCGGGAGATCACCGAGAAGGACGTCATCGAGGGCGTACGGATCGCGGGCGCGCAGGTCTTCGTCCAGGAATCCCTCGCCGACGACACGCAGGCGCTCGTCTACTGATCCACAGTGATCGGCTGGGACGAGCGCCTGCTCACGCGTCTCAGAAGACGAGGGCGTCCGCCGCCGTGGGCTCCCAGACCGTGATCTTGGGGGCGTGGACGTACGTCTTCACGGGAACCCGGACGGTGTCACCGCCGTCGAGCTGCACGGAGAGCGTGGAGGTGTGGGTTGCACTGCCGGGGGTGTCCTGCTGGTCCAGGGAGACGCCCTCGTAGTTCGCCTGGCCCGGCTTGAGGATGTTGGGACCGCCGCCGATGCCGTCCGGGGTGGTGGCCTTGATCCTGCCGTCGAAGGTGACCAGGCCGATGATCCCCAGGTCGCACGGGCTGCCGCTGGTGTTCTTGGCGGTGATCAGCAGGTGGTTCAGGGGACGGGACACCGGCGCGGCGGTGACGGTGAGCTGGTCGGCCCGGCAGGAGGGAGCCTTCTTGTTCCCGGACGCGGTGGCGGTGCGGTGGGCGTCGCCCGTCGTGCTCGTGCGGGAGCCGGCCTGCGCCGTGCTGCCACCCGTGGACGAAGCGTGCGTTCCCGGCGTACCGGTGGTGTGGGACGGCGACGCGGTCGAGGCCCGGACGGCGGACGCGGACGGCGCGGTGCCGGAGGCCGACGAGGTGCCGCTGCAGCCGACGGCGGCGGCGGAGCCGAGGGCCAACGCGGCGGCGGTGACGAGGATGCGCTTGGCGGACATGTGTGTCTCCCGTTGGTGGTTCTCTCGGTGGCCGGACCCGGTGGACCGGCCGCTGCACCGAACTGTGGGGTGAGATGTGTCCCAGTCGCCATGACCGCCGGGAAATCTGGAACCCTGGAACGCTTGCGCGCACTCTCACCAGGGGAAACGGCAGAGCCTGGAATGCCGTTCCGGGATGGGGAGGGTGGCATGGGCCGGGAGACGGACGCGCTGGCGGAGTTGCTCCGCGCATTAAAGGACCGGTCCGGGCGCAGTTACGGCGCGCTCGGCAAACGGCTCCACGTCAGCACGTCCACCCTGCACCGCTACTGCAACGGCACGGCGGTGCCGACCGAGTACGCGCCGCTGGAACGGTTCGCCCGGGTCTGTGGGGCGAGCGCGGAGGAGCTGGTCGAGCTGCACCGCCGCTGGATCCTGGCGGGCGCCTCCCGCCGCCGGGACGGGGGACGGCCGGGTGGGGACGCCTCTGTAGCGGGTGCCGTCTCCGGGGGGCGTTCAGCCGATGCTGCGGACGGGGCGGGGACTGAGGCGGGGGCCGGCGCGGGCGAGGAGGTCCGTGACGGCGCCCCCCGGGGCCCTTCCGGAGACGTTCCGGGCCGAGAGGCCTCCCCGTGCCCGACTGCCGCCCCGGGCCGGGAAACCACCCCGCGCCCGGAAGCCGTCCCCGTCCCGGCGGCCCTGCGCACGTCACGTACCGCCCGCCTCCGTCGCCCCCGGCTGCTGATCGCCGCGGGCGTGGTGGCCGTCGCCGCCGTCGCCGTGCCGGCCCTGGTCACCGCCGCGGACGACTCCAGAAGGCCCTCCGCGCATTCTGCCGCCGGCGCGACCGCGGACGGGTCCGCAGCCCCCGTCCCGCGCGGCGGCACGGGCGGCACCACCGCCACCGCCACCCCCACCGGGTCGGGGTCTCCCGCCGGCACCCCGTCCCAGGCCGCCGGCCGGGCGGACTCCGCCGGTTCCTCCCCCAGCCCCTCGCACCCGGTGACCGCGCCCGCCGCGGCTCCCTTCCACGTCAACGTCCTGACCAACAACTGGGACAACTCCTGTGACCAGTGGTTCCTGCTGAACAGCGACCCGAGGAAGGTGTCTCCGCCCCCCGCGAGCCAGGCCACCGACGGCTGGGCCGCCGCGATGGGCGCCGTACCCGCCGGGCATCTGCGGCTGCAGGTGACCGTGCAGGGTGACAGCAGCCGGCCGGTGGTGCTGCACGGGCTCCACGTCCGCGTCACCGGCACCCGCAAGGCCCCCGCGTGGAACGCCTTCACCATGGGCGGGCAGTGCGGCGGTGATCTGGCCCCGGCGTCCTTCGCCGTCGACCTCGACGCTCAGGCCCCGAGCGCGAAGGCGGTGCCGGGACACGAGGGGTACAACAAGACCCGGGCCACGGACTTCCCGTACAAGGTGTCCGCCGACGACCCGGAGGTGCTGAACATCGACGCCGCCACGGCCGCCCAGGACGTCGACTGGTACCTCGAACTCGTCTGGAGCAGCGGCGACCGGCAGGGCACGACCCGCATCGACGACCACGGCAGGCCGTTCCGCACCGCCGGCATGCGTGGCGCCAAGCAGTACTGGTACAACGGGGCGGTCGGCGCGGGCGCCTGGCAGCCCTGGACGGACTGAAGCGCGGGCTACCGCCGCTTCTTGCCGTCCAGCTCGTCCCACCACTCGTCGGACTGGGGATCGCCGGAGGGATCGTCCCACCACCGGTCCTCCGGGCCCCGCCGGTTGGCGATCATCGCCGCGACCGGCGGGATGACCATGGCCACGACGCACATGCCGACGGCCGCCGGCACCGACCAGAGGCGCACGACCCCCCACGCCAGGACGAAGAGCCCGATGCACGTCCCCATCATGGCGAAGTAGATGTGGCGCCGGCGCGCGTACATGACTCCAGGGTAGGGCGGGCACCCCCTGTCACAAGTGATCCACAATTCCCCCTCGGCCGTCCCGGCGGAGTTACCGTGGCGTAGCCACACCTACCGACGACCCGGGGGAAACACCACATGCGCGCCCTGCGAATAATCCTGATCCTCGTCGTGATCCTGGGCGGGCTGTTCGTGATCGCGGACCGGGTCGCCGTGCACTTCGCCGAGGGTGAGGCCGCCGACAAGCTGAAGGCGACCGAGAACCTGGCCTCGACGCCGGACGTGGACATCAAGGGGTTCCCGTTCCTGACCCAGGTCGCGGGCGGGTCCCTCGACGACGTCGAGGTCGGGATCAAGGACTACCAGGCCGCCACCGGCAAGGCCGGGCAGACGATCAGGATCGACGACCTGAAGGCCGACATGAAGGGCGTCACGTTCTCCGGGGACTACAGCTCCGCCACCGCGGCCAGCGCCACCGGTACCGCGACGATCTCCTACTCCGAGCTGCTGAAGACCGCCAACTCCCAGCCGACCGAGGTCGCCCCCGGGATCACCGCCCGGATCGTCGGCCTCTCCGACGGCGGCAACGGCAAGATCAAGGTCATGGTGGAGGGCACCGTCTCGTCCCTCGGGATCAAGCAGACCGTGCCCGTGCTCAGCTCGGTGACCGTCGAGAACGACAAGGTGCAGGTCCACGCCGACTCGCTGCCCAGGCTCGGCGCCGCCGCGATCGCCGAGAACCGCATCCGCGAGATCACCGACTTCCAGCAGGCCGTCGACCGGCTGCCCGGCGGCATCAAGCTGGACAAGGTGCAGGCCGCGAAGGACGGTGTGGAGATCATGGTGAAGGGTTCCGACGTCAAGCTGGCGGGGTAACGGAACGGAAGGGCGGGGCAGGAGGGCGATCGTCCGGCCTCGTCCGACTGGCGAGACGGGGTCGTCCGCAGCGTAGATGCGAAGACCCGTGCGAGCGCTCGGCAGGCCGTACGACGGCCGCCGGGCGCTTCTTCGTTCCGCCATACGGACGATCGTGTCTCGCCATATGACACACCGGTGACATGCCCGCCCGGACGTCCCTACGATCGCACCCATGAAGCGACAGGCGGATCTCACGAAGCGGCGGGCAGTGGACCTGTGCCGCGTTGCCGCCATGCTCTGTCGCCCCTTCTGAGCGCAAGTCCCCGACTTCCGCGTCCCTCAGCCGCCCTGCTGCAAGGGCACCCGTGCGCCGCCGTTCCCCGACCGCGCGCACCCCTCTACTCGCACGCCCCGCCGCAACTGCCCCGGAGGAGAAAGAGCATGAGCCGCACCGACGTCCTGGTCGACGCCGACTGGCTGCAGGAGCACCTGGACGACCCGGCCATCGCCATCGTCGAGGTGGACGAGGACACGTCCGCCTACGAGAAGAACCACATCAAGAACGCGATCCGCATCGACTGGACCAAGGACCTCCAGGACCCGGTCCGCCGTGACTTCATCGACCAGGAGGGCTTCGAGAAGCTCCTGTCGAAGAAGGGCATCGCCAACGACACCCTGGTGATCCTCTACGGCGGCAACAACAACTGGTTCGCGTCGTACGCCTACTGGTACTTCAAGCTGTACGGCCACGAGAACGTCAAGCTCCTCGACGGCGGCCGCAAGAAGTGGGAGCTGGACGCCCGCGAGCTGGTCGCCGGCGACGAGGTCCCCGAGCGCCCGGCCACCGACTACAAGGCCAAGGCGCAGGACACCTCCATCCGGGCCTTCCGTGACGACGTCGTCGCCGCGATCGGCTCGCACAACCTGGTCGACGTGCGCTCGCCCGACGAGTTCTCCGGCAAGCTGCTCGCCCCGGCGCACCTGCCGCAGGAGCAGTCGCAGCGTCCGGGCCACGTCCCGACCGCCCGCAACATCCCGTGGTCGAAGAACGCCAACGACGACGGCACCTTCAAGTCGGACGAGGAACTCAAGGCCCTCTACGCCGAGGAGAACGTGGACCTCGCCAAGGACACGATCGCCTACTGCCGCATCGGTGAGCGCTCGGCCCTGACCTGGTTCGTGCTGCACGAGCTGCTCGGCGTCGAGAACGTCAAGAACTACGACGGCTCCTGGACCGAGTACGGCTCCCTCGTCGGCGTGCCGATCGAGCTCGGCGCCAACAAGTAATCCCAACCCCTCTGGAGAGACAGCATGTGCGGAGCGAAGGCCGGCGGCCCGGACGCCTCGACGATCAAGCCCGGTGAGACCACGATCCAGGGCCAGGTGACCCGCGACGGCGAGCCGGTGACGGGCTACGTCCGTCTTCTCGACTCGACCGGCGAGTTCACCGCGGAGGTGCCCACCTCGGCGACCGGCCAGTTCCGGTTCTACGCGGCCGAGGGCACGTGGACCGTGCGCGCGCTGGTGCCCGGCGGCACGGCGGACCGCACGGTCGTCGTGGCGGAGAAGGGCGCTCTGGCCGAGGTCGCCATCGCGGTCTGAGCGGGCCGCGGGCTGCGCGAAACAGCACCACAGTGACGGTCGAAGGGCCGCACCCCTAGGGTTGGACGCCGGTGGGGGTGCGGCCTTTCGGCTTTCCTCGCCGAAACACCAGGAAGAAACGTCAAGTGGAGTCTCGCGTGGACAAGCGATCGGAACCCGCGGATCACCCCGCCGACGACGAGCCGATGACCTCCGGCGAGAAGGCTCTGGCCCGGGCCGTGCTCGGCGGGGTCGTGCTGTTCGCGATCGTGCCCGTCGGCCTCATATACCTTCTGATCATCCTCGTCACCGCCGCACTCTTCCCCGGCGAAATCGAACTCGACGGAGCGGCCGCGGTGTTCTGGGCGCTGCTGTTCCTGGCTCCGTGCTCGGTCATCGCCATGGCGGTCACGATGCCGGTGCGGCACCTTGTGCGGGGCGCGTTCAGCGTCTCACCCGCGGCCGGCCATGCGGTGGACGCCGCTTTCGGCTGGGTGACGTATTTCCTCGTCGGCGCGATGCTGCTCGCGTGGACACCGGGAGTCCACGCGCATTCGCTGACGCCTGCGGTCGCCGTGGCGACGGCAGGCGTCGTGTTCGGATTGCTTGCCGAACGGCTGGGCATCGGCTAGGGGGTTTCGCCTAGCCCAGCGCGCGCCCCAGCAGCCACACCACCGGTGCCGCCGCCGACAGGGGCAGGGCCACGCCCGCGGTGAAGTGGACGAAGCGGGACGGGTAGTCGTAGCTCGCGACCCGGTGTCCGACCAGTGCGCAGACGCCGGCCGCCGCCCCCAGGGCGGCGCCCTTCGCGCCCAGGCCGGTCATCCCGCCGACGGCGATCCCCGCACCCGCCGCCGCCAGCAGCGACACCACCACCGACACCGGCGAGGGCAGCGGCAGGGCGCGGGCCAGGATCGCCACCGCCACCGCCGCCGCACCCACCGACACCGCGTGCGGATCGGCACCCAGGTAGCCGGTGGCCAGGACCGAGAGGGCCGCCGAGACGACCGTCGCCATCAGGCCGTACATCCGCTCGTCCGGCGAGGCGTGCGAGCGCAGCTGCAGGACCAGGCACAGCAGGACCCAGACGCCGAGCGGGCCGAGGATCGCGGCGGGCACGTGGTCGCGGCCGGCGGCCAGGACGGCCACGTCCGCGGCGAGCCCGCCCGCGAAGGCCAGCGCGATGCCCTGCCGGGCCGGCCACATGCCGTTCAGCCGGAACCAGCCCGCCGCCGTCACCGCCTGGAGCAGCACGAGCGGGACGACCAGCGCGTACGAGGCGACCGGCGCCGTCGCGGCCAGCAGCAGGCCCAGCACCGCGGTCAGCAGCGCCGGCTGCATACCGGGCTCGATGATCGGCGAACGCCCCTCGAGGCGCGCCCGCTGGGCATCGGTGATCCGCGAGTTGCCGCCGAGCGTGGCGGGACCGTAGTCGGGCTCGGACTCCTCCGCCACGGCCTCCGGCGCCGCTGCCGGTGCCGGTGCCGCTGCCGGTGCGGGCTGCGGCTGGGCAGCGGCCGGGTACGGCTGGGCGTACTGCTGCCCGTACTGGCCCTCGAACGTCTGCGGCGGCACATACGCCGCCTCCGCCGCCTGCACCGGCATCTGCACCGACCCGTGCGTCTGCGTCTCCCAGGTCTGCCCCTGCCACTGCTGGGTCAGCTGGGGGTCGTAGCCCGGCTGCCGGCCGTACTGCTGCTGGTCGTACCCGGCCCATTGCTGCTGCTGGTACGGGTCGTAGCCCTCGTAGGGGCCGCCCTGGTACGGCGGTCCCCCCTCGTAGGGCTGTCCGCCCTCGTAGGGCTGTCCGCCCTGATACGGCTGGTCGCTCATCGCCTCATCCTCCTGCGAACGGCGGGAGCACCTCGACCGTGCCGCCCTCGGCCAGCCGTACCGTCTCATGCGCGCGGGTCCCGACGGGGTCACCGTCGACGAGGAAGGAGCATCGCTGCAGTACGCGCGTGAGTTCACCGGGGTGTCGCGCGCGCACTGCGGCCAGCGCGGCGGCGAGCGTGTCCGCGTCGTACGGCTCCTCGGCGACCTGGGCCGCGGCCTTGGCGGCGGCCCAGTAGCGCACCGTGACCTTGGGCATCTCGTTCCTCAATCGGCGGCAAGAAAAGACAGAGACAGAAGACAGATGGTGTCAGGCTAGCCCGCCCGGCCCGCGGCCCAGTGCGCGATCCGGGCGAGGAGCGCGTCGCCGGCCGCGTGTTCGGCGTGGCCCATGCCCGGCTCCACCCAGAGTTCCCCGTGGTCACCGGCTGCCTCGGCGAGCATCCGGGGGTGGTCGAGGGGGAAGTAGGCGTCGCGGTCGCCGTGCACGATCAGCAGGGGCGTGGGGGCGATCCCGGGGACCGACTCCACCGGGGACAGGGGCACCGGATCCCAGTCGCGGTGGTGGATGCGGGTGCGCAGGCCGTAGCGGCCGACCAGGCGGCCCTCGGGACGGGTGACCAGCCAGTGCAGGCGGCGCATGGGGGCCGTCCCCCGGTAGTACCAGCGGGCCGGGGCGCTGACCGAGACCACCGCGTCCACCGTGCCGGGGTGCAGGGCCGCGTGCCGCAGGACCACCGAGCCCCCCATGGAGAAGCCGACGGTCACCACGCGCCCGTGGCCGAGAGCGCGGACCCGCTCGACGGCCGCGGCGAGGTCCAGCACCTCCTTGTCGCCGACCGTGGAACGGCCGCCGGAGCGTCCGTGGCCGCGGAAGGAGAAGGTGAGGACCGCGCCGTAACCGCGCAGGACGCCCGCCACCCGTCGTACGTGCGGCCGGTCCACGTCCCCGGTGAACCCGTGCGCGACGACGAACACCAGGTCGCCCTGAGGTGTACGGGAGGCGTCCGGCTCCGTTTCGTATACGACCGCGCCCGGGTCGTATACGGAATCGACCGGAACGCCGTCGGCCGTGCGCAGAAACGTCCGGATAGGCGCCCGTCTGCCTGTCTCGCGATACGGACGAACGATGGAACGTGCCGCATGACCTGCCGGACCGTTGCTCATGTGGGCTATTCTGCTGGGCAGAGGACTCGGGCAGCGCAGCCCCCGGGTCCTTTTGTGCTTTCGGAAGCGTTGTATACGAAGCGGGAAACCTCGGGTGACCGCCGGTGTACGGGGCCTTCGGGAACGCAGAGCAGTGCCCGTCCGCACAGCCTCGCAGGGACCGAGGAGGAACCAGACGTATGAGTTCTCTGCTGCTCCTGACCAACGCCCTCCAGCCGTCGACGGAGGTGCTCCCCGCCCTCGGCCTGCTGCTGCACAACGTGCGGGTCGCTCCCGCGGAGGGCCCCGCCCTGGTCGACACGCCGGGCGCCGACGTGATCCTCGTCGACGGCCGCCGCGACCTGCCCCAGGTGCGCAGCCTGTGCCAGCTGCTGCGCTCCACCGGCCCCGGCTGTCCGCTGATCCTGGTCGTCACCGAGGGCGGTCTCGCCGCCGTCACCGCCGACTGGGGCATCGACGACGTCCTCCTCGACACCGCGGGCCCCGCGGAGGTGGAGGCCCGGCTGCGGCTGGCCATGGGACGCCAGCAGATCGTCAACGACGACTCCCCCATGGAGATCCGCAACGGCGATCTGTCGGTGGACGAGGCGACGTACAGCGCGAAACTCAAGGGCCGGGTCCTCGACCTCACCTTCAAGGAGTTCGAGCTGCTCAAGTACCTCGCCCAGCACCCGGGCCGCGTCTTCACCCGCGCCCAGCTGCTGCAGGAGGTGTGGGGCTACGACTACTTCGGCGGCACCCGGACGGTCGACGTCCACGTACGGCGGCTGCGCGCCAAGCTCGGCCCCGAGCACGAGTCGCTGATCGGCACCGTCCGCAACGTCGGTTATCGGTTCGTCACGCCCGAGAAGGCCGACCGGACCGCCGAGGACTCCAGGGCGAAGGCCGACCGGGCCAAGGCCGACCGGACCGAGGCGGACCGGGCCGAGGCGCAGGATGCGGACGCATCGGCCGTCCGGGACGGCGCCGAGGTCCACGCGGACGCCTAGTTCCCGTCCGGCGGACCCCTGGTTCCCATCCAAGGGCTGGTACGCCCTGCCCAGGGCGGGTCAATCCGCGTAGACTCCGCGCGTGGCCAAGGTGACTCGGGATGACGTGGCACGGCTGGCTGGGACCTCCACCGCCGTCGTCAGTTATGTCATCAACAACGGACCCCGGCCGGTCGCCCCGGCCACGCGCGAGCGTGTCCTCGCGGCGATCAAGGAACTGGGGTACCGCCCCGACCGGGTCGCCCAGGCGATGGCGTCCCGGCGCACCGACCTCATAGGCCTGATCATCCCGGACGCCCGCCAGCCGTTCTTCGGCGAGATGGCGCACGCGGTCGAGCAGGCCGCCTCCGAGCGCGGAAAGATGGTCCTGGTCGGCAACACCGACTACATCGGTGAGCGCGAGGTCCACTATCTGCGCGCCTTCCTGGGCATGCGCGTCTCCGGGCTGATCCTGGTGAGCCACGCCCTGAACGACCTCGCCGCCGCCGAGATCGAGGCCTGGGACGCCCGGGTGGTCCTGCTGCACGAGCGTCCCGAGGCCATCGACGACGTGGCCGTGGTCACGGACGACCTCGGCGGCGCCCAGCTCGCCGTACGCCACCTGCTGGAGCACGGCTACGAGTACGTCGCCTGTATGGGCGGTACGGCGGAGACACCGGCCGTCGGCGACCCGGTCTCCGACCACGTCGAGGGCTGGAAGCGGGCCATGGACGAGGCAGGCCTGCCCACCGAGGGCCGGCTGTTCGAGGCGCCGTACAACCGCTACGACGCCTATCGCGTCGCGCTGGACATCCTCTCCGGCCCCGACCGGCCGCCGGCGATCTTCTGCTCCACCGACGACCAGGCGATCGGCCTGCTGCGGGCCGCGCGCGAGCTGCGCATCGACGTGCCCGGCAAGCTGGCGGTGGCCGCGTTCGACGACATCAAGGAGGCGGCGCTGGCCGACCCGCCGCTGACCACGGTCGCCTCGGACCGCTCGGCGATGGCCCGTGCGGCGGTCGACCTGGTCCTGGACGACGGACTGCGGGTGGCGGGGTCACGCCGGGAGCGCCTGAAGACGTTCCCGTCCCGGCTGGTGGTCCGCACGAGCTGCGGCTGCGAGGCCTGAGCCGCACAGGTCTTTATACAGGGCAAACGAGGTTCTGCCGGGCTTCTCAGCGAGCACTCAGGAACCTCTCATGGTCACGGGGGATTCTTCTGGACATGACCGAGAGCCAGGGTTCCCACCCCCAGCAGCCCAGCAGCTACTCCGCTCCCGTGAACCCCGAGTGGCCGCCTCCGCCGCCGTACCAGCCGGTGACGGCGGTGGCACCCGAGCCGCGCAAGAAGCGCAACGGCGGCCCCGTCGCCCTCCTCGCGGCCGTCGCGATCGTGGCGGCGGCGGTCGGCGGCGCCACGGCGTACGGCTTCCAGGAACTGGCCGGCAAGGACACGGTCGCCTCCGCCGGTACGACCACGCGTGTGGTGCCGACCGGCAAGAAGGGCGACGTCGCCGCGATCGCCGCCGCGGTCAGCCCGAGCGTGGTCGAGATCAACGCGACCCTGGGCAACGGCTCCTCCACCGGCTCCGGCGTGGTCATCGCCTCGAACGGCGAGATCGTCACCAACAACCACGTCGTCTCCGGCGCGCAGTCCATCAAGGTGCGCACCAGCGACGGCAGCAGCTACACCGCCGACGTCGTCGGTACCGACAGCTCCAAGGACCTCGCGCTGATCAAGCTGCGCGGCGCCTCCGGGCTGAAGCCCGCCTCACTCGGCAACTCGTCGGGCGTCCAGGTCGGTGACTCGGTCGTCGCGATCGGCTCCCCCGAGGGCCTGACCGGCACCGTCACCAGCGGTATCGTCTCCGCGCTCAACCGGGACGTGACCGTCTCCACCGACGAGAACCAGGGCCAGGGCGGCGACGGTCAGTGGCCGTTCCAGTTCGGCGGCCGTGAGTTCAACGGCGACACGGGCTCGTCCACGACGACCTACAAGGCCATCCAGACCGACGCCTCGCTGAACCCCGGCAACTCCGGCGGCGCGCTGATCGACGCGAGCGGCAACGTCATCGGCATCAACTCCGCGATGTACTCGTCGAGCCAGCAGTCCTCCTCGTCCTCGGACGCGGGCAGCATCGGTCTCGGCTTCGCGATCCCCGTCAACACCGTCAAGTCCGACCTGGCCAAGCTGCGGGCGGGCGACAAGAGCTAACGCTTCACCCTCAGTCAGCAGGGAGTACGTCATGATCCAGCATGTCTCGCACAAGACCGCCGGCCGCCGTCCCGCCGACGTCACCCTCGCCCTGTCGATCGTCCGCGATCTGCACGCGCCCGTCCCGGCGCCCCGCGTCCCCGAAGTGGCCCTGCCGTCGGCCCCGCGCGAGCTGATGGGCCTGCGCACCTCCGCCGCCCGCCCCCACCGCCGCAAGGTGCCGCTGCGCCGCCTCACCGCGGTCCAGGCCTGACCCGGACGCTGCGCCACCCGGCGCGACCCCGGCGCTGTGCCGCCCGGCCCGTCGGGCGTGGCAGGCTGAGAGACACCCGTTCATCCTGTCCCCGCACCCCCTGAGGAATCGCGAGCGATGAGCCCCGCCGAAGGCGACCGTGACCCCCAGCGCATCCTGATCGTCGACGACGAGCCGGCCGTGCGCGAGGCGCTGCAGCGCAGCCTCGCGTTCGACGGGTACGACACGCAGGTGGCCGTCGACGGCGCGGACGCGCTGGAGAAGGCCTCCGCCTACAAGCCCGACCTGGTCGTCCTGGACATCCAGATGCCGCGCATGGACGGTCTGACCGCTGCCCGCCGCATCCGCGGCGCCGGCGACACGACTCCCATCCTGATGCTGACGGCCAGGGACACGGTCGGGGACCGGGTGACCGGTCTGGACGCGGGCGCCGACGACTACCTGGTCAAACCCTTCGAACTGGACGAGCTGTTCGCCCGTATCCGCGCGCTGCTGCGGCGCAGCTCGTACGCGGCGGCGGTGTCGGCTCAGGCCCAGGAGGACGAGGCGCTGACCTTCGCGGACCTGCGGATGGACCTGGCGACCCGCGAGGTGACCCGGGGCGGCCGGCAGGTGGAACTGACCCGCACGGAGTTCACCCTGCTGGAGATGTTCATGGCGCATCCGCGCCAGGTACTGACCCGCGAGCAGATCCTGAAGGCGGTCTGGGGCTTCGACTTCGAGCCGTCCTCCAACTCGCTCGACGTCTACGTCATGTACCTGCGCCGCAAGACCGAGGCCGGCGGCGAGCCGCGCCTCGTGCACACGGTGCGGGGCGTGGGATACGTCCTGCGCCAGGGCGGCGCCGAGTGAACAAGCTGGTACGGCGCTACCGCTCGCTTCCGATCCGGGCCCGGCTCGCGATGCTGGTCGCGGCGGCGGTGGCGTTCGCGGTCGCGGCGGTCTCGGTCACCTGCTGGTTCATCGTGCAGCGCAAACTGGACGTGCAGGTCAACAAGACCCTCGACAACTTCAACCAGCGGCTGTCCGAGGACCAGATCACCGCGGTCCTGGCCACCTGCCCGACGAGCGCGGACGAGCCGCCACCCAACGCGGTGCGTCCCACCTTCTACTACATGCAGGTGATCAGGTCGGACGGCCAGGCCTGCGTGTTCAACTACTCCAGGGGAGCGGTGACGCCCTCGGCGCAGGACGCGGCGGTGGCCGCGAAGGGGGACGTCCGCATCTATCACGACGCCAAGGACACCCACGGCAATGACGTACGGGTCAAGACCGTGCCGATACTGGTGGGAGGCCCCGGCATCGTTCCCCAGCGCTACCCCGGGGTCGCCCTGATGGTCGCCGTCTCCCTCAAGGACACCCAGCGGACCCTCAACGACCTGGCACTCGTCCTGCTCCTCGTCTCCGGCATCGGAGTGATCGGCGCGGGAGCCGCGGGTCTCGTGGTGGCCCGTGCGGGGCTGCGCCCGGTCGACAAGCTCACCGAGGCCGTGGAGGAGGTGGCCCGGACCGAGGATCTGACGATCCGCATCCCGGTGGAGGACGACAGCGAGGACGAGGTCGCCCGGCTCTCCCGGTCCTTCAACTCCATGACCGCCTCGCTGGCCAGTTCCCGCGACCTCCAGCAGCAGCTGATCGCCGACGCCGGCCACGAGCTCCGTACGCCCCTGACGTCGTTGCGCACGAACATCGAGCTCCTCACCCGCAGCGAGGAGACGGGCCGGCCGCTTCCGCCGGAGGACCGCAAGGCCCTGCTCGCCTCGGTGAAGGCGCAGATGACGGAACTGGCCGCGCTGATCGGCGACCTGCAGGAGCTGTCCCGCTCGGAGGGCCAGCGCGGCGAGCGCCTCCAGATGGTGGCACTGCGGGACACCGTCGAGGCGGCCCTGCGCCGCGCCCGGCTGCGGGGCCCGGAGCTGACGATCACGGCGGACCTGGAGCCCTGGTACGTCCGGGCGGAGCCCTCCGCGCTGGAGCGGGCGGTCGTCAACATCCTCGACAACGCGGTGAAGTTCAGCCCCGAGGGCGGCACGATCGAAGTGCAGCTGAGCGAGGGCGTACTGACGGTCCGGGACCACGGCCCCGGTATCCCCGAGGACGAACTCCCCCACGTCTTCGACCGCTTCTGGCGCTCCCCGAGCGCGCGCGCGTTGCCGGGCTCGGGCCTCGGCCTGTCCATCGTGGCCCGCACGGTCCAGCAGGCGGGCGGCAAGGTCACCCTGACCCGGGCGAACGGCGGCGGCACGACGGCGTCGGTACGCCTGCCGGGCGCGCCGACGCCTCCGCCGGAGACCCCGGGGACACCTGAGACACCGGGGACGTCCGGGGCGCCGGCCGGCTGAGCGGATCCCGCGGGCGCACCCGGTCGGCTCAGTCCGGCTTCGGCCGGGTGCGCAGGTGCGCGATCTGGGCGCGGCTGAGGTCGTTCGCGCGGCGCATGTGCCGGATGATCACCTGGAGTTCGGCGTCGGTGTGGTCGTCGAAGATGGCCTGCCAGCCCTGCCGCAGATCACCCCACACGGCGGCGACCCGGGCGATGTGCTCCGGGACCGGGGTGACCAGGACGCGGCGGCGGTCCTGCCGGTCGGGGGTGCGGACGACATAGCCGCCGCGTTCGAGCCGGTCCACCAGGCGGGTGGCCGAGCCGGTGGTGAGGCCGGTCATGTCGGCGATCTGGCGGACCGTGAGAGGTTCCGGCTCGGCCGTCAGCAGGCTCAGACACTGCACGTCGGTGGGGTGCAGGCCGAGGTGGTCGGCGACGGCCTGGTTGAACAGGACGTAGGCCGCCAGATAGCGGCGCGATTCCGTGGACAGTTCCTCGTACAGCCGGTCCCGGCTCGGCTCCGTCATATGGCTCGCCTCCAAATCGCTGCGCGGCGCAGCAACCGACTGCTATTCTCCTGCGTGGCGCAGCTAATGCGTCACACAGTCATTCTATTCCACGGGGGACACCCATGCTCACCGTCGCCGTCACCGGCGCCACCGGCGCCCAGGGCGGGGCCACCGCCCGCGCCCTGCTGGCCGCCGGCCACCGCGTCCGCGCCCTGACCCGCCGCCCCGACGCACCGGCCGCCACCGCCCTGCGCACCCTCGGTGCCGAGATCCGCCCCGCCGACTTCGACGACCGCGCCTCCCTCGACGCGGCCCTCACCGGCGCCGACGCGCTCTTCGGGGTCACCACCCCGTTCGGCACCGACACCGGCACCGAAGTCCGGCAGGGCCGGGCCCTGGTCGACGCCGCCGCGGCCGCTCGCGTCGGCCACGTCGTCCTCACCTCGGCCGCGCACGCCGACCGCGGCACCGGCATACCGCACTACGAGAGCAAGTACGCGGTCGAGCGGCATCTGCGCGAGTCCGGGGTGCCCTGGACGGTGATCGCCCCGGCCGCCTTCATGGACAACCACGCGGGCGGCTGGGCCCTGGAGGGGCTGCGCGAGAACACCTTCGGCTGGCCCATGCCCGCCGACCGGCCGATCACACTCATCCCCGCCGCCGACATCGGCGCGTTCGCGGCCCTGGTGACGGAGCGCCGCGAAGAGTTCTCCGGCAGCCGCATCGACATCGCCTCCGACATCTGTACGCCCGCACAGATCGCGGCCGTCCTCGCCACCGCCACCGGCCGCCCGGTCACCCACCACGAGGTGCCCCTGCGGTACGTCCGGGCCCACTCCGCCGACCTGGCGGCCATGTTCGAGTACTTCAACACCCACGGTCTGGACGTCGACGTCGCCGGCCTGCGGCGCGCCTGGCCCGAGGTGGGCTGGCACACCTTCGCGCAGTGGGCGTCCGCACAGGACTGGCCGCGGCTGCTGACCGGCCCCGCCCCGGAGGGATCCCCCGCGTGAAGCCCATCGGCTACTGGCTCAACCGCACCGACAAGGCCCTGACCCGCGCCATGAACGCCACGCTGACGGAGTTCGGTCTCACCCGCGTCGACTGGCAGGTGCTCAACGTCGTCCGCGACACCCCTGGGGCCGGCGACCGCGACGTCCTGTCGGCCCTCGCCGCCAACGCCGACGTCCTCACGCTGAGGGCGTCCGTCGACGCCGTACTCACCGGCGGCTGGGCGACCCGCACCGCACCGGACCGGCTCACCCTCACCCAGGACGGCCGGCGCCGGCTGGCGGCCGTGGCCGAGCGGGTCGACGCGTTCCGCGGCCAGTGCACGACCGGCATCTCACCGGACGAGTACCGCACCGCCGTCCGGGTCCTGGAACGCATGGCCGCCAACGCGGAGGAGGTCACCGCGGAGGAGGGCACCGCGGAGGACGGCAACCTTGTGCCGGGCCGGTGACGACTGCTCGGCGATCACCCCCGGATCGCGTACGGCCTCCCGCTCGCGCTCGCCGCCACCCGGGGAAGCCGTCACCGGGCCCCAGCGGAGGGCGTGTTCGTGCTCGGCGCGACGCATGTGCCCTGGGACGTGGACCCCGCGCATCCTGCTCTGGGCGGGACTGGTGCCGATCGCGGCGACGATCTGGTTCGGCCGGAAGAAGACCACCTGGCCGGAAAAGGGCAATTCCGGTGAGACCTCAATCAATGAGTCACCTGCCGTACCCTCTACCCATGAGCAGCGACGACACCGTACGGGCCTTCCCCGCCCGCTCCATCGAGACCCATTCCGCGCTCACCCCGGACCAGGCCGAGGCCGTGCTGGCCCTGCTCGCCGAGGCCGCCCGGGTCGACGGGCAGCAGCCGGTGTCCGAGCAGGGGCGGCTGCAGCTGCGCGGGGGTGCCCGCGAGGGCGTCTCGCATCTGCTGCTGACCCTCGGCGGCGAACTCGTCGGCTACGCCCAGCTGGAGGACACCGACCCGGTGGAGGCACCGGCCGCCGAACTCGTCGTCCACCCCACGCACCGCGGGCACGGACACGGCCGGGCGCTCGGCTCGGCGCTGCTCGCCGCCTCCGGCAAGCGGCTCCGGGTCTGGGCGCACGGCGGGCATTCCGCCGCCCGGCATCTCGCCCAGGTGCTCGGCCTGACCCTGTTCCGCGAACTGCGCCAGATGCGGCGGCCGTTGACCGACCTGGCGCTGCCCGACCCCGTACTGGCGGAGGGCGTGACCGTGCGGGCCTTCGTGCCCGGCAAGGACGACGCCGCCTGGCTCGAGGTCAACGCCGCCGCCTTCGCCCACCACCCCGAGCAGGGCTCGCTGACCCAACGGGACCTCGACGACCGCAAGTCCGAGCCGTGGTTCGACCCGGCCGGGTTCTTCCTCGCCGAACGGCGTGGGGAGTTGGTCGGCTTCCACTGGACCAAGGTGCACGCCGAGGAGGGGCTCGGCGAGGTGTACGTCCTCGGCGTGCGGCCGGGCGAGCAGGGCGGCGGGCTCGGCAAGGCCCTCACCACGATCGGCCTGCGCCACCTGGCCGCCCAGCAGCTGCCCACCGCGATGCTCTACGTAGACGCCGACAACCAGGCGGCGGTGTCGGTGTACGAGCGGCTGGGCTTCAGCACGTACGAGACGGACCTGATGTACCGCACGGAGACCTGAGCACGGGCCGCCGGTACCGGCGGCCCGACGGCTCGCACAGCACCACCGCCCACCACCGCCCGGCGGCCGGTCAACAGACGCACGAGCACGACGACGCGGAGCCGACGGAGGCGATCAGGGCGACACGCGCGGCACCGAACTGGGCGGCGCGAATCAGCGCGGCGGCGAGCAGGGCGACGGCGAACTGGGCGGCGCGAATCAGCACGCCGCGGATCAGCGCGGCGGCGATGGACCGGCCGGGTCCGGCTCGCCCGTGTGGCGTGCGGGGGCCGCGTCCGCGGCGAGGGCCGGGCACGAACGCGGTGCCGGCCGTCGGGCATCCACGTCACTTTCGCGATCACGACCCCCGGGAGCCTCCCCCCGCTATCCCGCACGTCATGTCTCCGTAACCATCGATTCAGCCAGGCTTGCGACGCTCGGCGAATGAAGCCCGCCGTGCCAGAGCCTTCGCCGCCCCCCGAGGGGCCCGCGGGAAACGGGACCGTGACGCTCCCTCCCGCACGTTCCGACGCGCCCGTCTCGCCCTTGGCGCGGAAGAATGGGTTCATGAGTCAGCAAGACACCCAGGCAGCCGAGGTCCAGCACGTCCAGCCCTCCGTGGGCTCCATCGCAGCGCACCGCCCGCACACGGTGTCCGCGACCGTCTCCGACCTGGAACCCGACATCGATGCCGACCTCGACGCGTACGAAGAGTCGCAGGTCGACGGCGCACCGTTGCCGCAGGGCCGGTTCCTCGACCGTGAACGCAGCTGGCTCGCCTTCAACGAGCGCGTCCTCGAGCTGGCCGAGGACCCGAACACGCCCCTGCTGGAGCGTGCGAACTTCCTCGCGATCTTCGCCAGCAACCTGGACGAGTTCTTCATGGTCCGGGTGGCAGGCCTGAAGCGCCGCATCGCCACCGGCGTGGCCACACGCTCCGCCTCCGGGCTGCAGCCGCGTGAGGTACTGGAGATGATCTGGGCCCGCTCGCGCGAGCTCATGGCCCGGCACGCCGCCTGCTACCACGAGGACGTCGCCCCCGCACTCGCGGACGAGGGCATCCACCTGGTCCGGTGGAACGAGCTGGCCGAGAAGGAGCAGGCCCGCCTCTTCACGCTCTTCCGCCACCAGATCTTCCCGGTCCTCACCCCGCTGGCCGTGGACCCCGCGCACCCGTTCCCGTACATCTCCGGCCTGTCCCTGAACCTGGCCGTCGTCGTACGCAACCCGGTCAGCGGCCACAAGCACTTCGCCCGCGTGAAGGTGCCGCCGCTGCTGTCCCGCTTCCTGGAGGCCGCCCCGGGCCGGTACGTCCCTCTGGAGGACGTCATCGCCGCCCACCTCGAGGAGCTGTTCCCGGGGATGGAGGTGCTGGAGCACCACGCCTTCCGGCTGACCCGGAACGAGGACCTGGAGGTCGAGGAGGACGACGCCGAGAACCTCCTCCAGGCCCTGGAGAAGGAGCTCATGCGGCGCCGCTTCGGCCCGCCGGTGCGCCTGGAGGTCGAGGAGTCCATCGACCGCGAGGTGCTGGACCTGCTGGTCCGCGAGCTGAAGATCAGCGAGGCCGAGGTGTACCCGCTCCCCGGCCCCCTGGACCTCACCGGCCTCTTCCGCATCCACAGCCTCGACCGGCCCGAGCTGAAGTACCCGAAGTTCGTCGCCGGCACCCACCGCGACCTCGCCGAGGTCGAGTCGGCGTCCCCGCCGGACATCTTCGCCGCCCTGCGCACCCGGGACGTGCTGCTGCACCACCCGTACGACAGCTTCTCCACCTCCGTGCAGGCCTTCCTGGAGCAGGCGGCGGCCGACCCGGACGTCCTCGCGATCAAGCAGACCCTGTACCGCACCTCCGGCGACTCCCCGATAGTCGACGCGCTCATCGACGCCGCCGAGTCCGGCAAGCAGGTCCTCGTCCTGGTCGAGATCAAGGCCCGCTTCGACGAGCACGCCAACATCAAGTGGGCGCGCAAGCTGGAGGAGGCCGGCTGTCACGTCGTCTACGGCCTGGTCGGCCTGAAGACGCACTGCAAGCTGTCCCTGGTGGTCCGCCAGGAGGGCGAGACCCTGCGCCGCTACAGCCACGTCGGCACCGGCAACTACCACCCGAAGACGGCGCGCCTGTACGAGGACCTGGGCCTGCTCACCGCCGACCCGCAGGTCGGCGCGGACCTGTCCGACCTGTTCAACCGCCTGTCGGGCTACTCCCGCCGCGAGACCTACCGCCGCCTGCTGGTGGCCCCCAAGTCCCTGCGGGACGGCCTGATCTCGCGCATAGACAAGGAAGTCCAGCACCACCGCGCGGGCCGTCCGGCCTTCGTCCGCGTCAAGGTCAACTCCATAGTCGACGAGGCGGTCATCGACGCCCTCTACCGCGCGTCCCAGGCGGGCGTGCCGGTGGACGTGTGGGTGCGCGGCATCTGCGCGATCCGCCCCGGCGTCGCCGGCCTGTCCGACAACATCCGGGTCCGCTCGATCCTCGGCCGCTTCCTGGAGCACTCCCGCGTCTTCGCCTTCGGCAACGGCGGCGAACCCGAGGTGTGGATCGGCAGCGCCGACATGATGCACCGCAACCTCGACCGCCGGATAGAGGCCCTGGTGCGGGTCGTCGACCCCGCCCACCGCGCAGCCCTCAACCGGCTGCTGGACACCGGCATGTCCGACACGACCGTCTCCTGGCACCTCGGCCCCGACGGCGAGTGGACACGGCACGCGACCGACGCGGACGGCCAACCCCTGCGCAACGTCCAGGAGATGCTCATAGACGCCCGGAGGCGCCGGCGTGGCACAGCGACACCTTGACCCGACGGATCCCACGGCCGAGGTGGTGACCGGGGACGCCCTCGCGGCGTTCCTGCGCGCCCAGGCCACGGAGTTCCTCCGCGCCCTGCGCCTGCACCGCGAGACGGGGGGCACCACGGCGAACGGCACGGAGGAGTCCGTCGACGCGGCACGCCTGCTGCGGCGCTCGGCCCGCCGCATCAGCGGCAGCCTGCACACCTTCCGCCCCCTCCTCGACCCCGACTGGTCCGAGGAGATGCGCCCCGAACTGGCGTGGCTTTCGGGCACGTTGGGCCTTGAGCACGCATACGAGTCCCGCCTGGAACGCCTGCTCCTGGCCTTGCACCGCCTGTCGGGGGCGGCGGTGCTCCCGGTCCAGGCGGTCGATGCGGCAGCCGTCGTGGCCGCGGGCAGCCGTGCCGCCGGGGCGGCGGCCGTGCCCCTGAAAGCGGCAGCCGCCAACGCCAGTGGCCCGGCCGGCCAGACGCCCCCCGCGGAACGCGGCAACCTGACCGTCGGCGCGGCGAAGGCGGGCGCCCTGCTGGAACGCCAGCTGACGCTGGCCCGGACCCGGGCCCACTCCACGGCGCTGCAGGCCCTCGGCTCCTCCCGCTTCCACGCCGTCGCCGACAAGGTCGCCGTACTCGCCAGCGAGGTCCCCCTCACCCCCGCCGCCCCCACCACCGACCTGCACCCCCTGGCAGCCGCCGCGGAGGAACGGCTGACAGACGCCATCACCGCGCTCCCTCTGGTCACCGCGGGCCACCCGTACAACGCGGAGGCCCTCGTCCACGGCCTGTCCCCGGATCCGTCCCCCCACCCCCAGGACGGCCCCTGGCACCAGGTACGCCTGCTGCTGCGCCTGCACCGGTACGCCCGGGAGGTGCTGCACGAGGGCAACGCCCCGGTGGACGTACCGCTGTTGACGGCGGGGCAGGCACTGAACCGGCACCGGGACGCCTCGGAGGCGGCAGCGGCGGCGGCCCAGGCGGCCCGTACCCCCCGGATCGCCCCGGCGACGGCGTACGCGCTCGGAGTGCTCCACGCCGACCAGCGGCACGAGGTGGAGGCCGCCAGGTTCGCCTTCCAGCAGGCCTGGCAGAAGCAGACCGTGAGCGCGCCCTGAGTCGCCGTTCGGGCGCCGAGGGGTAGCTCTCGCGGGGGAGGCGGATCGTCCGTGCGGACGACGCACGCCGTCGCGGTCCGGGCCATGGTCGAGTCATGTCGATCACGCGTTCCCCAGCTTCGTCTGGGCGACGGGCACCACCTTCGGCGCGCGGTCGACGGTGTCGCCGTCGCTGGTGGAGCTCGCTCGCGACGGAGTGCCGTGGTTTGTGGCCGTCCTGCTGGTGACCGGCTTCCTGAAGCTCTTCGGGGCGCTGGTCGGCATCGGCCTCACGCGCCCGCGGGGTTCACGGATCAGCCGACTCATGGTGTTCTGCGGTGGCGGCGCGATCCTGCTCACGTGGCACGGTGGCCTGTGTCCGTGGCCTCGACGGCCACCGGGACCGGATGAGAGCGCTGGTGCCCCGCGTGCGGCACGAGGAAGCGGCGGGGTCCGCCCAGGGGCCGCCCCGGGGTCTCCCGCGCGGGTCCGGCTGTTGACCGTCGCGGCCTGCTGCCCGCCCCGCTGTCCGGTGTCTCCGGGCCGGCCGCGACGGCCCCGCCCACACCTCGGCCCCCGGCGCACGCTCCGTCCGGCGGACGATCGACCCGCGTCCTGCCCGCCCCGCCCGTGCCCGGGACCTCTGCCGTCGGCGCCGCTGCCGGCACGTCAGTCCCCCCGGTGCGTCTCGGTGTCGATGGCGGCGAGGACCGGGGGGATCAGCTCCCTGTCCCGTTCGTAGGTCAGGCGTTCGCGAGCTTCGTCCGGCGGCAGCCAGAGCAGCCTGCTCACCTCGTCGCCGGGTTGGAAGCTTCCGCCCGTCGACTCCGCGGACCAGTACACGACTTCCTTCTGTCGGCCCCGGTGGTCGATGTAGCGGGAGGACGGCAGGGCGGCGCCGAGCCGGCAGGTGTGACCGGTCTCTTCCCGTACTTCTCGCAGGGCGGCCGCGCGGGCCGTCTCACCCTTCTCGATCTTCCCTTTGGGCCAGGACCAGTCCGACCACTTGGGCCTGAAGACCAGGGCCAGTTCGACGCTGCCGGAGGATGAGCGGCGCCAGAGCACACAGCCGGCCGCACGAACCAGTGAGGTACGTCCCATGCGTCCATGGTGCCCGGCTCCAGGGCCGCGCCCGGCCAGGCGCAGCACGGTGTGCGTCCTCCTCGCGAACGGCCCCCCGGGGCGGGTGGGTTGCGGAGCGGCCGAGGCGGTTTCCGGCCACTTCATCCGGATGCCGCGGTCACCGCTCCGTCAGATGGACCTCCGCGTCGGTGCGGGCCTGGCTGCGGGCCCTGCGGGCGGGGCCGCGCCAGCCGCAGCTGCAGCGGGCCACGCAGAAGCGGCCCTCTTCGACCGTCGTGACGAGGTGTTCCTGCCCGGACCGGGCGTGTTCCGGCCCGTCCTGCCGTGCCGCGGTGACTGTCACCCCGACAACGTTACCCACCCGTGCGCAAAAGGGTTCGCACGGCTGTCTCCACGCCCGGCCCGCGCGTGACGGCGCCTCCTACCCGTCGTTAACCGGACGACAGGGGGCCCGTGACGGACGTACCGGCTGGGGGTAGGCAGGCGATGGATCGGCGGCAGCACAGGAACGCGGGCAGGACGTTCGTCGCGGTCGGCATCATGCTCGGCCTCGGGGCGGGTGCCACGGGCTGTTCCGGCACCGGGGCCGCCGCCGAGGACGTCGGGGGCGGGGGCGATCCGGTCGCCGTTCTGCACCGGACCGCCGACACACTGAGCGGCGCGGGCAGTTCCAAGGCCACCACGTCCATGGAGATGGCCACGGGCGGCACCCGCGTCACCATCCGCGGCAAGGGTGTCTACGACTTCCACAGCCGGCTCGGCCGGCTCACGGTGGTCCTCCCCGAGGACCCGTCGGGCACCGCCGAGCACCAGCCGATCACCGAACTCCTCGCTCCCGGCGCCCTGTTCATGAAGAACCGGGGTGCGGGGGTGCCGGCCGACAAGTGGGTGCGGGTGGACACCGCCACCCTGTCCGACGGCAACCTGGTCACCGGTGGCGCGACCGACCCGTACGCGGCGGCCGAGGTGCTGCGCGGGACCCGTACGGCGGCCTACGTCGGAAGGACCGAGGTCGGCGGCACGGCCGTACGGCACTACCGGGGCACGGCCGATCTGCGCAGCGCGGCCCGCCTGGCCTCCGCCGATTACCGGCAGCCGCTGGCCGCGGCGGCGAAAGGGTTCGCCACCACGCGGGTCCCGTTCGACGCCTATCTGGACGACCAGGGCCGCATCCGCAAGCTCAGACAGCACTTCAGCTTCGTCAACAGCCGGCAGAAGATCCCGGTTGCGGTCGCCTCGACGACGCTGCTGTACGACTTCGGCGTCCCCGCCGGCGTACGGCTGCCACGCTCGGCGGACATCTACGCGGGCCGTATCGCCGAGGGCGGCGACTAGTCCGTACCACCACCCCGTAAGTAGCCCGTCCGTGCCATGCGCGGTGTGTAGAGGGCTGCCTACTCTAGGAAGTCGGTGACGGCAGGGAAGAGGTGAGGCGGGTGGCTCCGGTCGGCGGTACGGCGGTGCAGGACCATGTGGCCCTCGCCGAGATCGAACTGTGCGGAGAGCTGATCATCGCGGCCTCCGCGGCCGAGGACCGGCTCAGCCTGGAGAGCATCGACGAGGTGCTGCGGGTGTCCGAGGAACGTGACGGCTAGGACCGCAGGAGGCGGCCGATCGCCTTCGTCGCCTCGTCCACCTTGGTGTCGATCTCGTCGCCGCCCTTGAGTGCCGCGTCGGCCACGCAGTGCCGCAGGTGCTCCTCCAGCAGTTGCAGCGCGAAGGACTGCAGCGCCTTGGTGGAGGCCGAGACCTGCGTGAGTATGTCGATGCAGTACGTGTCCTCGTCGACCATGCGCTGCAGGCCGCGGATCTGCCCCTCGATCCGGCGCAGCCGCTTGAGGTGCTCGTCCTTCTGCTTGTGGTAGCCGTGCGTGGCGCCGGCCTCGGTCGTCGTCATCGCGGGCCTCCCCTTCGGAACGAGCTGCGGATACATACCCCTACTGGGTATATGGTAACGAATTCTGCGGGGTAGGAGGGCCTTGGTGCGCCCCCGTGCTGATCACTCTTCCCGATGGGCGACACTGGGATGCGGCCCGATAGCCGTGGCCGGATGATGCGCCTAGCATCAGCCTGACCGAAACCGAAGCACCCCGAGGACCCCACGTGCGCTTTCGTCTGACCCCCAGGGAGACGAGCTTCTACGACATGTTCGCCGCCTCCGCGGACAACATCGTCACGGGCTCGAAGCTCCTGATGGAACTGCTCGGGGCGGACGCACCTGCCCGAGCCGAGATCGCAGAGCGTATGCGGGCCGCGGAACACGCGGGTGACGACGCCACGCACGCGATCTTCCACCAGCTGAACTCCTCGTTCATCACGCCGTTCGACCGCGAGGACATCTACGCCCTCGCCGGGTCCCTCGACGACATCATGGACTTCATGGAGGAGGCCGTCGACCTGGTCGTCCTCTACAACGTCGAGGAGCTGCCGAAGGGCGTCGAGCAGCAGATCGAGGTGCTGGCCCGGGCCGCCGAGCTGACGGCGGAGGCGATGCCGAACCTGCGCACGATGGACAACCTCACCGAGTACTGGATCGAGGTGAACCGTCTGGAGAACCAGGCGGACCAGATCCACCGCAAGCTTCTCGCGCACCTCTTCAACGGCAAGTACGACGCGATCGAGGTGCTCAAGCTCAAGCAGATCGTGGACGTCCTGGAAGAGGCGGCGGACGCGTTCGAGCACGTGGCGAACACGGTGGAGACCATCGCCGTCAAGGAGTCCTGAGGCGTCGATGGCCACCTTCGCCCTGGTCGTGACCATCGCGGTCGCGCTCTTCTTCACGTATACGAACGGCTTCCACGACTCGGCGAACGCGATCGCCACGTCGGTGTCGACGCGGGCGCTGACCCCGCGGGCGGCCCTCGCCATGGCGGCGGTCATGAACCTGGCCGGTGCCTTCCTCGGCTCGGGTGTCGCCAAGACGGTCAGCGAGGGCCTGATCGAGACGCCTTCGGGCTCGACGGGGATGGGCATCCTCTTCGCGGCCCTGGTCGGCGCGATCACCTGGAACCTGATCACCTGGTACTTCGGCCTGCCGTCCTCCTCCTCCCACGCGCTGTTCGGCGGCCTGGTGGGCGCGGCCCTGGCGGGCGGTACCGCCGTCCACTGGAACGGCGTGGTGGACAAGATCATCATCCCGATGTTCCTGTCCCCGGTGGTCGGCCTGGTCGGCGGCTACCTGGTGATGACGGCGATCCTGTGGACGTTCCGCCGGTCCAACCCCCACAAGGCCAAGCGGGGCTTCCGTATCGCCCAGACCGTCTCGGCGGCGGGCATGGCCCTGGGACACGGCCTCCAGGACGCCCAGAAGACCATGGGTGTGGTCGTGATGGCCCTGGTGATCTCCGGCCATGAGACGTTCGGCGACCCGATCCCGGTCTGGGTGAAGATCGTCTCGGCGGTCATGCTCTCCCTCGGCACCTACGCCGGCGGCTGGCGCATCATGCGCACGCTGGGCCGCAAGATCATCGAGCTGGACCCGCCGCAGGGCTTCGCGGCGGAGGCCACGGGCGCGTCGATCATGTTCGGCACGGCGTTCCTCTTCAAGGCCCCCATCTCCACGACCCACGTCATCACCTCGGCGATCATGGGCGTGGGCGCCACCAAGCGCGTCAACGCCGTCCGCTGGGGTGTGGCCAAGAACATCGTCCTGGGCTGGTTCATCACGATGCCGGCGGCCGGCCTGGTCGCCGCGCTGGGATTCGGCCTGATCAAGCTGACGGTGCTGTAACGCCCTTTCGCGCCCACCCGACTCGGCCGGCTGAATCGCCGGCCCTCTCCCCACACGGGCTGCACCTCGCACAGAAATGCGCGGACCCGGACCTGCCCGCCGCCCTGGCGGTGGCCCGGCAGAGCACATGGGCCGCGGCGCACTGTCAGTACGCCGCTCAGCCCACCCCCGACCGTCCCGACGGAGCGATCATCGCCACCACCTCCCGGACCGGTGGATCGGCGAGCCGGTGCGGGTGCTGGACCTCAGTCCGTAAACGCTGGCCGAACGCAATGGGCCCGCCCCCGGGAGCCAGGGGCGGGCCCTCTTGCGTCCTCGCGGTGGCACCGCCATGCAGCACCGCGAGGGGATCAGGGGACGATCAGCCGAAGCGGCCGGAGATGTAGTCCTCCGTCGCCTGGACCGACGGGTTGGAGAAGATCCGCTCGGTGTCGTCGATCTCGATCAGCCGGCCGGGCTGGCCCACCGCCGCCAGGTTGAAGAACGCCGTACGGTCCGAGACACGCGCGGCCTGCTGCATGTTGTGCGTCACGATGACGATCGTGAAGCGCTCCTTCAGCTCGCCGATCAGGTCCTCGATGGCGAGGGTCGAGATCGGGTCCAGGGCGGAGCAGGGCTCGTCCATCAGCAGGACCTTCGGCTCCACCGCGATCGCGCGGGCGATGCACAGGCGCTGCTGCTGGCCGCCGGAGAGACCGGAGCCCGGCTTGTTCAGGCGGTCCTTGACCTCGTTCCAGAGGTTCGCGCCCTTGAGGGACTTCTCGACGATGTCGTTCAGTTCCGCCTTCTTGTACTTGCCGTTCAGGCGCAGGCCCGCCGCCACGTTGTCGAATATCGACATCGTGGGGAAGGGGTTGGGGCGCTGGAACACCATGCCGACCTCGCGGCGGACGGACACCGGGTCGATACCGGTGCCGTACAGGTCCTCGTCGTCCAGCAGCACCTTCCCCTCGACGCGGCCACCGGGGGTGACCTCGTGCATCCGGTTCAGCGTGCGCAGGAACGTCGACTTGCCGCAGCCGGAGGGGCCGATGAACGCCGTCACCGAGCGCGGCTCGACGGTCATCGAGATGTCTTCGATCGCCTTGTGGGAGCCGTAGTAGGCGGTGAGTCCGCTTACGTCGATTCGCTTGGCCATGTCTTCTACTTCACTTCCGGAGATTCAAGCTCGGTCGCTTTGGCCGCGTCAGCGACCGGTCTTCGGGGCCTTCCAGCGGGCGATGCCGCGGGCCACCAGGTTGAGGATCATCACGAAGGCGATCAGCGTGAGGGACGCCGCCCACGCGCGGTCGTACGCCGCGTTGGCGCCCGCGCTCTGCGCGTACTGCTGGTAGATGTACAGCGGCAGCGACGCCTGCGCACCCTCGAACGGGTTGTTGTTGATGAACGGGTTGCCGAACACCAGCAGCAGCACCGGGGCGGTCTCGCCCGCGATACGGGCGATGGCCAGCATGACGCCGGTGGTGATACCGCCGATGGAGGTCGGCAGGACCACCTTCAGGATGGTGCGCCACTTCGGCACACCGAGCGCCAGCGAGGCCTCGCGCAGCTCGTTCGGGACGAGCTTGAGCATCTCCTCGGTGGAGCGGACCACGACCGGCATCATCAGGATGGCCAGGGCCAGCGAACCGGCGAAGCCGAACGGCTGCATCTCGAAGATGAGCATCAGCGACAGGATGAACAGGCCGGCGACGATCGACGGGATGCCCGTCATGACGTCCACGAAGAACGTGACGGCCTTGGCGAGCTTGCCCCGCCCGTACTCCACCAGGTAGATCGCGGTGAGGATGCCGATCGGCGCACCGATGACGGTGGCGAGGCCGACCTGCTCCAGGCTGCCGATGATGGCGTGGTAGATACCGCCACCGGGCTCGGAGTCGGCGACGACCCCCATGGAGTGGGTGAGGAAGTAGACGTCGAGGACCTTCACACCGCGCGAGACGGTGACCCAGATCAGGGAGACCAGCGGGACGACGGCGAGCAGGAAGGCGACCCAGACGAAGGAGGTGGCGACCCGGTCCTTGGCCTGCCGGCGGCCCTCCACCTTGGAGGCGATGGCGTAGGTACCGAGGACGAAGAGGATCGCGGCGATCAGACCCCACTGGACCTTGCTGTGCAGACCGCCGGCCAGGCCGATGGCCACGGCCAGGACGATCGAGCCGGCGGCGATGGCCCACGGGGACCACGTCGGGAGGCTGGCGCCGCGCAGCGTGCTGGGGCGCTTGTCGGTGACGGCTGCGGTGGTCATGCGTTGGCCCCCGAGTACTCCTTGCGGCGGGCGATGATCGCGCGGGCCGCGCCGTTGACCAGCAGGGTGATGACGAACAGGACGAGACCGGAGGCGATCAGCGCGTCGCGGCCCTGTTCGGTGGCCTCACCGAACTTGCTGGCGATGTTCTGGGCGAAGGTGCCGCCGCCCGGGTTCAGCAGGCTGAGGTGGATGACGTAGTCCGGGGAGAGCACGGTGGCGACGGCCATCGTCTCGCCGAGGGCGCGGCCGAGACCGAGCATGGACGCGGAGATCACACCGGAGCGGCCGAAGGGCAGGACGGCCATGCGGACGACCTCCCAGCGGGTGGCGCCGAGGGCCAGCGCGGCCTCCTCGTGCATCCGCGGGACCTGCCGGAACACCTCGCGGCTGACGTTGGTGATGATCGGCAGGATCATGATCGCCAGCAGGATGCCGACGGTGAGCATGGCGCGGGGGGCGCCGTCCTCCCAGGAGAAGACGCCGGTCCAGCCGAGGTAGTCGTTCAGCCAGCCGTACAGGCCCGTCATGTGCGGGACGAGGATCAGGGCGCCCCAGAGGCCGTAGACGATGGACGGCACGGCGGCGAGGAGGTCGATCACATAGGCGATGGGGCTCCTCAGCCGGCGCGGGGCGTAGTGGGTGAGGAACAGCGCGATCGCGACGGCGACGGGGACCGCGATGACCATGGCGATGATCGAGGAGACGACCGTGCCGTAGGCCAGCACCGCGATGCCGAAGCTCGGCGGGGTGAGGTTGGTGTTCCACTCGAAGGTGGTCAGGAAGTTCCCGTGGTCCTTGCTGATCGCGAGGGAGGCACGGTAGGTGAGGAAGACCGCGATCGCGGCCATGATCACCAGCAGCAGGATGCCGGAGCCGCGGGACAGGCCGAGGAATATGCGGTCGCCGGGGCGGGTCGCGCCGCGGGCGTTGCGCTTCTGCTCGGTCGCCGTGGGCTGGGGCGTGGGGGGAGGTGCGTCGGTTGTCTTGGTCGATATGTCCATCGGGATCTCCGGTCTGCGGAGCCGGGCGCCCTCACGGGCTGCGGCTCATGGCGGCGGTGCACCGGACGGTGCGGCCCGGGCCCTGTCGGGCACGGGCCGCACTCTCGGATCAGGTCAGCTCAGGCCCTCGATGGTGGTGCGGACCTTGGCGATGATCTCGTCGGGGATCGGGGCGTAGTCGATGCTCGACAGCGCCTTCTGACCGTCCTCGCTCGCGATGTAGCGCAGGAAGGCCTTGGTGGCCGGCAGGGTGTCGGCCTTGTTGCCCTTGTCGCAGACGATCTCGTACGTCACCAGGGTCATCGGGTAGGCGTTCTCGGCCTTGGTGGCGTAGTCCAGCTTCAGCGACAGGTCCTTGCCGGTACCGACGACCTTGGCGGCCGCGATGTCGGCGGTGGCGCTCTCCACGGACGGCTTGACCGGGGTCTTGGCGCCGGTGGCGATGGCGACGGTGGTCATGTCCTTGGCGTAGGACAGCTCGAAGTAGCCGATCGCGCCGGAGTTCTGCTTGACGCCCTGGGCCACACCGGCGGAGCCGGAGGCCGCCTGGCCGCCCTGCGCCTGCCAGGCCTTGCCGCCGGAGTACTTCCAGTTGGCCGGGGTGGTGGCGATCAGGTACTTGGTGAAGTTGTCCGTCGTACCGGAGTCCTCGGAACGGTGGAAGGCCTGGATCTTCAGGTCGGGCAGCTTCGCCGACGGGTTCAGCTTCTTGATCGCCGGGTCGTTCCAGTTCTTGATCTTGCTGTCGAAGATCTTGGCGATCGTCGGGGCGTCCAGGACCAGGTTGTCGACACCCGGGACGTTGTAGCCGAGGGCGATCGGGCCGCCGACCATCGGCAGGTCGATGCCCTGGCCGCCGGAGCAGACCTTCTTGGAGGCGGTGACGTCCTCCGGCTTCAGCGCGGAGTCCGAACCGGCGAACGCGAGCTGGCCCTGGTTGAAGGAGGTGACACCGGCGCCGGAGCCGCCGCCCTTGTAGTTGATCTGCACGCCACAGGCCTGCGAGAACGTCTTGACCCACGCGTCTATCGCGTTCTTCTGCGCGGAGGAGCCGTCCGCCAGCAGCTGGCCCTTGGCGCCGTCGCACTTGACCGAGGAAGCGTTGGCGGAGCCGGACGGGTTGCCGGAGCCCTTGCCGCCGCCGTTGTCGTCGGAGCCGCACGCCGTCAGGGCCAGGGCGCCGGTCACGGCGATCGCACCGAGCGAAAGGGCGCGCAGCCGGTTCTTGCGCTGAAGCTTCACTTTCGGGAGTTCCTTCCAGGAGCCGCCGCTGTCGGCGGCGTGCGAGGTGGTGAGGTGCCGAGCCCATGAACGAGCGCGCTCCGCACCGTGCACGGCCGAAATTAGGCAGAACAGGTGAAGCCGCCGATGGCCGGAAGTGAACGGGGAGTGAACCCCTGCCGTCGGCCCGGTGAGGTCACGGAATGCTTACGGGGAGAACACATGGAGGTTCCGACGGCCGGGTTACGCGAACACGTCTTCGACGTTCGATTCCCCGTGTGCGAACTGTTACGAACCAACGCGCGCATGGGGCCGTCTCACCCCAGGAAGGGCCAAGGTGGCCCGCGGAGAGGCGACAGACGACGATGCACATGGAACGCCGTACGTTCATCGCGGGCGGCACGGCCGCGCTGGCCGCGACCGCACTGACCGGCTGCGGCGCGGGCTCGGGCCCGGGCAGGTCCACCACGTCGGCGACCACGGGCTCATCGTCCCTCACGTCCCTCAAGACCACCAGCGCGAACGCCGCCGCGAACTGGGCGGCCCTCGCCCGCGACCTGGACGGCCCCCTGATCCGTCCCGGCGACGCGACGTGGAACACCGCCCACCAGCTGTACAACACCCGCTTCGACGGTCTGAAACCGGCCGCGGTCGCCTATGCGGCGCACCCCGACGACATCCGTACGACGCTGGCGTACGCCCACGCGCACGGCATACGGGTCTCGATACGCAACGGCGGCCACTCCTACGCGGGCTACTCCTCCGGCGACAACCGCCTCGTCCTCGACGTGTCCCGGCTGAACCGCATACGCGTCAGCGGCGGGACGGCGGTGGTCGGCGCCGGCTCCAAGCTGATCGACGTCTACCGGGCGCTGGCCGCGAAGGGCGTGACCATACCCGCCGGCTCCTGCCCCACCGTCGGCGTCTCCGGCCTGGTCCTCGGCGGCGGCCACGGCGTCGCCTCCCGCGCCTACGGCCTGACCTGCGACAGCCTCACCCAGGCGACGCTGATCACGGCCGACGGCACCCAGGTGACGGCCGATGCGCGGAACCACTCCGACCTGTTCTGGGCGCTGCGCGGCGCGGGCAACGGGAACTTCGGCGTCGTCACCGAGCTGCAGTTCAAGACCCATCCGGCACCGCAGGCGGTCACCGCGTACATGACGTGGCCCTGGGCGAAGGCGGCCGCGGTGCTGAAGGCCTGGCAGGAGTGGGGCCCGAGCCAGCCCGACGAGATCTGGTCCTCCCTGCACCTCGCGGCCTCGCCGGGCGGCACCCCGGCCATCTCCGTGGCCTGCTTCTCCCTCGGCACCTACGGCGAACTGCAGAACGCCGTGGACCGCCTGGCCCACGCGGCCGGCGCGAACGCCACCTCCGTCTCCCTGCGCCGCCGGGGCTACGAGGAGGCGATGGAGATCTACGCCGGCTGCTCCTCCTTCTCCACGGACGCCCAGTGCCATCTGCCCGGCTCCACCCCGGGCCGCTCCCCGCAGGGCAAGCTCGGCCGCGAGACGTACGCGGCCCGCTCCGACTTCTTCGACCGCTCCCTGTCCGCGGCGGGCATCCAGACGGTGCTGCGGCAGATCAGCTCGGTGCGGGGCGGCGCGGGCAGCATCGCGTTCACGGCCCTCGGCGGCGCGGTCAACCGCGTCTCGCCCACGGCGACGGCGTTCGTCCACCGCCGCTCCCGGATGCTGGCGCAGTACATCGCGTCCTGGGGAGCGGGGGCCTCCGGCGGTTCGGCCCAGTCGTGGCTGACCTCGGCCCACCAGGCGATGTCTCCCTACGCCTCCGGCGCGGCGTACCAGAACTACACGGACCCGACGCTGAGGAACTGGAAGAAGGCGTACTACGGGGACGCGGTGACACGGCTGGGGAAGGTGAAGCAGCAGTACGACCCGCAGCGGTTCTTCTCGTACGCGCAGGGGCTGTAGGGCGGGACCGGTGGCGGGTGGCGCGGCCGGGACTCCGACTGCGGGTCCGTCGTGGCTGGTCGCGCGGTTCCCCGCGCCCCTGGGGAACCGCGGTACCGGCTACGCCGCCAAGTCCCGTTCCTCGGACCCGACCGGCTTACGGGCGCTGGGGAGCACCGCACCCTCACGCGCCCCGCTCACCGGCCGGCGCCGCACGATCCACCCCGCCCGCGGCGACCGCTCCACCGCCCGCATCAAGGGGGTGAGCAGTGCCATGGCCGGCGGCGACAGCAGCAGCGCGACCGCCGTACCGAGTGCGAAACCGCCGACGACGTCCGTCGGGTAGTGCACCCCCATGTACACCCGGCAGAAGCCCTCCAGCAGCGCCAGCCCGATCCCGGCGATGCCGAACCGCCGGTTGGCGACGAACAGGCCCACACCCAGCGCCATGGTGATCGTCGCGTGGTCGCTGACGAAGGAGAAGTCGGTCTTGCCGGAGACGAGGACGTCCAGTCCCTGGTGCTGCACGAAGGGGCGGGGTCTTTGCACGAACCCCCGGATGGGGACGTTCACCAGCACCGCGGTGCCGGCCGCGAGCGGCGCCCACACCAGCGCGGCGACGGAGGAGGCGGCATCCTCACCGCCCCGGCGCCGCACGGACCACCAGCACCACAGCACCAGCAGGACCATGGCCAGCGGCAGGCCGTACTCGCCGACGAACTCCATGACCCGGTCGAACCAGTGCGGGGCTTCCTTGGCCAGGCCATTGATGTCGTAGAGCAGGTCGACGTCGGGGTTCGATCCGGATTCGGCGAGTACAGCCATGGTGCTGCGGCCCCTTCGTCGGCTACCGGACGCACCTCGTGTGCGCCGCTCCTACCCCCGTGGTTCGTAGATCCGCTTCCGCTGCACTGCCGTACCGCCGTACTGACGTCCGCTCGGCTACGTCAACAGGAACGCACGGCCACCATCAATACGTTCCACTCTCCACTGAAAGATCACGCAGACGTTATCGAAGAGAGACTCATCACCGCAGCTCAGGGGGGTGGTTCACGCACGGTGCACACCGTCTCAAACCGTCGTGGGGAGCGCTTTTGCGCCATCCGCGGTGACCCGGGTGGCGCCGAAGTAGTCGCCCGTGTCGACGGGATCGAACCGGATGACGGCCCCGGTGCGCGGCGCGTCGATCATGTACCCGCCGCCCACGTAGATGCCCACGTGGTGGATGGCCCGCGAGTCGCTGCGGTCGGTGGAGAAGAACACCAGGTCACCCGGCAGAAGCTGATCCCGTGAAGGATGCGGGCCGGCGTTGTACTGGTCGTTGGCGACGCGCGGCAGGGTGATCCCGACCTTCGCGTACGCCGCCTGGGTGAGGCCCGAGCAGTCGAACCGCCCGCCCTGCGCGGCCGATCCCTCGCCGCCCCACAGATAGGGCGTACCCAGCTTGCTCTGCGCGAAGGCGATGGCACCGGCGGCCTGCCGGGTGGGGTCGAGCCGGCTGACGGGCGCGGCGAAGCTCTGCTCCAGGCTGCGGATCCGCTTGACGTAGTTCTGTGTCTCGCTGATGGACGGTACCCCGCCGGCCCTTATGACGCGGTAGGCACCGGCGTTGTATGCGGCGAGCATGTTGTCGGAGACGTTGCCCGGCACGCCCTTGACGTCCTTGGCGAGTTCGCAGTCGTACGAAGCGGCCGACGGGATCGCGTCGTTGGGATCCCAGATGTCCCGCTTGCCGTCCCCGTTGCCGTCGATGCCGTGCGTGGCCCACGTGCCGGGGATGAACTGGGCGATGCCGCGCGCGTCGGCGGGGCTGACGACGGTCGGGTTCCAGCCACTCTCCTGGTACAGCTGGGCGGCGAGCAGCGCCGGGGTGAGCGCCGGGCACAGATTGCCCCACCGCTGCACGAGCGAGGTGTAGGCGGCCGGTACGGCCCCCTTCGCGAGCCCCCGGCTGCCCGAGGTGGCCGAGTTGAGGAGGTTCCCGGCGACGACGTACACCCCGACGACGAGCAGCATGACGAAGCTCAGCCCGCCCCCCACGAGGGCACCACCGACGACCCACGCCTTACGCACCGTCAACCGCCCCTCGCCACCGGCAGGTCCATCCGCAGCAGTCTAGGAGCGGATCCGTTCCGGCACGAGAACCCCGGGGTGCGGACCGGCTTCTGACGCGCGATCACCCGGCGGGCGTGCGGGGCAGCGGTTCAGGAGACGCCGGCCGCGTCCTTGTACAGCTCGGCCGCCTCGCCGCGCAGCACCACGCTGTACGACACGTCGTCGGTGGAGCCGCCGTACTCGTGTCCGCCGAGGATGCCGACGACCTGGCCGTCGCCGTTGACCCAGGGGCTGCCGCTGGTGCCGCTGGCGAAGGCGGGGCAGTTGATGCGCTGCTGGGTTGTGCTGTGCGGGGCCGGCTTGTTGGTGCAGCTGATGGGCGTCTCGCGGGCGTCGGGGTAGCCGACGACCGTCACGGCGGTGGCGCCGGTGGCCATGCCGGGTGCGAACCGGTTGCCGCCCACCACGTCCTCGACGCGCTTGCCGTCCAGCTCGGCGACGGTGACGAAGGCCAGGTCGCTGTCCTCGTCCTGGTCCTTGGCCCAGCCGTCGGGCAGGTACCTCCTGCTCACCTTCCACACCCCGACCGGCGCCTTCCCGTCCCGGTAGCCCGGCACGAACACCAGGTCGCCGTCGCCGTCGTCGCCGCTGACGCAGTGTGCGGCGGTGGCGATGAGGTCGCGCTGCGGGCTGTGCACGACCGAGGCCGTGCAGAAGTGCCCGCCGGACAGGTGGCCGGCCCGGTCCGCGCCGAACAGCGCGCCGACGCGCAGCGTCTGCCGGTTCGCGACGGCGTCGACGGTGACCCCGAAGGGTCCCGGTCCGTCATCGGCGGCCGCCACGGATGCCGAGGTCACGGCGAGCATCACCACAGCACCGAGCAACGCGGGACGCGAGGTGACCGAGATGCCTGAGGAGCGCTTCATCAGCCACCACTCTGTCCCAGGAAGGTGAGAATCGCGCCCCGACTTCGCTGAGATTTTCCTGTGAAACGTCCGGCGGGCGCCGATCCCGGCCCAGCGATGAACTCCTGCACATACCGGGACGTACTCCCTATAGGCGCTCTTTGTCCGGAAGGACAGCCGTTCGCCCAGAAGAGATCAGAAGGTGATGAGCCGGATGGCAACCTCGACCCCCATGACCCGCACCCGTACGCGTACCCGTACGGCACTCGACACGACGGCGGTCGCCTTCACCGCCGCCCTCGTCCTGGCCGCCTGCTCGGGCGGAGGAAACGGCGGTCACGCGAACCCGAGCGGCTCCGCGACGGCAGGCTCGGGGACCCGGGTGACGGTCACCGAGACGGAGTACGCGCTGCACCTGTCCCGGTCGTCCTTCACACCGGGCACCTACACCTTCGTCTCCGACAACCACGGCAAGACCACCCACGCCCTGTCGATCGACGGCCCCGGCGTGGAGGACGCCAAGACCAAGAACATCGACAGCGGCGGGCAGGCCACGCTGACGGTGACCCTCAAGAAGGGCACCTACGACCTGTACTGCCCGATCGACGGCCACAAGCAGCTGGGCATGGACCGGCACATCACGGTCGGCTGACCGGCTCCAGCCCCCAGGACACCCCGGTCAGCTCCTCCGACAGCGTCCACAGCCGGCGGGCCGCCCGGGGGTCGCTGGCCGCCGTGCTGCGTCCGACGAGGCTGGGGGCGCCGCGCATCTCGCCGAGGCCGGCGGGGCCGACGTACGACGCTCCGGGGAGGTCCTGGCTCGCGGCGTAGAGGGTGGGCAGGGCACCCGCCTTGTCGGTCTGCGCGAACACCCGGTTGCCGACGGCCATGACAGCCCTGGCCAGCGGGTTTTGGGCATGGCTCTGCAGGTTGGTGGCCGCGTAGCCGGGGTGGGCGGCGAGGGCGCGTACGGGGGATCCGGCCTCGGTGAGGCGGCGCTGGAGTTCCAGGGTGAACAGGAGATTGGCCAGCTTGGACTGGGCGTAGGCGCGGACCGGGGTGTAGCGGCCGCGCAGATTGACGTCGGCGAAGTGGATCACACCTTCGCCGAAGCGGTGGGCGCCGGAGGACACCGTCACCACCCGGCCGGTGAGGTGCGGCAGCAGCAGGTTGGTCAGCGCGAAGTGCCCGAGGTGGTTCGTGCCGAACTGCATCTCGAAGCCCTGCCTGGTGCGCTGCTCCGGCAGCATCATCACGCCCGCGTTGTTGATCAGCAGGTCTAGCGGGCGGTCCCAGGCGTCCGCGAACTCCCGCACCGAGTCCAGGTCGGCCAGGTCCAGGCGGCGCACCTCGGTGCTGCCGGCCACCTTCGCCGCGGCGGCGCCGCCCCGCGCGAGGTCCCGTACGGCGAACACCACGTGCGCGCCGGCGCGGACCAGCGCCTCGGCGGTCGCGAGGCCGAGGCCGCTGTTGGCACCGGTGATCACGGCCGTACGGCCGTTCAGGTCGGGGAGGTGGTTCGGGTTCCAGGTATCAGCCATGCCCTCAAAGTAGGCGCCGACAACAATGATGTCAATGACAACATCGGGGTACGATGGTCCGCATGCCGCGCATGTCCCCGTCCCCGACCAACCGCCCCTATCACCACGGGGACCTGCGCGCCGCCCTGCTCAAGAGCGCCGAGCGCACCCTGCGCGAGAAGGGGGTCGGCGCGCTCTCGCTGCGCGAGCTGGCCCGTGACACCGGCGTGAGCCACGCCGCCCCCGGCCGGCACTTCAAGGACAAGCAGGCCCTGCTCGACGCCCTCGCACTGGACGGGTACGAGCGCCTGAACCAGGCGCTGAACGCCGCGACCGACCGGCCGGAGCAGTCCTTCGAGGAGCGGATGACGGCCCTCGCACGGGCCTACCTCGGCTTCGCCGTCGACAACCCGGAGCTGCTGGAGCTGATGTTCGCGCGCAAGCACGACCCCGACAGCTCCGCACAGCTCGCCGCGGCCGTCGACGAATCCCTCGGCTCCTTCACCCGGATGATCGCGGACGCACAGGGGCGCGGCGAGATAGTCGAGGGCGATCCCGAGCGGATCACCCTGGTCGCCGCCGCGAGCCTGCACGGCCTCGCCGCCCTCATCGCCAGCTGCGCCCTCGACGCCGAGGAGACGATGAGCGGCCTGGACGCACACGTCCACCTGCTGCTGCACGGTCTGACGCCCCGCTGAGCGGCGGTCGACCGCGCCGTACGGAACCTGTGCCCCTGGTCAAGCGGCGCCCAGCACAGCGCCATGCGCACGACCACCCCCAACTCCCCCCACATACGCGTCAGACGCACTTCTGCACCGCCCGGTCCGGCTACGACGGCCCGACCGGCTGGGGCACCCCGGAGGGGGCGGACGCCTTCACCGCGAGCTGAGCCGACCACCCCGTCGGGTCACGGGGAGCCGCCGGGCGAGGGGGACGAGGGGTCCCCTCGGCGGCACGGAAAGGGGAACGGGCCACGGCATCCAGCCGCGGCCCGTTCTCCTTGTCCGCGTTCGCTCCGCCGGCCGTGAGAACATCGTCTCGACGCCTCACCCGACCGGCCGTCAGAAACCGGCGCAGGTCGTGAAGGAGGACAACGACCGAACCACACGACAGGTTCCGGTCGCACCTCGTTGCCCGGCGTGACCTGCCGTGATACACAGAGTGACCGTACGGGCTATTCATACGAAACCCGCCAGCCAATGACGTCAAGTCGACATACGTTGGCGACGTTGTCGGCGACAATGAGGCCTGACCTCTGCACACCGCAGGGGGCCAAGCGGAACTACCCACCAGGGGCGGTGACTTACATGCTCTTTGCGGCCGACAAGGGAGACATCAACACCATCATCGGCGGGATCGCTCCGGACTGGGGGCCCTTCGGCAGCCTGGGCAACGAGGCCAAGGTGATGATCGAGGTGGTCATGGCCGTGGCCATCCTGCTCTGCCTCGGCATCGCGGTCTGGGGCGCGGCCAAGCAGCGGATCGGCGCCACGGCCCTGCGCGACACCTTCAGCGCCGAACAGGGCAAGGGCCTCATCATCGCCGGCCTGACCGGGGTCTTCATCATCGGCTCCCTCGGCACCCTGTTCACGATCGTGTACGGCATGGCGGTCTGACCCCGCCTTCCCCCTCCGGCTGAGGTTGCGTCTCCCATGTCCCTGATGTCGAGTCACCACACCGCGCCCGCGCGGGAACCAGCACGGCTACCGTCGTATCTCTACGAGGTGGAGAGGGCGAACGCGGCATGAACCCCGGAGACGAACAGGCCTACACCGACTACGGCGACACCGGCCACACCCGGACCCGCCTCCCCGACAGCGACCCCTACGGCGGCGCCCCCCGCCGCGGCCCGCGCCGCTCGTCCTCCCGAAGCCTGGTCACGGTGGTCGGCGTGGTGGTCCTCCTCATCGCAGCGATCGCTTTCGCCAACAGAGGCGACCACTCCTCCGCCGACGGTCCGGCCGCGAAGACCGACAGGCCGACGGCGGCTCCCACAGCCGCCAGCGGGACGCGGCCCGTGGACACCAAGTCCGCCGGGGTACCGACGGGATTCGCCCACACAGAGCAGGGAGCACAGTCAGCGGCCTCGAACTACGCCGTGGCGCTGGGCTCGACGGACATGTTCAAGAAGGGCAGCCGCAACACGCTCCTGCAGCTCCTTTACACCCGCGAGGCGGCGGCTCGGCTCGAGGGACCAATGGACCAGGCCTACTCCACCGACTTCCTCGCCAAGATGGGCCTCGACGCAGCGGGCAACCCGCCCAAGGGCAACACGTTCGTCTCCCGAGTGATCCCGGTCGGCACGACCGTGCAGCAGTACACGGCCAACGACGCCAAGGTCACGGTCTGGTACCTGGGGCTCATCGGCATGGCCGGCACCACCTCGACCGACCCGGTCACCTCGTCCTGGAAGACGTGGACGTTCGACCTACAGTGGTCCGACGGCGACTGGAAGATCGTCTCAGACACACAGAAGGACGGCCCCGCGCCGGTCCCCGGCGACGACAAGGCCGCCACCTCCGACGAGATCAGCAAAGCCATCGAAGAGTACGGAGGGTTCACGTATGCCCGGTAGCCCGCAACGTGCGCTCAAGCTCGCCGGAGTCGTGACAGCCGTACAGACCAGCGCCGTGCTGCTGGCCACGCGTGCCTTCGCCGCGCCCTCGCCCACCCCTCACGGCAGCCCGTCGCCCTCACCGACGAAGGGCAAGTACAACTGCGGCGTCATCTCCGGCGAGGCCAAGAAATACTGCGAACGCGGCAACACCTCCAGCGGATCCGGAGGTGCGAACGTCCCGGACACCTCCACCCTCGACCCCCTGTCCTCGCTGGCCAAGGGCTGCGCCGAGGCCGCCTCCTGGACGGTGGGCAAGCTCAGCAAGGCCGTGAAGGAGACCGCCAACGTCGACTTCACCAATCCCAAGTTCCTGCAGCAGTACGCCATCGTGTTCGCCGCGTCCACGATCCTCACCCTCCTGCTGTGGCTGCTCGCCGTGGCCAAGCGAGCCGTGCGCGGCGTGCCGCTCACCACCGCCATCTCCGAAGCCGTCGGCTTCCTGTGGCTCACCGTGCTCGCCTCCGCCTTCACCCCGCTGATCCTGTACACCGTCGTATCCGCCACGGACGGCGTGACGGACGTCCTCGCCAAGGCCACCGGCGACCAGGCCGACACGTTCTTCGGCACCTTCTCCGGCGCCCTCAACAAGGGCACGGACATCGGCGGCGGACCGATCATGCTGATCGTCGTCTCCCTCGTGAGCATCCTCGCCGCCGGCGTCCTGTGGCTGGAGCTCGTCATCAGGGCCGCGCTCCTCTACGTCGGCGCCCTCCTCGGCACCGTCGTCTACGCCGGACTCGTCGACAAGAACCTGTGGGGGCACGTGCGCCGCTGGGCGGGCATCATGATCGCCGTGATCCTCGTCAAGCCCGTCATCGTGATCGTCCTCGGGCTGGCCGGAGCCCTGTCCAGCGGCAACGGCCCCGACGCCTTCTCCGCCGTGGTCTCCGGCCTCGCCATCATCCTGCTCGCCATCTTCGCCAGCGCGATGATCTACCGCTTCGTCCCCGGCTTCGGCGACGAGATCGCGAACGGCCGCAACAACCGCATCATGCAGGGCGCCGAGAGCAAGGCCGCCGCCGTCATCAGCTCCCCCGCCACCCTCGTCGCCCAGGGCATCAAGACCCACAGCACCCGCGCCGGCAACAACCAGGCGGCACCGAGCGGCTCCAGCGGCCCCCGCCCCGCCAACCCCGCCACCGGCGGAGTCGCCGCCCACAGCAGCCGTACCCCCACCGGGGGCGGCGGAGCCGTCCCCTCCGCCACGCCCGCGCCCCGCGCGCCGAGCCCGGTCAACACCCCGCACGCAGGCAACACCCGCAACAACCGCACGGGAGGTGAAGGGCGTTGACGACCGAGTCCCACCTGTCCCATCCGGTCACGCCCCGCCGTACATACCTGATCGGCCGCGCCCGGCCGAACGGGATCATCGGCCGAAACCGCGAGTCCGGCGAGATCGTGCTGATCATCGCGGGCGCGTTCCTCGGCATGATGTGCGGCCTCCTCGTCCCGGTCCTGTCCCTGCGGATCGTGCTGCTGACGGGCTTCCCGCTGCTCGCGCTCGCCGCGGTCTACGTGCCGTACAAGCGCCGTACCTTCTACAGGTGGTTCGAGATCAACCGCAGCTACAAGCGCACCGTCAAGAGCGGCCAGGCGGTCTACCGCTCGGCCGCCGGGGAGGCCGGCACCCGCCTCGACGGGCGCGAGGTCGAAGTCGGCCCTCCCCCCGGCATCGGCCGCATCACCTGGCTCGCCGCCCCCTTCGGGCCCGACGAGATCGCCGTACTGCTGCACGCCGACCGCAAGACGGTCACCGCCGCCATCGAGATCGAGGGCCCCGGCGTCGGCCTGCGCGACTCCGAGGACCAGGAGGCCCTGGTCGACCGGTTCGGCACCCTGCTCAAGCACGTCGCCAACGGCGACGGGTTCGTGACACGGCTGCAGATGCTCGCCCGTACCCTGCCCGCCGACCCCGACGCACACGCCAAGGACGTCGCCCTGCGCGGCGACGACCGCTCCCTGGACTGGCTCCAGCAGTCGTACGACCAGCTGCAGTCCATGGTGTCCACGAGCAGCGAGCAGCACCGCGCCTACCTCGTCGCCTGCATGCACTACAACCGCGAACTGGCGGCCGAGGCCCAGGCGATGGCCCGCGCCGTCCGCAGCAGCGGCAGCAAGGTCGACCGGGACGCCGGACTCGCCGTCGTCATGGCCCGCGAGCTCACCGACATCTGCTCACGGCTCCAGGAAGCCGACATCCGGGTACGGCAACCGCTGGGACAGGGGCGCCTGGCCTCCCTGATCCACTCCATGTACGACCCCGACCACCCCATCGACCACATCCAGGCCATGACCCAGCGCAACGCCTGGCCGGCCGAGCTCGACGCCATGGAGCCCACCTACCTCCAGGCCAAGACCCGGGAGTCGACGACCCGCGCACCCTGGTGCCACGCCACCGCCTGGGTGAAGGAGTGGCCGATGACCCCGGTCGGGGTCAACTTCCTCGCACCCCTCCTCGTCCACACCCCCGACGTCATCCGAACGGTCGCCGTCACGATGGATCTCGAGCCCACCGAGGTAGCCATCGAACGCATGCTGACCGAGAAGACCAACGACGAGGCGGAGGCCTCCCGCGCCGCCAAGATGAACCGGACCGTCGACCCGCGGGACATCGCCGCCCACAACCGGCTCGACCAGAGAGGCGAAGACCTCGCCAGCGGAGCGGCAGGGGTCAACCTGGTCGGCTACATCACCGTGTCCGCCCGCTCCCCGGAGGCCCTCAACCGCGACAAGCGGACCATAAGGGCCTCCGCCGGAAAGTCGTACCTGAAGCTCGAGTGGTGCGACCGCGAGCACCACCGCGCCTTCGTGAACACACTTCCCTTCGCCACCGGCATCCGCAGGTAGGGGCTGATTCGCCGATGCGGGATCCGCTGTCCGTCCTCACCGACGCCTTCACCTCCTTCCTCTTCGGGAAGGTGGAAACGACCCGGCTGCCGGTACGCACCTCCACGGGCCAGGCCCAGGCGGTCTACCTGCCCACGGCCGCACCCGGCCTCGGCGACTCCGGTGTCATCATCGGCCGCGAGGTGTACTCCGGAAAGGGCTACATCTACGACCCCTTCCAGCTGTACGGCCAGCAGCTCCCGGCCCCGCACTGGCTCGTCCTGGGCGAGTCCGGCAACGGCAAGTCGGCCCTGGAGAAGACGTACGTCCTGCGCCAGCTGCGCTTCAAGGACCGTCAGGTCGTCGTCCTGGACGCCCAGGGCGAGGACGGCGTCGGCGAATGGAACCTGATCGCGCAGGAGCTGGGGATAACGCCTATCCGGCTGGACCCGACGGCCGCCCTGGACCACGGGATCCGGCTCAACCCCCTCGACCCGGCGATCACCACCACCGGGCAGCTCGCGCTGCTCCGGACGATCATCGAGGTCGCGATGGGCCACGGCCTCGACGAACGCTCCGGCTTCGCCCTCAAGGTCGCCCACTCCTACGTCAACGAGACGATCCTGCACCGCCAGCCGGTCCTCTCCGACATCGTCGAGCAGCTACGGCACCCCGAGCCGGAGTCGGCCGAGGCGATGAACGTCGCCATAGACGACGTACGCGCCTGGGGCCTCGACGTCGCCCTGGTCCTGGACCGCCTCGTCGACGGTGACCTGCGCGGCATGTTCGACGGACCGACCACGGTCGGCATCGACCTCGACGCCCCGCTGATCGTCTTCGACCTCTCCCACATCGACCGCAACTCCATCGCCATGCCGATCCTCATGGCGATCGTCGGCGTGTGGCTGGAGCACACCTGGATCCGCCCCGACCGGAAGAAGCGCATCTTCCTGGTCGAGGAGGCGTGGCACATCATCAACAGCCCGTTCGTCGCCCAGCTGTTCCAGCGCCTGCTGAAGTTCGGCCGCCGGCTCGGCCTGTCCTTCGTCGCGGTCGTCCACCACCTGTCCGACGTGGTCGACGGGGCCGCGGCCAAGGAGGCGGCGGCGATCCTGAAGATGGCGTCCACCAGGACGATCTACGCCCAGAAGGCGGACGAGGCACGGGCCACCGGCCGGGTCCTGGGTTTGCCGAGGTGGGCGGTGGAAATCATTCCGACACTGACGCCCGGCATCGCCGTATGGGACGTCAACGGCAACGTCCAGGTGGTCAAACACCTGGTCACGGAGACGGAACGCCCGCTGGTCTTCACCGACCGCGCGATGACCGAGTCCTCCAGCGACCTCACGGCCGACGAAGCCCTGCACGCCGCCGAACTGGAGGCCGAGCAGCGGGCGGCGGCCTTCGTGGAACAGCACCTGGGCGACTCCGAATCGACGGTGGCCTAGGGCACGGACAAGGGCGGCCCAGGTCAGAGGCAGAGGCAGAGGCAGAGGCAGGAGGAACGGGTGAGACCGGACGCCGGCGACCGCCGCGACAGCCGCCGGGACGGCCAGGGCGGCATCCCCGACGGCCTCCTGATCGGCATCCTCGCGTTCCTCCTCGGCATGACCCTGCTGGTGTGGACGGCCACGGGCCTGGCCGCCCTCTTCGCCCAGGGCGCCTGGCCCGACGGCGTCACCTTCCCCCGCACCCCCCTGGCCATGCGCCACCTCATCGGCGTACCCCACGACATCACCGGCGCCTGGCCGGACACCCCCGCGTCCCAGCTGCCCGGCTGGGGGCTGTTCTGGGGCCTGTTCATCGGCCAGCTGATGGTCCTGTTCGTCCTCACCGTGTTCGTGATGGGAACGGTGGCACGGTGGCGGGCGGGGAGAGCCACCCGGCGGGCCGGGAAGGGGATGACGCAGGAGGCTGCGGCAGCAGCCGCACCCCAGGCCGTCGCACAGACACCGACAGTGGCCCCTGTGCCCGCACCGGCACCGGCACCCGCACCCGCGCCTCCTCCCGCACCCGCAGCGACACCAGCACCCGCGAGCCCGGCCGTGCCCCATGCCGAGGTGCCGGCACCGCGCAGCGAGCCCGACCCCCGGGAACCGGGCGCCCTCCCGACTGACGGTGAACGGGTGGGCAGGAAAAAGATCCTCATCGCACCCAGGGAGAGCCGCCACACGACCGCGGCCCGGGCCGTGCGGGACGCCGAAGGACCCGCCCTCGTCGTCACGTCGAACCCGGAGCTGTGGGCGGACACCAAAGACGCGAAGGCAAAACTCGGCCCCACCCTCCTCTACGACCCCGCTCACCTCTGCGACACCCCCGCCCGCCTGCACTGGTCCCCCACCACGGGCTGCGAGGACAAACAGACCGCGCTGAACCGAGCGGTAGCGCTTCTCGCCCCCGTGCGCCCCACCGCCAAGATCGACCAGGCGGTGGCCGACACGGCCACGACCCTCCTGCGCAGCTACCTCCACGCCGCCGCCCTGGAGAACCGCACCATCCGCCACGTCCAGCGCTGGTCCCAGGGCGCCCAGGTCCAGGAGGCCGTACGCACCCTCCGTACCCATCCCAAGGCCGCCCCCGGTGCCGCGGGCGAACTCGAGGCCGCACTCACCGCACACCCCGAGCGCCGCGACATCGCCCAGGAACTGACCGGTCGCGCCCTGTCCGCCCTGTCCACCGTGAACATCCGCGAGGCCTGCACCCCCAACCGAACTGATGCGCTCGCCTTGGATTCCTTCGTCCACGAAGGGGGCACGCTTTATGTGGTAGGGGAATCCATCGAGGACCCCAGGACGCACCCCGGCGCCATGCCGCTCCTGACGGCCCTCGTCTCCAGCGTGGTCGAGCGCGGCCGGCGCATGGCCGAACGGTCATCCTCCGGTCGGCTCGACCCACCACTGACCCTCGTGCTGGACGACATCGCGGCGGTCGCCCCCTTCCCCCAGCTCCCGGACCTCCTGGCCACCGGAGCCGACCAGGGCCTGCCGACCCTGGCCCTGCTCCGCTCCCGCGAACAGGCCCGCAGCCGCTGGCCGCACCAGGAACTACCGGTCTAGGCCCTGGACCACCGCTTCAGGAGGGCCGCTCCAGCACGAACTCCAGCTCGATCTCCGCCGTGTCCTTCAGCGGCACGGTCACCCCGCTCGGCACGAACCCGGCCTTCCGGTAAGCCCCTTGGGCGCGGCCGTTGTCCTGGTGCACCAGCAGCCGCACCCGTTCGGCACCGCGTTCCCAGGCCCACGCCACACCGGCCTCGAACAACGCCTGGAGCAGCCCGTTCCCACGGTGGTCGGGTCGTACGAACACCCCGACCACATGTCCCTGCCGGCGCTCGACCGGAAACCCGGCCCAGTCCCGCGTTCCGGCCTCCTCGATCAGTACGGTGACCGAGCCGACCCATGTCCCGTCGGGAGCCTCGGCGATGAACTGCCGGGAACCGCCGGCCTCTTCGGCGGACCGCTCGGCACGCTCCTGGTAGAAGGAGTCGGGCCTGCCGAGGGCATCCTCGTACGTTTCCAGAAACGCGATGTCCGCGACCGGGTCCCGCAGCGCGACGAGCCGCAGCTGCTTCGCCTTCGCCCACTCGGTGGGTCGTATGGCACGGACGATGTAGTCATTACTGGTCAGGGGCTTCATGGGGCCCACCGTAATTCCGACCCCGAACGCAGAAAACCCCCGCATCGATTGATGCGGGGGTTTTCTCAAAATTTGTTCGGCGGTGTCCTACTCTCCCACAGGGTCCCCCCTGCAGTACCATCGGCGCTGTGAGGCTTAGCTTCCGGGTTCGGAATGTAACCGGGCGTTT